>JBLFWN010000034.1:0-56986 GCA_047611405.1 Planctomycetota bacterium | reverse complement strand
AAGCCTCATGAATAATACGGGCAAGTGAATAGCCGGGGAGTTCGAGATGAAGCTTCATGGCTGCCCGAAATGCGTGTCTGGTCTTGCAGCTTGGGATGCTGGGACTGGAACCGACCTGCCGGATCATAGAAAGGGGCGCTCTCGATACCGGAGCGCAGCTCGGCCCACTACTCTCTCCGGAAGCGCGATCCGCCAACCAGAGGAGCCACGATGTCGCAGATGATTAAGGGGACCGACCTGTCCGTTGCCGAGAAGAAGACACTCTTCTGGGCCAGCTTTTTCTCCCTCGCCGCGGCGGGCTTTGGATTCGCCTTCCGTGTAGCCATGGGCGGGGTCTATGGCGAAGAGCTGACGCTCTCGAATCACGAGGTTGGGCAGATCTTTGGGGCATCTCTTTGGCCCATCGCGATCACGATGATCGGCTTTAGCCTTTTCGTCGACCGCACCGGCTACAAGGTGCCGATGTATATCGCCTTTGCGCTGCAAGCGATATCGGGCGTCGGCACCTACATGGCCGATAGCTACGGCGCGCTCTATCTCTTCGCGCTTTGCGCTGGATTGGGTCACGGCATTGTTGAGGCCGTTATCAATCCGATTTGCGCCGCGGTGTATCCCAAAGAGAAGACAAAGTGGCTCACGATTCTCCACGCAGCCTGGCCCTTCGGCTTGGTCTTCGGGACTCTCGCGATCATCTGTACAGGCGGAATGGTTGACGGTTGGAGGATCCACGCACTCTGGATCCTGATCCCGGCGAGCGTGTACGCCTTCATGTACAGGACCTGCCGCTTCCCGGTCGACGAGCGCGTTCAGGCCGGCATCCCGTATTCCGAGATGCTGCGCCAAGTGGGCTTCCTGACTGCGGCTCTCGCATCATTCATGATGATTTACGAGATCGGCAACCAGATCGATGCACTCACCAGCTGGGACAAGCCTGAGGGCTGGTTCAACGTGAGCCTCATCGCAGGCGTCGCCGTTGGAGCCGTCTTCGGCTTCATGGTCAAGGGACTCGGCAAGCCGCTGTTCTTCCTGATGTGCCTGCTGATGATTCCGGTCGCGACGGCGGAACTCGGAACGGATCAATGGATCGGCAAGCTCATGCGACCCGTTCTTGACGGCATGGGACTCGATGCCGCGTTGGCTATCGTGTTCTCTGCCTCGATCATGCTGATCTTCCGCGTCTTCGCCGGCGGAATACTGAGTCTCGTCAGTCCTCCGACACTGCTATGTCTAAGTGGAGTGTTCTCGGCAGCCGGCCTGTACTGGCTCTCTGGAGCCACGGGCGTCGCCATCTTTTTGGCCTTCACGATCTACGCGCTGGGTCAGACTTTTTACTGGCCCTGTGTGCTCGGCTTCACGGCCGAGCGATATCCGCAAGGTGGCGCGCTGACCCTTAATACGGTCTCGGCCATCGGGCTTCTCTCGGTCGGAATCATCGGTGGTCAGTTGCTGGGCGTCGGCTTCGACACTTCGATCCATGGCGCGGTGACAGAGTCGGCTCCAGAGTTGGCGGCCGCGTCTTCCGAGACGAGTACTTTCCTCGGCATTAGTCACGAGATGATCGATCCCGTGAAGAAGGACGCATACATCGCCGGCCTGTCCGACGAAGCAGCGAAGGCGAGCGCGACCGAGGCCTTCGCAACCGCCGACACTCAGGCCGGGCGCGATGTCCTGAAGTATGCGGTGCGCTTTCCAGGAGTCTTGATCATTGCCTTTGGCCTGATCGCGCTCTACTTCCGCTCGAAGGGCGGCTACAAGCCGGTTGTCCTGACCGAGTGATGTGGCTGCACGCCAGACGAGGCCCGCTGTGGACTCGTCTGGCGCAACTCTGTCGCAACCGATTGACGCGAGTGGGGACTGACTCCAGTCCACGATCTACATGAGACAGGTTCGACCGATCGAGGCCTCCGAGATCGACATCGTGCAGCGCATCTTGCGCGATGCCTTCGCGGGCGTTCCATTCCCCGCGGTCGAGCCGCATCGCGAGGCTCTGCTCGAGCAACTAGAGGTCGAAGACAATACGGTCTACGGCGTCTACGACGATGAGCAGATGGTTGGCACGCTGCGCGTGCATGACTTCGTGATGAATGTCTTTGGCATTCAGATTCCCGTCAAGGGGCTCGGCGGCGTCGCGGTTGGCCTGTGCGACAAGAAGAACAAAGTCGCGCGCGATCTGGTCGAGTGGTTCCACGCGCACAGTCACACAGCGGGTTGTGCGATGACTTCGCTCTATCCATTCCGCGCCAGCTTCTACGCGAAGATGGGTTATGGGACGGGCACGCCGCTTCATCGCTATCACTTGCTTCCGGACAGCCTGCCCGAGCTACGCAACGCGCCTGCGGTACGCTTCCTCGGGCCAGACGATTTAGCATTGATCTGTGAATGTTACGAGCGTGTCCAACGTGAAACTCACGGCATGTTCGGGATGGATGGGCGCGTTGTCACGGCCATTAAGAAACCCGATTCTTCGGCTCGTTTTGTCGGTGTCGAGATCGAGGGGAAGCTTGAGGCTTACATGGTCTTCGGTTTCAGTGAGTTGGGGACCGAAAACCCGCTGCGCCCGAAGTTGGATATCTTCCGATGGATCTACACGACGACGCGTGGCCTGCACGGCCTGCTGGCCTTCTTGCGTAAGCAAGGCGATCAAGTCGACCGTATAAGCCTGATGACCCAGGATCGCCACCTGCACCATCTGTTTGAGGATCCGGTCGACGGGAGTGAGAACTTCTTTCACATCAGCCACCAGGTCAACGAGCGCGCTCTGGGTGTGATGTATCGCTTGCTCGATCCGGAGCGCATGTTCGAGCAGCTTCAAGCGCACAGCTTCGGTGGGGTCGACTTGGACTTGCGTGTCGCGCTGACAGACGACTTCTGGGAGAGGACGAGTAGGCCCTTTCGGTTGCGAATCGAGGCCGGGCGGGCTCGGGTGGTCAAAGACAAGGGCTCGCCCGAGGCCGAATTGAGAATTGGAGTCGGCGACTTCAGTTCACTAGTTTTAGGTGTTCTTGGCCTTGGACGTCTGCTGGACTACGGGCGCGCC
Organism: Planctomycetota bacterium; assembly: GCA_047611405.1. Lineage (GTDB taxonomy): Bacteria > Planctomycetota > UBA1135 > UBA1135 > JBLFWN01. The sequence goes on along the minus strand of JBLFWN010000034.1, from coordinate 53,949 downwards.
CATCTGGATGTCGATGAAACACGAGCGCACGTCGAGCGCGCCTTCCTGACTCCAGAGCCTCCGATCTGTCATACTGGATTCTGACTTCGGCTCGTCTGGTAGACCGCTTCGACACGCAGCTATACTTACGTTCATGCTGTCGATTCTTCTCCTCGCCCAAGCTTCGCTCTTCACTCGTCCGCTTTATATGGACGTGCGTCCGGAGCTGCGATCCGCGCAGCACATCTTGATCGCTCACGCCGGTGTCCCTGGGGCACCGGCGACGGTGAAGATGACGAAGAAGGTCGCGCAGGCCAAGGCGGCCGAGCTGCATGCCCAGTTGCTGGCGGGCGCGGATTTTGTCGAGACGGCCTACCATCACTCCATGACACGCAGCGGGACGCGCGGCGCGGTGTTGGGCACATTCGCCACCGGCATGCTGCCCGAGGCTTTCGATGAGTTCTTGTTCTCGGCCGAGCTAAGCGACATCAGCGCCCCGATCTCGACTCGTTCGGGAGTCCACATCTTGCGTCGTGTCGAGACACGCGCGGCCGTGCTGCAGATCTTTATCGAGGGCCTAGGTGAGGAAGCTAGCGCCCGCTGCATCGAGCTGCGCGAGTTGATCGATGGTGGCCACGACTTCGGTGAGCTGGCGAGTGAACATTCCGATGACGCCGATTCGGGCGCACGCGCCGGGCAGTTCGCGATCTTTGAGCGTGGCGCCAAGGATCGCTTGCTGAAGAAGGCTGCCTTCGAGATGAAGATTGGTGAGGTACGCGGGCCACTCGAGTCACCGCTGGGTCTGCATCTTTTAAAAAGGGTTCCTATCTCGCAACTGGACCCGAGCCTCGCCGAGTTGAAGTGGATTCGCGCGCGCGGCATCCTGATCGCTTATGACACAGCCGTCGGTGCTGATCCGTTGAACCAGCGAACGATCCTCGAGGCGAAAGAGCTATCCGAATCGCTCTTTTCTCGGCTGCGCGGAGGCGAGGATTTTCTCAGGCTGGCGGCCGAGTTCAATGATGATCCGGGTGGCCGGGAACGATCCGGGGACCTCGGTTGGATCCATCGCGAGAACCCGGACCTGCCAGTCTTTATGGAACGCCTATACACGATACCGGTCGGCCAGCAGCAACCACCGCAGCGAACAAGCGCCGGCTTCGTGATTCTGGTGCGAGAGAAGTAGCGACGCCGGGCGGTCGCGTAGCTCACGTTGAGCCGTTGCTGCCCTCGGGTAGCGGGTAGACGCGCAATCAGTGAAGCACCAGTGCGCCGCTCGACCTCTTCTGGCTTGCTACTCCTCGAATCCCCAGTGACCTGAGATGCGCGCGTAGCGGATGCTGACTAGGTCGAGGATCCAATCAAAGGGACCCAAGTGGGGGAAGATGGTCACGTTCTCGATCACCATATTCGGCAAGCCCGCGTCCGATGCGTTTTCTCGTGCAATGTCGATCGCACGCTGCGGCAAGTCGATCGTCAAGATCGTGAAGGCGGTGCCCGTTGTCACAAAGGTGCCCGATGTCTCGGTATGCCTGTCGTAGTGAACCGACGCGCAGCCGTGGAGCCCGATTGTGAGCATGAGGCCGATGCACAGCCTGGCCAGGCCGCCCGGGCGCCTGCGCGAAGCGTGCTGACGTGAATTGGATGCTTGGATGCTATGCGACTGCATGTGTCCGAAAGATAGCCAGATTGTGGGGGCGCTGCGAGCATCGCTCGGCGGCCGCTTGCGAACGGCGCTGCGCCGACGGGGGTGGAGCGGTGTTCGCCATTGTCAAAAGCGGACTCTCAAGGTGCTGAAACCCCGACCACGAAGCGATGTTCCGCTCGCTCTCCGACTCTCTTGGGACGCTCGATTCCAGCCGGATTTCCGATCTTGAGCAGCCGCCCAAGAGACTTCGATCCATGTATCGGGCCCCCGAATCGGCCGGCGCCGCTGCCCGTATCCACCGAGAGCTCACGTCGGCTCGCCCGATTGGTCCCACGCCGGCCGATACCGAGATGGTGGTCCCCCAGTTAGCCTCTTTCAGCGGGCGGCAGGGAGCTCTCTCGCAGGCATCAGCCTATTCGAACGCGAGGCTTCTGCAGGAAGGGCGGGAAAGCTGGCTCCTGATTCCTATGCTGTAAGGATGCCGCTCATGATCTCTCGGCCGCGCATCTCGCTTCGAGTCGTGTGCCTACCCTCACGTTTCGCCTGTCGATGAGCCGATCGTCGGAGTTGCAGTTTGCCCTCGAACGGCATGCCACCGAGCTCGAGCGACGCTTTGGCCCGGGTGGACCGTGGCGCAGTTTCTTTTCGCCGGGTCGGGTCAATCTGTTCGGCGCTCACCTCGACTACAATGGTGGCCCGGTCATGCCGACCGCCATCGATCGGGGGACTTTCATTTCGCTACGCGAGGGCCGCCCGAGTCGACTGCGGCTGGCTTCGACGTTGGACGACACCAACTTCGACATTGGCCTGGACGAGCTACCCGATAGTCCGCAGGGCGGTTGGTACGACTATCCGATCGGAGTCGTGCGCACGATGCGCTTCGCATTGGGAGCCGACCGAATCGGTGGTATCGATGTGATGTTTGGTGGGGACTTGCCCATTGGCGCGGGCTTGTCGTCTTCGGCTTCGATCTGCGTCGGCTTCGCGTTCGCGCTGAACGAGTTCTTCGACCTGGGCTTGGACCCGATCGCGCGCATCGGTGCCGCGCTTGATGCGGAACGCGGCTACGTCGGCGTGCAGTGTGGGATCATGGATCCCTATGCGGTGGGCCTGGCGAAGCCGAATCATGTGCTCTGGCTCGAGTGCAAGAGCGGCGTCTACGAGCATGTTCCGCTCGACTTCGAGCGAGTCGCGATCGGCGTGGCAGACACGGGTGTGCGTCGTGAGCTAGCCCAGGGTGAGTTCAACAAGCGCGTGGCCGAGTGCGCTGCGGCGTATGAAGGATTGAAGGCCTTTGATCCACAGGCTTCGTGCCTGGCGCAGATCTCGCCCGCAGTGCTCGAGGAACATGCGGGCTCTCTGGACGAGGCTTTACGCCGGCGTGCCTTGCATGTCGTGCATGAGAACGCCCGTGCGTACGAGGCGCGGGCCGCGCTGGAGCGCGGCGACTTGGCTGCACTGGGCGACAACATGCTGCGCACGCATGCTTCGTTGCGCGAGCTGTACGAGGTCTCTTGCCACGAACTCGATGTGCTGGTGGAAGCGGCAGGATCCTCTTCGGCCATCTTCGGAGGCCGCCTGACCGGAGCCGGATTCGGGGGCTGCGTCGTGATACTCGCGGATCCCAATCGCAAGGAGCTGGCCCGTGAAGACTTGACGCGTGCATTCGTGGATGCGCTTGGGCGGGAGCCTGTGATCGAGTTCTTCGGCGGCGATGCTGGCCCACGCGAGTACTGAGAACACTGCGGGAGCGCCTGACTGTGGAGTCCCAATGCCTGAATCTTTCGACCTGACGATCTATAACGAGCGGCTGAACGTGCTGCTCGCTGGCCAGCGCCCGGCAGCGCTGCGCGTGCAGTCCTCTGGTCTCCGTCATTCCGAAGTGCACAGTGCGCGAAGCATGACTGACGGTTGCTTCAACGATGAGGCAGGGGGGCTCAATGCCGCTTTTGCAGTACGCGATAGTCATGCCAAGCGCGCCATAGATCGCGCACTGTCGATGCCTCGGCGCCGCTTGCGATGTTCTTGTCGGCAATCTCGAAGGCGGTCCGCCATTGGCGGAAGAACGTACGGTAGGCGTACAGCAGGCCGTGGCGTGGATCGTAGACGTGGGCTGCTTCCGAGGTCACGCCGTTGACTTCAAGGATTTGGAATGCCTCGCCGCGTTGGAATGCAGCCATGTCGGCTACCCGTACGTCGTAGCGACCGAAATAGAAACTATCGAGCCGACTCGAAAGGTCGTCGAAGGCCGCCAGCATCGCAGGAGTTTCCAGCTCGGCTCCGTCGAGGAAGACGGCGCCGCGGCAGTGCGTGCCAAGATCGACGAGCTAAACGGGCTCACGCGCTGCGGGGATGTGATCGAGCCGTTCGGCATTCGCATCGAAGTATGTCGTTGCCATTGCGATGGCTCGCGGGTCGTCGAGTATCAAATTCTCGAGGTCGCGCTCACCATCGCCGATGACTTCGGCCATCTTCTTCTCGGTTATCGAGAAGATCTGGCCGCTGGGCTGATCGGGGTGCTGAATGTAGAACACACCAAACTCGGATCCCGGAGCGTAGGCTTGAACCAGAGCATCGACGGTCAGTGCGCGTAGGCGATCCTCTTGATCTGCATTCGATGACCGGCTCCGTGCGAACCGCTCATTTTTGACAGGTCTCTAGGTCCGGCAACCACATCTCCAAGAACTTCCCCCAAGAGCATCCCATGCGTAAAATTGCCGTCGCCCGCCTCGCTGAACTCGAAGACCGCACTCCGATCTACGCCCTCGTCGAAGGGGTCGACCTGGTTGTCGTTCGTTTCGATGAACAGGTGTCGGTGCTCTACGGGCGCTGCCTTCACCGGGGAGCGCTGATGTCGGATGGCCATGTGAAGGACAACAACCTCGTCTGTGGCGTCCACAACTGGGACTACCGTCTCGACACTGGAGTATCGGAGTACGACAACAAGGAGGCGCTTGAGAAGTTCGAGTCCTGGTGCGAAGCAGGTGAGGTCTTCGTGGATGCGGATGCGATCGCCAGCTGGGCAAAGGTGCATCCGCAACCCTATCAGCGTGACACCTACCTCGGCTTATACGCGGACCCGAACGGTGCGCCGGAAGAACCTCATAACCGCCAGATCCAAGCCTTGGCACGTGAGGGGATTGAAGGTGTAGGCCACCATGGCCCCGTCGATGCCATGGGAGTGCCGCATGATCAATTGCCGCAGTGGAGCGATCTACAAGTGGTCACGGCTCAGCTCCATCGTTTGCCGAAGCTCGATGAAGAGCCGATCGGGACGGGCGTTGTCATCGGACCGCGGGCAAAGAAACCGCTGCACCTCGACATACCTTTGTTCGTTTCCGACATGAGCTTTGGCGCACTTTCGGAAGAAGCCAAGGTCGCGCTCTCGATGGGCGCCGAATTGGCGGGAACCGGCATTTGCTCCGGCGAAGGGGGGATGTTGCCTGAGGAGCAAGCAGCGAACAGTCGTTACTTCTACGAGTTGGCGTCGGCGCGCTTCGGCTTCGATCTCGAGCAGATGTGCGGCAGTGCCCAGGCGTTCCACTTCAAATGCGGCCAGGGTGCGAAGACAGGAACAGGAGGTCACCTGCCAGGCGACAAGGTGAAGGGCAAGATCGCGGAAGTGCGTGGGCTGAAGCCAGGAACTCCCGCGGTGTCGCCTTCGCGCTTTCCTGAGTTCAAGGGCATCGACGACTTCCGCGAGTTAGCGGCGGCAGTGCGCGAGAAGACCGGCGGCATTCCGATCGGGTACAAGCTCTCTGCTCAAAACGTTGAGAAGGATCTCGACGCTGCTCTCGAGGGTGAGGCTGACTACGTGATTTTAGATGGCCGTGGGGGCGGGACGGGGGCAGCTCCGCTCTTGTTTAGGAACAACATCTCGGTACCTACGATTCCGGCCTTGGCGCGTGCACGGCGTCACTTGGACGCTTCGGGTGCGAGTGATGTGACGCTTATAGCGACCGGTGGCCTGCGAACGCCCGAGGACTTCGTCAAGGCGATGGCGCTTGGCGCGGATGCAATTGCTCTCGCCAACTCAGCCCTCCAGGCGATTGGATGCCTCGGTATGCGCGCTTGTCACACGAACAACTGTCCCGTCGGTATCGCAACGCAGAAGGCACACCTACGCGAAAGGCTCGACGTGCAGCAGAGTGCGCGCAGGCTCGGCAACTACCTAACGGGTGCCGTCGAGCTCATGAAGGTCCTCGGTCGTGCCTGTGGGCACGATCATCTAAGTGAGTTCAATGCGGATGATCTCGTCACCTGGAAGCACAACATGGCGCACCTTACTGGCGTTCGGTACGGGGGAGTCGTTCCTCTCCACTCCTAGAGTGTTCCGCGCGTGTGACTGCCAGTTGTTTCAGATCGATGCTTCACGGAGTTACGCTTCTCGGTGAGGACTAGCCCGAAGTAACGATGAACCTCGAGACAAGACGCCACGATAGGCAGGCGATGCCAGCCGTTCGTGGCGCTTGGTCCGAGGGGGCATCATTACTTCGGGGTCTATCTCAGACAGGCCTCGACGCTCTCGTTGACAGAACTCTGGCCGCCAGGGCTGAATAACCAGGCATTAGCCAAGTTGGATCGGTTCACGCTGCTCGCAATGGATGCTGCATGAGCCAGAGGACCGTTCAAGGGCGTTGGTTCCCGACACTCATCGCCTAAGTCTTTAACGAGGCGCGCCGCGAGTGTTGAGCATGCAACATCCGCGGCGCGTCGTTTGGATTGGAGCGCTACGGCGCTCCGCTCGGCTCAGACTATTCTTGGACGACTTCTTTGGCGGTGCGCAGAAGCAACGCACCGACGGCGTCAGCGCGGGTCATGTGGCTCGTGGCACTCTCCAAGAAGTTGACCGCCAGCTGCGGGTTACCGCTGAAGAGGTAGTTCACTGCCAACACGAGTCGCGCGTCCTCGTCCAGGGGGTGATCCGTGACGTACGTCTCCAAGCGAACGAGTTGTTCGTCGAAGTCGGTCGGGTTCGTGTACAGCTCGTGCTTGTCGATCACGTTCGTCGCCAGGCCTGGCTCCAACTGCAGCGCCTTGCGTAGCACCGATGCGCAGTACGCATAGTCGCCGGTCGCAAAGAGTGCGTCCGAAAGCAGCAGGTAGAGCATCCCCTGATCGGGCGAGAACTCGATTGCCTTGGCGTAGTAGTGCACGGTCGCACCGTAGCGGCCTTCAAGGAAGGCTCGGTCGCCCAGGACCAAGTAGTAGTCCGCGGCGCGGTTCAGGCGCTGGCCAAGGTGCGAGTCGGTAGCGGCGGCTCCTTCGCCTTCCATGACTCGGCTGTCGTCCACCGGCTCGTCATAAGACTCTTCCTGGATCGGCTCTTCTTCTTGCAGCGACGTGGTGTAGATCACGGTCGCATAGCTATGCGCCAACGGGTAGCGAATGCCATAGCGCGACGAACGCCAACCGTAGTAGGGGTACGACCAAGCACAACGGTTCCAATACCAGTTGAAGCCGTAGGACCAGCAGTAAGGCCAACCGCCGTAGAAGCCCCAGTTGTTACAGGGTTGCGACCAGCCGAACGAGTTCGACCAGTTGCAGACCCACCAGTACGGGTTGTCGTGGTGGTACTCGTTGTCGTAATAGTCGTAGTCGTCGTAGGTGTGCGCCGAGTAGTTCGAGTCACTGGATCCCTCAAGCAGCGACGAATCAACGGCACCGAAGGTCGCGATCGAGGCAACGATGCCCGCCGTCTTCGCCGTCACGTCAGCGATCGCGCGGCCGGCTGCATCGGCGCGCTCCTCCGCTTTCGAATCGCTTGCCTTGCGCTTGTTGTGTGTGGCCAAACGATCGATCGCTCTTTGGCCTTGCCTCGAGTTCAGCCAACGCTTGCGTAGCTCCGCGGGCGTCGCGGCATCGTCATCGTCCTTCTCGTCGCGGTCGCTTTTGTCCGCCGCGCCAGGCTTGATCGTGGTGATCTGGTCCTGCTTCGGCTTCACCTTGCCGCGGATGCGAGCGCTCGAGAGCGTCGGCTTGCCACGTTTTTCGGGGCGACTCGAGACGGGGTTGCCGCGCGTCTTGCCTCTGTAACGAGCCAGGATGTCATCGTGCGTGATGCTGCCACTGCGGAAGCGCGGAGCGCTGTCACGCGTGGAGGTCGAACCGCTCGAACGAATAGTTGCGCCACCGAGAGAGCGGCTGCCGATAACCGAGTTGTCCTTCGACTTGGATCCAGCGTACTCGCGCGGGAAGACCGGCTGGGGCCGACGGCTCCAGTACTCGTCCGAAGGTTTCGAGCTGCCGTTACTGGATCCGAGATCTAGTACGTCTGAGCGTGTTCCGCGGGTATCACTCGGCCGACTCGTGCTGGGAGCGGAGCGAGTTGAAGAGGGGGATGATCGCGTCGTTGTTCCGCGCGAACCGGTGTCAGCGCGAGAGGTGAATGACGATCCGCTCGAGCGCGTCGAGCTGGAGCCATAGCTGCTGCCGCGACTCGATGTTGTCGGTGAGGTATAGCCGCGCGAACTCGAGCTGGGCCGAGAGCTGCTGCGCGATGAACTCGATGTCGTCGAGGGCCGCGATGTCGTCGTCGGGCGCGATGTCGTCGCCGGACGCGATGTCGTCGCCGGGCGCGATGTCGTCGCCGGACGCGATGTCGTCTTCGGACGCGAAGTAGAGGATGAGCGTGACGGAGTCGCCGACGGACGCGAGGTCGTCTGCCGCGAGGAAGTGCTGGGCCGCGTCGTCTGCTTTGACTTCCCTCGCTGCGCGAGGGCATCCGCGCCGCTGCCAATCAGCAAGGCCACGGTGGCTGCCAGGAGAACGAGATAGTTGGGCGTTTTCATAGTCGGATCCTGTAAGGGGCAAACCGCGGCACCGGCGGCGGGCGGCGATCACGTGCTCGCAATTTGGGCAGAGGGACTCGTGGACCATTGGGCTACTCGCGCCTATTCCAAGATACCGGCCCAGACCCGAGCGATGCTAAGGGGAATTAGGCAACTAGCGTGCCAGCCCTGTGAGCACCTCCAGGCAGCGCCACACGCCTCCCGTGAGCCCTTTTTTGCCGTCCAAAATAGTGGCTCCCGCCCGCTGCCCTATTTCTGAGACAGCCAGGATTCAGGCGCCGCCCCTCATTGATTTCGAGTTCGGACCGGCAGGACAATTCGCCAAACGGGCGCATCGTCGATTCGGTGCCAGCTCAGGTAGGCGTCCGCGGGCTTCGAACCTGACTCGAGCGCAGCTCCGCGCAAGCGAGCCAGGCCAGTCGAGCTGAATGCGGGGCTGCGTAAAGGAAGCGCGAAGCCGGTGGCAGGGGGGCGCGTCACGACCTCGGCTCCAAGTGTTTCTCCGCCTGACTTGATGATCAACCAGCCCGATTGCGCCAATCCGTCCTCAGTCAACGGCAAGGCGCGCGCCGAATCCACTTCGAGACCGCGCGCCTTCAGTTGCGCTGCTCGTGAATCCAACACGATTACAGCCTCGTTCCACTCCAGCGCCTTCTCGAACGGCACTCGAATGATCTTGGCTTCCGGCAGCATGATGCGCTGTACATCTCTCTCGACGAAGGCTTTGCGATCCGACCCGAGGCGCCTATCGGCCGGCTTGAAGAAGTTGCTCAGGTAATGCGCGGCCGGATCGACCTCCAGCACTTCTTCGTCCCACACGAACTTGCCATCCGAATAAAACTTCCAGCTCTTGGGCCAGCTGCGTTGCTTGGGACCGACTCTCCACTGCAGTTGTTGCAAGCTTTCACGCGCGAAGCCTTGGCCATCGAAGATGCGCAGCGTGTGCGGCGTGCCGTTCTTGTCCACATACGCCTCGATGTGTCCGCCCAAAGCCGAATCGGCTCGCATGCGCTCTTCGTCGAGCTTCTTCCATTCGAGCCCATCCGGCCAGATCAGAGTCGCGCGCATCAATTCAAGATGGAGTACGCTTCGCTCGCGTTGCTTGCCAGTGAGAGCGTCGGAATGATCTCTATCCCACGCCTTGTCGAATGCTTGTTCGCCGAAGCGATAAGAGATGGTGCGCGGCTGGACGCGATCGCCTTCTGGCGTCAACAGCCAGCGGCCGCGATCGGGAAATCCGAGTGACAAGGTGCGCCGATGGGGGGCAAAGCCCGCCTGCGAGAATTGCACGCGTGTCTCGATGTCCAGACCGCGCATACCGGCGATCTTTTGCGCGTCTTGGGACGGCTTGCCTTCAATGACGACGACAGGGCGAGCTTGTGCAGTGTCCGGCTTACTGCCTTGCTGCTGCATTGAATCCGCCGATTCGGTGCCGGTCTGCCCAACGCAAGCATCAGGGATGCCCAGCTTACTCTCGTTAGTGAGCGCGAGTTGCGTGGAGCGCAACTGTGGCGATGACTTCTCCTGCAGCAAGCAGGGAGCGAGAGTCATCAAGAAGCCAGCGGAGAGTTGCAGCATCAGTTCTTGGTGAGCGGACTGTTAGGGGAGGCGAGCCGCCCATTCGATCCACGGCTCCGACTCGCGGCCCCAGTTTTGCCTGCTCAGTTGTTGCAAGTATACGATGAGCCGAGAGCGAACGTTGTCGTCCACCTTGTCGAGTGCCCCCGCCAAAGCTCGCGCGCAGGATCCCTTCTGGTGCGGATCCTTGTCTCCGAGGAAGGCCAGCGCGCGTCCTGCGGCCGAGGCGACGATCATTTCCTCATCGTAGACCAGGATCTTCAGACTCTCGATCGATTCGACATCGGCGAGACGAGCCAGGATCAAGACGGAGTACATGCGCACTTCGGGAATCGGATCGGTCAGCGCACGCCGCACGTCGGCGATGACCGTCTCCCGGAACTCATCGCGCGGAGCACCCGCTTCGAGCACGAGTCGAAGGGCGCGGATTGCGTTGATCCGAATGCGAATGTCGATCGAATCGCGCATGTGGGCCAGGATTCCGCCCAAGGGCGTATCTGGCCGGGCGAGCTGTCCGATGCCTAGCAGTGCATTGCGTTGCACCGCATGACTGGGATCCTCGAGCGCGGCTAGCAGCGAAGGCAGCGCCCGGTCTTCTCCCGAGAAGCCAAGTGCGGCGCCTGCGATGCCGCGATTCACCAGCGGCCCGGTATTGAGTTGGTCCAGGATGTCTTCGAAGCGCTCGCGGACATCGCGCCGAATCGTCTGTTCGAGCAGGCTCGCCTTGCGCTGCTCTTCGGGTGTCCGGGCCCCCAGAATCACTCCGTTCCACTCTTCGATCGCGATATTGATCTGGCTCAACGTGACGCCGATAGGCTCGGCAGCCCTCGCGTTGGCGCGGGCGTCGTAGGGCGTGCCGTCCGTCAGGCTCTTGCGATCGCTTGCGCTGCTCGCACAAGCGGAGAGCATCACCAGGGAGAGGGACAGCCAGTGGGCACACGTGAATCGAGATTGAAGCATGGCAGAGGATGGACGATCCTCGCTTGCAAGTCTTCCCGAGGAGGAAGAAATCGAGTGCCGGATCGCATGTGGTGCATCGCGACTAGCAAGGCCCCCATGCGGACTGCTAGGGTCCAGCCAGGCACACGTCCCATTTTGGCTCGCTCGGCCGCAATGGGCTCCGTCCCGGCACTCGAGTTGGAGGACGCGCGCGCCTCGCCATTACCTCCTATGCCCATCCATTTGCTCGACGCCATGGCCCGTGAGGGCTTCGAAGAGGTCATCGCGCTCAACGACCGTCGCTCCGGTCTGCGCGCTTTTCTCGCCATCCACGACACCTGTCGCGGGCCCGCCTTCGGTGGCATTCGTCGCTGGACCTATCGCGATGAGCGCGATGCCTTGATCGATTGCCTGCGCTTGTCGCGCGCCATGACGCACAAGTGCGCGTTGATGGATCTGCGAGCGGGTGGGGCCAAGATGGTCTTGCTGGACGCCGACTGGATCGACCGTGCCGGTGCGTACCGCTATGTCGGCGAGGTCGTCGATCGCTTGGGTGGACGTTTCTACACCGGACCAGATGTTGGAACGGGACCCGATGAGCTGGCATGCGTCGCCGAGAAGACGCGATTTGTCACGAACCCGGGACCCGCTGGTCCGGGCGAGCTTGGTGCGAGCACGGCTGATGGAGTGTTTCGTGGAATCGAGGCGGCCTTGATGCAGTTGGACGGCGAGGTCGATTGGGCCGCGCGGCGTTTCGTCGTGCAAGGTTTGGGCGAGGTGGGGGGACGCTTGGCGGCGCGCCTGAGCGGCCTCGGTGCCAAGGTGCTCGCGACAGATGTCGACGAAGAACGCGCGGACCTCTATGCCAAGGACTACGACATCGAGATGCTCGAGCCGGCAACCGAGTTGGATGTGCCCTGCGATGTGTTTGTACCCTGCGCCTTGGGCGGCATCTTGCACGACTTGAGCATCGAGCGCCTGCGCTGTCGCGCCGTTGCTGGTGGAGCCAACAACGTTCTTGCCAAGCCGCTGCACGGTGACCTGCTGCACGACCGCGGCATTATGTATGTGCCAGATTTCGTGCTGAACTCGGGCGCGCTGATCCGTGGAACTATTTTCCACCTCGAGGGCCGGCGCGAGCCCGTCGATGCGATTGGTCAAAGAATCGGTTCGGTCGTGGCTCGCGTGCTGGATCACGCCGCCTCCGAGGACCGCCCGCCTGCACGTGTCGCGATTCAAGAGGCGGAGGACACGATTCAAGCTTGGCGTAAGAATACTGTGCCGCCGGGACCTAATGCGTGAGTTCCGGAGGCGCATGCCCCTATTGACTAGACCCAGTCCACTCAGAACGGGGAGCCAAGCCATGAACCGACAATCCACCGACCTCACTCACCTGACTCGAAGAGCCCTGTGTTTCTTCGGATTGACCGGCATTTTTGCGCTGGGTGGTGAGGCGCAGCCGCTGACCGAGAATTCTTCGGATCCGGCCATCGAGATCGGCGAGCCTATGCGCGTCGATCGCGGTGAAGGCAAATTGGAGCTGCTGATTCCGCGTGATGAGACTCTCGAGTTCGATGTATTGCTCGACATCGCGGTTATGGGCGAGACCAAAGTCGGTGACTTCCGGCTCTCTGCTGGGGTCAAGAACATCGGTGGCGGCTTACCGATGCCTGGTCGACCGGTTGAAGGCAAGAAGGAGAGCGGGTGGATCCAGAGCAAGGCCTGGGGACACTACTTCGGCTACTCGCTCGATCATGAGATCAAGATGAGCACGATGCCGCAGGCCTGGCCCTCGACCATCTATACGGATCATCAGACGGGTTCCGAGAACCGCCAGCGCGAGCTGAAGTACGGCGTCTTGGATGGCAAGCCTACGTCGTGGTATCGCGCCAACGGACACTGCAAGGGTTGTGACCGAGAAGAACACTTCGTCGAGGGCGGATGGTTCTCGGACGACGCGCACTGCAAGAAGTGCAAGCGTGGAGAGCATCGCGTCTGGCGCGAGCCGCGCTCGCGCGCTATCCCGGAGGGCTCGCTCGACATGCTGAAGGCGATCTACCTCTCGCGCGAAATGATCCGGCTCGGCAAGAGTTCGATCGAGTTTTCCTTGATCGATAAAGATCGCGTCTGGGAGGTGAAGATGGAGCGAGGTCTGTCGCGCACGCGCAAAGTTCCGGGCGGCTCCTTCCGTTGTCGCGAGGTGAAGTTGATTCCGAAGCCGGCCGACAAAGACAGCAATAGCTCGCGCTTTGAAGGGTTGTTTGGCATTCACGGCACGATCAGCATCTGGCTGGAAGAGAAGACTGGCGTACCGGTCGAGATCGGTGGATTGGTCCCGCTCGGGCCGTTGGATATTGATGTGCGCTTGGGTTTGACGCGCTGGAAGGGCACGCCTAAAGAGTTTCGAAAGAAGCGCTGACCGACGCGGGGCAGTCGCGCGGCGTACAATGCGCCGATGAAGACTCTCAGCGCGATCTCGAAACCGCAGGCTTCCGAGCACGGCGCCTACTTCGGCCTGTACGTGGACCAGGTTCCTGGCGAAGAAGTATTGGCCGTGTTGGAGGAGCAGGTCGCTGAGATCGAATCGTGGAGCACTCGCTTCGCAGGCGAGCGCGAGACCTTTCGCTACGAGCCCGGCAAGTGGAGCGTTCGTGAACTCATCGGCCACATGAACGACACCGAGCGCGTGTTCATGGGACGTGCACTCTGGTTCGCGCGTGGAGACCAAAAAGCACTTCCCGGCTTTGAACAAGACGAGTGGTCGGCGGTCTCAAACGCCGGCGATGTCGCCCTTGAACACCTCGTGCAAGAGGCGTTGGTGATTCGGCAGTCGACGCTGCTCTTCCTGCGCGGCTTGAATGCCGATGCTCTCGAGCGCAGTGGTAAATCTGAAAACAATCAGCTCAGCGTGCGCGCTGCCGCTTGGATCGTGGCCGGGCACTTGATTCACCACTCGCGCGTGTTGTCCGAACGCTACGAAGTGGCCAGCTCCTGATCGCAGCGTCACGCCATGGCATCGACGAAGAGCGTGAGGACCGTTGAACTCGAATTGGTTCGGCGGCTTTGGTTCCACCGACAGGGGCTAGCCCGTGGTCGCGGGAGCCAACTAACGCAGGCGACCTTCGTCGATCACCTCGAGCGATGTGGCGCTCTCCAATTGGACACCGTCAACGTGCTCGATCGGGCGCACTACTTGACGCTGTGGAGTCGCTTCGGCGCCTATGATCGCGGCCTTGTCGATCGCTTCATCTACCGCGAGCGCGCCGCCTTCGAGCATTGGGGGCATGAAGCCAGCGTGCTTCCTACGAGCCGCTTGCCGCATAGCCTGCGCCACATGCGTCGCTTCAAGCCTACGGGGCCTTGGTGGTCGCAGTACATGCCTGGACAGGCCTCCATTCGTCGTGTGCTGAAGCGCCTGCGCGAAGAGGGACCGCTGGAGAGCATAGACTTCGAGCGTCAACCCGATTCGCAGGGCCGTGCACCGAGTGACCATGCCTGGGGCGATCGGAAAGAGGACAAGCGCGCGCTCGAGTTGCTGTGGTTTCAAGGGCGTGTCGCGATTAGTGCGCGCAATCACTTCCGGCGCGCGTACGACCTAGCCGAACGCGTTTACCCGGAGATGCATCCCGCCAGCTTGAGCGAGTACCGCGATAGTTGGCTGTTGAGCGGCCTATCCGGCAATGGAATCGCGACAGCGAAGCACCTCGTCAACTACATCACTGCGCCGCGCCTGAACGCGGCCGAGCGCACGAAAGTCATCGAGCGCAACTTGAAGTCGGGTCGCGTTGTGAAGTTGAAAGTGGCGTGTTCAGATCAAGAGTACCTGGCGCGACCCGAGGATCTCGAGAGCATTGATGATCTCGAAGAGGTGCACGGCACGACACTCATCTGCCCCTTTGACTCCTTCCTGTTTCAACGCGATCGCGCCTTGGACCTGCTCGACTTTCATTATCGCATCGAGATCTACGTGCCGGCCGCGAAGCGTGTGTTCGGCTACTACGTGCTACCGATCCTGCACGAGGGCCGCCTGATCGGGCGCCTTGATCCCAAACTGCATCGTGATGAGGGTCGCCTCGAGTTGAAGTCGATTCATTTGGAGCCTGGCTTCAAGAAGACAAAGGCCTTTGAGCGAGCCTTGCGCGAGACGCTGCAGGACCTCGCGACCTTCGTCGGAGCTGGCAAGCTGCAAGCTCCGAAAGGGTGGGCGGCACTGGCTCGTTGAGCTGCGGGTCAATCGTGCCGCACAAGCACTGCCCAGGCGTTCATGAGGCATACAGCGTGGCGCAATCGAGGGGAGGCCGGGCTCGGCTCACGAGGCCTGCTCGCTCAATTCGTACTCCCGATTCGTACAGCTATCGTCGGGCATGCGCTTGGCTGCAGCCGTGGCTTCGAATCGGACTCACCCAAGAGCTGATGGGGCCCGGTTGCCGCCAGAAGCTTGCTGCTTAACGAAGCCGCGAGCCTCAGCCGGCTCAGGATGGCGTGCGGCTTTTTCGGATTCTTGTCCGCTGCTCGATCGGGTCCCGTCTAAGGATGTGACCGCGGCCAATCACTCTCTCACTGCGAAGCCTCACCGCAGCTTCTGACGGGCTATCTGCTGATGATCTCTCTGCCTTTTCTATCTCCTGTGTGGCGAGTGTGCATGGATGGGCCGGTCAACTCATTGAGCGTTGATCCACCGCAGTGCGTGCGGGGGATGCAATCAGGCTCGCAGTTACCACCCCATTGCCATGGAACCGATTCCTGATGCTGCTTATGACCTTCTCGAAAACTTCATCGAACAGCGCGGGAGTGAGCACCGTCTCGCTTTCGAGGACTGGGTGACGGCTTACCCAACTCAGGCAGAGTTGCTGCGCCACCTCTGGCTGAGTTGGCAGCGCGCGAATGCAGAGCTCATGCGACGATCGCTGTCTTATGGGGGCCGCAGTCCTCCCTCTCGGTGATTGTGAGCGGCGTGGTCTGACGCCTTGTGGGGCTTTCTCTGATGTTCCAGCCCGCATGCTGGCGGAATCCCTGTTGCCTAGCTGCCTGAGTGCTCAGGTGCGATAGGGTGTCGCGCGTGCACTCTGACTTTGAACAACTCGCGCTCTCTCCCGAGCTACTGGCAGTGACTGCCGAGCTCGGATTCGTCCAACCAACACCCATTCAGACGGCGAGCATTCCTGTATTGCTCGAAGGCCGAGACCTCATCGGCCAGTCTAAGACTGGCAGTGGAAAGACGGCTGCCTTCGCTCTGCCTTTGCTACAGAGGATCGATCTTGAACTCCGTACGCCTCAAGCGCTGGTCCTTTGTCCTACGCGTGAGTTGAGCGGGCAGGTCGCGCGCGAGTTCCGTCGCTTGGGGCGAGGACTGTCGGGCCTATCGGTGCTCGAAATCGCGGGAGGGCAACCGTCTAAGCCACAGCGGATGTCACTCGAACGCGGCGTTCATATGGTTATCGGTACACCCGGCCGAGTCCTCGATCATCTGCAGAGGGGTTACCTCGATCCGCGTTCGATCGCGACGGTTGTGCTGGACGAAGCGGATCGGATGCTCGACATGGGCTTCGGCGAAGATGTTAAACGCATTTTGCGCCTGCTGCCTCGCTCACGTCAGACGGTTTTGTTCTCGGCCACCTTCCCGCCGATGATCGAAGCGATGAGCGAGGAGTTTCAACGAGATGTCACACGCGTGACGATCGAGGAACCGGATACGGAATTGCTAGATATTCGGCAGCTGCAGGTTGTCGCTGACGAGAGCCAGAAATATCACACACTCTGCTGGTTGCTGCACAGTTACCCGAGCGACTCGACTCTGGTGTTCTGCAACTTCAAGGCGACGGTTCTGGAGCTCACGCAGGCGCTGGGTAGCGCGGGGATAAGTGTCGATCGTCTCGACGGGGATCTGGATCAATTCAATCGAGACCAAGTCTTGGCGCGCTTCCGCAACCAGAGTGTGCGGGTCTTGATCGCGACGGATGTGGCGGGCCGTGGGCTTGATGTCGACGGGCTAGACCTAGTGATCAATTACGAGCTTCCGATGCAGCCCGAAATCTATGTTCACCGCGTGGGGCGTACGGGTCGCGCGGGGCGTTCGGGCTTGGCCATATCACTTGCGAGTGGGCCGCGCGACTCACGCATCGCTGAGGCTGAGCAGTTGACGGGGGCGTCGATCGAAGTCCTGTCGCGTAGCAACAATCCGGACCCTGGGCTCAAAGCGCTGCAGCGCTCTCTCGCGGCTAAATCCAAGATGCGCACGATCCTGATCTCTGGTGGCCGCAAGGATCGCGTGCGCCCCGGCGACATCCTCGGCGCGCTGACTGGTGAGGCCGGCGGATTACGCGCCAGTGATGTAGGCGTCATCGAAGTGCGCGACACGCTCACCTATGTTGCGGTGGCACGTGGTGCGAGCCGCGGTGCGGTCGATTGTTTGAATGCGGGCCGCATCAAGGGCAAGCGCTTCAAGGCGACGCTCGTCTGAGCTCTCGGCAAGGGGCGGTGGGGTATCGCAACAAGCTACCCGTCCCAAGTAGGCCGCCCTACAAACAGCGATTCCCGCAGCTCCAGCTGACCCCTTGGTACTCATCCATGGCGCCGATCAGCTGCGGGTCGAGAAGCTCGGACGGATCTGGGTCGTAGGGCCCAGCGGCGAAGCCCAGAAAATAGGGGTCGCCGCTCGCGGGCTCGATCACGGTATCGCGCTTGGCTCCCGCTTTGACTCGAGCCGGCGTAGGTAGCGGAATGGAGTCGTGCAACTCAACCGGATACTGGTCAGGTGCTACGCCGGGTGGGGCTTCGTACAACCATTGCTGCCGCTCATCCGCGCTCTTGGGCGGTCCGTCAGCATGCGATCCTACGGTCAGGGGGGGGGTCTGTGGACCCATCTGAGGAGTGTCCAAAGCGGGGCCGGCGCTCTGTAGGCGTACGTTCGCGCCCACGGTTCCACTTAGAATTACCGTCAGGAAGGTCGTGGCGAGACCACATCTTAATGAGTCGAGGAGCTGTCTTTGCCTGTGAGCCCGGTCGTGACGCGCGGCTAGATTCGGGCTGAGCTGTCTATGCATACTTTCTCCATCCATGGTGTTCATGGGGGTTAGTGTGTTCCCCCCCTGAATGCAGAAACGTGAAGCCGGCGGCTAGCGGACAAGAAATCTGCAGCGAGCAAGATGACTTGTCCCCGATGAACTATCTGGACCGAAACGAGGGGCGTTGAACGGGCAACAATTGCGGCTCAACAAGCGCGCAACCTCTTGCTTGCTTGAGCTGTGCATGTCGCCGAAATCCTCTTTCATATGAAGGGGGCCCGAGCCTCGTAGTCGCGACGAGATGCACGGGTTCACGGAACAGCATGTGCATTACCCACACACGACCGGCCCTCTTCGAAGGGAGTTTCGTCGAGTACCCCAATCCCCGTGTGGGCCGCGGCGAAATGCGCCACGGGTTTGGCGTCGCCTGACTGGCAAGCCGGCTTCACATCGGCGAAGGTCCATGAGCGAGGCGTGTGCGCCACGCTGCACGCACTGGCATTCTTCGGTAGAGCGAAGGTTCCATCTAGCCCTACAAGGGAGGGCCGGATTAACGGTCGAAGACGACCTTAACTCGGCAACGGAAGCGCACTCTTGCGCACCGGCATATCGACGATGGTCGCCGTCGTAGGCCCGTCTCCGACGCGAAAGACGGTTCCCAGCTCTTGGTGCTTGCGCTTCACATAAGCGAGCACGAGGCCGGTGTCCAACACGAAGGAATAGGCCCAGGAAGTCGCGACGCCCAGGTCGCGCCATTCACCGCCTTCTTCGCGGTAGATTCGCGTGCCGGACTTGATCGGGTTGTCGTGATCTATTGCGAGCGCGCACAGTCGTTTGTTCAACCCACCGTAGGTATCGATCTTCGCAACGACCTCTTGTCCGATGTAACAGCCTTTCTCGAGGCTGAAGCTTTCTTCCAAGCGAGCTTCTTGCGGATAGACCGTGTCGTCGATGTCGACACCGAACTGCGCGCGTCCTGCTTCGACGCGCAAGATGTCGTTGACGACAACACCGGCGCCTTGCGCACCGGCGGCTTCGAATGC
Source organism: Planctomycetota bacterium (assembly GCA_047611405.1). GTDB lineage: Bacteria > Planctomycetota > UBA1135 > UBA1135 > JBLFWN01. Next base: position 34,967 of record JBLFWN010000034.1, on the reverse strand, counting down.
CTTCCACAAATCGACGGCTGCTTCGGGGCCGCCATCAATGCGCCAACCCATCGAGCCGGCGATGGGCATGGCCGTGATGGTCACCGGTCGACCTCCGAGAGATGTTGTCGAGGGGACATGCATCTCGCTCGGTGCGGCGCTTCCGAACACGGACTGAACGATGGCGCCAGCCTTGGGGCCGAGCACTGCGACAGGCGCATGGTCCTCTGTCACTTCGGTCAAGGTGACTTGATCCGAGAACAGGTACATGTCGATCGCCGTCATCAAGTCCGTGGCGCTTCCCTTTGGTGTCGACAGTAAGTAGCCATCTTCAATCGGCTGTAGATCGAAACTGAACTGGACCTTGCCCTTCGAACTCAACAGCAGTCCGGCCGTTCCGTGTCCCGGCTCCAGACCGCGCACTTCATTAGCCAGGATCCTGTGCAGAAACTCTGCCGAGTCGGCGCCGGTCACCATGATCGCCCCACGCGTCGTCTCGTCGAGCATCAGGCAACCCGTTTGGGCTGCCTCGTACTCGGCAGGAACGTCGCCGTAGGTCAACAAGTGGCGATCCCCCGCAGGCGTCAGACGCGCGCCGGAGGATTCATGGTGGTGGAGGATCGGGGAGATGTTCAATGGAGGATCGGAGGGATGCAGCGTGTCTTGGAAGTGCAGAAGCATAGTCCCGGATCGTGCTCCGCGCCCCCCTTCGTCGCTGCCCTTCGTACTGAAGATCATTCGCGAATCGCTGGGGAGGCCTTGGACGAGGCTGGCAGCATGTTGAAAAGGAGCGGTCCGCACATTGCTAGTCATCGAATGCAGATCAAGGCGCATTGAGTTCCTAGTCGTTGGGCCGCCCCCAAAGACCGGCTATTTGGGGTCTTGCTGCAAGACAGAGCTTCGTTCGAGGACCGGCACTGAACGGATCGCTGTCTTGAGGGCGGGCTGTTCGAGACCTGCATCAGGGCCCGGCATAGCGCCCGTCCGGTGTGTCACAGACGCCTCCGGTGGAGCGCGGCCTCTGGATCTCGGGGATCGTCCTAGTACCTTTGCTGCCAGGCGGGGAGAGCCCGCGCCTGACCTTCCTCGCATGCGCGAGTATTCCCGTTGCGTTCATGTGATTAGACTCTCGGCCCGATGAGCGACAACGGCCTGCGAGGAATGGAAGTGGAGACGATCCGTCGCCAAGCGCGGCGGCCTGCGAAGCTGTGTTCATGGCGCGGCACCATCCTGGTTGCCACGATTTTGTGTGGGGTCATGACCGCAGGCTGCGACCTGGGTACGCCGCCGCCGGCGGACGCCTTTGGATTGTCGAGCACCAGCCAGCAAGCCTTAGCTGACGTTAAGGTCATTGACACCCAGGCCGAGGCCGATCTGCGTGCCCATCTCGCGCGCATGTTCGGGACGCCGGCCGACCCGATCGTTCCGGATGGAGTGCCTGTTGCGGGTTCCGGGCCGGCTTCGAGCGCCGCTCTCACGATGCAGGAAGCAGGCGCGCTGTATCGCGAAGAGTGCCAACATTGTCATGGCATAGAGGGGGGCGGCGACGGGCCAACCGGTACCTACCTTCGGCCGCAACCGCGCGACTTCCGCTCGGGTCTTTTCAAGTGGACCCATTCGGCCTACGGCTCACGGCCGCTCCTGCATGATTTGGAGCGCGCCTTGGTCTTGGGAGTACCCGGCACATCCATGAGTTCGTTCACGAAGTTGAGCAAACCGCAGGTGACCGGCGTGTCGCGCTACATCCAGCTGTTGGCGATGCGCGGAGAACTCGAACAACTCTTGCTGGAAATCGCGGTCGACAAGGGTGCCTTGGTCGAAGCTGATGTTGCGAGTGAATGGGAACTAGTCTTAGAACGCTGGGAAACTGCGGAAGCGCAACAAGTCGAGGTTCCCACGCCCGTGCCGCATGTCTCATCGGAGATGCTTGCCCGCGGCCGTGAGCTGTTCGAAGGCAGCGCCAAGTGCTCGACTTGCCATGGCATCGATGGCGCCGGTGATGGTCCCTCGATCTGGGAGTCGAACGCCGCCGGAGAACAAGTCCGTCGAGTCGATGAGTGGGGCCAAGAGAGCAGACCGCGCAACTTCAAGCGCGGTCAGTTCCGTGGTGGATCGCAGCCGGCGGATCTCTATCGCCGGATCCGGGCCGGCATCACTGGCAGCATCATGCCTGCCGCAGCGACGACGCTCTCGAGCAAGGACGTGTGGTCGCTCGTCTTCTATGTTTTGTCATTGGTCGATTCGCCATCCAACAAGAAGGGGAGGCCGCAGTGATCGTCGCAGATTCTGTTCTCGCTTTGACTCCGCGCTTGATTGACAAGCCGAGCTGGCTGCCCGTGATTCCACTTATACTGCTGCTCGTTCTGAACACGGCCATACTTGCGTACTTCGTAAGGCGCGCGTTGACCGCTCGGCGCCAAGATCGCGGGAGTATCGAGAATCTGTGGACCTCCGCGCCCGCGGTCTTATTGCTGCTCTATTCGATGATTCAGTTAGGTGCGTGGGGGATCGAGGAGACCTCGGCCCGCGCTGCGCGACAGTCTGGACAAGGCGAAGGAGCGGTGCCTGTCGATGGCTCTCCGATCGATGAGAGAGCCCCGGACGCGGCCTCCCCGGAACTGAGCCCAAAATCGGGCCCAGCATCGGACTGAAAGCGCGCCTTTCCGGTGGCTGCGGGCTCGCGGCCATTGGTACATTCCCGGCAGCATTCTGAGTCGACTCAGGTCTGTCGAGACGGTCGGCTCCAGACCGCGAACTCGGCCACTCGAGAGTCTCCCGATCGATCCCAGGCCATGTCATCGTCCGCAGGAACCCCCACGCGCACGCCGCGCATTCTCGCCAGCATTCTTGCTGCGGCGACCGTCCTCGCATTATTTCGCGATCCGATGTTCGCGTGGCAACCTGGAGTGGCGGCGATCCTGCTGTGCTTCCGCCCGCGAAGCTCGATCGTTGCACTCGCCGTCGCGACATCTTTGCTGCTGTTGGTTGGCGGCGCCGTCACGACCTATCGCGTCGGTATGGCCGTTCCTGATTGGCCGAAGACGATGGGGCAGGGGATGTTTGACTATCCGCTGGACGAAATGCTCGCCAGCGGGTGGGGCGTTACGCTCGAGCACTCGCATCGCTTGTGGGCCAGCCTCGTTGGCTTGATCAGCATCCTTGTGGTGCTGACCATGTGGTTCCATCGTTCGCCGCGTCGAGTGCTGCTCTTGGCCGTGGTTTCACTGTTGCTTGTTATCACGCAAGGTGTGTTAGGCGGAACACGTGTCCTGGCGAACAACCAACAGATCGCCTTTATTCACGGCTCCTTCGCACAAGTCTTCTACTCGACTGTGATCGCACTGTGGGTTGTCACAGCCGCACGTTGGAATACGCTCGAGAGCGGGCAGGCGCCGGGTCAGGCACGTTTGCGAAAACTGTCCGACCTGTGTGTCGTGTTGGTCTTCGTTCAGGTAGTACTCGGCGCGTGGCTGCGGCACTCGGGATTGCATTTGCCGCTCGGCATCCATGTGCTGTTTGCCTTTGTCGTCTTTGGCGCCTTGATGGTCTTGGCTAAGAGGTTACGGGCCGCGCACGATTCCTTCGTGGGGCCGGCCGCGAGCGCCATGCAACTCTTGCGACTGCGACGCTGGGTGCTGGTGTTCCTGCACGGGCAAGTTGTGCTTGGCATCTTGGCTGTTGGCGCCATCTTTGCTCTGAGCGATGGTTTTCAGGGACGGGTGTCGGTTGCCGAGGCAATCTTCGCGACCTTGCATGTCGCTGTGGGCGCTATGCTGCTCGGAAGTGTGCTGACGACTGCCATGTGGACTCGACGCCTGTTCTCGCACGAGTCTTCTACCGAACCAGCGCCGGAGAGTCCGTCCGGGACCGCTTTGCCGCCCGTTCTGGGGGCCTGAGGGTTCGTTTAGAGGTAGTTCGCCCTGATTGTTTATGAGTTCTCGGACCAATGGCCACGAAAGGCCGGCTTCGCTGGCCTTTCGGCTCCTGCCGGCACTTCGCGAGCACTGGTGTCCTCAGCGACCCTACAAGCTCGTCTGCGGAGCCGGCGCCCGCGAATCATCGGCAGCTGCCGAATCGCGGCCTTTTGTCTCGAGACTCATGAAAAATCCGGGCTAACCGATAGGATCTGGGCCTCCCGAATCAGCCATAAATTGCATCGATGACTCACAGCCCGCTGACACCCACGCTCGACACCCGAGACGAACTTCTCGACGAGCCCGTTCGCTTCGGCGAATGGATGATGTTGCTTCGGCCGCGACTCGCGACACTTGTCGTGCTCGCGGCTTGGATGGGTGCTTTGATGGCTGTGCGCGCTGGTGGCGTCGAGTCGGCCGGCCTGTGGCGTTGCTTCGAAGCCGCGCTGTACGTCGCGTTGGTGACTGGCGCCGCCAGTGTGTTGAATCAGGTCTTCGAGCGCGACACGGACGCGCTCATGGATCGGACAAAAGAGCGGCCGCTCGTTCAGGGGCGCATCAAGGTGCGCGACGCGATTTTCTTCGGCTTGGCGCTAGCTACGACCGGCACGGTCGGACTGGTGCTCTCGTTCAACATGACGGCGGCTCTGTTGAATGTCGCGACGCTGCTGTTGTACATCGCAATCTACACACCGCTGAAGCGCGTTAGCACGTTGAATACGCTTGTCGGTGCGATCTCGGGTGCTGCGCCGCCCTTGTTGGGTTTCGTAGCCATCGCCGGCGAGAGCGGACCGTGGGCTTGGGCTCTGTTCGCGATGATCTTCGCGTGGCAGTTTCCGCACTTCATGGCGATCGCCTACATCTATCGCGAGGACTATGCGCGCGCGGGCATGCGCATGATTCCGGCCATGAAAAACTCGCAAGGCGAGGCCGGCCGGCAATCGGTGTTGTACGCGACCGCGCTGTTGCCGGTGTCCTTGCTGCCGTTGACTAACGATATGGTCGGCTTGCCCTACCTCGTCTTGGCCATCGGGCTTGGAGTCTGGTACTTGATGGCTTCGATCCGCTTCGCTCGCAACGAGTCGATGGACGAGGCCCGCAATCTACTGCGCGTGTCCTTGGTCTATCTGCCTGTGTTGTTCTGCGCGATCGTGATGGATCCGTTGCTGCGGACCCTTCTTGGTTGAACCACGTCCGGATTCCTTACGTTCCGATCTGCTCATGTCGCGCGAACTCTTCCTCATGGCGCGACGCGCTGCTGCTCTTCTAATCCTGATTGCTTTGGCGGCCAGTCTTGCGGGCAGTCGCGCGCAGGCCGCCCCTGGACTGCAAGCTGGGAACACTCGCGAGGGGCCGGGGGTGTCGGCACCGGTTGGCATTGATCTTGGGCCGATCGATCAGCGCAGCAGCCTCGCTCCGCTCCCCAATAGTCCAAAGCGCTTCAGCGCGATTCCGGACTTCAGCTTCATTGATGCTGACGAGCGCGCCTGGACGCGCGCAGACCTGCTGGGCGAGCCTTGGGTGATGGTGCTCTTCTTCACCTCATGCTCAGGTCCTTGTCCGCGCCTGTCCGCTGACGTGCGCTCGCTCTTGCACGATCAACTCGCCGATACCGACGTGCGCATCGTCTCGCTCAGTGTCGACCCCGAGTACGATCGACCTGAGGTGTTGCGCGAGTACGCGCAGTCCTACGAGGCCGATCCGGAGCGTTGGGTGTTCTTGACCGGTGACGAGAACGAGATCCATGGCTTCATACGAAATGGTCTGAAGCTTGGAGTTGGGCGGCCCGCTCCGGAGCCCCTGGGTGTGGAGCAAGAGGCTGCAGCGGAAGCGGCCACGACGGACGGCGAGATGATTGCGCGTCTCGCTGAGCGCATGCAGATGACGCACTCGACGCGCCTCGTTGCGGTCGATCCGGAAGGCGTGATCGCGGGCTGGTACGAGTGCGGCGATGATGTCACTCAGAATCGCAGTGTCGTCGAAGAGAGCTTTGCAGATCTGTTGGATCGGTTGCGTCTGCTCGACGGTGCTCGACCTGCGCGCGTATTGCCTCGCTCGATTGTGATTCCGACGATTAACGCGGTCTTGAACGCAACCGCGGCGCTGTGCTTATTGCTGGGCCTAGGTGCGATTCGGCGCGGGGACAAGAAGGTCCATGAGCATTGGATGATCCGCGCATTCCTGGTCAGCGCAGCCTTCCTTGTACTGTACGTCTACTACCACGTTGCTGTGCTGCCGATCAGTGGCGGTCCGACGAAGTTCAATGCGACAGGTGTCTTGCAGGTCTCGTACCTGGTGATGCTCGCGAGCCATGTGATCTTGGCTGCGATTAACTTGCCGATGGTGCTGCGCACCTTCTGGCTGGCGCATCGCGAGCGTTGGGATGATCACAAGCGATGGGCGCGCTGGACCTTTCCGATCTGGCTGTATGTGTCGGTCACCGGCGTGCTCGTGTACCTGGTGTTGTACGTCTTCAATCCGGCCTAATCGGATCGGAGCTGCGCCCTGCGATGAGGGAGCGCTCGTCCGTGAACGGAAACTGGATTTTGGCTGACACCCAGCCCCGCTGCGTAGGTCTCTTCTTGCGATGGAGCAGACGAGGTGTGAGCCCGATGGGCACAAGAGGGGAGTGAGTGAAGAGAGCACGCGCTCCCTCGCCGCGTCGAGCGTCGTGCAGGAGCCGATGCGCGAGAATGGGGAGGCCTCCAGAGGTCGCGAGCATGTCGTTGTGTTTGATTCCCGATGGCCCGCTCGCCGCGCACGCACGGATTCTGTTGACGCGGCCACGGAGGACAGCCGCGCGGTTGCATCTTCCGTGCAGAAGGCCCGGGGCCATGTACCTAGTTCCCGTCGTAGCTTCCTTGCTTACCTGTTGATGGGTGCGATTGCTGCTGGTCTGCGGCGTTTCCAGAAGGGACAGGTTACGCCGAAGGAGATTGTGCTCTGGGTTGCCGATCGTGGTGCGAATCGGGTCTATGGACTCGACGATGACCTGATCGTTCGATCGAGCGTGACGCATCGCGCGCCGGTCAGGCTTGCGGCTCGACAAGGTGGGGGACTGTGGGTCGTCAGTGCGCGACACGGGCACTCCGATGGCTGCCATCGATTGTCAGCACTCGCGGCGGACGGTGCGCTGCTATCAAGCACAAGCTTCAGCGGGGTCTCGGACCTCGACTCGATTGGAGGCTTTGAAGCTTTGTTGGTCGAGCCGGAAGCGAACAGGGGCGCGGGCGAGTTGTGGCGTCTTGACGCCTCGGGTTATCGCATACGCATGCTGCACAGGCCTGGCTTGCAGTTCGTGGCGGGCGGGAAGACCGGCGCCTTGGCTGCGAGTGCGACCGGAGAACTTTGGCGATTGACCTACGCCGGTCGCGTAGCGGCCGAGCGGCAGTTGGCTGGCCCAATTCTGCAGATCGCAACAGGTCCATGCCACGGGCTTTGGTGGGTCTGCAGTGTGGACAAGCTGCTGGCAAAGGAGGGCGGTCCTGCGGGCGGCGCGGTTAGGCCTGACCCAAAGGGCAGCGAGCCGGGTGGAATTGCAGAAGGGTCAACTCATGGCGAAAGGTCCATGGTCAGTGTCAGGTCGCGAGCGCGAGGAGTCTGGCTGGACCTCGTCGACGATGACTTGCAGTCCCACCATCGCGGGCGACTGGAGGCGCGACCAACCTCTCTGGTCCCGATACCTGGAGTACTAGCCGTGTGGTGCGTCAACGAGGCATGGCGTTCGGCGAATCGAGTCGTGCTGGATGCGAAGCGCGTACCCCGCTGGTTGCGGGCCCGGCTGAGTGGCCAAACAGACCCGGGTCCGGCCCGATTGTCGCGCTCCAGTCGTACCGCTGACTCCACGCTCCTGTCTCGCGTTGACGAAAATTCGATGCACGATCAGGTCGGGCCCACGCCGGGTGGCTCACCGAAAGTCGCACCAGCCCCGGACCTTGGACTCGCCGTCGAGAAGCGAGTCGATATTGGCCTGTACGGGTTGGGGCTAGGAGTGGCCTCGGCTCTTGGGCGCGTGCGCATTGTCGCGCCGGGAGCCTTGGTCACGCTCGAGGCGGATGGGCAGCGTGGTCCATCTCAGGGCGGCTTCCAGTTCCTTACGGACGTTGCCGGATGTCTCTGATGGGTGCCGGAAGCCGAGCTACTGCTCTGGTGGTGGGCGAAGCGCCATGACCAAAGCTCGCGCCTCGGGGCCATGAGGCGAGCCACGGCTAAGCCGTTTGCTTCGTGCTAGGAACGGGGCTCCGATGCACTCTGGAGTCGGCGATCTACCAACAGAGCTGCGATCAGGCTCTTGGCATCCGGGTTGGTTGCGATGATATCTTGCGTCGACTGCCAGCTCACATCGAGTTCCTCGTCCTCGTCGCATGCCAGGCCGCCATTAGCGATCAGCTCCAGGTCGGTGGCGAGGTAGAGATAGATACGCTCACTGGCGAATCCAGGAGCAGGAATGATGGTCCTGAGCAGCTCCCAAACCTGCGCCCGATGTCCGGTCTCCTCTTCCAACTCGCGGGCGGCCGCCGTGAGCGGGTCTTCGTCTTGTTCCAGGCGGCCGGCCGGGATCTCTAACAGCCAATCACCCACGCTCGCTCGGTATTGCTGAACGACAAGAAGTCGTCCATCTGGGCCGAGCGCGGCAATGGCAACTGCGCCCGCATGTTCGATTAGGTCGAGCTCTTGGCGCAGTCCCGAAGGGAGTTCAATGCGCTGGTGCACGAGGTCGAAGACACGTCCACTATGAAGTGTCGTGCTCTCATGGACGCGAACGGAAGGGTGGCCCTGAAGCGTCATTCGCTGATCCTCCGAAGAACTCGCGTACGAATCAGGCGAGAAGTCCAGCCCTATTGTATTCGTTGCGCCGAGTGGAGTGTCGCCTCGTCTCCAGAGGAATACGAGGCCGAAGCGCAATGCCTCTAATCCAGACGCGCAGTAGATAGGCGCATACACAGAGGTCCGGTCAGATCGCTAATGGGCTCTCGCGAGCCAGACGTTCTGATGCCCGTTTGTATTGATCTGCTAATTGCAGCTATTCCGAGCCGCCCGCAGAGAAAGACGGGGCGACTCACTCGAGCTTCCCATGGAGGAAATGGGAAGTCGTCGCGAGGAAGTGCGCGAGTTGAGCCTGGAAAGGAGGAGCCGCTCGACAGTCGAGTGTCTCCAGATCGGCTCAGACAGTCGATTTCGACCTTAGCTCGGACTTTGACTGGGATTCGAGTGTGGCGAGGAATGCCATCACCGTATTGACCAGGTCATGCCGATCGTGATCCATGCAAAGTTGAGCGAAGGCGCTGAGCTTGCGCTTGACCTTCGGGACCTCCTTCAGAACAGGAGAGTCCTTGCGCATCTTTGATTGCTTCCGGGCCTCAATTTGCTTGATCTGCTGCTCGAGGGCACCGATCAATTCCTCATCCGAACGGCGGATGTACGAACGCTTCGTCATAGTTTGTACTCGTGTGATATCGAGTGATTGGGTTGTGAAGGCATGGAGGGAACTTCCCCTTCGCCAGCGCGCCTCTGCACCGAACCCACCCTTTGTCAGTAGAGGCCATCAAACGAGGACTTTGCCGGGTCTCGTAGGAAGGGCCGCAGGGGGATTGCACTCAAACTGCCTGAGAGTGAAGAGCTGCGCTGTGCCAAATTCTGCTGTCAATTCCGGAGTGCGTGAATCAGCCATCAGTCTGCCGCTGATCTGCACCCGAGGAGAACATCGCTTTCGCTAGGAAAGCTCGTCTCACCTACTTCCAATCTAGCATGAGTGTTCAATGCATCAAGGCGGTCTATCACATTCTGCTGCACATCCCGAATTGCTAAGGAGTCCATCCTGAATGCTGCTCGTGTGGCTTGCCTCTGGAGGCTAGCAGGCCGAGAATTCAAGCGTGTAATTAGAGAGTCTCGTGCGCACGGCCATGAGCCATCCAGCGCGAACACGCTTGCCTCGCGGCCCACATCCGGCCGCTTTTCGGCCAAAAAAGGTGCCTGGGTCGCCTCGAAGCAGGATCCTCACTCGTCTTTTGGCTCGCTTGCCCGTCTGGAGAGTGCCACTAGCCACTAGAAATCGCCCTACTTGACCCGGCGCAGCGATCTGGCCTCTGTGAAGCGCTTCGTGTACGATGCGCGGTCCTCTTCACCCCAGCAAAAGCCGTGCATACAGACATCGAATCGATCCTGTTCAGTGAACAGGACATCCTGGAAGGGATTGACCGTGTCGCGAAATCCGTGACGGAGTTCTATCGAGGCGAGCCATTCACCGTGGTCTCGGTATTGAAAGGCTCCTGCATCTTCGCCTCCGACTTGATTCGGCGCATTCCGATTCCGCTCGAGTTGGCCTTCGTGGCTGCCTCTAGTTATCGCGACGGAACGGAGTCCGGCCGCTTGGATGTGAACATGTTCCCGGCCGATCACGAGATCAAGGATAGGAACCTGTTGCTGGTGGACGACATTTTGGACACAGGAAGGACGTTGGACGCCCTCAGTAGCGAGTTGATGAAGCGCGGAGCCAAGCAAGTCAAGAGCTGCGTGTTCTTGGACAAGCCGACGCGCCGCTCCGTCAAGTTCAACGCGGACTTCCGCGCGTTCGAGGTCGAGAATTTGTTCGTCGTCGGCTATGGCTTGGACTTCGCTGGCAAGTATCGGAATCTCCCATACGTCGGTGCGCTGCGAAGCCACCTGTACGCAAACACCGAAGGCTGATTGAGCGGGCGCCGACCGCCCGTCTCTCACCTCGAGCTCTGGAAGGAAGGCTTCGATCATGAGTGAGCATTTGGTCGTTCCTGACGAGCGCAGCGGCATCGAACTCGATGAATTCCTCTGTCTGCAGTTTCCGCTGCTGAGCAAAGGTCACCTGCGCACTTTCATTCGGTCCGGCGCCGTAGTCGTCAACGGGGCGCGCGTACTCCCGTCATGGAGATTGCGCGAAGGCCAGGTCGTCAGCATCGATATACCTGACGACTTCGAACCGAAGACCCCGGTCGCACCGAGGACACCGCTGCGGATCCTGGCCGAGCAAGACGAATGGTTGGCCGTCGATAAGCCGGCTGGCTTGGCTGTCGAGCCCGAGCGCTGGGATCGTGACGCGGCCTGCGTCTCGGGCGGGTTGCTCGAGTTGTCGCTAGCCCGTTCGCGCGACGACAAGAGCAATGTGGTGGCAGGTGCCGTGCAGGTCACCGACGCTGAAGTTGAACGCGGCGATGCGGACACGACCTTGGATCGCAGGCTGCGCGCCGTGCACCGCATCGACAAGGATACGACGGGCATCTTGCTCGTCGCCAAGTCGATCGAAGCGGAACGCTACCTGCGCCGTTGCTTCCAAACGGGACTCGTGTCGAAGGAATACCTCGCCCTAGTCGAAGGTGAGTTCCGCCCGGCCGAGGGCGAAGATGAGTGGATCGACGCACCCATCTCGCCGGACCGCAGGCGCGTCGGGCGCATGCTCATTCGGACTGGTGGCAAGCCGTCACGCACGCGTGTCCGCGTGGTCCAGAGTTTTCGTGGCTTCACGCTGGTCAAGTGTTATCCGGAGACGGGCCGCACGCACCAGATTCGTGTTCACTTGGCACATGCTGGCTTCCCGCTGGTCATCGATCCGCTCTATGGCCGGCGCAGCGAGCTCATGCTTTCTGAAGTCAAGCGCAAGTATCGGCCCAAGAAGGGGCAGACCGAACGCCCTCTGATGGATCGCCTGACTCTGCATGCGGCGACCCTCGAATTTCCGTTCCGTGCCGGTGCAAGCCTGCCCGACATCGAGAACGATCCGACGCAACGCATCGAGTCCGCCCTGCCGGCCGACTATGAGCGCGCTCTGCGACAACTCGCCAAAGTGCGAGCCCACTGACAAGCACTCGTGAAGCTCAAGAGCCGCCCGCAAGACTTCAAGGTCACCGAACTCCTCGACGAAGATATTCTTCAGTCGAAGGGGGAGCATCGTGTGTATCGCGTCACCAAGCGCAAGATGACATCCATCGAAGCCGCTGCCGAGCTCGGTCACGAGCTCGGGATCCCAGCTGGCGAGATTGCAATCGCTGGATTGAAGGACCGTCAGGGAGTGACTGTGCAGTACATGAGCGTCTCGCGCGGGCAACCCCTGCGCGTTCGACGAGAGGGACTCATCATCGAGGACGTGGGCTGCATGCGGCGCCCGCTCGATAGCAAGGACAGCCGCGGCAATGGGTTCGAGATCATCGTGCGTGACCTGGGACCGCAAGAACTGCATCGCATGCGCAAAGGGCTCGAGTTCGTACGCGAGCACGGGCTGCCCAACTACTTCGATGAGCAACGCTTCGGCAATCTGCGGCATGGCCAGGGTTGGATCTTCCTGGAGCTGCTGCACGGTCGGCCCGAGCAGGCACTGCAGCAACTCCTAACGCGCATCTCGCGCTTCGACAATCAGCACCACCGCTCGTTTAAGTCGGCCTTGTATCGCCACTGGGGCGACTGGCGCGCATGTCGAGATATCGCAGGCAAATTCGGCGGCCACCACTCGGTCTTCGAGCATCTTCGCCGCGAGCCCGATGACTTCGCCGGCGCATTCAATTTCATCTCGCACCGTGTGCGCTTGATCCACTTGTTCGCGTATCAGTCGCACATGTGGAACAGAGCGGTTGTGTCCTACCTCGAGGAGTACTGCGATCCGCACAAGATGTTCCCGGTGCCGGCTCGCGAGGGCAAGTTGCTCTTCCCCAAGTTTGAGGTTTCGCAAGAGCCGGGTTGGAACGGGATTTTTCCGCTCTTCGGCGAGAAGTTCGAGGGTGTTACAGATCCGGTGCAACTGCGAATCTACCGTTCGCTGTTGAAGGAGGATGGTGTCGACACGCGTCGCTTGCAGTGCGATGTTCCCGGCTTCGGTCTCAAGGCGGAGAACCGGCAAATGGTTGTCGTGCCGCAAGAGCTACGCATCCGTCCAGCTGAACCGGATCCGTTGAGTCCCGGACGTAGCTTGGTCAAAGTGCGCTTCGCGTTGCCGCGTGGTAGCTATGCGACGCTCGTGCTGCGGCGCTTGATTGGACCGACGCGCGAGGACGCGGCGGAGGAGTACGAGGAGCGATCACGAGGAGGCTATCGTTCCAGTCAGCACGGACGCGGTGCCCCGGGCCAAGGCCGTGGCTATCGTGGGGGACAAGGCGGCGAGCAACGCGGCGACCATTGGCCGCGCGGCGAGCATGCTGCAGATCGACGTGGCGCGGGAGAGGATCACTACCGCTCTGATCGCGGTCATGATCAACGTGCCGATTCGGGTGGCCGTTTCGATCGTGGCTCAGGCGGTGAGGAACGAGCGCATGGCAGTGGTGGACATGATGGCTCGCAGCAGCGCGGTGGTTATCAGACAGACCGTCGCTCCTCCAGCCGGGGCCGTGGTGGATCGCAACGGGGCGGACGACGCGACGATGGACGTGGTGATTCCATCTGGCCCAAGGATTGACTCGCAAGCAGGCGTAGGAAAGGTACTTCTCTGCGCAAGTCCGTCCATCTGAGCTTGTTTCGTACCTCGCCGGGCCATCTCGGCGTGGTCTGTTCCGGGCGCACAGCGTACCCTTGGCGCCCGACTGTACCCTGCCCCCCCCGGCACGCGAGGAACCCATGACGCAAGAACTGGTCATCGGAGTCATTGGTGGCTCCGGCTTGTACGAAATTGACGGACTGACCGACATCGAAGAGGTCAAGCTCTCGACTCCCTTTGGAGCGCCGAGCGACGCCTACATTACCGGTCGCCTTGGCGACGTGAAGATGGTGTTCTTGCCGCGTCACGGTCGCGGTCATCGAGTCAGCCCGTCCGAGATTAACTATCGCGCCAACGTGTGGGGCATGCGCAAATTGGGAGTCTCGCGCATCCTCTCGGTCTCGGCCGTTGGCTCGATGCGTGAAGACATCGTGCCGGGTGAATTCGTGGTCATCGATCAATTCTTCGATCGTACACGTCATCGCCCCGACACCTTCTTCACCGACGGTTGTGTCGCACACGTCATGTTCGCCGATCCCGTGTCGCCCGCGCTGTGCAAGGTGCTCGTCGATGCGTCGAATAAGCTCGGCCTCAAAGTGCACGAGGGCGGAACCTACGTCTGCATGGAAGGGCCGCAGTTCTCGACCCGCGCCGAATCAAAGATCTATCGCAAGTGGGGCGTTGATGTGATCGGCATGACCAACTTGACCGAAGCCAAGCTCGCGCGCGAAGCCGAAATCGGCTACGCGACTCTGGCCATGGCGACCGACTACGACTGCTGGCATGAAGGACATGACGATGTCACGGTCGAAGCGATCATCGCGACCATGAATCAGAACGTCGAGAACGCTCGGCGCGTGATCGCGACCGCCGTGCCATTGATCGATCCTGCCGTTGCGCACGGAGCTGAAGGCTCATTGGCCGGGGCCATCATGACTGCCAAGGACCAGATCTCGGCGGATGCGCGTACGCGCCTCGCGCTGTTCCTCGATCCCTATATGTAGGTCGACGGACGATTCAAGTATGCCTACCTCAGCACTCAGCTTCCTGACGACAGCCTGTCTTGTCCTAAGCGGATGCGCCTCCGCCGGCAACATCGAACTGACCCCGGAGATGCGCTTCGGAACGGTCGTGTTCGAGGACCACAAAGGGCCGCCGGTCAAGTTGCTCCCGACCGGTACGTATCCATTTGTTCAAGCCTTGCTCGAGCGATTCGACAAGGAAGGGGCCAAGGATTTGACGGCCTTCATCGACGGCTTCTATCGAGAGCCGGGCAACGAGGGCTACAACGCCGTGATGGAGCGCGTCGAGCACCTGTTGCGTGCAGCTGGCTTCGGCAGCAAACCGGGTCTTGAGATCGAGATCATCAATGAGCCATTGGGGCACCGCGCCTGGACGCCGCGCAGTGCATCGCTGCGCTTGATGAGTCGCTCGGGCGACGAGACGTTGCTGTCATTCGACGCTAAGAACGACTTGGCACGCACCATGCTGCCTAGCTACTCGCCCAGCAGCAACGTGCGTGGGCCGGTGTGCATGGATCTGGATCAGCTGCAGGAGGGCCAGATTCTGGTCACCGATCAGCCGCTCGGCCGAGCCATGCGTGGAGCTGCGAAGAAGGGCGCTGCGGCAGTCCTATCTTCCTGGTTGCCTGACTTCTGTATCGATCCAACCGGTGAAGAGAGGCATCTCGACGCGATTCGCTATGGCAAGGTCCGGCCCGGCACGGAACTGCCCGTCGCACACATTTCGCCGCGCGTGCTTGAACGCGTGCGCGCAGAATTGAAAAAGGACGAGGACATCCAGCTACACTTGCGCTCGGACGTGGAGTGGCACGAGCATGACGTGCGTACGATCATCGCGCGCATCGTCGGTCGCGAGCACGCAGATCAGAGCGTCGCCGTTGCAGCGCACGTGCAAGAGCCTGGAGCGAATGACAATGCCAGCGGAGTCTCCGGCCTGGTGACAGGTGCGGTCGCCCTGGCGGGTTTGATCGACGGGGGACATATCGAACTTCCTCTTCGTAACCTCGAGATGATCTGGGGTGACGAGATGGAAATGACGCGCACTTATCTCAAGCACACCGACCATCAAGTCATCGCAGGATTTTCGTCCGACATGACTGGACCATCAGAAGAGCGGACCGGTGCGATCTGTCTGCTCGAACGTAGCCCGGATCCCGGCGCGCTCGTCACATTGCCGCCCGACGAACACACCCCTTGGGGAGCGGGACGCGTCAAGCAAGAAGATCTCGCGCCCGAAGGGCTGGCACTGATCGCGCGCTGTGCTTTGGCAGATGTCGCTGTGATGACAGGCGGCTGGAAGACTGCGGATCACCCTTGGGAAGGCGGTAGCGATCACGATGTCTTCTTGAGTCAGGACATTCCTGCGGCCTTGCTGTGGCACTTCACGGACTTCGCCTACCACACGAACCTGGACCGGCTGAATCACATCGACATCGAGGAGTTGCGCCGCACGACGGCAGCCTTGTTGGGCGCAGCCTTAGCGATCGCGGATCCGGAGCCTGCTGACCTCGACCGCTACTTAGAGAGCATGCAGCTCGCGCGGCGCGTGCGCTTGAAGGCGGCTGAAGAGGCCGAGGACGAAGTGTTAGCTCAGCAGTGGCGCGATTGGTTCATCGGTTCCAGGCACTGGCTGCGCACGCTGTGTCTTGATTTACCACGTGACGCTGAGCCCGAAGCAACCGACAAAGAAAACGAGGACAAGTAATGAGCGATACGAGCAATCCGCATACGGCCCCGACACGTCGAGGTTTCCTTGGAGCCGCGATTGGCACGGCCGCCACGCTGGCCTGCAACACGGCTCCTGCTGTTCACGCCTCGAGCAAGTCGCTCGGCTCGACACGCCAAGCTGTGCGTGGCAGACCAACGTTGGTTGGCTCAGGCAATGGCTTGAAGGGCATGCAGCAGCATTACCAGATGCTGGTCGATGGCGCCGATCCGCTCGATGTCGCGATCGAAGTGGTTAAGACGCAAGAGGCCGATCCTGAGGACCGCTCGGTCGGACTCGGGGGGCTTCCTAACGAGGACGGCGTCGTGCAATTGGACTCGGCCGTGATGCATGGTCCGACTCACAACTCCGGCGCGGTCGCCTGCATCGAGAACATCCTGCACCCGTGCGAGGTCGCGCGTCTCGTCATGGAGCGCACCGATCACTGCATGATTGTCGGCAGAGGCGCTTACGATTTTGCGCGTGGACACGGTCATGCGCATAGCGAGCTGTTGACCGAAGAGACGCGTGCCATCTGGATGCGCTGGAAGGAGTCGATGAGCGATCGCGACGATCGTCTTGCTCCCGCCAACAAGGAAAAGGAAGCACACGGCTCACTGATCGAAGTCGATGGCGAGCTGGTTGCGGAGGCCGACCTGTTCGGGCCGAAACGCGTCACGGGCACCATTCACTGTTCGGCGATGGCGACGAGCGGTGATGTGGCCTGCACGACGACGACGTCCGGTCTGTCGTGGAAGATCCCGGGCCGCATTGGCGACTCTCCGATCATTGGCGCGGGCCTGTACTGTGATCAGGAGGCGGGCAGCGCGGGCGCCACCGGCAGGGGAGAGGCAGCGATCCTGTCCTGCGGCAGCGCGATGATCGTCGAGCTGATGCGACAAGGAGCTGCTCCCGTCGACGCAGGGCTCGAAGTGCTCGCTCGCATCGCACGTCAGGCAGAGCGTGCTTCTGCTTGGCAACCGAGCTTGCTCAATGAAGCCGGCAAGCCCAGCTTCAACATTCACTTCTACATCCTCGGGCTCGACGGTACGACCGCCGGCGTCGGAATGAGGGGCAACGCTAACTACGCGGTCGCGGATCCGGAGAACGGACCCCGGCACGAGAAGATCGTCTCTCTGCTATGAACGAGCGACGTTGCGCCTGACTTCTTGGCGTCTGCGCCCAGCGGAATAGGAATAGAGCTAGCTCGGCTATTGATGAGCTAAGGACTACCAGCCCCGCAAGTCCGGGTAGTGGCGTAGCAACTCGTCGCGCATCCCGCCGTACTCGGACGGAAGGTCGAGTTCCGAGATAGCAGCGAGCGCGCGCAGGGCGGCATTACGTTGACGTTCTTCCTCGGTGTCGAAGGCGCGCAGGAGCGCCGGCAATGCATCGTCGGAGTTCAGCATCTGCAGAGCCGAACAGATCATTGGCTTGCGCACACGTGGACCCTCGTCGAGTGCTCGAGCTAGCTCTTGCGAGTGCAGTTTGCGGTGCAAGTGGTGCGTGGCCAAAGTTCGAATCGCTGCAACCGCTTTGGCCGCATCTGTTCCGTGCAGATCCTGCACGACCGCCGGATAGGCCTCGTGCTGCCACTTTATCTCTTGTTCGAACCAATGCTTCCAACGGAAGGGATCGGCGGCAAAGCGCATCCCAGTTATCTTCTGCAAGGACCAGAGCGCATCGGATGCGACGCCGCTTTCGGCTTCGAGCAACGGAATCAAGACTTCGACTGCTCGCGGGTGCTCCAGCTCGCCAAGAGCGACGACCGCGGATCGCTTCTCGCGCTCGGGCGCGGATCGAACATGGTCGACCATCAGCTTGATCAAAGCTGTGTTGACCGCCTCGTCATGACTCGGGCCCGTCAGACGAATTTGAGCAAAGACGGCGGGCCTCAGCTCCTGTTCAGTGCGCGCGATCCAGAGCAGAGTCGAGCAGCCTAGGGCTGTGCGAGCCTTGCCGATCGCGCGAATCGTCCTGGGCAGCAGCAGCTTGAAGCTGGAGGCTCTCAAGAAACCGAGCTCGGAGGCACAGGCCGGCTCATCTTCAAGCATGCGCTGCAAGCTCTCTCCAAAGGCGGCTTCGAGCGCCGGATGCAGCTTGGCATCCTCGGACTTCACCGCAAGCGCGAGCTGTGAGATCGGTTCGAGTTGCGCGGGGGAGGCCGTCAACGAACGCAGCACGATCGCCAGCGCGTAGTCGTGCGCATCGAGTTCTTGTGCCTCGAGAAGAGTCTCCGCTGCGTTTACGAGCTTGGCCGCAGGCATGCGTGAAAGGCCCGACAAAAGGATCGAGCGTTGCGGCTCGGAGAGGCGCTGCGCCTCATGATCGTCTTCAGTCTTGGGGATGCGACGCGTCTCGAGCAGCTCGAGCAAAAGTGGAATCGACTTGCCGATGTCATCTTCGATGGAGTCGACCCAAGGCTCGCTCTCCATAGAGCGAGCCTCTCGCGATTCTCGAAGGGTCTCCAGGATTCTCTCTTCAGCTGCGCTCAGATCAGTGCGCACTTCATCAGATGTCGGAGAGAAGATCAGGCCCGTCAGGGCCAGCGGGAGGATGTGGGTCAGGATTACCATTGGATTTCGGACGCGGCAACGGGCAGTTGACGCCACGAAACACGAGTGAATTCGTTCGAGCCGGAGCTGTCGCCGGCGGAAAGCAAGGCCTCGTCGAAGTGCACGCGTGACCAAGAGCCGAAGTGGACTTCGCGTGCAATGACCGCACCGAAGAGTTCGAAGTTGGAATTGATCTCGACACGCGCATTCGGTGCATAGATAGTTCCGAACAGCTCGGCATTGGACTCGAAGTCGACGTTGTCCAGATCAATTTGGATGTCGGGATCAATCACGTTGTCGCTGAGCAGATTGAGCGTCAGGTCGGCGGGTTTCTGCGTGAGCGAACCCATGTGGGTGTTGCTATTCATCACGAAGTCTCCGATGACGAAGATCTCGACCGGACCGTTGGTTGCATCGATGAAGACATCGGCATTCGACTTCAGCTCGAGACTTTCCATGACCACTGTCGCAGGGCCGATGATCATCAAAGTCGAACCACCTTCCACGACGAATTCGTCGTGGGCATGATCGCCCGAAGGCATCGTGACCGTGGAGTTGCCCGAAATTGTCCTGGGGCCCGAGGAAATGGTCGTAGGCAGATCGACCTCAGGCATGTCTTGCAGTTCGGTGGAGGGCAGCGTTGAGCCAGTGACTTCTGCGTTCGTGCCGCTGATCGTTGTCGTCCCGCCAGGACCAGGGACGGCATTCCCATTCACCGTCGCATTCTGCGAAAGCGTGATGTCGGAGTTGCTTCCAACATTGCCGTTCGCGTTCGCAAAGGTGTCCGACCCACTGCCGTTGACCGCTTGGTCCGAGTAGGTTCCGCTCGATGAGTCGTAGCTATCGACGTGGGCGTTGCTTTCCATCGTTAGCGAGTCCTCACCAAAGGCTCCCCAGCTAAAGAAAGATGACGAACCTTGCTGCAGCACCACTTCGACACGCGATGCTGATCTGCCTGCAACTCCGGTGGAGGTCACCGTGACCAAGCCGCCACCGGCGCTGTCGTCGGTCTCGACCCAGAAGCCGCCGGTGCCCATGTCCTCGAGCTGACCCTTCGATCCGATTCCGCCATCGGAGCCGAGCGTCATGCGATAAACAGATTCGGTCAGCCCCGCCTCGGCGAGGAGCTTCGATCCTACATTGTCTTTTACCTGACGGTTGACTCTGTAGTTGCTGCCGACCATGGAGAGCATTCCCATCGAGAGCGTGCCGAGCACGCCAACGGTAAGAAGGACGGCGATGATTGCGGTTCCCTGTTGGGGCTGCAGTCTCTGTTCACTCGTGAAATAGCGCATAACTCAGTTCCTCATTCTGACGGACAGCTCACTTGTACGAACGATCAAGTGCCCGGTGTGATCGAAGCCGCCCGCCGAAAGACGCAGCGTTAGGATGTTGCCCGAGCGGACAAAGTGAAAGCCGCCTTCGTCCTCGAGCAGGTTGCCGTTGTTGTCTGCACCATCGGGCATCTCGCCCTCGATGTACTCAAGCACGTGGTTGCAGAGCACAACGCGCTTCTCGTCCGCCGTGCCGACGTTGGTGCGAAAGACGAGTTCTTGTTCGTCGATCAAGCCATCGGAGTCATTGTCCAAACCATCGTCAACCTCGCCATCGGCCAGCTCAAGCGCCAGGCGATCGAGCGAACCCAAGTCGGGAACGCCGCCGGTGTTGCCGATGACTCGCTGAAAGTCGAGCGTCGAGAAGGCGATGCCTTCGACAGGATTGGGAGGGTTCAGGTGGTCGGTCCCTGTCGTGGTCAGCTCCATAGCTGCCCGCTGCAATCCACCGTGCAGGTTCTGCTCGATGCGAAGAGCTGCGGATGCGGTCTGGTACGCGTCCTCGGTCTTGCTGGACATCATGGCAACGGCCCCTAGAGCCGTTGCCATGAGGCCCGATGCCATCAAGACTTCGATCAATGTGATGCCGGCTTGCGCGCGGAATTGAGCTCTTCTCTTAGTGCTCATAGACCACCTAGCGTTGTCCTGAAATTAAGCTCAATCGGACCGCTCGAGCCTTCCCAGCTCATGCGCACCAAGACAGGCAGGATGATGTAGTCGTCGGAGTGATCCAGATCGTCGATGACTCCGTCACCGGACAGATCGCGCGGCATTCCTAGCTCCGGCAAGTCAGCGTCTTCACGCAGCTGCAGATCACCTTCGACCCAGATGGCGGGCAGGATAATCTCGCCAACAGAAGCGTCCGCATCGCCTTCCACTGCACTCAGCGAATCCACGCTGAAGTCAGCGCCCGCCGCCGATCCTGCGACCCCCGGATCATCCGCAGGGTCACTGTTAAAGCTCGCGAAGCTGTTCGCGAAGTCTGTGCCCTGGATCTCCTCCATCGCGCTCCAGGCAGATTCTGTTGCGGCCCTCATCTCGCGCGTCGTCTCGGATGACAGCGAGGTCGATATGATCGCGCTGCTGTACCCGGAGACTCCTACAACGAGGATGACCATCGCAATCATCACCTCGACCATGCTGAAGCCACCATTGAGAGCTAACTCTCTGTGGTTGCGTAGCACCTTGTTCCTCTGCTTCTGTTCCATTCCCGTATCACCAAACCCTTTCGATACCGTTTCTCGGGTTCGACGGCTCGGCATCTGAAGCTCAAGTAAGGGAAATGTTGGGAGGCTTCGCGGGAGGAATGAAGGTCAGACCCTGAAGCGGCGCGTTGGCCATACCCAAGCTCGAATATGGATCGCGAGTCCGCATGCACTCGCCCTTGAGTGCTGCACGACGAACTCGCTCAGTCGCGGTAGCGATCGCCGACCATGGCGTGCTCGAACTCATCGCTCGAGAGACGGCCATCGCCGTTCAGGTCCAAGGTTCCCAAGACAGCGTGCGGCCTGAAGCCAAGCTGGATGGGTCGCAATAGCTCGGACAGATCGACGGTCGAGATGAAGCCGTCGTTGTCCAGGTCGAGGCGCCTGAAGATCGGCACTGGGCCCAGGATGCGCGGCGGATAAGGGGTGCCACCGATATCCGTTCCGCGAGCTTCGACCCGACCGAAGAGGTCCAAAATCGTCTTCGGAGCTTCGGCCTCGAGCGCCAGTGCCGCGGCATCATCTGGCGGTACGACCGGGTGTAAGATACCTGATAGGGCAGGCATCTCGGTGAGATTGACCAGCTCGTCGCGGTCGGTATCGATCAGTCGCAACACATCATTCGCGTCGAGTTCGATGCGGCCGTAGTCGACCAGCAGTCGTCCCAACTCGAACAAGCTGATGTTGCCGTCCAGGTCGTTGTCGTACGCATTACGCAACTGCTGCGGGCTGCGTTCGGGTGGTTTGACTGGACCCGGCGGTGGCTTGGGAGGCACAAAAACACCGCCCAGGCGCATGCTATCCGCGTAATAGGTCTCGAACTCGTCAGCGCGCAAGCGACCGTCGCGGTCAGAGTCGTAGAACGCGAAGCGCTCGCGCTCCAAGTCCAGCGCGGTGCGCGCTTCACGGAATGAGATCCAAGCGGTGCCGTTGTAATCCGCCAGCGAGAACCATTCCTCGAGCTGTGATTGACCGACGGTATCAAGCGAAGGACGTCCGGAGTTCGACCCGTCTTCTTCACCTTCGGCCGCCTGCTTGTCCTTTTCCTTAAAGCTGTCGAGCGTCAGCGGTCCTGTGTCGAGAGCCGACATATCTAGCGGGCTGCTTGAAGCGGGACCGAGGCCAGGCAGGGTCGAGTCAGCGCTGAATGACTTGCCTGCCAAGGAGCGTCCGCCCTTGCCCTTGCTGCCTTTATTAGCTCCTCCTGACTTCTTTTTCTTCTTGCGACTGCCCGAGGCACGACCCTGCACGGGTGCCAGCGCTGCACACACAGCCCCGCAGGTCATGATCGGCATGCCGAGAGCAGCTGTTCCTGCGACGAAAGCAGCCTCGCAAGCGCCGTCAAGCACACCCTCACCTGCAGCTGGCCTGGCCAGATTGGTGCTGAGTCCCGCAAGGAGGGGGATGAGGAGCGCTGTAAACGGAAGTAGCATCGGGTCGGAGGGAGCCGGGCGGAGCGCAATAGGGCGAAGCCCAATCGGGTCGAGACCTATGACTCGTTTGATTCTTCGAGCCTCAGAGGCCCAAGCCTTGAATATCGACCGCCATCATGCGGAAGACCAGCTGGATTCTTTGTTGAACCCCGCTTTCCGCCGGGGTTTCGGGCGCATTCGACCCCGGGACGCTCTCAGCCTTGTTTCAGCGCTGTCGAAATCCGATCAACTTCCTCGTCCGACAAGAATGGATGAACGGGCAGGCACAAGACCTGCGCGGCCAAACGTTCCGCCTCCGGCAGTCCCGTGGCAGGGAGCTCCCAATCGGCCGCAGCTTCTTGCTGATGCACAGCCAGCGGATAGTGAACCGCGGCTGAAATGGCGCGCTCTGCAAGGCGTGCTTGCAGACCGTCACGCCCCATGTCCGCAGTTACACGTACCGCGTACTGATGATAGGACGGCACACTTCCGCTCGGGCAAGTGAGTGCGTCGATGCCATCGATGCCAGCCAGCGCCGCATCGTACTGGGCAGCGATCACACGGCGCCTGCCGTTCCATTCAGCAAGGTAGGGCAGCTTGACATTCAAGACTGCCGCCTGCATCGCATGCAGGCGCGAGTTCGTACCGATGCTCGCGTGGCGATATTTAGCTGACATGCCATGGTCGCGCAAACGGGCGGTCGCATCGCCGAGCGCATCCGTGCGTACCGTGATCGCGCCGCCTTCTCCAGCCGCTCCCAGGTTTTTGGTTGGGTAGAACGAGAACGCAGCCGCATCGCCTAGCTCGCCAGCTCGAACGCCATCACGCGTCGCACCATGCGCCTGTGCGGCATCTTCAAGCAGAGCGATACCCTTCTCGTCGGCCAATGCGCGGAAGCCGCGCATGTCGCAGAGTTGCCCGTACAAGTGCACCGGCAGCAGACATCGAATGGGCTCTGTCGATGACTCTATCGCGGCGCGAGCAATCTCGGGCGTCAGCAATGCGGTTCCCGGATCAATATCGGCCAACACTGGCGTGGCACCGATCCAAGCGATCGCTCCCGCGCTGGCGAAGAAAGTGAACGGACTCGTCAAGACGCGGTCGCCGGGACCAACACCCAAGGCTCGCAAGGCGAGCACCAAGGCATCCGTTCCACTTGACACGCCGAGTGCGCGCTTGGCGCCGCACAACTCAGCGAAGCTAGCCTCGAAGGCCGCAACCTCGGGGCCGAGCACATATTGGCCGCTGCGCAGGACGCGCAGGACGGCCTCTTCGAGCGGCGCACCAAGCTGTGCTCGCTCCGCTGCCAAATCGAGCGGAGCGATCGGTGATTCCATATCGATGTCGTTCACGTTGCGTTGCCTTTAGCAGAACCAGGTCCGGTTACTTGAAAGTCTTGTACTCGCCGGCGGCGAGCCTTCCCATGTAGTCGTCGTAGCTTGCCTTGACCTTACCGGACAAGAAGACGACACCGATGATGTTGGGCAAAACCATGCCGAAGATCAGCAGGTCGCCGAAGTCCAGCACGTTCTGCGCGGTTGCGATCGAACCCAAGAACACGAAGACGACAAAGATCAGTCGATAGATGATCGAGGACGAGTCACCGAACAGGTAGGCCCAGCAACGTTCTCCGTAGTAAGACCACGAGATCATCGTCGAATAGGCGAATAGCACCACCGCGATGCCAAGCACATAGGGCATGAATGCCAGCTGACTGCCCATGGCATTCGACGTAAGCGCGGCGCCCTTGTTGCTTGCGATGAGGTCGGCGTACTCGGGATTGTTGTAGGCGCCGGTGATGATAATCACGAGGGCCGTCATCGTGCAGACGATGATGGTGTCGATGAAGGGCTCGAGCAGAGCGACGATCCCCTCACGCGAAGGGTGAGGGACACGCGCGGCCGAGTGCGCGATTGCTGCCGAACCGATACCGGCTTCGTTCGAGAAGGCGGCACGCTTGAAGCCAGTGATCAACACACCCAGGAAGCCGCCGAACATCGCGTCGGCATCGAAGGCGCCTGTGAAGATTGAACTGAGAGCGCTAGGCAGTGCTCCCAAGTTCATGAACAAGATCGTGATGCAGGCCAAGAGGTAGATCCCGCACATCGATGGCACGATCTTCTCAGCAATCTTGGCGATGCGTGTGATGCCACCCAAGATCACGACCGCGACTGCGCCAGCCATGATCAGGCCGTACAGCCATTCTCGACCATCGAGGAAGGGGATGATCTCTTTGACGGCTCCCAAGCTTTGGTTCGCTTGGAAGGTGTTGCCGCCACCCAAGGATGCGCCAATGCAAATGATCGAGAAGATCACAGCGAGGACTTTGCCGAAGCCGCCCATACCCATCTCGCCCAAGCCGCGCGACAGGTAGTACATCGCGCCACCCATGATGCGGCCGTCCGGTCGCTTCTCGCGATACATCTGACCCAGGCTGCACTCGGTGAACTTCGAAGCCATGCCCAAGAAGCCGGCCAGGATCATCCAGAAGGTTGCACCCGGACCTCCCGTACCAATGGCGATCGCGACACCGCCGATGTTACCAAGCCCGACCGTTGCGGAAAGCGCAGCCGTCAGCGCCTGGAAGCTACTGACTTCGCCCTCGTCATTGGGGTCGTCGTACTTACCGCGTACCACATCGATCGCGTGCTTGAATGCGCGCAGCTGCGGAAGACCCATGCGCACCGTGAAGAAAATCGCGCCTAAGACCAGGATCAGCACGGCGATCGGAATCTGGCCCGGCTTCTCGCCTCCCTCGCCGTCCGGCATGGTCATGCCGGGTACCGGGATCGGATAGAAGATTACGCTCGCCATCGCGCCGTTCATCTTCGCGAACATCGCGTCGACGCCGCTCTGTTCCTCTTCCGCAGGCGCCTCGGCGGGAGTCTCCGCGCGGGCCGCCTCCTCGGTCGCTCCGTCCTGGATCAGGTTCGCGGTGGGCGGCGCGGCCATCAAAGGCTGCGCCTCCGCCGGAACGGTCAGAGCGGTCAAAAGGACGAGCAGGGCGGCCAGCCAAAGGGGCTGACGGCGGCGAATCAATCGTCGCATGCGGTGGGTCTGTAGGGGGACTTGGGGGGGGCGCTGGTAGCTGCGGGCTGGGATCCTGCCATAGCCCCCTGCGCTGGCGCAATCGAAGGCCTTTGGGGGACTCCAGGTGGGGGCTCTCTAGCTCGAGGCCGGAATCTTCTCGGGAAAGGAAGAAACGGGCACATACGCGCGTACGTAATGAGAGCGTTGCGCCTTAGAGGGTGCAAGCCCGGCATTTCCTGCCCGGAATGTCTCCCAAGTACGCGACCGCCATTCGCACTTCCTTCGAATCAGCTCTGAACCCCTTCCCGGAACCCGCGCTTCGAATGTACCGTAATTGTTTGGCGCCCCTCGAAATCGCGGCATTAGCGACACAGCTAGGCAGTGTGAGCGCTGGAGATGAGGGGAGTGAAGGTGGAGTGTCTGCGATGAGTTACCAACCTCACGACTCGGCAGCTGTGTTCGGAAGGCGCTTCGGATGGCCGAAGCTCGTCGGAGGATGTGCCTTTGGCGCTGTCCTGGCTCTCTCGCTCGAATGCGCGCATGCCTCGGCCCAGCCAGTGACCGATCCGAGCAGTGCAACGCCTACTGCCACCGATCCTCTCACGCCGCCTAAGCGGCGAGGGGCGCGCTCACGCAAGGCGAGCGATGCACGACACATGCTGGCCTTGCGCGGCGAAGCCAACGCACGCGCCGAGTTCTGGACGGATGCCGAGTTCGAAACGAACGCGCTTGAAATCGCCGGACAGATCGAAGAGTTAGTCGGACACAGTTTCCCCGAGGCCGTTGCATTGGAAGTCGTCGATCGCTCGACCTTCGTCGATCGTATGCGCTCGGAACAGGAACGCATCGTGCCCTCGAACGAAGTGCACTTGCGCGCTCAAGTGGCCAAGTTGCTCGGCATGCTTCCCGGTGGCTACGACTTGTCTGAACTCCTCGATGCGATTCGAAGTGATGCGCGTGGTGGCTTCTACGAGACGGCGACGGGATCGATGATCATGTTGCGCGGAGTAGCTGGGCCTGTCGCGCGCGTCGTGATGGCCTCGGAGTTCGCGCGCGCGATGACGCAGCAACTGTTTGACGCTAGTGACAGCAAAGAGGCGCCGACGAATGCCGATCGCCGCTTGGCGCGCAAGGCGGTATTGACCGGCAATAGCCTCTCTGTGTTCGGGCGTTGGATGGAACGGCATCTACCCCCGTTGGCACCGCTGGATTATCTGCTGTTCGACCTACAGATTGGCAACGCAGCCTATGACGATGCGCCGCCATACATCTGGCGTCCGGCAGAGGGACTGTGGCGTCGCGGCGAATCTTTCCTGCGTCGCACGAATGTGGTCGAGCCGCGACCCAGCGCTATGCGCGAGGCAGATATCGCTCGGGTCTTATCAAATCCGCCGCGATCCACCGAGCAGCTCCTACATCCGGTCAAGTACTGGAAAGACGCACGCCGGGACGAGCCGCGTGATCTGAGCTGGCATGTCGGCGTTTTGAGCGACGGTTGGTCCGTGATCAGTCGCGACACGCTGGGCGAGATGTACTTGGGTATCATGACCCTAGCTCCGGAGGATCGCACTCTGCGCGGGGAGGCGTCTATGCTGGAACTGCTCAGCACGCGTTACACGACGGACGCGGCAGACGGTTGGGATGGCGATCGCTACTTGTTGCTCGAAAAGGAACAGGCGCAGCTAGTGAGCCTCGTCACTGTTTGGGATTCACCCGCAGAAGCGCGTGAATTCCAAGATGCCGTGATCGATCTCGAGCCTCTCATCAGTGAGTCGAAGACGGGGATGGAAGGCTCTGATCCAGCGCTTGCTGGATTCGAAGTCGAGTACGACGGTCGCGATCGCGTGACGATAAACTCGTGGCACGGGCTATCGCGCGTGGAACTCGAGTCTCTTCTGACCGAACTCGATTGCGTCGAAGTCGAACACTGAGCTTCTGTGTCGCCGGCAAAGGCTGCTGGCTCATGTAAGCGCCCTGGCGGTCACCCGAAGACGCGCTGCACGCGCTTCGGCGGAGGCGGCAGGCCACCGGCGACACGACCGCTGAACAAGAAGGTGCCTTCGATACGCCAACCGGGGCGAGGCATCGGAAGCCCATAGCTCTCGAGTTGCCATGGGCTCAAGAACAGTTCCAATGGCCGCTCCGGTGAATCGGTCACGACCATGTCGATCGTGCGACCCGTGATCGGATTGCGCAGATGCCGAATCGAGCGCACCTTCAACGAGACATCGCAGCAACCGCCGGGACTGTCCTGAGACCCAAGCGGAGCGATCCATGATTCACTGGGGCGTTCGAGGATCGCCGGGTCTCGGGCGCCTAGGTTGGGACCTACATAACTGACCTCGAGTGCGAAGCCCGCGATGCTGACCGCCAGCACATGACCCGCATGAACCGTGCGTGGAAGTCGACGTGCATCGTTCAGCCAAGCAGTCATGCGAAACGCACCGGGCTGATCGGGATGCGACAGGTGACCGGCATCCTCGCCTGGCCTCGGCGGGCCGGCCCAACCCGTCAACAAAGCATCGAAGGGGGAATCGGGGACGGACTCGACCGATTCGACTGCGACGCGCAGGCGCTGACTGACCTGGTAGTGCGGCAGCATGGTCCAAAAGTCTTGGCCCGGTTCGCGATCCAGGCGCAGCTCGAGTCCACCGCCCAGCGCAAGTCGCTTGTGGTTCTCGGGGTCTCCGCGCCACGCTGCAGCTTCACCCTGACTGCGGACGAGTTCCATCAACTCGTCTTCGTCTTGGCCAGGCGGAAAGCCTATGCACTCGAGCAGGAAGTCCATGGAAGCTTGCGGGGGATCAGGGGGGGGTGGGGGCAGTGCTCGGGAACGGTTAGGGAGCGCGTGTAGCGGGCGCACGTGAGGGGCTCAGAGCGGGGACCGGGCGCGACTCGAAGATAGGGCGTGATCGAGAAGGCCGCAAAGGGGGCTATTCGGTCCGTCCAGAAGCTATACGGGTCGCCCTTCCTTGCTTCACCTTTCTCCGACGATTTTCGTGCCGGGTCGAAGCAGAAATAGGTCCAGATTGCTGTCGCCCCGCATCACCGGGAACCCGCGGGTCGGTATCGTGGGCGTCTATGCTTGTCCGACTTGGAGTTTCGAGAGCGGCCCTATGGCTGTATCCCCTGTTGTCGTTGGTCGGATCCTGTGCATCCCCCGAGCACGAGCGGGGTTCCGAGCCTGCCCCGGATCGATCGACTCGCAGGGAAAAGGAAGCGCCGCCATCTTGCGTCGATCTCGAGTCGATCCGGATCGCGCCTGAATTTGGCACGGGGAGTGATTTCGCAGTGAGGGCCCACCTCCGACTTGTCGTGACGCAGAGCTGCCGACGAATTCCATTCGTCTTGGCATCCAGTCTCGATGTCGAAGCCGTCCGCGATGATGTTGGAGCGCTCGAATGGGAACGTGACTCGAGCACACACCAGAGTTCAATAGTGTGGGTGTCCACGCGCGAGGATGCACATCCCGGTCAGCTGCTCGCCTTGGAGTTCAAGATTGGGGGTGATGCACCGCTGGGCCTGTGGCAGTCAAGCACTTCATCCTCGGCTTCGAAGCTGTGCTACAGCCTTGGCGCGGATGGACCTGAAGCAGCTTGGTTTCCCAGGCCGATCGACCCACACGACGAGGCATGGGTTGAATTGGAGTGCAGCCTGCCGCAGGGAATCGACCTTCATGTAGCGGACGCCTGGCAACATCCACAAGCGGCTCAGACTTTGAACGAGTCTGAGCACGGAGAAGTCTGGCAATCGAATGAGGTGATGCGTCCGAGCCGCCTCTCTTTCGTCACCGGTCCGTTGCGCGAGTTGAGGATCGAAGATGAAAACCTCGGTTCCGCTTGGAACGTCTGGGTATCAAGCGACGTCGCGTCCAATCAGCTCGCACGCATGCAAGAGTTCGCTCGTGTCGCGGATCAAGTCGGTCGTAGCATGGGCGCACAAGCGGGACTTGCGAGCGCAGGTCAGACGCCCAACATCGTGTTCTTGCCCGGCCTGGCAGCTGATGGTGTTGGTTCGGCCTTTGTGCAAGGCGACACCTCGATGCTCGCCGAAACATGGCTCACCGAATGCGATCACGCTCGCATCGATAGGGAATGGGCGATGCTCGTCGCGCATGCCTTCCTGCCGCAGTGGGCGCAGCAACCTTCGACTGGTCCGGCTACGCCTGATAGCTGGTGGATGGAAGGACTCGCGCATTGGCTCGCGATCGATGCGCTGGACGAACAGGGAGTGCGCGGGACACGCAACGCTGCATTCGTGCGTTTGCGCGAGGAGTTCTTGGCGGAGGGCTCGTCGATAGCCCTCCTCGAACCCAAGGCAGACGCCAATCGCGAACGTTTGGCGGCCGGCGGCGCATGCCTGCTCGAGTTCCTTGCTGCACGCGCGGGGCGAGCCAAGTTTCGGAGCACCATCTCTATCGCATTGAGCGAAGTCGACGATCGCTTTCTCGAACGACTCGAGCTTGGAACGCGGCTCGACATCAATCAACTCACGGCTGCTTGGCGAGCTCCGGACGGTCCGCCGCTCTTGCAGCTGCGCTGGAAGGACGATGCGTCAGGCGAACGCATCTTGGTCACGACTGCGCAGCATCATGCGGTCGAAGAAGGTCGCGCGATTGCATTCGAGTTCCACGTACCGATTTCGATCGGTCATGTTGATGGCGAAGTTGCGGCAGATCTGTCTCTTGCCAAGCGGCGCGAGCTGATTCGCATTCCCCGAACGAAAGAGCCTCTGTACCTGCGTCTCGCATCCGATTCGGCTCTACCGGCGCGCATCGAGATCGAGCAGGATCAAGAAGCATGGGCCGCGCTATTGATCCAATCGAAGGACGATGCAGCACGTTTGTCAGCTTTGGCAGCAATCGGAGCTGCGAATCACAAGTCTCACGCGATTCCCTCCGAGGCATCTCTCTCGCCGGAATCGACAGATTCGGTGATGGGCTTCGTAGCGAAAACGATTCGAGATAGCTCTCAATCGACCTCCTTCCGCTCCGCATGTGCAGGCTGGTACGCAGCCAGTCGCGCGCATGATGTCGAGCATATCTTGTCGGAGGTCGCAATGAACGACCCCGTGCCGCGTCTGCGCATCGTCTCCGTTACCGCACTTCGCAAACTCGTGGCGAGCCTTCGTGCTGAGGGGCGCGGGGAGGCGCTAGCCAAGCGGATGCGGAGCATGGGCGAGGCTCTGTTCTTACGACCCATTGATGCCGATCAGCGTGCCGCAGCCGCGGCCTTGGTCGCTGTTGCGGACCCAAATCGTGCCTTCGAGTTCTTGCGGCTTGCATTGAACGAAGATTCGCATGGTGATCTATTGCGAGTACATGTCCTGAGGTTGATTGCGCAGTTGAAGGATGAGCGCACCCAAGGACTGTTGCGGTCGGTTGCCGAGCGAGCGGATGCATCGCTCGCCGCGCGCTTCGCAGCGGTGCGCTGGCTTGACTCGCGTGACCTCGCCTCGTCGGCTACGTTGATGCGCGCCTCGACATCGAACATACTTGGGGTACGTATCGCGGCCCTGCAAGCGCAGGCCAAGCTTGCAGGGCGCGAGCCACGAGTGCTATGGCGTATGCTAGGTGGCTTCGGTGTGGGCAACTGATCGGCCCGATCCGCGATTCACAGGATCGATTCTCGGTCGATTGGATCGAGAATGTAGGCGCGCAAGACGAGAGCACAGATCATGACCTGGATTCGGAGCATCGGCCAATCGGAAGCAAGCGGGCGGCTCGCGAAGACGTACAAGGCAGCCGTTGCGCGCGCCGGTCGCGTGTTCGGAATTCTGCGTTGCATGAGCCTCTCGCCGGAGATCCTCGATTCCTCGATGGGGCTCTATCAGCGCGTGATGCATGCCCGCGTAGGTTTAGCTCGCTACCAACGCGAGCTAATCGCGACGGTGGTCAGCCGAGCGAATGACTGTCACTACTGAACTCATGCGCATGCCTCCGACCTCCGTGCTGAGGTCGATCAAGAATTGCTGACACGCCTAGGCTTGAGCTTGGACGAGTTCGTCCGGGCCGCTAGCGAAGACTGGCAAGCGATGCCACTCGAGCCGCTGGACCGGGCGCTGTGCGCATTCGCGATCAAGCTGACCGAGACACCGGGTGCCATGTTGAAAGCGGACATTGCTGTCCTACGTGAGCACGGATTGGACGACATCGCGATTCACGACGCGATCCAGGTCATCGCGTACTTCAACTACATCAACCGAGTCGCGGATGCGGTTCACGTCGATCTCGAAGCAGATATGCCGCCCTATCCGATGGGCTGAGAGCGAGAGCTTCCAGATCGCGGATAGGGCGGGTTCGCACCCGCCAATGACTCATTCGTGATCGAGCTGCGCGAAGTCGTCGATGGCGACATCTCGATGCACTGTGGTCGTTCCATCTGGCCAGCGAACATGGATTCGATCGATGCGCTCCGCTTGACCTAGCCCGAAGTGAAGCTCGGGCGCATTGCCGCCCAAGTACCCGGTTCCGGCTCCGAGAGTCTGGCTCCACTGCTCATCGTCGGCCTCGACCGTGACGCGTGCACCGATGGCTCGTGAGTTCGGCCCAGTGTTACGCAGCCTGACGCCAACCCAGTGTCCGCGTGCTTGCGCGCGATTGTGAAGCAACTGCGCGGCACCGTTATTAGAAGTCACGAGGATGTCGACGCCGCCGTCTTGGTCGAAGTCACACGCGAGCGCGCAGCGCGATGCGCGTTCGACAGCCAAGGCGGGACCGGCAAAGGCTGCACCATCGACGAAACGTCCTTCACCGTCGCCAAGGAAAAAGTGGTTGGCTTGCCCGACGCAGATACCCGTGCTCTCGTAGTCCGGACTCGTATAGCCGTTGGCAACGAAGAGGTCCAAGTCGCCGTCATTCTCGGCATCGAAGAGCAGCGGTGCCCAGGATGTCACACCGACTCCACTGGGTCCGAGCCCGGAGCGAACCGTGCCGTCGCGGAACAACGAGCGCCGCGTCTTCACTCCATTCGCATTCGCCTGCCCGTTGATATACAGCGCGTTCGCCTCGAGCTGCCAGTTCGTCAAGAACAGGTCGTCGTCACCATCTCGATCGACATCACCCAGCGCGAGCCCCATGCCACCACGTGGGTCATCCAAGCCGATCGAGAAGGTCACATCATGAAAGGCGCCTGCGCCTTCGTTGCGAAGCAGGACATTGAAAGAGACATCGTTGGCGACGTACAGGTCCTGATCGCCGTCGATGTCGAAGTCCCAGAATAGTGCCTGCATGCCGCGTCCTGCTGCATCTGCGATGCCGGCATCTTGCGTCGCGTCGACGTAGCGGAAAGGCGGGTCAGATCCGGGTGCCGGCTCGAAACGCAAATAGGTGTTGGCCGCCGCTGGGAATGCGAAGGGGAGCATCTCGACCGGATCTTCACGCTGATAGCCCCCGAGCTCTTCCAGTGAGGGCATCTTGTTCGGGTCGTAATCCAGATAGCTCGTCACATACAGGTCGAGGTCTTGATCACCATCCGCGTCGCCGGCGACAACGGCCGCACTCCATCCAGGGATGTTGAGGCCGACTGCGCGGCTGACATCTTCGAATCGACCGTCGCCCCGATTCAGGTACAGCTTGTCGGCGCCATAGTTGGCGACGAAGAGGTCGAGGTCACCGTCGCCTTCCGCGTCGAAGAAGAGTGCACCCATCCCGGCTCCGCTCGATTGGATGCCGCAGCTGCGCGTCACATCTTCGAAGCTTCCGTCGCCAAGGTTGCGCAGCAAGCGATCGCGCACGGGTGCGGCACCCGCTCGCCCCGCACCTTGAATCAAATACAGATCGACCCAACCGTCGCCGTCGAAATCGCCGAAGGCCGCGCCCGGACCCATCGTCGGGCGGATGTCGAGCTGCAGGTCTTCGCCCTCGAAGTGAACGATGTCGAGTGGAGTCCCTGGGGCAATGTCGATGAATGCCGGTGCAGGTGATGCCGCCTCGATCTCGATGGGAGCGCGAGACTCTTTCGGCTTCGAAGCGGAGTAGCTCCAGTCGATGGTCATCAGGTACGTCGCGGAGCGGCCTTCTTCAGCAGCATGTGCAGCTCGAAACCAGAGCGAGAGGGCTTCGTGTGCATCGATAACCGTCCCTTCAGTTGTGCGAGTTGTGTGTGTTGCTTCAAGTGGCCTCGCGGCCTGGACATGCAGTGCATCCGACCATTGCTGCACCGACAAGTCGGACTTGAGGGCCCGGCCCAGTTCGATTTCGGAATAGGCCGCACCTTGCCCTTGGTGTCGAAGAAAACGGCGTCTGGCGATAGGAGCCAGCTCGGCGCGCGTCAGAGTCTTTATTCGCGTGCGGTCGGCTGCGCTCACCCTGCTTGCCCTTGCGCGTGAGAGTCGATCGATCCCTGCCCCCTTCGGAATTGAGAGTTGGATGCCACCTGCGGGCGCATCCAGGATGAGCGCTTGCGCATTGCCCGTCGGCAGCGTGATCTGCGCGACGCTGTCTCCTGTCCACCCAATCGAAAGCGCCGAGCGAGGTCCAAGCGGCCCGGGCAGGCGCGGACCCTCGACCAGCAGTCTCCCGTCAAAGTTGCCCCAGTGGGCCGTCAGCTGACAATCGCTGATCGTCATCCCATCACGCCGCACGAGACTGCCCACGTCGCCGTTCCCAGTCATCTCCAGGCTTGCCGGAGGAATCGCCGGTCCAGCGAACCACAAGCCTTCGGGAGCTTGCAGGACACGTTGATCCGAGTCGTGTTCGATGCGTTCGAATGAAACGCCGTGCACATCGATAGCTTGACCGCCGTTCGCGATGACGATGCGCAGCCCGTGTCTTCCGGGGGCGATGCGAACGATCCGTTCGGAGCGGGATGCGGTCGGCAGCACTGTCGGCAGCGATTCCGAATCGAGAGTCTCAACGAACCTGAGCCCATCCGAGCCTTGCACATGCAAAGTGGGAGCATCGGAGAGTCGGGCCGCAGCGGGCGGCGTCGACACGAGGATCGAGAGGAGAATCGTGATCATCATGGTGGGGACTGTACGGCTCGGAGCCTCGACGGTGAGCGTCCGTGCGTGCCGATAATACAGAGCACACCCCGCTCGAGCCGAAGCTCAAGCGGGGTGTGCTCGTAAAATTAGGCGGCGCGAGGGGGGAACCGTCAGTGGCGGATGGCTGGCGTGCAGGTCATTCGAAACCGACTTAGCTCTCAGCGCTGCCGGCGCAACGCTCAGCCGCAAGGAGACATTCACTCGGTAGCGGTCGCCTACGCGTCACTTGTAGCTGACAGGCTTGGACCCCCCTCGAGCAGTGCCTCCTATTGGTTAGCACATGCGTAGTTCGCGGATGTCATCCACCGCAAAGTCCACACTTTGCTCTTGGTCGATGTTAATGATGCGGCCGGTGCCTTTGAACGGATTGAAGATCAAAGCGCCATGAACGAAGCG
>JBLFWN010000033.1:0-59246 GCA_047611405.1 Planctomycetota bacterium | reverse complement strand
CCACCCCCCCAAAAAAACGCCCCCCCCCCCCACAATCCAAAAAAAATCGGCCCCAACCGCACAAAGCGATCGGAGCCGATTGAATAAATGCTGCCCTCAGCTACGCAAACCTACTGCAACTTCTCAATGTCACCAAGCGGCGTCCACTTCGTCACTTCTCCCGCAGGGAACGTGAAATCACGGTGCTTCACATCGACACCATAAGTCGCAGTCTCGCGCATCCAGTGACCCGAGTCACCTTCACCGCCGGCCTCAAACACATCGCAGTCGTGCATCAAGACCTCGAAACCATTCGACTGGTCGAATCGCCCGATGACGATGCGGCCGGTCTTGGTCTCGACGACGAGATTCATGCCGTGCGGCGCTTCCATGATGTTGTTACCCATGTTGGTACTCCTATATGGCGCGAACGCTCAGTCGACTGTCCAGGTCTCACCGGCCCAGACCAGGTCACGGATGTTGCCCTCGC
Organism: Planctomycetota bacterium; assembly: GCA_047611405.1. Lineage (GTDB taxonomy): Bacteria > Planctomycetota > UBA1135 > UBA1135 > JBLFWN01. Next base: position 58,777 of record JBLFWN010000033.1, on the reverse strand, counting down.
CCTTCTTGGCGCGAGCTTCGGCGAGTTGAGCGTGGACTCCACGCTCGTAGACGCCGTCGACTAGCGAGCGGAAGACACCGTAGGGTGTCGGCAAGTTCGGGTCGCGATCCAAGGTGGACATCGCGAAGGCGGGTGCAGCGGTATCCGTTGAGGGATCCCAGATCTCGGCTTTGTCAGCGGTCGTGGAGGCAAGGCCCCATCCTTCGACGCGCAATCCCTTGTCGGAATCATTGCCGTAGATCATCTTCTCGCCCGGCGTCAGATCGATCATCTTGTCTCCGCGCACGCCCTTGTCGACGCTGTCGGAGTAGAAGTCCTTATTGAAGATCACGCAGTTCTGCAGGATCTCGACAAAGGAGGTTCCACGGTGATCCATCGCCGAGGCGAAGGTCTTGACCATGTGCTTGATGTCGACGTCGAGCGTACGCGCAACGTAGCTCGCATCGCATCCGAGCGCGAAGCTAAGCGGGTTGAAGGCACGATCCAAAGAGCCGAGAGGCGAGGACTTGGTGCGCTTGCCAACCGGCGAGGTCGGCGAGTACTGGCCCTTCGTCAAACCGTAGATCTCGTTGTTGAACAACAAGATGTTGATGTCAACGTTGCGCCGAAGCACGTGGGCCATGTGGTTTCCACCGATGGACAAGCCATCGCCGTCACCCGTGACGAGCCACACATCGAGGTCAGGGTTGGCTGCCTTCAGACCCGTGGCGAAGGCCGGAGCCCGCCCGTGGATCGTGTGGAAGCCGTACGTGTTCATGTAGTAAGGGAAGCGGCTGGAACAGCCGATTCCGCTGACGAACACGGTCTTGCTCTTGTCCAGTTGACGCTCGGCAAAGAGCGCTTGGACGGCGTTCAAGATCGCGTAGTCCCCGCATCCCGGGCACCAGCGAACTTCCTGGTCGGACTTGTAGTCCTTCTTGGTCAGTGTTGCGTTTTCGGCCATGATGCTACTCCAGCAGGCTGTCGATCTTGGCGACGATCTCGTGAGTCAAGAAAGGAAGGCCGGTCACCTTCGGATAGGAAACGAAATTGTGCTGCGGGAATTCACTGCGCAGCAAGCGGCAGAACTGGCCCATGTTGATCTCGGGGAGCAACACGGCCTTATAGCGGCTAAAGATCTCATCCAGACCGTTGGGCAACGGCCAGATGTGGCGGATGTGCATGTTCGCGACCGCGTGACCCTTGTCGCGCGCCGAGTTGCAAGCACCCGTGATGATGCCGACTGTCGAACCCCAACCGAGAACAAGGATGTCCCCAGTCTCCGGCCCAGTCACTTCCGGGGTCGGAACCGAGTTCGCGACACTGGCCACCTTGTGGTGACGGTGGTCCGTCATCATCTGGTGGTTGTCCGCGTCGTAGTTGATGTTGCCGTCAGGCGACTTCTCGAGACCGCCGAGGCGAAACTCCATATCCTTGGTGCCCGGCTTGACCCACGGGCGGACATTGTTCTTACGCCCCTCGAAGGTGCGCGATGCCTCGGGGTCGGTCAGGAACTCGACCGGGAAGGGCTCGAGAGCATCGACATCCGGCAACAACCAAGGCTCAGAGCCGTTGGCAATAAAGTTGTCCGAGAGCAGAATGACGGGCGTCATGTACTGCGTCGCGATGCGGCAGGCCTCAATGGCCATCTCGAAGGAGTCGCTGGGACGAGAGCAGGCCAGAACCGGCATCGGTGTATCACCGTTCCGTCCGAACACACACTGCAACAGGTCCGACTGCTCGACCTTGGTCGGCATTCCGGTCGACGGTCCAGCGCGCTGAACATCGACAATGACCAGCGGAAGCTCGGTCATCACCGCGAAGCCCATCGCCTCGGTCTTCAGCGCCAGGCCCGGCCCGGAGGTGCTAGTCATACCCAGCGAACCGCCGAAGGAGGCACCGATCGCGGAGCAAATGGCCGCGATCTCGTCTTCCATCTGCAGCGTGATGACGCCGAAGTGCTTGTAGCTGGCAAGCGCCTCCAGAATCGTCGAGGCCGGCGTAATCGGGTACGAACCGAGCACAGCCTGCAGGTTGGCGAGCTTCGCCCCTGCAACCAATCCCATCGCCAAGGCCTGGTTGCCCATGATGTTGCGATAGGTGCCGACCGGCATGTTCTCGACCTTCGGCACTTCGTAGCGGCCTTGGAACAACTCGCGAATATCACCCGCGTTGTACCCGGCTTGCAGTGCCTTCTGGTTAGCCTCGACCAGGTCGGGCTTGTTCTTGAACTTCGCCGCGAGCCAATCCATCGTCGTCTCGAGCGGACGGCTGTAGACCCAATACATCAGGCCGAGCGTGTAGAAGTTCTTACAGCGCTGCTTGTCCTTATTGGACAGCGGCGAATCTGCAAGGGCCTCAGCGACGCGCTTGTTGATGTCGACCTCGATCACTCGGAAACCGTCGAGACTGCCGTCTTCGAGCGGGTTCGTGTCGATCTTTGCCTTCTTGAATTCGGTCTTCTTAAAAGGCGCTGTGTTCACGACCAGGATTCCACCCGGCTTGAGGTGCTTGATGTTGACGACCAGAGCGGCCGGGTTCATCGCGACGAGAACGTCGGGCGCATCGCCCGGCGAGTTCACGTCGCTTGAACCGAACTGCAATTGGAAGCCAGAGACTCCTGCGCGCGTTCCCGCGGGCGCACGAATCTCAGCCGGGAAATCCGGCAGCGTAGCGAGGTCGTTACCGACCAGTGCACTGGTGAGCGTGAACTGGTTCCCTGTGATCTGCATGCCGTCACCGGAATCACCGGCAAAGCGGATCACGACGTGCTCAAGCTGCTGTAGGGGCAGCTCGGCTCCAGGTTCGATGGATGTCATGTCGAAGCGGCCCGTCCTGCAGGGCTCACGCTGCGGTTTCTGGGGTCTGAGGACCCCGAAGCGAGTGTTGTTGAGGTGCTTTCGGCCAACCCCCCCCCAACTTGTCGAGACTAGATATGCCTAGTCCCTATAAAACTTGGGCAAGGAGTCTATCCGCTGGCCTCAGTCCACACACGGCAACAACGGAAATATGGTCTCAGACCCAAGTTTCTATTCGCCCGCCCGTGCGCCAAGCTGATGCCTACGCTTGAGGACGATCCCTCATCCTTTCTTCACTGACAGACTAATCGGCCGCTGACGATCCGAACGCAGGCGCGTACCTACGCGCGGAGTCAAAAAGCCGCGTCCCCCGCCTTGCCGCGCGAGGTAGAAGCGGCACGATGGGAGGCTCGGCCCTCTTGCCGTCTCGCACCATGAGTTTTGCCTTCGCCAATGCCCTCTCAACCGACCCCGATGCGGGCGTGGCAGAGGAACGCTGCATCGCATCGCTTGGATCTCAGATGGCTGGAGTAGATCCGGACCTGCTGGTCTTCTTCGTCAGCCATCATTATGGGACGCACTTGGAGGGCCTTGGGCGCCGCCTGCGCGATGCCACCGGAGCCAATTGCACGGTCGGTTGCACCGGCATGAGCATCGTCGGCGGCAATCGCGAGATCGAAAACCGCCCTGCCTTGTCGGTCTGGTCCGCGACCTTGCCCGATACCCGATTGACAGCAACCCAGCTTCGCGCGGGACAAGATCAGGAGGACGGCGCCTGGAATTTCCATGGCGTACCTGAGTTTAAGCGACCCGAGCAGAGTGGTGTGTTGGTCCTAGCCGACCCCTTCAGCTTCCCGATGGCGGAGTACCTATCTCATATGGAGCGAGTTCTGCCCGGCGCCCCGGTCGTCGGCGGAATGGCCAGCGGTGGGCGCGGGCCCGGCCAGAATCTGATGTTCCTCGACGATAAGACGATCCCGAGCGGGGGTGTGATGGTCACGATCGAGGGTGCGACTGAGATCTGTTCTTCCGTCAGCCAAGGCTGCCGTCCTGTCGGTCAGCCCCTAGTCATCACCAGTTGTCGTGACCACTTGGTCTTGAAGCTGGGTGGCAAAGGCGCTACCCGCCAGCTGATGCGCACGATCGAAGCCCTCGAGGAAGAGGAGCGCGACCTGTTCCGGCACGGCCCCTTCATGGGCATCGCGGTCGATCCAAGCAAGAGTCGCTTCACTTCGAGCGATCTGCTGGTTCGAAACATCATGGGCCTGCATCCGCAGGAGGAAGCCGTCGCCGTCGCCGACACTTCGATCCGCGTCGGGCAGAGCGTCCAGTTCATGGTGCGCGACTCGGATTCCGCATCAGCTGACCTGAAGCAGATGCTCGAATCGCACGCGCAGGATTGGGCCGACCCCGTCGAGCGCAGCCCCGAAGCCAAGGAAGTCGGCGCCTTCTTATTCACCTGTGGCGGCCGCGGCAGCCATATGTTCGATACGCAGCATCACGACGCGCTCCAGGTGCAACAGAGCCTGGGTCCGGATCTTCCCGTCGCTGGCTTCTTCGCGAATGGAGAGATCGGCCCGGTCGGTGGACGGAATTTCCTGCACGGGTTCAGCGCCAGTATCGCGCTGCTGAGACGGCGACGCTGAGGTGCTCGACTTGGATCAGACTCAGAACAAGCAAGAGGCGAGGGACACGCGCGTCGATCCCATGACGGGTGAAACAGAGACAGGCTTACGCAGCTGGCCGCTGTTCCGTTGGACGGGTTCGCTGCGACCTCTCGACCATCTGTGGATCGCGATCTTGGCGGCGGTCGGGCGCGTACTGCACTTGATCATCGCGATCGGCAGCGAGCTGTTTCATGGCCTCTTCCTCGACGCACAGCTGTACGCAGAGACCGCGCGTGCCATTCGAAGCACAGGTGAGGCCAGTCCCGGGCCATACCTGTTGTCGCCGCTGTATCCGTACTTCTTGGCGCTCTTTCCGTCGATGGACGGGCCTGCGATCAGCAACCCGGCTTATGGCGTTCGCGGACTGCAATGCCTGTTTGGCGTGGCGACCTGTGTGTTGGTTGGCCGCATTGCGGGCAATGTCAGCGGCCGGCTGGCGGGCCTAATCGCCGGTGCCGTGGCGGCTATGTTTGGGCCGCTGATCCACGCCGATTCGATGGTCATGCTGGCCGGGCCGCTCGCCTTCTGCATCACTGCCGGCCTGGCTGCCGCGGTCGAAGCGGAGTGTCGAGATGAGAGGCGTTGGTGGCTCGCTTCCGGCATCGCTCTCGGTATTGCCGCAGCCCTGCGCCCGACCGCGCTCGTGATCGGCGCCTCGATTGGAATCGTGTTACTGATGCGCTTTCTGCGCGGCGATCGAGCCGAGAGCGGAGACTCCGCTCGGCGCCTGCCCGCCTTCCTTGCCCTCTTGTTGTTCCTGGTTGGGATCAGCGGACCGATCTTGCCCTTCGCGCTGCACAACCGGCGTGTAGGTGCGGAGTCAGTCTTGTTGTCTGCGGGTGGTGGCTTCAATTTCTGGATCGGGAATCACGAGGGAAGCCTCGGTGTGTTTAATCCGCCGCGCGGCTACAGCCTCGCGCTCGATCCCATCGGAGTCGATCTCGCCCGACGCGAGTCCGGCAGGGGCACCATGACGATCTCGGAGTCATCCGAATGGTGGCGCGACAAGGCTCTCGAGTTCATCTCGTCTCAGCCGTCCGATTGGATCAATCAGTTGGGTCGCAAGCTGGCGCTCTTCTTGCACCCGCAAGAGATCCCACAGCTGGGATCAGGCTTCGCGTGGCACCGCGATCGCTCGTGGGCTCTCGTCACCTCAATCGATGCGCGTTGGCTCTTGTTGCTCGGGATCTTTGCTCCCTTCGCTCGCAATGGATTCCGTCGTGCGCGACGCGGCCCCCGGCGTGCTCTCGGACATGTATATGTTGCGCTAATCGCTTACACGCTCATCACGTGCGTGTTCTTTGTCTCGGGCCGCCATCGCTTGCCGATCATGCCCTGCGTCATTGCCCTGTCGGCTATAACGATCGTCGAATGGGTGCATAGCGAGAGCATCCGTCGCCTGTGGATCTTGTCGTTCCTATTCGTACTTGGAGCATTCAGCGCAACGCAATATCGATCAGGTGGACGCTTCGCGATAGAGCTAAATGCCAGCGTCGAGGAACGTCATCGCGGCGTGCGCTTGATGGAAGAGGGGCGCATCGAGGAGGCGATCGAGATCTTCATGACCTCGCTGCGTGAGAACGAGAGCGCAAGCACGCGCTTGAATTTGGCGCGTGCACTGCGAGCCAAGGGCGCGAGCGATCAAGCGCTGCTCGAATATCAACGCGTGCTGATAGCCAACCCGCGTCACGCGATCGCGAAGTTCGACTTGGGTGTGCTGCTGTGGGAGGACCGAGGCGATGTCGTCAACGCGACACGCTGCTTCCGCGACGCGGTCGAGATCTCGCCCTCCTTCCATGAGGGTTGGTTCAACCTGGGTTCGCTGCTGATCGCCGGTGGCGAGTTTGCCGAGGCGTACGAGGTTCTGGAGCGTGCCCTCGTCGGCAGCTCGACAAGTGTCGCTTGGCGCGATCAAGCCGAGCGGGCCGTGCTGCATTGCGTCGAACGGCTCAGAGCGGCGGACGGGCAGTAATTGGCCGTCCTGGTAGGGTGCCGCAGGCAGTTCGCTTGGGGCGCGCTCGAGCCCACTAATCCGCCGCTGACGGCGGACAGAGGGCGGGAAGGTGCCCCCAAGCCGCCCACTGACAGCATTCCACCCGACCAATGCTTGACTTCCTGGCAGCTCCTGACGAAATCCCTGCATGAGCACCTCCCCCACCACCGAGTCGATCGCCGCCGATCTCGCGTTCGCCAAGATGGCTGCGCAAACGGCCGGCGACCGTATCCTCGCTCTCGTTGCCCAAGAACGTTGGGAAGGCAAGATGCTGGCCGATGTCGGCGACCAAGCCGCCGACGGTTATCTGCAGGGGCTGTTCGCCGGCCGCTATCCGGACGACGGCATCTTGTCCGAAGAGACCAAGGACTCTGAGGAGCGCCTGGCCAAGCATCGCTGCTGGATCATTGACCCGCTGGACGGGACGCGCGAGTTCAGTCAGTTGCGTCACGACTGGGCCGTTCACGTTGGCCTGACTTTCGGTGGCGAGTGCGGCTTGGCTGCGGTCGCGTTGCCGAATCAGAAGCGCATGATGTGGGCTGTCACGGCGCCCGGTCATGAGGCTTATGGAATGGATGGCGATGGCGAAATGTTGCGGGGTGATAGCACCGGGCCCGCGACGCCGCGTGTGGCGTGCAGTCGCAGTCACACACCAGACTGGGTCGAGAACTTCGTCACTGGTATCGGCGGCGAGAAAGCACCCGCTGGCAGCGTTGGCAACAAGGTCTCGATGCTGCTACTCGGCAACGCCGATGTCTATGTGCACAAGATCGGCTTGAAGGAGTGGGACACCTGTGCGCCCGAAGTCATTGCACGCGCGCTAGGCTGGAGCGTCTGTAAGCTGCGCGGCGACGAGCACCGCTACAACCAGCGTGATCCCTACAACAACGAGCTGGTGATCTGTCGCCCCGCGATGAAAGCACAGGTCTTGGAAGTGCTTGCAGGCTGCGGCGCGTTGGAAGACTGACGCAAAACCGACTGAACAGCCGGGCCCATCCCTTGGCTTTGAATCCAACAGGATTCGAAGCCAAGGGATGGGCCCGGCTTCATGTCCAGGGACTCTGTTCTCAGGGCCCTAGAACAACCACAACGACAGCGATCGGTCCGGCAGTCGAGTCGAGCACGAACTCGAAGAGGGCTTGATCCGCCGCCTCGGTCGCTAGCTCGAAACGCGCGTGCGTTCCGCCCTCCTCTGTAGCCCGCAGTTCGACTGACGGTGCTCCGCGAGCCTGCGCTTCAGTGACGACAGTCTGGATCGCGACAGGAAACTCGAGGGTGCACTGCGCAACGCCGCCCCCGAGGACAATCCAACAGTTGGGCCACTCTGCGCTGGGCTCTTCGCCCAAGGTCCCATGGATCATCGCGAGACTCTCGCTCGCGTCCTGGCATAACGGCCCACGCACGCCGATCAAGTCATGGAATGCGCCGAGCCTCTGATCTGCAGCGGGGTCATATCTGAAGCTCGCCTTGGCGACCCCATCGTCGATCGCCCACTCCAAGACAGTTGTCGTACCTCTGGAACGCTCTGCCACGAACACAGGCTTGGCCTGCTTGGAGGCGCAGTCGAAGGTCAAGTACAACAACTCCCCCATGCCGCCGCTGCCGGCCACGATGGTGCCAAGGTCATAGACCGGCTCGGGCGCGACCACGGCACCTGTGCCGTGCGTCTTCAGCTTCAGGATCAACTCTGTGTTCCCGAGTGCGGTCTCGAGTTCAAGCATGATTCGCTTGCTCACCCATCCAATGCCTTGGACCTCTTGCCGACCGCGCAGGTGCACGACCTGGCCGGCTCCGATCGTGTAGTCCGAGAGCTCGAAAGTCGTGCATCCGCAGTCGGGCTTCACGCGCGCGACTCGCACTTCCTCCTCAGACGCATTGTGGATCTCGAACACGAAGGGCAGCTCGGCTCCGACACCACGACTCGGAAAGACCCACTCCTCGGGAGTCAAGAGGAACTCCAATACGCCATCTGCGACATCGAGTTCGATGACCTGCAGGCCTGCGTTCTTCCTTCTGGCACCTGATTCGACGGGTGTGATGCGCTCCATCCGTCGCAAGGCGAGCACCTCTTCACCGAGCACGTTGCTCATAGCCGCACGGTGGCTCCGCCTTCGAATCTCGTCCTCATTCAGCTCCCCTTCTTCGATCTGGTTGTAGCGCACGAGCGTCTCGAAGCGTGAGTCAGAGACATACTCACGCTCTTCCGGCGCGGCCAAGGCCTCGCGATCTTGAACAAGCGACAGCGGAGCTTCCTTGATACGAAAACTGCTCCATGCGACGACCTCATCCGTCCCGGGCAAGAACTCTTCGACCTTCAACTCGCTCGGAACTGCGTCGGCTCCGGTCTGCAACCAAATCACGGTGTGCCGCAAATGCGGCGAGTCGTTCCTGTCACTCCACAAGACAATGAGCTTTGCGCTGGTCTGCTCACGTGTCAGTCGCCACGTGATGGAATCACCCGAGTGCCCGACTGAACCGAGTACTCCATCCTTCGGAATCAAATTGATCTCGCGCTCGGTCAAAGTTCGCGTCCCGCTCGAAAGGGCCGGGGCCTCTTCGCCCTCAGCCAGACGGGCGCTCAGCAACGGCTCGACTCCGCGTAAGACCAACTCCAAGTCGGCACACTGTTTGAGGTAACTGCTCGTTGGCTGGGAGAGGTCGTAGAATCGGTTCCCGGTGATCTTCCAACGCTTGAGAGGACCTTTCACAACCGTCCCGTCGGCCTGCTGCAGGTTGAAGGTCGAGCTCGCCTCGTCTCCATCTCTCCATAAGAAGTTCAGGTAGTCCTCATCGTTGCTGGTCAGCTCACCGATGGCAGAGAACATTCGCTGGCCGGATAGCCGAATGTGTCCCCTCCTCGAATGCGTGTGCCCATGCTCAGTCGCGCTGCCGAATGTCGCCCATCGAAATCGAGCATCGCCTTCGCTCGTAGCGCCACAAGATGTGACGTACTGCATAGCGCTCGCGTAAGTATCACTTGAGACCTTGGACCTTCGATAGAAGGCGGCCACATCGAATGCTCCATTGCGCAAGCCCAGAATCCCGACTCCTCTCACGGCCGCGATCGGCACAGACGGGTGCTGGATGTAGGAGAGCTTGCCGGACGTCGGCGCCTGAAAGGCAGGCTGCGATGGAAGCAGGAGCAAGCTCGAAGCGATCGTCGGGCTCGCTAGCATCAGGCCACCGAGTACTGCTCCGAAGAACGCGCACGACAACCAACGTTCAGTATTCACTTTTTGTCTCATCATGATGTCCAGCCTCTCACTGGTAGCAATCGGTGATGGGGACGAAAGTAGAGTCGGCAGTCTCATCGTGCCGATAGACGCAGACAGGCTTCTTAGTCCACTGCATGACATTGCCACCTGAAGCTCGCTGCATCTTGCATCCCGCGAGGCTGCAACGCCGCTCGAAGAACCTCATCGGAAGCACCGGCAGCAAGATGTCGCTACGCAAGTAACAGTTACTGAGCGACCACCCCGAGCAATAGCCCTCCACGAACACGGCGCCTGGATCCGGGAGCCCATCACCTCGGCAACTGGGCGGGGGCGAACAATCGATCGCGCAATAACCTTGGGGTTCGGCGTAGGTGCCACCGCTAGCCACCAACAGGGTTCTGGCTTCAACGCAATGACTGCCAAAGAGGCCCATTGACGGAGGATCAGGAATCGAACCTCCGTTCCCGCTTGCGGCCAGGCTTAGTTCGCGCCATGCAGCGCGCCGATCGACAGACACAGTCATGTGGATCGAATGCGGGCTTCCGTCCTGACCCGAGTAGGCAGCCTCGACCACACATAGGCCTGACTGAATACCGGTCACCCGAACCAAAGTCAGCGCACCGGGCTGAACGTAGAGCGAGTCACGGCCGAGCTCGATGATCCCAGGAGGTGAGACACTCAACGCGATCTGAGTAGCTGCGCTAATGCGCGAGGAAGTCGAGAGGATGATGCCTCCTTCGATGACCTCGCCATCGGGGATAAAGCCGGTACCACTATTCAGGTGGAGCTCGATGTCCGCCTCCGCGACAGTCAAGTGCACATTGCTTGTGTTCAGTACATGCAGCGGTGTCTTACCCGAGTCAACGACCGACAACTCGCCTTCCCAGCCGATCACTATTTCGACCCGCATACGGCCCGGCGTAAGGAGAGGCAGAGTGTCGCGCGTGAGCCCTGCACCGCGTACGCCAATGGGAACATCAATCGAGGCTCGCCCGACCCCCGTTGTCTGGTCGAAATCCAGAACCCTTATGGAGTCCGCTCGCGCGAGCTCGTGAAACCAGAGCGGCTCCGACACTTGCGCTGCGATTGAGTGAGTCGATTGAGATCCATCGGGGATCACCTTCCAAGCAAAATCCAATGGGAGGTAGGTGTACTGCCCGGTGCCTGAAGTCTGATTTGAGTGGAAGCTACGAACGAGCCGCAAGCTGCCTCGATCGGTTGTCGAGAGTCGCAGGTTCGCCCCATTGTCCGCAATCGTGCCATCCTCGCGAATGAACTGGTCTTGGTAGTCGTGCGCTCCGCTGGAACAGACTGTCGCGGCCGACATTCCGAAGCAAACCGATCCGAGTGAAACAAAGTGAACGAAAGCACCCAATGCGGCGCTAGCCGGTTTCGCATTCAAGATAGGAGCCATTCCGTTTCGCTGCTGACCACTGAGTCTTTGGGTGTATTGAATTACTGACATGATCTCCCCGATCCAGTCACCACAGCCGATCCTTCAACTCGACGGTAGATGCAGCACGCAGCGACGAATTTATCATCTGGCTCACCCACAATGACCTGACCACCGACAACGCCTTCGCCACCGATGGTGAACCCTCCGCTAGCGCTGTACTTGTCCGCGCAAGACCGAGTGACTTGCTCGGCAATCAGTTCCAGCAAGGCCCCAGGAATCTGCACATCAATAAGTGTGCAGCCAGAGAACACGCTGCCGCTGATGCATCGGCCCGGGCTGTACAAGCTTGCCGGGCCTTCGCCTTCAAGCACGCAGTTGATCGATGGCGGAGTCTCCGTCACGCGCACACATGGTGTCTTGCAGTAGCTGAAGAGCCCGTTCAAGTTCGTCTTGGCCGCGCGTGCCACGATGCAGCGCTTTCCCCATAGGAAGGGGTCGGTCGGTGAGTCCGGAGCATCACCGATCGACATCGTCCCGCTGACTGACCGTTCGACAATGCCTCGAACCTCATACAAGCGCGAAGTCCAAACGCTTCCTAGTTCGTTCATCGCCTGCAACCTGAAACTCCCAGGCTCCGTGGGGGAGAAGGTGAACTCGACACAGCCAGCGGGTCCGACTTGAACGCTCGTCCCATCCACAACACCTGCCTCCTGCGGTATCACGCTGACTTGATAGGTTGATCCACTGCTGCCCTCGGAGGTGTCGTACAGGAAACACGAAACGGGCTCGCTCCCCTCGCTGGGGAAGATCCCCGAGCTGAGACCCAGCCACACTTCGGGCATGCTCGTGAACAGCGGAAGCGTTGTGCTGCCGACAATTCGGAACCCATCCCCTACGTTTTCCGTGTCGAGACCAACGTGATCCATAACGATCGCGACCTCGATCGCCTTCACCTCGTAATGGAGCAAGAAGCGACGATAGTTCGTATGTCCCGGCGCCCCCCCGATCGGGAAGAGCAGGCGCAGTCGCCCCAACCCCGTTCGTTCGGAGTAGTCCAGAATTTTCACCTGCACGAACTCTTCGACGCCGTGCCATGGCCTTGCCTGCGCTCCCCGCTCCAGCCGCCGGCCTTGGCCATCCAACTCTGACCACAACACCCGCAGCGGCACGAGGTCGATTCTGCTTCCCGATGCAGTTCCGTGAAGCGAGAAGTCGCACTCCGCACTTACGACTCCACCTGCAACCAGATCGATAGGCGCATCCACCGTGACGACGTGGCTCTCGCCGGTATCCCTCACGAATAGCACTTCTTGGCAATGGGCTCTTGGTAAGCAAGAGCCAATACAAAACGCGACAGCAAACTTCATCTTCATGATCCCCATGGGCTTTCTCCTGCGTGGTCTCCGTTATCGACTTCGACCGCTGCAACCCTCGACGCCAGCAGGCAATCGACTGCCACTTCGCTTCTCTCTCGCAAGCGAGGTCGGCTCGTCCAACGCTTCGAGTCCCGCACTCTCAAATGCGAAACGCGATTCCGTGCTCGACGATCTAGACTGCGAACGGTCTCTCACTAAAGAAGACCGCGGCAACTCGAATTCGTTCGCCGAACTTCGGAGTATTTCTCAGCTAGGTTTCGATGCGTCTTTCACTCGGGAATCGCGTCGCCCGCTAGCAGCCTGGGGAAAAGAGCGGTCCGCACAGTGCTGGTCATCGAATGCTGATCAAGGCACATCGAGTCCCTAGTGGTTTGACATTACTTGAGGCCTTGGCGCAACGCAGAGCTGCGCTCGAGGACCCGTGCTGTGCGGATCACCTTTTCCCAACGGGCGGCTGGCGTGGATTATTCATGAGCCCTCGAGGCCAAAGGCCGCGAAGGCTCATGAATAATCCGCGCCAGAGGAAGAGCGAAAATCGAACTACTCCTCGCACGGAGCACAGCCGACAGCACCAGTCGAATCGGTCGCTAATCCCGCTCCAACTCGCGCATGAATTCGAGCCAAGCGCGCTCGAGTTCTTCTAGGTCGACATCCCTAAATGCCAAGCCGACGGCGGCTTCACGAGCGTTCGCTCCGGCCTCTTCACGATCACTCTCGTCCGGGGACTCAGGGAGCAGAGCCAGCTCCGCCTCGTAGTTTTCTTTCAGCGACTGGAAGTAGGTCGTCAGGATCTTCTTCCAATCATCATGATCGCGAACCGTGCGGGCAGTCGCCAGGAAGTACACCATCGACCAACCTTGGGCGTAGTTGGCCGCACCGTACTTGTAGTACTCCGCTTGCGAGTACCGAATCATGGCGCTCCACGGGACCCAAGGATTCGAGTAACTACGACCCTGCGCGAAGCGCGTGTCGCCATTGACGATGGCCTTGATCATCGCGAAGCGCCACGGGTTGACGCCGATCTTGCGCACGCGACCATTTTTGATCACGGCACCCGAAAAGAAGTCACCGTAGCCCTCGTTGAACCAGGAGTGTGGTGGGAGTTCGCCAGTTGAGTAGTGGATGTACTGATGGAAGGCCTCGTGGTACAGCACGATGTAGGTGTTTGAATCGTCGGGCCGATCGCCTTGGACTCGAATGACTGCGTCGTACAAGACGAGCTCTTCGGTCTTGTGATTCCAGTACCCGGCAGAGCGCGGCGAGCCGCCGTACGCAATGTACTCGGTCTTATCCTTGCAGATTCGAACCGTCGAAACCGCGTCGAAGTCAGGATCGACTGGCGGGAAGCGTTCGATGTACTCCTCGCGTAGCTGCTCGATGTCGCGCATCAGCTTGCGCAAAAGAGGCTCGTCTTTCGTGTTGTAGACGAAGATGTAGTTGTCCGTATCGTCGACCTTCCAATTGCCGACAACGGCGTCGCGCACCTTGGCACGGTACTCCGGGTGTGACGCGCGCTTCGTCCGGTAATGACGCTCCCACTTGCTCTCGCCACGGCTGGTCAAGGTGACGCTCGGTTCTTCGAGCTTCAGCTTGTCGCCCACTTTGCGCCAGAGCTTCGACATCTCGTCGTAGTCATCTAATTCGCAGGTACCCATCAGCACGATGGTGCGCCCCGAACCTTCCCACGTGTACGCATAGCCCGCCCATTCGAAGGCGCCGCGCCCTGTCGTACTGGGTCCCGTCAATCTGTACTGCGCGGTTCGATAGTCCTTGTTGCGCTTGCCATCACCGAGACTCTCTACGCTCCACGCTTCCCAATCATTCGTCAGATAGGTCGTGAAATTAATGACGGGCGGCTTGTCTTTTTTTTGGGTCTCGTCGTCCTTCGAGCCCTTGCCCTTGTCGGAGTCGGGCGCATCATCCGGTACAGGCTCTTTTGCCTTTCCGTCGTCGACCGGAGTCGAGGCCGCACGTCGTGGAATGATGATCACGCGCAAGCTGGGCGGGACCCGGCGATGAACAGCCTTGCGCGTATCGTTGCCCGATAGCTGCTCACGATAATAGAGCTTGATCCATTCCTCGGACGGCTGCGTAGGAATCGGTTCGAACTTGCGTGGGCGGCTGATCGTAACGCCGAGCTCGCGGTGCTTCTCTGTCTTGTATTGGGCGCACGCGTCGACGGAGATGATGCACGGCATCAACGAGAGACAGAATAATCGAAAGCAGAGCAGAAACCGGCGTGTGAGCATATCCCTATCAGAAGCCTGGCCCATCTTGTGCGCAAGCGGCTTCGGTGATCATTGCGGAAGCGAGAGTACGAACGCCTTCCACGCGGACTCGAGCGCCTTGATATCGATTCGGGCAAAGGCTTGTTCCAGTGCCGTTTCTCGCGCGGATTCCGCCACTTCTCCCAACGTGCGACTCGTCATTGCCCCTCCATTGCGCTGCAGAGATCGCGCCAACGCCTCCTGCAGACTCTTGTAATACGTAGGCAGAATGCGAGCGTAGTCTGCGCGTGACTTGCCGGTATCGGACTCGAGGTAGAACACCAACGACCATGCCAATGCATAGTTGCGGGCACCGCTTGCGTAGAACACCGCCTGAGGCATGTTCAGCAATTCCTCGAGGCTGACAGCTTCTTGGCCCGACAACAAGGAGCGAGCGGTATGCATGCGCCATGGATGCGTCGCAACACTGCGGATGCGCGCACCATCGAATACGGCGCACGAAAACCAATCGGCCAATCCTTCGTCGAACCACGAGTGCGGAACAATTCCGCCGGTCGCTTGATGGATGTATTGATGAGATGCCTCGTGATGCAGCGTGATCCAAAAATCGGCCTCGCTACCTCCGTTGGGGCGTGGATCGAATAGCACGAGCTCACCCGCCTGCGGATTCCAATACCCGGCTGAGTCCTTCCACCCGCCATACGCCAAGTACTCGGCACGGTCACGGCAAACACGAACCTTAGCGACTCGCTCGACGATCTTCCCTGAGCGCTTGGCGGCAGGCCAACGACCAGACAATTCGGTCCGTAGGTACTCAAGCTTGCGTGTCATTGTCTCCATGAGGCGCTCATCCCCCGAGTGGTCGAGCGCGATGTAGTGCTTGCTATCATGCGCTTCCCAACCATCGACCAATGCCAGGCGAGCTACGATGCGTCCTTCCGCATCCACGAGCCGCTGTTGTTTGTAGTGACGCTCCCAACGGCCGCGTTGTGAGACATCCTCACGCAGCTCGTGAAACTTCATACGCTCCCCGATCGATCGGAAGTGACTTAGAAAGCGTGTCTCTTGCGAGCGCTCGCACAAGCCGATCCAGATCACATCGCGTCCCGCCCCTGACCAAACGTGCGTGTGGCCGACTTGTGCTCCGTCATCCGAGGACAAGTCAAACGACCGTGACCTGTATCCGAAGCGTGTCTTGCTTCCACGCAGCGCTTCGCGCTTCCAGCCATGCATACTCAGATCCAAGTAGGCCTCCGCATTCGTCGGATCGTCTTCCTCACGAGCTTGGTGGGGAACGATCGCGACGAGGCAGGTCGAACGCCCCTCCCCCGCTCCTTCAGCCCGGATCTTCTCTAAGAACTGCAGCGCGACAAAGCGCTCAGCCGGCTGCGTCGGTAGCGGCTCGAAATCATCCAGTCTGGGCAGGCTCAAGCCGAGTTCAGTGTGCTTGTCCATCCAACCCTGCGCGTGTGCCGGACTCGCCAGGAGCAACAGCAAGAATACAGGCAGCACACGAATCGAATGGAACATACCCATACATCGACTTGCTGAGGCCTACTCTTGATTCGACAGGCTGGATACAGGAGACGCGAGCCCCACCATTCCGCTATTCTCTAAGCATGAAAGCCGTACGTTGGAACCGGACTGTGCTGGGCGTTCTCTTGATTGCCTCCTCCTGTGCTGTGGTTGACTCGATCAGCGGCGGTCTGCGCGCGGTCGGTCGCTGGGCCGAAGGCTTCGCTCGTGGTGAGGGCGATCTACGCGACGGCCGGCAGGAAGGCGAGTGGACCTACACCTACGACGATGGGAGTATCCGGGCCCGTGGCGGCTACAAAGACGATGCACAAGACGGTGCGTGGGTCTATTACTACCCGAGCGGCGAGAAGGAGTACGAGGGCACATTCCGCGACGAGCGCCGTGAAGGGCTGTTCCGCTATTGGCATCCCAGCGGCTCACCAAGAACGCAAGGGCACTTTGTCGAGGGGCGCGAGCAGGGCTTTTGGATGTTCTGGGATGCGCAGGGACAACTGCAGCAGCGCGGGCAATACCTCGAAGGTCTGCAGGTGCACCGCTGGAGCTACAACCATCCGGATGGAACTAAGAGTGCCGAGGGCCTCTTCTGGGACGACGACAAGGTCGGACGTTGGAGCTTCTGGAACGCGAGTGGCGAGGTCGAGCAAAAGGACTTCGAGCTGCCCGAAGGCCTCGCGTTCGGAAGCGAGACTTGGCCGGACGGAGCGCGCAAGCGCGAGGGCTTCAAGCTCGCCGGCAAGAAAGAGGGCTTGTGGCTGACCTACCATCGCAACGGCAAGACACGTATGTCGGGTCACTTCGAGGATGGACGTAGTACGGGTCGCTGGTTCTCGTATCGCGCTAGCGGCGAGTTGCTCGCCGCCGGCGCTGTCGAGAACGGTCGCCCGAGCGGAACCTGGTTGCAATGGTCTCCTTCCGGCGTCGGCAGTTGGAGCGCGTCCGGAACGGCGCCCGCTGCGCCGACGCAAGGCGAGTGGTCCGCCGCCGCACTTGCCGATGAAGCCGGGCTCGGTGATTTGCTCGTGACGTGGTTGGCCGAGGCCGACGAAGACCTGCCCGACAGCGCACTTCAAAAGTTCGACGCGCCGGCGGTCGGAGAAGTGTCGGAAGAGCTGCTCGCAGCCATCAGCGAAGAACCCGATGTCCCGGTAAACGCGCAACCGTGGACCGAGCGCGAGCAGGATGAGTACGAGGAGTACGTCGACGCGTACACCGAAGTGAACAAGAAGTCATCGCGGCTCTCCTCCAGCTATGGGGGCTCGTCGAGCAACAGCAAGTCCAAGGAGAAACAGCGACCGACCGGAGACCAAGCTCGCGGAGCCAAGTACCTCGGCAAGCCGTTGAACCTGATGGTCTTCAAGGCTCAGGACGGCGAAGCCTTCGATCTTGACTCGTTGAAGGGCAGCCGCGTCGTGCTGGTCGTCCTGCGCGGCTTCGCCGGCGGCCTGTGCGTCTACTGTTCGGCCCAGACGGAAGCCCTATGTGACTCGGGTGCCTTCGAACGCTTCGAGAAGCTAAATACGAAGCTTCTCGTAGTCTTTCCGGGTGGCAAGAACGGCATGGAGGCCTTCAAGCGTGGCTTCGAGGCATTGGGCGGACAGGGCCTGCCGCCCTATGGCTTGCTGTACGAACGCGACATCATCGTCGGCAAGATGTTGAGCATCATTGGGCAGAAGGTCATTCCTTCGACCTTCATTCTGGATGAAGAAGGCATCGTTCAATTCGCATACGTCGGCGAACACATAGCGGATCGCCCGCCCGTTGACCTGTTGTTCGAAGAGCTCGAGAAAATAGGGCCCGCTCAATGACGGACGAGTCGTCGCAGCCCGAGGATGGCGGCTCGCCGCGCATGCCGAAGCCGCTCTCTTTGCTCAGCTCCCAGCGCAGCGAGGATGATGTGGCTGAAGCCAGGGAGCTGTCCGGTTCGACGCTTGGCAGCGGAAGTGAAGACAAGCAATCAGAACCTAGTGATGTCATCGCTGATAGCGCAAAGCCGAGTGGCGATGACTCTGAAGGGATCGAACAGACACTCGCCTTGGAGCCCAAGCCCGTCTCAGCTCCTCGTTCCGATGCCCCTGACATAGAACCTGATGACGAGCTTGAGCAGACCTTGGCACTCGAGCCTGAACTGCACACGAGAAGTGCCGCGCCCGTATCGGAGGATGCGGCGGAGCGGACACTCGCACTCGACGTGAACGATTCCGCGCTATCTGGAGCGGGAGGTCCCACCGAGGACATCGAGCAGACGCTAGCAATCGAGCCTGATCAGACCGCCCTACCGGTCCCAGCCGTCCGGCCCGACCAACAGGACGAGATCGAAGCCACCATTGCCCTCGAAGGCAGCCCGGCATTCCCACCTGTTCCGCGCACAGCTGGTGACGAGGGCGAACAGACCCTCGCACTTGAGCCCGACGCGGCAACGCCGCCGGCCCCGCGAGTGCCAACCGAGCACATCGAACAGACACTGCAGCTGGGTCCGGACGCTGACTTCGATGCCAATGGCAGTGACTTTTCTCCGGACGCCGATGGCGAACAGACCATCAATGTCGAACCAGAGCCCGGCTTTGAAGGCAGCAGTCCCAATGCTGGCCAGCACGACCCAAATTCCGAAGTTACTCTGGCTCTAGACGGCCAAAACGCCCCAGCTGTGTCTGCTAAAGACACAATGATCGTCGACGAGGAAACCGCAGCGACCCTGGCCAAGGCCGGACAGAGTGGGGACCAAGGAGAAACGACGGACCCAACCGCTCCGACGGTGAAAGTACGACGGCCCATGACCCCTTCGACCCCCAGCAATGCCAAAGACGGCTACCCGCAGATTCAAGATGTCGTGATCGAAGACATCTTGGGCAAGGGAGGTCAAGGCACGGTCTATCGCGGTGTCCAGACGTATCTGGATCGCGCTGTCGCAGTGAAGGTGCTCGAGGGTGGAACCAGTTCAAGTTTCGCGATGCGCTTCCGGCGCGAGGCCAAGATTTTGGCCGGTATGCAGCATCCCCACATCGTGTCCTGCTATCAGGCCGGTGTAGACGATGCTGGCCAGTGCTTCATTGTGATGGAGTTCATCAGCGGTCCGGACTTGAGTCAGTGGATCAAGAAATACGGTGCGCTTCCATGCAATGACGCACTGGTGCTCGCCCGTGACGTTGCGGTCGCCTTGAAGTACGCGCACGAAGCTTCCGTCATCCACCGTGATGTCAAGCCACAGAATGTGTTGCTGCAACCGCACGAGGATGGAGGGGAAGCAAGCTTCCCCTTCCAAGCGAAGTTGGCCGACCTGGGTTTGGCGCGCACATCAGATAGCGAAGTCGACATCACGGTTCCCGGATCGGTAATGGGTACGCCTTCGACAATGGCCGTCGAACAATTCGACGATCCCGAAGCGGTCGACTTCCGCGCGGACATCTATGGCTTAGGCTGCGTGCTGTATCACAGCTTGGCAGGCAAGTCAGCCTACGGAGGCAAACCGATGTCAGCCATCTTCAAGCTCAAAGCGACACAGCCTCCGCCCGAAGTGCGCGACATTGCTTTGGATGTGCCGGCTAGTGTCAATGCACTCGTCTCACGCATGATGGCAGCAACGCCGGATGAGAGACATCAGAGCTACGACGAGTTGATCGAAGCCATTGAATCCGAGCTGCAGAGGCCGCAAACACAGGACAACGAGAAGCCTACGCGCAAGCTACCGGTGCCGGCATTGGCAGGTGGCGCAGTCGCTATCGCATTGCTGCTCGGCTGGGCTTTCATGGGCGATGGCGAGACTCCGGATCCCAACACAGGCACGGGCCAACCGGCTCACTCCAGTGCGGACGAGGAAGTCGCTCAGTCGAGTGAACAATCCGATAAGGATGCGTCCCAGGCCAATGACACTGGCACCAGCACCCCGCTCAACACCGAGGCCAGCACAGAGGATGCTGGCGCGAGTGCACCATTGGAGGCGCCCACCGAGGAGTCCTCTGCCCCGCTTGCGCAGGAACTCGAGACGGATCAACAGCTCGCGTTATTCGAAGAGTGGTCCGAAGAGACCGACCTGCTCAAGGGATGGACGCGAAATGACACGGATGCCACGTGGGGCATCGTCGAGGCTGATCCGAGTCGAATCCAATGTGCAGGCGCCAGCGGAACTGCGACGCGATGGTTGCCCGCCGGCTACTGGCAGTTGACCGGCGAGACCTACATCCGCGACAACTTCGGCTGGAAGGAAGGCGATCCGGCCTTGGGCGGAATGCGCTTCGAATTCGCCAGTGGTCACCAGGTCGAGTTCCGAGTCGCCTACGGCAAATCGGAGTCGACCGCAACCTGGCATCTGACGCCACCCGCGGGCGGCGACCCGATCACCCCTGACCTATTGGAAGGGATGTCGACGGGAAGCTTTCCAACCAAGACCTACGTCCAGTTCACTGTCCACAACCTCGAAGGTGACCTGATGGTGCAGATCGGTGATGGCAAACCTTGGCTGATGAGTCACACGCTGGTCAGTGTGCTCGGTGGGCCGCCGACTCAACTGACGCTCTTCGCAAAGAACTGCACGATGCGTTGGCAGACCTTCGTGCTGAAGGGGCTCTAGCAGTCCACGCAAGCAGGAGCTGGCTCCGACGCAACACACTCGGGATAAAAACGACTAGAGCCTGCACGGTTCAACCCGAGGTTGAACTCGCTTTCGGTGCGAGTGCACCGGACTGATGCATCATCCACAAGGCGGTCGAGGCGGCGATCACCAAGAGGGCGCCTAAGGCCAGCAGGACTGGATGTTGGCCATAGCGATCGATCGCAAGACCGACGCACGGGCCCAACACCAAGAAGCAACTGCGGAAGACCAGGCTCCTCAAAGAGATGAAGCCGGCTCGATCACTGGATGGAATGCGTCGCTGTTCTTCGTGATGCAAGCTCGGCCCATACAAGCCGCGCATGATCGTCAGCGAGTAGTAGAACAGCACGCCCCAGACGGCATGCGTCAGGCCCATGCCGGCGTATCCGATTGCGATCAGCACGATGCACAACACGAACAAACGCCTCAGCCCCAGCTTAGCCGACACTCGGGTCGACATCAGGGACGCGAGTGCGACCGAGTAGTTAGCGACAGCCCAAACCACGCCCAGCCAACTTGCGGCGAGTCCGGCGTCTGTCACATACAGCTGCACCGTCCAGACCGGCACGAAGGAGGACATCCCGAGTGCAATCGTCAGCAACACGATCGCTCGCAGCTTCGGATCCTCAAGCGCGACGTGCCGGACCATCGAACGGATTTGCGCCCAGTTCTCTTGCAGAGGGGGGCGGTGCCGCGCCGGCTCGACCAACTTCCAGGCGACCACGAGATTGAAGATCCAAATCCCTACTTCGAATGCGAAGGGCAGCCGGTGCCATTGGGCGTACAGAAAGCCGGCAATGATCGCGGCGCTGCCCTCGCCGAATTGTCCGAAGAACTTGACGCGCCCTGTCCAATGCCCGAACTCGGCCTCTTGCCCGGTCTCCTCGAGCGACTCGTACAGCAACGCAGTGTCACTGCCCGAGATCAACGAGATGCCAATACCCAGTACCGCCTCCGCGAACAGCACGCCAAGAATCGAGTCGGCGCGCAAGTAAATCGACCAGCCCACTGCGTTCATCAACGAGGCAATGATCAGCGTGCGCCTGTAGCCGATGCGGTCCGCGAGGTAGCCCGATGGAAACTCGAACAGAGCCATCGCAAGGCCGAAACCGCCTTGCACGAGCATGATCTCGCTCATGCTCATCCCGATGTCATGACGGAAGAAGACCGTCAGAACCGCCATCGGGAAGAGGCTCATCTGCAAAGCATGGTAGATGCAGAGCAGCCTCGGATTGCCACGTAGGGACGCCATGGCGAAGGATGCCGAAGCGCGCTTGGAATGTCACGGCTGACGTATGCATCCTGCCCTAGCAGCCCGTTGATAAAGAGCGATTCATGGATTGGTTCCCTCGAATCGACTGACAAGGCGCCAGGTTCTGCGCATAGTTGCGCGCTATTCGTAGGTTCTGGCAACGCGGACAGGCGGTTCGAGGAGGCCGAGACATGAAGCGCTGTTTTTCAACGGGCTGCTAGTTCATCGACAAGCGATTCCCGCTAGGCACGCGTACCCACCGCTTCGGGCCGTGGGCTAGAGGATGACTTGCTCGCGGTCGACTCGAGGGCGCGGCCCCGTAGACAACGATGAGAGCAAAGAAACCGGAGCCTGCACTTGGATCCATGAGACGGGTAGTCCTGCAAAAGCGCATTCATCCTGCCTGCGCCTGACTTCACACTCAATGTCCTCTCTGCGCCGCTTGCTAGGATGAATTCACCCTGCGGCTCATCGGCAGTTCGCGCTTTCTATCCAATCATGTGTCGAGATCATGCACGACACTACTTGCAACCCGTTGCTTGAGACACTCTTCGCACCTTCTGTGAGGTCGAGCGGTGAGCGTGTCAGCGCGCTCGCATCGATGATGTTGGACCTCACGCTCGAGGTCGAAGCGCTAAGGCGAGCCCATACGGAATTGAGTTTGGATCAGGCGAGTGCTGATGCATACAAGCGCGCCTACCGCGAGGTCGCGCTGCAGAGCCACAACTCCATGGGGATCTCGAGCGGCTCTCACAAGCTGATCAGTCAGTTCTATCCGGCCGAGTATCAAACCAATCAGCGTGCATGGAAAGAGTGCATGATGATTCAGCGACTCGGATGTACGGCGCAAGAATTCGAATCCTACAAGTCCGAGGCACGCGTCGTTGATACCGACACCTGATCAAGGAGGAGAGCCGCCAGCTCTCGCTCGTGCGAAAACTGGCGGCCCTGTGAGCTGTGCGATGGAGGCTAGCTTGTGGCAGGGGTGCGGCAAGCTAGACCGCAAGTCAGAATTCCGCGCCGTCGTCGATCCACTCTCGAACCAAATCGACATTGGCTTCACTAATGTTGGCAAAGCCATTGTTCATGTCTGCACCATTCGTCACACCACATTGATTCGTGGAGTTGCAGGCATCCATGGCTGGGTCGAGGACTTGAACCAAGAGACTGACAGCAGATCCGTTTGTCGCGTCGACGCGCAGAATGCCGGAAGGGTTGCAACAACCACCTGCGGCCATCACGTTGAAAAGTAAGCCATGGAGAGTGGTCGCGTCGGTAGTGACACCCCAATTGAACGCCACTGCTACGTTGTGGCAATCATGACATGCTGTCGCGGCATTCAGAATTGGATGGATTAGACCTTCGTAGGATATCGGGTCGACGGTCACATTCTGGTTCGCGCTGTCGGCACCACTATCCCCCGTCACATTGAGCTGAACCAGGTAGGTCCCTTTCGTGTCGTAGGTGTGAGAGGGCGTCAGCCCCGTGCCAAAGTTCCCGTCCCCGAAGTTCCACGCGAAGCTCAAGTTCGTGCCCGTCGTCGACGCAGCTGTGAAGTCCACCGTGTGGCCCGTGACATCGCTATCATCAGTCGCAAACGAGAAGGCAGCAGAGGTCGGAGCTACCACAACCACATCCCGTGTGATCGACGGAGCTCCGGCGCCTCCGGTGACCGTTAACTCGACTTGGTATCCCGAACCGCTCGAAGGGTCGGTAAAAGTGAAGCTCGGGTTCTCATCTGCTGAAGACCCAAAGCCGTCGAAGTCCCAGGCATACGTCAATCCGCCACCTTCTGGGCTGCCGTCGAAGCTGATGGACTGACCCGCGATGCCCGTGACCGGGGAGTACGTGAAGAAGGCGTCATCGGCGTTCAGAACCCTGACCGTCTCTGCCGCACTATCAGGCCCACCGGGATACGTCAGCGTCAGACGGATGTCATAGTCGCCCGGTGTAGCGAAGCTGCGCGTCGACGGATTTTCAGCGGTCGAGAAGACCACATCCTCGTCCACGCTGTACCACTCGTAGGCCGTGATCTCGGACCGATCCCCGAGGGTCTCATTCGTGAAGGTGATGTCCGCGCCTGCCGGAGCAGGATTAGGCTCCGCACTCAGAGCTGCGTCGATGGGTTGGATCGCGACGACGTAATCATCTCGCGTCCGAACAATCAGATCCTCTCCCGGCGCGCTTAGAGACAAACTGACATCGAAGGATCCAGCTTCGGTATAGGTGTGGATGACCTCCACCGGATCCGTGTCGGTACCTCCATCCCCAAAGTCCCACTCGAACAGGCTGCCGTCCGGAACACCTGTCGAATCGTTCGTGAAGGTGACCGCGAGAGGAAAGTCGCCCGTCAGCGGCGTGCCTGAGAATTCCGCAACGATAGGCGGCACTTCGACCGTGATCAGATCCGCCTTCTCCAGTACCTCGTCAACCATACCGCCATTGATCGAGTCGTTGCGCGTTACAGTCAATGTGACCGTGAACATCCCGGCAGACTCATAGGTATGCACCGCTTCCGTGCCGGTGGCCGTATTCGATGAACTCCCGCTATCGCCGAAGTTCCAATTCTGCTCGACGATGTCGCCCGTGGCCGTGCTCTCGAAGCTCACTTCCAGCGGGTAGTCGCCTTGGACCGGATCGGCTGTGAAGTCTGTACCGCCCGTGACGCCTTCGAATTCGAGGAAGACACACACGATGTCGGTGCTACTCGAACGTCCCAAGTCACCCGCATCGGTCTGGAACAACGTCAGGCTGGCATCGCCGAACACGCCATCGGCATCGATCGGGGCGGCGATTAGTGGCCGATCGGAGGTGCCGTTCGAGCTTTCAAAGTTCGAGTCCACGCTGAGCCGGCGGCTCTCGACTCGGCCCGTGTCACGCAGACTGACCAGATCAATCAAGAAGACATCGGATGCTTCGTTGTCATCGACACGGTGGACCGCATCCAAATTGTCCGCCAGGGATTGATAAATGACCGTCTTACCGGTCGGGCTCATGAATGGCGCGCTTGAGGCACCGTTGCCGACCTCGCTGGCGGTACCTGACTCCAGTTGGCTCACCAAGAAGGTCGCGTCTCCCTCACGCAGGAAGACTTGCGTCACGGCGCCGGTCTCTTCGGCCGTCAGACTGGTCTTATCGGACTCGAAGACGACAGATACTTCGGATGTGTCTGAGTCGAAGAAGACTGAAGGAGAGCGGCAATCTCCACCCGTCGCTTCCGACCCATCCGTAGCGACACTGTCGCGCTGCAGAGCCTCCAGTTCTGCACCGGTCCAGCGCGCGTGAAAAATATCTTGGTCACCATTCGTGTCGTCATCGATCAAGTCATCTGCGGTCGACACGAAAGCGACGACACCACCGATCGGACTCAAGAACGGCGACATTGAGTTTCCGTCTCCGCCTTGATTCGCACTCCCTCTGGAACCGCTGATGAGCATCGTGGTGCCTGCGTCATTCAAGAAGACATCCGTACCACCGGCGCCGGAACCAAAGTCAGCAACCAAGTTCGAAGCCTGCGATTGGAAGGCGACGCGAGTTCCGCTCGAGTCGATCGAAGGAGCATCTGAATCTGCATCTCCCCCACTGCCAGCGCTGGTACCTTCACTAATCAGATTTGTAGTTGAAAAGTCCGCACGCAAATCGATCGAACCAACGGCTGCCGCGCCCGTCGACGGATCGGAATCCATGTGCACCGCGATCGAAGTAACGAAGATGTCACGGTTCGCACTCGTGTCACCCGTCAAATCCGTCGCGTCCGAAGCGAAGGCAACCCGGATGTGCCCGGCCAGCGTGGTAGCTCCGCCCCTAGGGTCAAAACTATTGTTCGGAACCCAAGTGATGCTTGGAGCGAGTGATTCACCGTCTCCCGTTTCATCGGCAGCTTGTCTACCACTGACAAGCACAATGTCGCGCACGGAACCTTGGGCCGTGGCTTGGAAGCCACCATCGCGCCACGCTTCGATTTGAGCAACAAAGGTATCGTACGAGAGCGGCACAGGACCCTGATCGCGACCTGTCCCATCCCACATCGAACTCGTACCCGCCAAGCCCGTCGCCCCATCGCCAATTTGCGGAACGCGACCACTCTCGATCGCCCAACGCACGCGCGTGTCGACGAGCAAGTGTTCCTCTACATCAAAGCCGGCGGCGTGCGCTCGTTCGCTGAGTTCCTCGTCCGTCCTGCCACGCAATTCAAACTCCGCGCCATCGGGTGCAAACCACTGCACGCCAGCCAGGTCCGGAACCAATTCCGAATTGTGGCAATCCGTGCAACCGCTGTTCGTGATCGGCGGAGGACCGCCAGGGTGTGTCCCCGGAAACACGAATGGTTCACCATCGGGCGTCGTCGATTGCGAAACCGCGTGACAGTTCTGGCAGCGATCGTGACGGAAGGTATTCACCAGAGCACGGTTGAAAGCGACGGGCTGCCTACCGGTCGCGCCCGTGTCGACCAAGTCGTCTTCGACGATCATCAAGAAGACATCTTTAGCGCCATTACTGTCGGTCGGAGGTGAGGCATCACGTACCAAGGCGTCAACGTCATCGTCACCAGCGGCGGGTGATTCGGTCACGAATGCGATGAATGCGAGTTCTCGAGTCTCGCCTTCCACCCCAGAAGGGATGCTGGCCGCAGTGATCGCGATTTCAGACGGCGCCTGGTCTTCTGCCAAGCTGAATCCAAAGTCAACTCCAAGGCCAGTCTCGGCAGAAGAGAGCCCCACGGAATCGTCTTGCTCCACGGCGACACCACCCAAACCACTGGTGCACGCGCCGAGCCCGAGCAAGAGTGATAGCAGCCCAAGTCCCCTGGGAAGAACTCCACTGCGCTCCTGCCTTCCCGCTTCTTGTAGTTCATTCCTCATCATGTCCATGCCCTCAGCCCGCGACCAGTTCTTCGTTCTTTGCTCGTGACGTTTCATGTATTGGGTCGTTATGGGATCGATTAGTACGTCCATTCGATGCCGATACCGATCCAGGCGCGAGCCGCTTCTATGCCAAGGTCCTCGATCCAGCCACGAAACTCGCTATCGATCACATCCGAGTACGCGACGTGAATCTTCGAGGCGGTGTGTTCGTCAATGCGATACACAAAGGCACCGGACAGACGCGCATCCGCCAGGCCACTGTGCGGAGGAGCCTGCGCATAGTTCCAGCTCGCTTGGTCCTCGTCCATCCACCCCAGGCTGAAGTCCCCACGCGCAGTCCAATCGTCGCTCAACTCGAACTCACGCCCGACGAAGCCCTGCAAGTACAAGCCTTCAACTTCGTCGACATCGTAGTGGATGCGTAATCCAGGTTGCGTGCCCGAGTAGTCAGCCTTGAATTCAGCCAGTACCTCAGTCGTCGCGCCGCGTTCGCCAAACTGAAACTCGAGACCATTCGGCAAGTTGTAATTTACGAGACCAAAGGTCATCACGTAGCTATCGACGACCTGTTCATACAGAAACATCCAGTCGAGCGAGCTGAAGCGTCCTCCGTGGCCACTCGGCCTCCACGCATCACCAGTATCGTTTGATAGATCGATCTGACCTGCGCCGCGCAAGATGATCGTGCCGTCCTGCTCGGCCGGTAGTGCGACCGTCAGGCTCGGTTCGAGCACACCCGTCTCGTTCTGGACCATGCCGCGGTGGTTCGATTCCGTGGCCACGTCCAAGCCATAGATCACTCGCGGGCGAGCGTCCTTCGGAACGACACAGGCAAAACCGAGGAGCGCTAGCAACAAAGGAGAGAATCGGTGCATGAGGGAAGGAGGGGTCGATTGGAGTCCGACGCAACACGGGCATCGGTGGTCATGATGGTCCGCTATGATCTTATGATTGTCGTCATGAGACAAGATCCTCGGATCGATCCTGCACGACATCTCGGCTTCGTAGAATGCATTCGCCTCGACCAGGCCTCGCGAAAGCCTGCCAGCATCTGCCCGTCAGCATGCTGGACGCATTTCCTGGACCCCTCGTCCGCTCGTGACGCTGAAGTCATTTGCGCTCGCATCCCTGGAGGGAGGAGCGGAACGTCGGAAGACATAAGCACTGCCCGACAAGTTTCCGTTGTCGTCATGCTCGGGAGCACCGATCGCTAGCTGATCCTGATATATCGAGATCGACCAGCCAAAGGCGTCACCGACCTGGGCATCGGAAACCGTCAGGAGCTGAGTGAACTGGCATATCCCCGCAATGCGCTCGAAGATATAGACAGCCCCCGCATCGGCTTGTGCGATGTCATCGCGAGGTGCACCGATCGCAGCGACGTCGCCAGACAACGCAATGGATTGTCCGAACCGTGCAGCCCCAGGTCCGCTGGGCAGCGTCAGGATTTCGGCCTGTTCCCAGCTCGTCCCTTGACGCTGAAAGACCTGGACTTATTCCTGGTTAAGCACGCCCACATCCATGGTCGCTAAACCAACCATCAGCGTGTCGCCTTAGATAGCGACTGCCGCGCCAAAGTCCTGCTGCGATTGAACGTCGGCCAGATATAGCTCAACAAGTTCGCAACCGTCCAAGGCATGGGCCGCAGGACCCGTTGCCACAAAGGTAAGCAAGAGCGTCGCGGAAAAGTCCCAGAGGGTCTCCTGAGGAAGCTGCATGAGCGAAGTCCCTGTTGGAGGAAAGCGTACCTCTCAGAATGCTAGTGGAGTGTCTCGCAGGCTCTTGATCCGTGCTCGACTGCCACCCGATGACGGAGCTATCGGAGCCGTGCCTGCCACGATGAATCGCAGCCCAGCGAACGCGCGAGTGGGGTGAACAGATGGCAAGAGTCTCTGTATCCCCCCCACTGGCGCAGCTTGCTTATTCGCAGAACTCGATCGCGAGGCCATCCGTCAGGTTGAAGGCCGCCGCACCTTGCGGGTCGCGATACCAGTACTGGAAGTACCAAGTCGAACCAGCCGCGATCTGCCCTGCCGCCGATGGCGGCAGGGTCACATCGAGGTTCATCGTCGCCATGCCTGTGGCGTCGCTCGAGAGGATCGGCAAGCGAATCAGCGTGCCTGCGACGCAGCGGAAGCCGTCGCCGAAGGGGATGCTGTTTTGAGCCGTGGCATAGACGAATAGGCCAGGTTGGCTCGGCACGGTATCTGTCGCGACCAACTGCAGGTTGTTTGTCGTGATCGAAGCGAGGCCATCAACATCCAAGCGAGCTCCGGTCGCGCTGACGCTGTTCGCGCCAGCGCTGCAATAACGCTGCGGCGGCAAGCAGGTCGTGACCGCCTCGCTCCCATTGATCACCAACGCGAAGTCCGCGTCGATCGCGGGCGTCTCCACATGTGAGTCCTCATGGATCTCATCAGCGTAGACCTCAATCACCCAGGTCCCTGCTTCAGGATTCTGGATGAAGATGTTCTCTACCACATCCTTATCGTTGGACTGACCGCCCGTAGTGTTCCAGTTACCGCTCTTGAGGCCGCGGTTGCCCCAGTAGTTCGTGGCACCACTGGGAGAGGTCGCGCGCACCGACAAGTCGTTGATCCGAGTCAAGACGCTGGCCGGGTCTCCTGCGGGATCCAGATAGACCATTGTCACACGCAACTCCGGCGTGCCCGCATCGACCGTTGCCAGAAAGGTCGCCTTGTCGAGTTCAGTGAGCACGATGCTCTCGTCCACGATAAACAGGTCGGTACGCGCATCGTAGACGCGTCGTAAGTCTGGCAAGCCCCAGCCCTGGTGGCTGCGTGTCAAGTCGTGACCAGTGCCCGAGAAGTCATAGGCTTTCGCACTGTTGATCACCACAGCGCGCGCGGTCGTGGCATGCGGCCGGCTGTCGAACACACTAGTGCCGGTCGCGTTGCCGAAGATCCCCGCGTGCCACATCTCGAAGAACAAGCCGAAGTGGCCAGCAACCGAGGGCGAGGTTGCGCTCGTGCCACCGAAGCTCAAGTAGCCGTTCTGACCGTTCAGGGTGTGAATGTTCTCATACCAGAACGACATGTCGGGCTTGATGCGTCCATCGTCGGCGTGGCCGATGCTTGCGCCGCCATTCCACTCATCGTCCGTCAAGATCGCCGTGTTGTGATGAATGATGCCGCCGGTAGAGACCAGGTTCTTGGCCCAAGCTTGCTCGCGTGAATTGCGCGTTCCCGAATTCGACTGCGAGTGCGTCAACAGAAGATCATTCAGAAACAATATGTCGTCCAGCTCGGACGTGACCGCTGTGTACGCGGTCGTGAGGTTCGTGCCCCAGCTGTTGCTCTGAAAGCTAGCCTCATAGGGCGGCTGCAACAGCTCGGCCGTGTGTGTGTAGCGATTGGAGAGGAATCCGTGGTCGGCGAAGATCGGTTGACCATCCGGCAACAAGCCACGTGCGGCCGGCGCGCCCGTTCCATCGCCGAACAAGATGCCCATGACCGATGTCCCGTGTCCCGGCGCACCGGAGTGCGCTCCGTGGAACAACACCGGGCGCGACGCCAGGTCCTGGTGTCCATCGTTGACATCGTCGTCGATGATTTCGCCGCGTACGCCAACGCCAGTGAAGCCGGCGACGCTCTCGACGTAGTTCGCGCCACCCTCTTCACGAACCAGATCCATGTCCTCTTCGACGGGATACCAGCGGTCGATCCACGCGACCTCGTCCCAGCTCGCCACATGCGCGAGTTGACTCGGACTCAACATCGCTTGCAGCAAGAACCCGTCGGGGATTTGTGCGACGACCTCTCCACCCAAATCGGCAATGCGCGTGGCGACAATGTCCTTCTGGGCCAGACCGCGCTCGTAGACCTTGACGTATACACGCGTCGTGGAATCGAGTCCGCCATCGTTCACACCACTGAGCAGTGCGGGCTCCAAGCGATACTCCGGCCGGTGCTCTCCCACCCAACGCACGAAGGGCAGTTGGGTCACGGCAGCGCGCGCCGCCTCGTTCATCTCGACGACGTGAGTATGACCACCTAAGAAACTGCGCACGATGCCGCCCATGGCGCGCACGTCCGAGCGGTAGGCCTCGATCGGCGGTGTCCAGAACTGGACCAGGTACAAACGCTCGGAAGCTTGGAAGTCCGACTCGCTGAAGTCGGGCGCCGCGAGCAGCGGATCAAAGCTCGAGTGTCGCAGGTCGAGCTCGTATCGAATGCTGCGCTGGCGAGTCCAGGACTGACCGTCCAATGACAGCTTGAAGTGATGGACGGGCTGCTCGTCCTGCACTTCACTCCATACGATGCCGCGCGCCCCGTCTTCGCCGATGTCGAATGCGTGAACGAATGACTCCTCGCTCCTGCTCTCCGCCGGCGTGGATGCTCCATTCGTCGATGGCTGTTGCGGGGGAGCTGGTGAGAAGGCTAACGCGAGGAGGAGCGAGGGCGGGATCATGGTGAGCGCGGAGGAAGGGAACTGCGGATATCCGATCGATCCAATATGCCCCCGGCGGCTCGAATTGGGAACGCCACGCGTACCAGAGCGCCCCAGCAACAGCGCTAGCAGCGTAAATATTAGTCACTGCCGCCGGCTGCGCGTGATGAGAGGGCAACCAGGCAAGATGAGAGGGCCTAACTCGACCCGCTCCACTATCAGCCAAAGGCGCGCAGCGATTCCACCGTGCGCTCGAGCTGTTCGCTCAATTGACGCGCGCCGGAAGGCAGGCGAGAAACCAAGGCCGAGACCAATTGCTCGGCGGTCTGGATGGTCGCCTCTGGGCCGCGGCTGAAGTGGCGCCAAATGTCATTTGGGTCTTCGCTCTGCTCCAGGTCTGCCAGCAAGCTCGAGAGGTTGTGCAGCTTGTCAGCCGCCTTGATCAGGAGCGCGCGTTCGTCCATCTGCTCGACATGGTCGATCTGGCTCTGCTTGCGCTCTTCCCAACTGAGGTTCTTGTCCTCAGTGACCGCAGCCACAAGCTCGCGCACGTCTGCACCGAACTCCTCTTGCACACGACCGAGCGTCCAGTCTTCGCAGTCCTCCACGACATCGTGAAGGAGCCCAGCCTGGATCGTTTCTTCGGACGCACCCACACGCGCCAACATCAACGCGACGTGCAGCGGGTGGCTTACGTAGGGCACATCACTGCTCTTTCGAACCTGGCCCGCATGGGCAGAGATGGAGACCCGGATGGCTCGTTCGATCTCGGTCGAAAACACGCGCGATTAGGTGTGGGTTGCGGAGCGGCGGACACGACTCGGATGAGTCGTGTCATGAGTCACCCCGGCGCAGCACGCCGGATATCAGATGGCGATACCGAGTGGCTTCAGTACGGCGGCGCCGAAGGCCATCGAAGCGATCAGGAAGATGAGCAACACGCCCAGCTCTCCGGAGAACGGGAGCCATCCGAGTTCGCTACGCGGATACTCGAATGCGATCAAGGAGAACGGACCGTCACTTGCCAAGGTGCCTTCAGCCGGCCAGAGGCTGGCCGAAAGGATGCCTTGCACACGGCTCGGCTGCATAAGCCGCGCTTCTGTATCGCCCGCAACGAGAGTCTTCTCGTGCTTCGTACCATCGGCCAGTTCGAGCGTGATGGTGTGTGTACCCGCCGCAGTCGCAACGAATTCCTGATAGGCCTTACCAGCCTGAGGCACGCGAACGAGCGGCGAAATGGCTTTCACGCCGTCCGGGTAGCTGACCTTCAAACCCGATGCGAGCGCTTCCTTGCCTTCGCTGAATTCGACGCGCAGCATCAGGCCCGCGCCAGGTGCCAACTGTGCACTCTCGGCGGTAACCTCGACCGGCTCGAACGCGTAGCGCGTCACGAGCTGCGCCGCCACGAAGGTGAACGGCACCAGCAGCGGGAGGATCGGTCCGAAGTTGAAAGCGAGATACTGGAAATTCCGGAGTAGCACCTTGCCAATGGCTTGGCTCACCAAGACGAGATCGTCCTGGTAGATCCGGATCTCGATCATGTGTGCCTTGATCTGATCCTTGGTACGGCGAATACCCTCCTGACTGCTGATCTGCTTGAAGATGATCAGCGCGAGGATTCCGAATATTCCGCTCACCATAATGAGAGCGAACTCCTTACCCAGCGCTTCGAGCGGGGCTAGGAGTAAATTAAAGACGGCCGTGAAGGCGCCGTTGATGGCGTTCATGTGCTGCGGAATTGGCCGGGGGTGGGGACCCGAAAGTTAGCTGATGTAGCCGAGGCCCTTTAGCTTCTCGGTGATGTCGTCGTCGGAGGACGCATCGTCGAATTGGGCGACCTCTTTCTCGAGGGCGTGATGGATGAACTCTTCGTGGGATGCGTAGCCAGCGATCTCAGAGATCTGCTTGATGCGCTCGAGGAGGTCCTTGTCGATTTTGATTTTGTTGCCGCCGCCAAACATAGTGCTTCGTGGGCTAGAGAAAAAATGAGCAGAGTGAAGTGAGTGCCCCCGGCCGCCGCAATGGCAAGCGAGGATGGCGCATCAGCGCAGGACGGGACGCCCCACCATGCCGGGTGCGGGCGCAACGCCATACTGACGCAAGAGTTCGACGGTCAGGTCTTCGAGGCGCGCGTCCTCGAGGCCGACTTGACCGTTGGTCAACAGGATTCCGGAGACGACGCGGGGGTCCATCAGGTGGCTGCCGTTGAAGGTGCCGCCCATGTTGTCCTCGATCACGTAGTTCGGAATACGGCCCTCGGATGCGGGATCGGAGTTGCCATACCCGGAATTATAGCCCACCAGAATGTCGGGCGCTTCAGAGACCCGTTCGCCGGTGTAGATCTCGCTTGCCAGGTCCGCGTTCAACACGATCCGCGTCCCGTCCCGCCCATCGTCCTTCAGGTCCTGGAGCTTCGCTTGGAGTTCCTTTATGAGGGTATCGGCCTCGGCTCCGGGAGCCACGATGCCCTCGGCCTCGCGTCCTTCAAGGTTCAGGTAGAGGCCATTGAAACCCATGCCGTACGCGCGCGACTTCGTCCAGTCGACCACATCGCTAAGGTAGACCTTCTGGTGATCTACGTCGCTCTGCGGAAGCTCGCGCCCCATGTCCTCCTTCAGCACCAGGTAGCCCTCTTCGAGCAGCCATGTGTTCAGGCTGAACTTGCGGTGATAAGGCGCGAAGCCGTGGTCTGACATCACGAACAGCAAGGTGTCCTCACCGATGCGCTTGCGCAGCTGTCCGAGCACGGGATCCATCTTCACGTACAGGTCGCGAATGATCGTCTTCCAAGTTGTTCCGGCGCGTTCCGTGAACCAGGTCGAGTCTTGCGCCGCGATATCCGCATCGAAGGACGGGTGCTGCTCGTCCTGTAGGCGCCACATCATGTGACCCGCTAGGTCGACCGTGGAGAAGTAGAAGAACATCAAGCCGCCTTCGTCCCCCTCCAAGTAGACATCCAATGCCTGGTCGAGCATCCGGTTTCGCCCCTGGTAGACCAAGTTCACTTGCTGCATGAACTCGTCGTCGGTCAATACCTTCTTCTTCAGCGCATTGACGTCTTCCGCCATGCCCTGGGTGTAGTAGTTACCGATTGCGTCGGCCAAGTCGGCGCTGGCATCTTCGGGGTACGAGATCGGCGCGATCGGTGCGTACGGATCGACGTTGATCGGCGATGCGTACAACTCGAACTCTGGCGTGATGCTGCGCAAGTAGAAGCGCACGATCCCAGCTGCATCCATCAAGCCAAGGGGCAAGGGGCTGAAGCTGACATTCGCAAAATCGCTCCATTGGCCCGGCTTCAGCACGATGGCGGACAAGCCGGTGTCGATCACAGCAGCGCCAGCTTCTTCGTCGATGTAGATTTCGAGCGGTGCCGTCGAAGGACTCGAATGCGGATTGAACGGGTGACCAGGCCCACTCAAGTAAGCGCCGCGAATCACTCCGCTACGCTCTTGGACCTGGATCTTCTGTCCCGACGTATCCGTTATTACGTCCGTGGTGAAGAAGGTGAACTTGCCGTACGGGGAGTCAACGGCCGGCGTCATCATACCGGGGAAGGACAGCCCCTTGCCCTCTTCTACCGGGAAGTTGATCGGCATGCGCCAGACATCGGCGGGGATGTCGTGCTCACCCAAGATCGTCCAGAACGCTGTGCCGCTACGGTTCGTGTCGCCACCGGCGGGGATTTCCCAATCACCCGGAAGCTTCGTCGACTCTTCGACCGTGACTGTCGAGGGCGCCAGAGCATAGGTCTCGGGATTGCGGTGGATGAAGTCAAAGACTCCATGCCCACCCGGGTTGCGACCGGTGATGAAGTTCGACCAAGCGACGGGGCTTTGAGGCGGCGTGGAGGTACCGAGATCAAAGATGCCGTCGCCCTCGTCGACCAACTTCTTGAAGTTGGGCACCAACTCGGGCTCGGTCGCAATGATCTCGCGCAGGATGTCGGGATCCATGCCATCGATGCCAAGCACGACGACGCGCTTGTGCAGCGGCACGGGCAAATCGATAGCAGCGGCATCATCGCCCTGCGACGCGCGCGCTGCGCCTTTGTAGGGAGCATCTTCGCTCTTGTTCGGAATCGCCGTAATGATCAGCGTTCCAATGACAGCCAGCGACACGTAAGCAGTCCAGCGGGGCAACTTCACGCGCTCTCTCCTGCAGCAGACTTCTCAAGCGCCGGAAGCGACCCGCGCGATCCGCCGCCAGTAGCTTCGCCAAAGAGCGATTTGCCAATCATGTAGGCCGGAATGGGAACGCCGAATTGATCCAAGGCGGTGGGTGCGATGTCGTGCAAGTTCGGTTGCTCGGTGTTGATCTTGCGGTTGCACCAGAAGACGCCCGGTACGAAGCGCGGGTCTACGCAGTGATCGCCCGACCAAGACTTCGTGTTGTCACTGAAGATATCCTTCGAGACCGCGCCGGTGGCACAGTCCCATGAGTGGCGGAAGCTTTTGTTGTAGCCGATGAGCAGTTCGGGGGCGACGTCCGCATAAGGACCGTCGTGGATCTGCTGCGTGAAGAAGACTTCGTTGATGACTTCGTCACCGCTCTGCGGATCGGTCAGCTTCTCGAGCTTGGCTGCGATTTCGGCCGTCAAAGCGTCCATCTCTTCGCCCTTCTCGACGATGCCCTGGCGTTCGCGACCCACGCGGTTGATGAAGATGCCGGTCAAGCCGAGCGTGAAGGCGCGCGTCTTGCTCCAGTCGACCTTCTGGAACCAATCGCCCGAAGTCGTCTCGCCGTCCTTCAGCACGAGGTAGCCCTCGTCGCGCAACCACGAGTTCAAGTTCACGCCGCGCCGGAAGTTGCAGAAGCCGTGATCCGAGATGACCATGAAGATCGTGTCTTCGTCCTCGCCGATCTTCGCGCGAATCTCGGGCAGGAAGGCGTCCATCTTCTCGTACAGCTCCGGGATCACGTTCTTGTAGATCTCCGTGTCCTTGCCCTCGTTCGCCGGGTGCGTCGGATCGAGGTAGCGATAGAACATGTGGCTGATACGATCCGTCGTGTCGAAGACGACAGTCACGAAGCCACGCTTGGTTTTCTCAAGCACGTTCCAGAGCTGCTTCTTGCGCTCCTCGAAGATCAAGTACGCCTGCTCCAGGAAGGCCTTCTCGTCGATCACGCGCTCGTTCAGCGCCCAAGTATCTTCGGCCAGACCCAAGGTCGCGAATCGGCCCAGCAGCTTGGCTAGGTAGATCGCGTACACGAACGGGTGACTGATCGGCATCGCCGGCTTATCCGGATCGATGTTGATCGGCGTGACGTAGATGCCGAACTCGTCTTCATCCCAAGTTTGAATGTAGATGCGCGCGATACCTTGCACGCCGTCGAAAGGAACGACCATCCAAGGTGTGTACTCTTGGAAGCCGACCTCTTCGGTCTCCTTGCCGACTGTGATCTTCACGCGGCGCGTGCTCTCGTCGAGTTCAACCGTGAAGGGAGACTTCATCGAGTGGCCGTCAGAACCTGTCGGTCCCTTCAGCGCTGATTCGACCTTGCCGTTGCGGATCGTGATCTTGAACTGTTGTCCACCGATGTGCGAATCGGCCCCGCGGCTGCGCGTCGAGTAGAAGGAGAACGATCCCTGCGTACCCTGCAAGTCAGGAACGCACATGCCCGAGAGCAAGGTGCCGTTCTTGAACTTCTGCGCCGGGAAGGTGATCGGGACACGGATGATGGATGACCAGACGTTGTTCGCGCCGAGCAGTTTCCAGAAGGGCTGGCTCTTCTGCAGGATCTTGTAGATCGCGCGAGAACCGAAGGGCACCTTCGCGAAGCCCAAGTTGATCGAGCGCGGAACCGAGCGCGTATCCGTCGAGGACAACACCGGCATGTACGAACATGGGTCCCGCGTCAGGAAGTCATAGATGTTGTGCCGCGAAGCATCGACACCCGTCGCATAGGTCGACCAAGCAACCGGTGAGATCGACGGGATCGCTGTCTGCAGCGGCGAGAAGCAGCCCTCTTCGGCCAGCTTCTTGAAGTTGGGCATACGCCCCTCATCCATGTACTTCTTCGCGAGGCCCGGATCGAAGCCGTCGAGCCCGACGACGATCATGCGCTTGACCTTGGCCTTGGCATTGCCCCGGGAGGTGAAGACACGCACCACGGCCTTCAGAGGCCAGATCAATATGATTCCAAACGCGAGCAGGAAGGTACCGGCCAACACCAGCACAGAGCCCGCAGCAGCGAAACCAGCGCCAGGGCCGATGTAAGCCAGGGCGGGCTGGGAGGCCAGGACGAGGGCCATCCCGACGCCGATCGAGCGCGTAAGGCCTCGACGAAGGCTAGTCGAGCGATTCAAGCCGCGACGAAAACGGGCGCCAGAAGCGTGCGATTCAGGACTGGACATATAAATAGAGCCAACTCGGTGGAGGTCGGAGTCGACGAAGCGTGCGGGGCAGGGCAAAAGCTGAGGCTAGGGCGTGTGTCTTCTGCCTATCGAACGGTCAGAGGGGCCCGCTGGAGCCTCGTACGGCCTGAGCTGAGGGACTTTGGGCGGAAAGTATACTAGATGACCTAGATTGGGCCCCTCCAGGTCACCGGATGTTGGCAGGAGATCACTTGGCCGCCCATCCTGGCGACTTTCGGCCACTCGCTCCCACCAGGAGCGGATCTGGGAAATTGGACTACGATCGAGGGGCTGATTGGTGAGCGAGCCCCTGCGAGAAAACTCTGAACGCCGCCGATCAGTAATCATTGTGGACTCGCCCGGTCCGAGTCCCGGGATGTCGTTTGATCGCCACGAGCTCGCGACCATGAACCATCTGGGCGACCCGCGCGCCCCGGCGCAGGTCCCCGAATCGATTAGTGTCACACCCCATGAGCTGCCCCGCCTTCTCCATCACGACCCATGTCCGATTCTGCACGATCTTGGTGGCTTGGGGTGCTCTCTCACCCATGGCTCTAGCTCAGGGTCCCTTCGATCCCGATGTGGTGTTCTCGATCGATGCGAACTCACCGACGGTTGGATTGAATGATTCGGTGTTGAGCCAACCCATAACCGAGGGCGACATTTTGGGGCCGGCAATTGGGACCCCGACTCTTGGTCCGCTGGCGGCACCGGGCATTCGCTTCGAGGCGGTCGCCGATCTGATGCTGGATGCGACGGGCCCCTACGAGGTCGACGCCCTCTCGTTCGGCCTCGACTATCGCATTCCGAACGCGGCAATTCCGGCCGGGATATTTTGGTTCTCGGTCGACTGCAATGCCGTTGGCGATCCGACGCTGACAACGAACCCCAGCGTGTTGACCGAGGGCGCAGGCGTCAGCAATCGTGAGGCAGAGGCGGATGTATTCATCCACGAGACGCTCGGCACCGCTCCACTCGGACCCGTTGCTCTCGCAACCGAGAACGTCGGCGCGATCGACGGCAACGGACTGGCCAACCAGACCGGCATCGCCTACCCAGGTGTCGGCCTGCTCGAGACTAATCTGGGCGGCATCCCGTGCACTTACGACAACATGGATGCGTTGGATATGCACGGTACGGGTGCGGACTTCGGTGTGTACACATCCCTCGCCGCAGCAACCGCCAGCTTGAACGGCTTCGCACCCGGAGATGTCATCGTCTCGGATGGTGTCCTCCCACCGACGCTGTATGCGTCGGCAGCCGACCTCGGACTCGACCGGACCGGCGCTGCGACCGACAACCTCGACGCATTGATCTTGACCGAGAACGGCATGCCCGGCTTCCAAGTTCCGACGGGACCGTATGACTGGGACACGGCCTTGATCGGCAAGGACATGCTGATTTTCTCCGTCGACGCGAACTCGGCCGTGGTCGGCAGGCTCGACAGCATCTTCAATCAACCGATACAGCCGGGCGACTTGCTGATACCGCCGGTGGCCGGTGGCTTCACCGCCAATCCCGGCATCTTTGTCGCGGCCGAACACTTGGGCCTAAGGACGAACCGAGTCCTGCACACGGGTGATGAACTCAATGCGGCTTCAGCCCGCGAAGAGGAGTTCCGTGACTGCAATGGAAACGGCGTCGATGATGCGCTCGACATCAAGCGTGGGAAAAAGACGGACCGCGACGGCAACGGTATTCCGGACGAGTGCGAAGGCGACGACAAGGTCGAGCTGAACGAGATTCAAGTCACGCATGGTGGCCCGTCCCCGACTCCGGAGACCGATGAGTTCATCGAGCTTATTGGCCCAAGTAACGCCTCGCTCGATGGACATGTGCTGCTGATCGTCGACGGCAATCTAGGCACGGCTGGCACCTTGAATCGCGCCTGGGACCTGACGGGTTTGAGCATGCCCGCGGACGGTTACTTCGTCATCGGCCCTGCGGCTGTCATTCCAGACTTCTTGCTCACTGGTTCCGACGAGATCGACAACGGCTCCCAGAGCTTTATGCTGATCGTGTCACCGGATCCCTCGCTCGTCTTGGGCTTGATCGGCTCTGACCTAGATGCCAACAATGACGGCATCCTGCGCTTCCCCGGTAACGGAACCATCCAAGATGCCGTCGCTACGACGCTGGGCATTGTCGGGACCACCTACGTCGGGGCCTATCCCGTCATTGAATTGCCGCCCCTGGAGGGCGGAATCCTGCGCGGCAATGATGCGCCCAATGATTGGTGCCCGTCGGCCTACTTGGACTTCACTCTAGGGATTGACCTATTGGCCACGCCCGGCAACCCGAACGTCGCGTGCGGAATTATCGGCTACAACCTCGACGGGAACGCGAACACGACCTTCGGGACTCCTAATCCGGCCTATGGCGCCGCGGCCAACCAGCCCGGCAACTGGTTCGAGTTCTCGGCGGGTGCATCCGGCGCCAGCCTGCTCGACACGAACGGTGTTGCATCAGGCGCGACGATTAGCGAAGTGGGCGCGGTCGGAAACTTCCTGTTCAATAACGCCGGTACGAACAGTAACGACGAAGCCTTGCTCGACGACTTGGTCGATGTTGGAGGCATGGGCGGCATATCGGTCATCACGATCACGGGCTTGGCGGCGAGCGCCTATGATGTCTACACATACGCTTGGAACCCCTCAGCACCCACGGTCGCATGCACTGATGTATCGGTAGCGCTGTCGGTCGACCCGGCTCAGACGGTGTGTGGTGCATGGGGAGGATCTCACGTACACCTCGGCACCTATGCGCTCCATCGAGTCATCCTTGGCGCCGGTGCAGACGTCGTCATCACCGTGGCGACGAACTCGGGCAGCGCTTCGGTCAACGGAATCCAGATCAAGCCTGTCGCCAGTGGACAGGCAACGACTTATTGCGACCCACCTGGAGCCAACTCAGTCAGTCCCGGCGGAGCCGTCTTGACCAGCACCGGGAACTTCGGCGCCGCGAACGCCGGCTTCCACATCGCGAGCATTCCGAATCAACCCGGCTTGTTGTACTCCGGCCCTGACACGATTCTGATCCCGTTCGGCAATGGGCTGCGATGTGTCGGCGGCAACGTGACTCGTGGCGGAGTGTTCTTCCCAATCGGCAATCAAGTGACGACGACCTTCAACATGAGCCAGCTCAATACGATCAACATTCAATGTTGGTATCGGGATCCTATGGGAGGCGGCAGCTTCTTCAACTTGTCGAACGCGCTCGCGCCTTGAATGAGTCGAGAGGAAAGCCACCGCGCAGCCTGAAGATCAGTCTTCCATGTTACGAAGGATCATCGACAGCATGCGCTCGCGTGTCTCTTCCCAGTAGTGATCGATAGCCGTAGTCGCACTGTGCGCCTCGCGCGCGGCTCTTGGTAGGTCGAGCGGCCAGGCACGCAGCTCGCCCTGCTCCGTGCCGCTAATCAACCATTGGCCGCGTGCCTCATAGGCGATCGCTGTGACAGCGGAGTCGTGGTATGGGATGGTCATATGCAGTTCGCCGCGGACACTCTCTAAGAGACGTACTGAACCGTCGCGGTAGCCGATCGCAGACATTCCCCCTGCCGCACTTGCGGCGGGATCTGGGAAGAGGACACTCGTGATGGCGCTCTGCCCGCCGCGTATCGCGTGTGCGCCGTCACCCGGACTCCAGACTTCAGCATCAGCCGAATCCGACGCGACGATGGCCACCCAGCTCTGGCTCCCATCTGGATCGAAGTAGACGCGGCTATCTACCTCCAGCCCAACGCCCGCACCCGCCTTGGCCTTGCGCCAATTCCACGGAGTGATAGCGCTCTTGGAGCGTGCTAACAATGTCTGTGCTCCTTGCCCACGGAAGCAAAGCTCGATCAGCTCCATGCCCGCGCCGTGTGAGATCGGCAACTCCCATTCGGCAAGGCGTTCCGCCCTGGACACATCCCACACTTCGATCTTGCTGCCGTCCGATAGAGCCACAAGCTTGCCGCTGCCATCGAAGCAAGCCGCGACATAGCTCGCAGTGCTGCTACCGATGCGGCGCGCGTCGGCGGTTGATTCATCGATCAACAATGCCGCTCCGCTGAATGGCACAAGCAATGCGCGTTCACCTTGCGGACTGTTGTGCGCAAGCCGGAACGCGGACGCCAATGGCTGCGCGCTCTCGCTCCATTCCAGGGCTTCCTTGCGCCAACAGTGCAAGACTCCGTCCGCTGTCGCCATCCAAACAAACAAGCATCCCGCAAGCGCGCCGGCCCCCACGACGGTCTTGCCCTGCTCCACTTCAAAGATTTGGATTCGGTCTAATGCCGGAAGAGACCAGAGAGCGAGGCTACCGTCCTCAGCCCGGCTAAGCAGACGGCTACCTTCGGCCAACACTTCTAGGTTCTGAATTGCGCTCTCATGCGCTCGATCAATGCGCGGCAGGAAAGACCTCTCCAGCGCATAGAACTTGTGCAAATACGACACCGAAGCCGCGAACAACGACTGGTCATCTATCCCCCACTGCATCGTCACGGATCCGTTGCGCAGGCTGTAGTCGCGAACGAAGGTACCCGACGGACAGTCAAAGAGTCGCAGCGTGTGATCTGATGATAAGAGAGCCAGGCGACTGCTGCTGGGGCTAAAGTGAGCCTCGCGGCTTAGCCCCCCAACGCGTGCTTGTACTTGGAAGAGTACTTGTCGGCTCGCCGTATCCCATACAGTTCCGGTGTGTCCGAAGTTGTCGATCAAGTGGCTGACAACGAGCCACTGAGACTTGGGATCGAACTCCATGTGAGCCGGCTCGGTAGCCATGCTCAAGTAAGTCGCCTTGCGGTTCGGTTCGGCGAGTGTCACGAGCAGGATGCGGCCGTTCTTGTCGCCGATCGCCGCAA
This sequence comes from Planctomycetota bacterium, assembly GCA_047611405.1. GTDB lineage: Bacteria > Planctomycetota > UBA1135 > UBA1135 > JBLFWN01. Next base: position 16,273 of record JBLFWN010000033.1, on the reverse strand, counting down.
GCTTCTGACTAGCATCGACAGCGAAGGTCAACGGGTGGGCGACGGCTCCGTCACAAGTAACCAAGCGTGAGCCATCCCGCGTGCTTCGGATCACGAGACGTGCCAGCTTGGGCGCAGCCTCATCTCGACTCGATTCCACCAGAAGAAGCCGATCGCCAGTCGCACCGTACTTCGCGTGCCATACGTAACTCTGGATCGAGTCCATGATCTGCATGGTTGATGCGCCGCCCGCCGCGCCACTCACCAGCGAGCCATCGGACCGAAGCGCAATGAACTCAGTCGAGTTCGGTCGAAAGGCCGCATCGATGAACCCCGGGCCAGTTGACGTAAGCTCCTGATTGTCGCTCAAGTCTTCAAGGCTCCACTCCCGCAGCTGCCCTCCCTTGGACACGGTCAAGACGTGCTTCCGTGAATCATCGACGACGATACGATCTATGCAGTCGCTCTCCTGGCCGTCAACGTTGTCATCCTGCGCATCCAGACGAAGTCCCGTCTCCATATCGAAGAGGCGGAGATGTCCGCCCTCGTCACCGCACAACATTCGGTCGGGCCCGACGGCCTGGATGCGACTGTTGCGGTCCCTCGATACACGAATACGCCGCCGTTCCCATATTCCTTCGAGCGACTCTAGGTAGGCAGCCCGACTATCCGGGGTCTGCTCGAGCTTGGACCAGTACTCGGCATAGATCAGACCGGCCGCGGGGTCGCGCCTCTCAATCTGCTGTTCTTTCCACATGCCTTGTACGAGCTCTATCAGCTCCGCTTCGGCACGCTGGTTACGAACTTCGTCCAAGCTGCTCGACTCCGACCACCAAGCTGTGCTCAAAGCCGTGGCGATCACAAGCGCGATGACCGATGCCGTCAAGGCTGGCCTGCGCCAGGCGAATCGGCGTACGCGCAGCCATGCTCCCACGCGCTTCCCCACGACAGTTTGATCTTCGCGCAAGCGCGCGATGTCATCAGCAAACTCAGTTGCGCTTCGATAGCGACGACGAGGTTCCTTGTCGAGTGCTGTCTCGAGCACGCCCTGCACAGCAGCGGGCAACTCGGGCTGAGCGTTGCACACCTCTGGAACGGGCGCATGCATGATGGCCTCGGTTAGCGCGAGTTGATCCCCCCCACGGAAGGGGGGCCTTAGTGTCAAGGCCTCGAACATGGATGCGCCGAGGGCATAGATATCGGCGCGATGATCGACGTTGCGACTCATGTCTCCGCGCAACTGTTCCGGCGGCATGTACAACAGCGTTCCGAACACATCGCCGCTGCGCGTCAATGTCTCGAGCCCTGCACCGTGAGCGTGCGCGATACCGAAGTCGAGCAAGACGGGTTGCGCGCCATCAGTCACCATCAAGTTGCCTGGCTTGATGTCGCGGTGCACGACTCCTTCATCGTGCGCGGCTTGCAGGGCTCGGGCAGCTCGCTCGAAGTAGGTCCAGAGCGTCGCAAGCTCGTCGCTCGAACTTGGCCGGCAATGGAGCTGGGCCAGAGCCGAGGTCGCCTGCGCCTCCTGCACTTCTCGATTTGCGCCAAGCGCGACCCTATTCCTAGCAGCTGTAATCCGCTGCGCGAGCGTCTCGCCAGACACGTAGCGCATCGCGATGTACGCCATGTCCGCATCTAAGACCGCCTCGAAGATAGGACAGATCCCGGGGTGATCGAGTCGCGCAACGACCTTTGCCTCCCGTTCGAAGCGTGCCAAGCGGTCCATTGGGATGGCCCCCAACGCTGTCGATAAGACTTTCAACGCGACGCGACGGCCGAGGTGCGTGTCCTCGGCCAAGTACACAGTCCCCTGTCCCCCACGGCCGAGCTCGTCCAGCAAGTTGTACGGCCCGATGCGTTGTGCTGAACCGCCCTCGAACTCGTCCATCTCGGGATTTACGAAGGAGGCATACTCACGCCGAACCGCAGATTCGTGCGCTGGATAAAACGCAACATAGTCCGCCGGGCTCCGCAGCCGCCCTTGCTCGTCATCCGACTGCAGCAGCAGCAGAAAGTCGTAGAGCACGGCGTCGTCGAAATCGGGTTCGCTCGACACGCGACCACTCTACAGCGAGGATTCTCTACCGCGAGGAAAGTCTACAGCGAGCCATACCTTGACGCGCCGCGCCAGTTCTCGGATGCTGGACACAGCTATGTCCAGCGAATCCGATCCTGCTCAGCCTTCACTAATCACTCAGCGGATCGCTCGCGCCATCAACGCGGGTGAGCTGGAGCGCTTCGATGAGCTCTACGCACGCGTTGCCCCCGCGCTCTATGCCTGGGCACAGCTGAGGGTATTGAAGGAGCTACGCAAGCACATCGATGCCGAAGATGTCGTGCAGGAGGTCTGGATTCGCGCGCTCGAAATCTTCGATCGCTTTGATCCCGACAAGCAGAGTTTTCGCCCATGGCTGTTCTCCGTCGCTAAACTGGTGCTGCTGGAGGCTTCGAGGCGCGTCCGCCGGCGTCGCACCGAGGTTGCGGGTCACCGCGCGATAACCGGAGCATTGTTCGAGTTGAACAATGTGCCCGATTCCGTCACGGGCATCTCGACCCGGATGGCGCGCGATGATTCGATCAAGCGCTTCGTCGAGCACGTGCGTCAGAGCGATCCGCTGGACCATCAGGTCCTCGTTCACTTCGGGTTGGAGGGCCTATCCGGTGAAGTTGCCGCGCAGCGCATCGGCATCTCGCGCGAGGCAGCCTTCAAGCGCTGGCAGAGGTTGCGCAAGCGATTGCAAGAGCAGGGCATCGGAGATGAGCTGCTCGTAGACTGAGTGTGCGCGCAAGAACAGCGCCGCGCTCTGACCGTCATCAAAATGGCCGGCAGGAAGTAGCCACGCGCGCAACAAGCCCGAGCGCTCCGTCTCACTAAGCCACAGATCAGAGTTCTGTGGCGGTCCTTAGAAATCGTCCGCCGCCGCATAGGCTTCGATCACCGCTGCCTCGCCTTCTTTGCCGCCGCGCGAGTTGCCATGTTCCATCCCAACGATTCCGTCGAAGCCCTTCGAGTGGATGTGCCGGAACACGTTGCGGTAGTTGATCTCCCCCGTACCCGGCTCCTTGCGCCCCGGGTTGTCACCCACCTGGAAGTACGCGATCTCGCCCCACGCGCGATCGATGTTCGGGATCAGATTGCCCTCGGTGATCTGCTGGTGATATAGGTCGTCGAGGATCTTGCAGTGCGGACTATTGACCGCACGACAGATTGAGTAAGCCTGCGGAACCTTCGTCAGAAAGCAACCCGCGTGATCCTTCCAAGGATTGAGCGGCTCCAGCACCATCGTCAGACCTGCGGGAGCGCAAATGTCGCTGGCCATACGCAGGTTGTCGATCACGTTGGCGGTTTGATAGTCCCACTCGACACCCTTGTCATAGGTGCCTGGAACGACGGTGCACCACTTTGCGCCGACGCGCTCGGCCACTTCGACGGCTTTCTCCATGTCCAAGCGGATGCGCTCGCGCATCTCCTTCGCGTTTGATCCGAAGGTCACTTCACTGAAGGTAGCGTGAGCAACGAAGACACCCATCTCCATCTTGTGTTGCTCCAGCGTCTTGCGAATGGCCTCCTGCAATTTGGGCTCGCGTCTGGGCATGCCATTGTCTTCGAAAGCGCGAAAGCCCTCGTCAGCCATGAAGGTCAGCTGATCGATGGGATCCTTACCCGCGTGGTGCCGGAACATGCCCAAGTGCGGGGCATACTTGAGCTTGAAGCGCCTGCCGCGTTCGGCTTGCGGACCTGCAAAGACTGATTCGCTTGCCATTGATGTGCTCAGGAGACCAGCTCCGCCCTTGATGAAGTCGCGTCGTTCCATGGTGTAGGCGAGCATACGGTCCGCGCAGACGGCGCGGCAACCAAGGATGACGAGTGCAGGGGAACTCGATGCCTCAAACGACTCAGGACCGAACCCCGATCGCATGTCGAAGTCCGGTCCTGATGGGTGGCCACAAGGCCACGCTGATGTCGTAGGTAATGCAGATGTCGGCGCGTCGGCAGCATTCCTTAACAGGATTACGCCACGGACATGAGCTTGGTCCCAAGCTTGGGTCATCCTATCAAAGGTGATCGCTTAGCCTGATCGCCTTGGCTGCTGGACTTCCACACCCCTCAATCGATTCCGGCGAGCCAAGACGCGCCTCGGAACGCTCCAGGAGAGCCCTGGCCACGATCCGCATGAATTGTGCGCTGAGTACAGGCCAATGCAGCCTTGCTAGACACTCAGATGGCTATTGGGGCACGTCATGAAGCCGTAATCCTGGCTGCCCCCAGCGACTGAGTATAGATAAGTAAGGGGATCTTCCCGCCCAGAAGCCCCACGAGGCGCGCATGCATTTCCTCGTTCCTTCAAAGGAGTTCCACATGAGAAGATACACGCGATGCTGGCGGCTATTGCTCTCGCCAGCTTTGGATGGCCCCAAACATCCATGGCATCCTATGTGCCGCTCCAAGAGGAATTGCTCGCCCGCGTGTATGCCTTAGGGAGCCGAGGCTAAGTGCGCAATGACCATCGTTCGCGCGGTGGCATGGCGCATGGGCCGCGCTGTCTCGACACTCTTGAAGCAGGCCCACCTAGAACTGGGCAACGAGGTCTTCGGCCGCGAACCCGTCGATCTGGGTGAACTCGGCGCCGAGAGCGAACGATCGTTGGCGACCGTGCGCCGCACGCTCAGCAGGTACCGCCGAAGGGCGATCGAAGTAGCATGCTCCCTCCGCCTCGCAAGCAGGCGGAGGAGAGCCGGCATGCAATGCGTGCGTGCTACGGGTTGATCACCCGAGCTCAGGCCAGAACCAGCAGAAGGCGGCTCCTGTAGCCAAGCCGTAGAGCAGACCATCGAAGATGAAGCGTCCAGTCGTCGCCCAGCTGACGCCCTTCCAGATCGAGTTCGGAATGTGCGCTGTTGCGTAGCCCATGACCGCGATGGTGCCCGTCATGCGAAAGATGGCCATTGTTTCTGCCCCAGGTGCGTAGGCGATACGCGTGATGTACGCGACAAATATGCCGAGCATGAGCGAGTACAAGAACCAGTGCAGTAGCGACTTGCCAATCGCCATCGGGCCATTCGGAAGGACCGTCATGAAGCCGACAGGGCCGCGGTTGAATTTGGCCATGGTCTCGTCGGTCTCCATGTCCTTAATGGAGTTGCAGAAAGGGAAGACGTAGTCACCGGGCGGAACCGCCTCCGAGCGCATGCCGTCGAGCATGGCTTCTTCATTGGGGAGCTGCTGGTAGTCACCCGCGTGGAGGGGAATGACCATGTGCGTGATCGAACTGACGATGAAGACGAAGACTGCGGCTATGAGGATGGGGAGCCACAGCTCGGTGAGGAATTCCATGGGATGGTGGCCTGAGGCAGGAATGAAGGGAGCGGAGATGCGGAGGGCGCTGGGACTTGATGGTATTCCGATCGTGGTGGAGTGACAGGGGACTGGTTTGTATTGAGGGGTCGCACTCTGGTTCAAGATCGAAGCAGGAATGGCGTCCGCCTGCCGTTTGGGCACGGGCTGCGTTGTGTAGGAGCAGCGCTGAACCGCTTGAATCGCGCCAGCTTCGCGAGCCCGACCGGCGCAGCCGCCCACTCACTCGAATTGACCGCCCCTCCCGCCAACGCCGGGCCAAGTCATGCCCGGCTCGACCGTGCGCTTTCAGTGGTCGTACCGCGATCCCGCCGCAGGCGCGCCGGCGTTCAATCTCTCCGATGGCCTCGCCGTTACGCTCCAACGGTTCTGACTAGCGAAGACCGGCTCCGCAATACGGTGCCGCACACCCTATTACAAAGAGAGGCGCGCTCCATGCGGAGCGCGCCTCTCATCAATCCAACTTCCAAACGGTCAGCCCTTCATCTGCCGCGCCTACGGCGCGCCTCGCGGAAGGGCTGTTTCAACTCAGCTGACGCTGGCAGCCGTCGCGGGCACGAGGCCGGCGGTGACGAGGTAATCAATGATCGCGGTCGCGGACTCTTCGATCGACTGGTCGCCGGTGTGAACGGTCACTTCGGCGTTGGTCGGCTCTTCGTACGGGTCGCTGACGCCGGTGAAGTTCTTGATCTCGCCGCTGCGGGCTTTCTTGTAGAGGCCCTTGGTGTCGCGCTCTTCGACGACGGCCAGGGGAGCTTCGACGTAGACCTCGACGAAGTTCTCGGTGGCGTTGCGAATCTCGTCGCGCATGGCCTGGTAGGGCGAAATGGCGGCGGTGATGCCACAGCAACCGTTGCGGGCCAGGAGGCCGGCGACGAAGCCGATGCGGCGGATGTTCGTGTCGCGATCTTCCTTCGAGAAGCCGAGGCCTTTCGAGAGGTTGGTGCGAACGACGTCGCCGTCAAGGACTTCCACGTTGACACCGCGCTCGCGCAGGATCGGGGTGATGAAGTCAGCCAGGGTGCTCTTACCGGAGCCGGACAAGCCGGTGAACCAGAGGATGAAGCCTTTATTTGCCATTGTCTAAGTGGGGTGACGGGCGCAGCAAAATCGCGCCCGAAAGGGAAAAGTGAAGTGAGTGTGAGTTGTGATTCTGGGTGAAGTGAAAAGACGCTGGATTAGCGGATCTTGCCTTCAAGGTAGGGAACCTCGAAGCACTTCTCGTGCATGATCGGACCGTGGCCAAAGTAGCCGGCCTCGCCGAATAGCTCGCCGTGGTCGGCGGTAACGACGATGTGCGTGTTCTTCGGAACCATGTCGTAGAGCTGCTCGAAGACGCCGTCCAAGTAGCGAACGGTGTCGATCTGACGCTCGCGCAGTTGGTCCATCTTGTCCTGATCGAAGAACTTGAAGTCCTCTTTGAACTTGCCATCTTCGGCGTCTTCAGCGTTCGCGATCTGATCGTTCATCTTGCGGAACACGCCGTTCACGCCACTAATGCGCGGCCACATCGATGAGTCCTCTTCAGGCTTAGCGTAGGGGTAGTGTGTCTCCCCCACGTTCAGCATGTAGTACTCAGGACGACCGGAGTCGAACTTCATGGTCGGCAGCATGGCCGCCATGTCGTTGTGGCAATCCATCAGCTGGAAGCTATCGAAGTCACGGTTGATACCGGTCTTCGGATTCAACACAGGCAACGAAACGCGAGCGCAGGTTTTATAACCCAGCTTGTTACGCAGAAGGCCAGGGAACCACAGGCCGGGCACCATCGACGCGAAGTCGATGTTCTTGGCGCCGAGGCGGTCGTTGTAGTTGAAGAAGTCTTCCTTGTAGTACTCCGACGCGTAGACGTTCTCCGGCGAAGTGTGAGGAAGCAGACCCGTCAGCAGGTTGTAGTGCGAGGGCGCTGTCCAAGCGGCATAGGAATAGCGCTTCTCGACCTTACCGAGCTTCGTGATGATCTTCGGCGCAGCCTTCATGAACGAGTCATAGCGCAGGCTGTCGAGCGTGATCACGATGAAGTTATTCTCAGCCTGCGGATCCGGTTGTGCGGCCATGCCACCGGGACGGGGCATGGGCCTGACCGGACGATTGGTCGGCGCGGGCTTCTTCAGGAAGTCAAATAGTCCCATGTTTTCGCTTCTGCGCTAAGGGGCGGGTCGCCCGACTACTCGGATGCCTTGTTGGCGTAGAACTCGACGAGCACTTTCGCGGTGGTGGGTCGCATGATGCGCGGGTCCGGCTCTTCGCCAGCAACGAGCTGCGAGCGAACCTTGGTGCCGGAGATGAACACCGAGGTGTTCTCCTTGTTCTCGCTCATCAAACCGACCTTGCCGATTTCCTCGAAGTAAGCGGCAAAGCCAACGTTGACGGTCTTGATGTTCAGATCGCCACCGAGCTTCTCGAAGATCGTTTGCGCGTCGAAGTCGCCCCAGATGGCCTCGCCGTCGGCGAAGGGAGCGTCAGCGTGCTTACGACCAATGATGAAGTGCGTGAAGCCGAGGTTCTGGCGGTAGATGGCGTGCATCACGGCTTCGGCGGGACCGCCGTAGTACATGCGCATGTCCAAACCGACGAGCTGCAGGTTGTCGTTCAGGACCTGACCTTTGTCAGCCCACAGCGCCTCGTCCATGTCGCCCTCACCGAGCAAACGGTTCGCGACGAGCGCCTCGTAGGTCTCCATGCGCGTCGAGGCCGGAACATCGTCGCCCTTGAGCTGACCCACGAGCGGATTCAGGACAACGCCTGTCTTTTTGCCGGTCTCGCGCAAGATAACTTCGGCGCCGTACACAAGCGCATACTCGTGCGCGCGGTGCAGCGGGTTACGCGTCTGGAAGCCGATCGACTGCTCCCAGCCTTCGGTCTCGATCATTTTGCGCGTCGCGGTCGGCGACATCACGCGGCTTGCGAAGGGGCGCGAGTCGTTGAACTCGACCAAGGTGATCGTTCCGCCGACGAGCTTGGTGCGCTCATCTGAAATCCACAGACCAGCGCCGGGGTGGTCGGTGCGCTCGGTGCCGTAGACAGCTTTAATGAAAGCGGGCTTGTCCCAGTCGTAGCAGTCGGCGACTTCTAGCGTGCCGAACATCTTGCCGCCGGCATACAGGCCAATCTTGGTGCCAGCCGTGCACGTGCCAGCTTCGGCGTCCGTGATCGGCAGCATGATCGGGATCGTCCAAGCCCAGTTCTTGCCGTTGCGCTCGATGCAACCGTTGGCGAGGACGTTTTCGTAGTCGGCCTTGCTCATCGGCCCCTCGAGCGGGCTCAACGTGCCGTCCGCGATGCGGTACAGCGTCGTCATGTCAACATCGTTGACCTCGACGCGCGCGAGCGATGCGTCGGAGGCGGCGCCGGCATCGATGCGGTTGACGGGCTGCGAGAGCCCACCGTGGACGGGGGAAATGTTGGTGACGGCTTGGGTGCTCATGGTCGGGTGCTGAGGGTCAGCGAGAGTGAAGGTGTTCGAAAAAAGGCCGGGAGGCCGAGGCGTGGCTGCCACGGCAAGCTTTGCGGTGGCGCGCGGTCTCCCGATGAGTGCGATTGGCTACAGGTAGCCGAGGTTCTTGAGCTTGCGTTTGACGTCGTCGAGCTCTTCTTGGGTGAACTCTTTGGGTTGCTCGGTGTCAGCCTCCCCCATCAAGTCGCGCAGGACGTAGACGATGAAATCAGTGGGAGAGTTGAATCCCGAGCCGTCGACCACCTGCTGAACGCGGCGGAAGAGGGGGCGAGGGATCTTGACGGTGACCTTGGATTCGCGCACGAGTGGAGCGGCGCGGCAGCGCCAAGGAGAAAGCGGAGAAGGGCGGACGGACGGTGGCAGGCTCGGGATCGAGCTCGCCGCAGCGAAGTAGTAATGCTCGGTCGAATCCCAACAGAAGGCCCGGGCCATCCGTCAGGAAGGGTCGACAAGGGAACTCTCTGCGGCCTGTGAGGTAGGATTCGGCTGGTGCCACACCGACCGAGACGCGCTCAGCACTCCAATGACACTCCTATCGTACTCCACCCTTCCTCATATGGAGTCCGAATCAGCCAGAAGGCTCCGATCGGAGCCTTATCACACTCCCAAAGCACTCCTCCGACCTGATTTGCGAAGATCATAGATAGCTCGGGCATAACCCCGGACTCTCCACGGTGCTAGACTTCGGTCCTACAGGGGTGCGATCTTCACTCCATCCTTCCTCATTTCACTCCCGAATCCGCCTCATACATCCATGTCCATTCAACGTGCATGCATGCTCCTCGCGCTGGCCGGCCTTGCCGCCTGCGGTGGTAGCAGCAACCCCGCCGCCCTTAAGAACGAAGCCTTCGCGGCCATGGCCTCCGGTGATGCCGGTGGTTCCGTCGCCAAGTTCGACGAACTGCTCGAAGGCATCGACAAGAACGCCCCTGACTTCATCGAGGTCTCCGTTGGGCGCTGCCAGGCGCTAGCGGCGGTAGACCCCGAAAAGTGCCAAACCGACTTCCTAGCTCTCGCCGGGAATTCAGGCAATTCGATCACGGACAAGGACTACTCGGCCGTGGTGTCCCACCTCGTTTCCAACAAGGAATTCACCCCCGCGATCATGATCATGCATGACGGGATGAAGCGCTTCCCCGAGTCTCCGAACATGCAGAAGCTACTAGAGAGCGTCACGGCAGCGAGCTCAAAGGACCCAGCTGCGAAGAGTTTGATGGGCGGACTCGGCTACCTCGGCGACTGATCGCATCTAGACAGCCTCACGCGTCACGCGCGTTGAAGCGCAGGTGTGATCCAGGCACCGACTAACAACTGACGCTCCGTGGCCCCGGGTCATGGAGAGTCAGTCGTTTTCGAAAAAGCGCCGATGGTTGGCCAGGATGCGGTCGCAAGCAGCAGCCTGCGGCGTCGCATCTTCAACCTCGCGCTCAACCGTCCCGCCCAGATGACGACATCGCCTCGCGCGAATAAGTAGCCCGAGCTGCTCAGCATGTAGCGCTCGGACAGCGGGGCCAAGTGCACGAGCTGACCGCGCATGCCCTGCAGATTGTTGTCGCGGAAGATTTCGCGCGCGCCCGCTCAAGGTGTGATCAGCGCCTTTGCAGGCAGCCAAGCCAAGTCGTCTTGCGAGGCGAACTCACGCTGCTCGATCCTAACGCCACTCAGCAGCAGCTCGCGCAGCAGCCGTTGCAAGTAGTGCGGCGTCTCGATCATCAAGGTGTGATACACGCGCCCACCTCGATCGCGACCGGCGAAGGGCAAGCGTTCAAGATCCTCGTGCAGAGCGCGCTCACTCGGAAGATTTCGCACCGCGCGTCGTGTAGTTAGGAACGCGGTAGACGCCCCACTCCGGCCCGACCAGCTCGTCAAAGCCAGAATACGAACGGCGCAGCATGCGCTGGACATTTTCGTCGTGCGGCCCTCCGATCAGCGACGGCGACCATTGACCGCCTGCGATATCGCTCGTCGTGTTTGGTGGCAAATCACGCGCATAGACGCGGACCGAGTATCCGAAGCGCCCTGCCATTAATGCGTAGCTCAGCCCCGAGATGCCACCGCCGAGTACGGCGACGGAGGCACCTTCGGGCGCGACTTCGGACAGTAACTCGATAGCTTCTATTGCGCAGCCCCAACTCAGCGTGACGCCCGCGCCACCTCGACCATAGTCGTGCACGACCCAACGCTCGCCAATGCGCTAGCGCTCTACGCGTGGTCCGCCGCGGCGATAGGGCCTAGTTCCGGCGACGCGGCGCAAGACGTTATCGGGCCTTTAGTCGGGCTTCGGGAGTGAGAACCCACGCGGCTGAATGACTTCGTGCTCTGGGATAGTTGGCGTCGCGGCGCCTGATCCATCCAAGGCGAATCCGTCACTTGGGGCAGAGTCCAGCGCATCAGGCTGCAACAGCTCGGGTGCGATCTCATCCGTCGGCCGCAGCCCTGACTTGGGCGGTCGACACGCACTCGCGAGCGCGAGAGCCGCCGCTGCCGACAACAAGCGCAGGCAATCCAGTTCAAGCTCGGGCCGCTCAACCCGATCTCAGGTGTCCCCCCAACTTGGCAGGATGCCAATCATTGGTTGGACTCGACGCGCTTGATGCACGGCCTGTGCGAATCGGTCGGCAGCGAGGTCTGTGTATTTTTGCAGCCGACGCTGCACGATGTCGAGTCGAAGCCCGTGACCGAAGACGAACAAGCCAAGTGCATTCCACCCGAGGGACCCGACCCAAGCATCACGATCGACTACGACATGCTGCGTGAACGCGGCAAGCGCCTGGCTGCCAAAGGCATCCAGTTTGTGGATACGAGCTACCTCTTCGAGGATATTGAAACCACCTGGTGCTACGACCGCGCCCATTTCACCCGACGCGGGAACAAGCTACTCGCTAAGCGTATCGCCCAAGTGATGCTGGCGGACTGACAATACAATACGGTGTCGCACACCTAGTTGTTGCTGTCCAACAAGGCGGTATCCGGCACCGTATCACTACGCTTGCCAAAGAAGCGCAGGAAGAGCGCGAGGCACGCAACTCCGAGCAACAAGCTCAACGCGGGCGGAGCCCCGAACAAAGCGGCTGGCAAGTAGCCCGCCAAGATCGCAACGACCATCACAAGCAGCGAGTACGGCGCTTGCGTGTGCACATGGTCAATGTGATCGGATGCGCAAGCGACCGACGACAACACCGTCGTATCCGAGATCGGCGAGCAGTGATCGCCAAAGATCGCGCCCTCCAACACTGCCCCGATTGCGAGCACCATCAGCGCATGCCCGCCGATATCCGTTCGCTCACCCAGGGTGAAGCTAAGCCCTACTACGAGTGGCAATAGGATCGACATCGTCGACCACGACGAGCCTGTCGCGAATGCGATCGCCCCCGCCATCAGGAACAACACAACAGGTAGAAACAGCGGATAGTCGATACCATCCAGCATCACGGTCAAGTAGCCAGCTGTACCCAACTCGCCGCACACGGCACCGATCATCCAGGCCAAGTACAAAATCGCGAGCGCGATACCCATCGAGCGCAGCGTCTTCCACGCTGCGTCCAAGATCTCGAGTCGCAGACCCGCCGCAAGCGATGCGATCACCGCGGTCGCGAAGCCAAGCAGCGAGCCATACCAAAGAGCTTCGTAGCTATCAGCAGCACCTAAGACCGCGGAGAATCCCGACACGCTGAGCAATTGCGGTGCGTCCTTTGCGAAGGCTCCGCCCGTCTGCAGGATCGTCCAGACCGTCGCACCGATGAAGACCGTGAGCGGTAAGACCGCTCGCCAGGCCCGAATCGTGATGCCCGGCGCCGGTTCCATATCCGTTGCCGACTCCCCCACCATCGGGTTGCCGCCTTCGCGAACGACGCGACCCGTGCTTCGCGCGCGTCGCTCCGCCGCGAGCATCGGACCGAAGTCGCGCCCACTCGCCGCAACCATGAACACCATCGCGAGCGACAACAAACAATAGAAGCGGTAGGGTAGCGTCTCCATAAAGACGGCATAGCCAGCATCCGGTGCCAAACCGGCGAGCGGCAGCTGCGCGCTGAAGGTCGAGACCTCGAATGCGATCCACGTGCTGAAAATCGACAAGCCGGCCACGGGTGCAGCGGTCGAGTCGACGATGTAAGCCAGCTTCTCGCGCGCGACCCGGAAGCGGTCCGTCAACGGCCGCATCGTCGAGCCGACCAGGATCGTGTTTGCGTAGTCGTCGAAGAAGACAACAAGGCCCATTAGCGAAGCGGCGAGCTGCGTCGAGCGCGCCGACTTCGCGTACTTCGCGACCCAATTCATCACTCCGCGAATGCCGCCATTCTTCGTGACGACGCCGACCATGGCCAGCATCGCGACGACGAAACCAACCACCTTCAAGCGGCTCTGATCCGAAAACTCGCGCCACAAGAAGATCGTCACGACATCCTGCAAGCCGCCAAAGGTCTTCTGGATCAGACCAGCGTCAGTCGACCAGCGCAACAGCAAGGCACCGGCCAAAACACCGCTGAAGAGCGAGATCACTGGGCGGCGTGAGAGGATCGCCAACGCGATCGCAATTAACGGGGGCAGTAGCGAAAGCGGGCCCGCAGGTCTCCAGTCAGGGAAGCTGAAGGTCGCGGCTTGGGTAGAGGTTGAAGCGTTCGCAGTCCGTGCTTCGCCAGTCTCCGAACCCTGAGTAACAAGGTCTCGGCTCTCGGGTCTTTCGTCACTGATGCCCTCGGTCCCTGAAGTTCCGCTTCCTGCGTCTCCGCTTCCTGCGTCTCCGCTTCCTGCGTCTCCGCTTCCTGCGTCTCCGCTTGCCGTGCTTCCGTCCGCAGGCTCACTGACATTCGCACCGGCATCAGCCGAGCCAACACTCGCGCGATACTCCAGCTGCAACCGCTTCCCTGCTATCGACAACTCGAAGCTCGCCCCGCGGCCGCCTGAAACCTCCGGTCCAATGACCTCTAATTCCAGTCCGCGCTCTCCTGTCACGTACTGCCGCAAGCCGCGTGATAGTGCATCGACGAAGCTTTGATTATCCCTGTCCGCGACCTCCGTGGCACTATCTTCGATCGTCGCGGCCGCAATCGCGAAGCGCGCTCCGCCCGCCTCTGTTTCGACATAGTGCGGGGAATCGAGCACGTATTCCCACAGCGACAGCTGCGAGCCTTCTCCAGTCTCACCAGGTGGTGTCACCTCAACCGCCAGCATCGATTGGCCATAGAGTGCAGCCAAACTTGCGGGTCGAGCGTCTGGCAGCACGAACAGGGCGGCAAGAGCAAAAACGGCTAGCGCGATGCTGAGAGTACGTAGCATGAGCGGACCTGGATGGTGCCACGAACGAGCTCAGCAAGCGAGAGTCGATACGGTGCAGCACCACCTTGCTGAATAGCAACAACTTGGTGCGCGACACCGTATTGCTCCCCCCCCTTCTGCAAAAAGTTCGGGATCACTTCGTGCGCAGCAGCAAGCAGCGGATCGGCGACGTGCTCGTTTCCCAATAGAGCAATCACTTCGAATGTGCCGCTCTCCTCGTGATGCAAGCACAACGCCGATTGAATCTCGGCCTGCGAACTCCTGCTCGGAATGTTCAGAGCCTTAATGAGCAACCCCAGCCAGAAAGGCAACAAGAAGGCCAAACCCAACAGCCCGCCTTTCTCCTTCTCGGGTAGCTCGACCGTTCCGAATTGGTTCTCGATAGTCAGCAGCTTGCCCTTCATGTCAAAGATCCGCTTCCGTGCGGGGACGAAGCCGAAGGCCAGTAGCTCGCACTCCAACTTTGGCGAATCTATTTCGAACAGCAGATCTGTATGCCACGGCTCCGTTGCAGCGATAACTAAGCACACGAGCAGCACGCTAAGGACGAGCACGACCATGGGTAGGTTGTGCATTGCGATCAATGGCAACAGGATGATGAGCGAGCCAAAAAACATCACGTAGCGCAACACGCAAGCTTCGCGCGCACGCCGCTTGCGAATCGAACCTTCGACCTTGAACTCTTTCACGAGCGAGGAGCACTCTCAACGATCACCATCGGTGCCATCCTCATTCAATGTGATCATGCGAATCTTGGTCATCATCAGAATCGAGAAGTCTTTCCCCGACACAATGCGCACTTCATGTAGACGGGGGCGATGCATGAGCACGTCATTCACACCGTCGCCGTTGACATCTCCTAAGCCACACGCGTCGATGCCGATCGCATTGTCGCCTAGGCTCTCTCCAGAGCCACTGCTGAAGTACATCAAGCCCTTGCCGCCGGCACCCGAGCAGAGGTTGAACCAGCCAAGGTCATCACCAAGAAAGCCACTATCCTCATTGGCGCTCAACACATAGTCCTCAACGGAGTCGCCGTCTAGGTCACCGACTATGTCGAAGCAGGCGCCATCTCCGTGCTCGTAGGCGCCTCTCCAGGAATCTCGATTGAGCTCCTTTCCATCGATGCCGGAGAAGACCAAGAAGTAGTCGTTGATAATTGACACACCCAAGTCGTCTCGCCCATCGCCATTCCAGTCCCCCATCGGTCGCATGACCCAGGGCATATACGAAGCTTCGGGAAGTACAGAGCGTGCGAGCGTACTGGCGTCGGCACTCGACAACACCATGATGACGTTCTCGACCTCCCCTTCACTCACCGCGGTCACTCCACCCAACGCCAACGCCAGCTCCGCCTTGCCATCCTGATCACGGTCAGGAACCAGCGTGGCCGCGCCCAGAAAATTGCGGCAAGGAACGTGCGTGTACATTTCCCTCTCGGTCCAGGCCGCGACTGGAGCTTCGGTACTCGCACCCCAGACGTGAACCAGCTTGCCGGTCTTGCCATCGAACAAGCATTGCAGTCCGCTCGAGATAGCATCTTGTGCCCCGTCGCTCGCGCGGCACACGACGATGTCGGGCACACCGTCGCCAGTTGCATCCAAACGCCCCGCGACGTGTTGCCCCAGGCCAGCACCGCGCAGTTCCTCTCCGAGCTGATACAAGACTTTGCCATCAGCTCCTGAAAACACCCAGACCATGCTCGGCTCGACAACGACAAGGTCGGGCTGATCGTCGCCATTGACGTCACCAATTGATTCCAGGAGGACGCCGGCCATCGATCTGTCACTGGTGTCGAGCAGGGTGCGCAGCAATGCCCCCGTTTAACTCGACCGAATCTCCACGCCGTAAATCCCGTCCCCGTCTACGTAGCGGTGTGCGACGGCGAAGTCGGGATGTCCATCTTTGTCGACGTCCCCGACTGGTGCGATCGAGCAATGCCAACCACTCGTTGGATCTACCGCGGGTGACAACACCGTTCCAGGAAGCCCGACTAGGAAACAAACCGAGAGAGTCTGGATCATCATGATTCAGACTCTAACCGCAATCCGAAGCTCAGGTTTCGTAAGCAATCTGAACTGCCATGCTTCCGTGTTGGAAAGCACCATGCGCTCATGCCGCCTGCGCCTGGTGGTGTCTGAATGCCTCGATCGTCTGGCCATTGCTAGACATCGGGTGAACGCTGCGCCGGCCCCACTCCT
>JBLFWN010000032.1:0-61053 GCA_047611405.1 Planctomycetota bacterium | reverse complement strand
GAACCCCTTCATGGTCTGGTGCGGCAGGCCATAGATCAGGTCGATGTTGAGCGAGCCCATGCCGTTGGCACGCGCGGCGTCGATGATCTCGCGCGTTTCTTCTTCGCTCTGAACGCGCTTGATGTCCTCTTGTACTTTGCGGTCAAAGTCCTGCACGCCGAGCGAAATGCGATTGAAGCCGAGCTTTGCGAGCAACTCGACCTGCGGCACCGTCGTGACGCGTGGGTCGACTTCGATGGCGACTTCTGCATCGTCACTGAACGAAAAATTGTGGCGAATCTTGTCTTGGACGCGCTCGATTTGCTCCAAGTTCAGATGTGTCGGCGTGCCGCCGCCCCAGTGGTACTGGCGCACCATGCGCTTGCCGATCCCGCTCTCGCCGACAAAGTCGATCTCCGCTTCGAGGGCCTTTAGATAGGTCTCGACTCGATCTTCGTTGGTTGTGATAACGACGTTGCAGCCGCAGAACAAACACCGCTCGGCACAGAAGGGGATGTGCACATAGAGCGACATCGGACCATCCTGCGCGGCCGCCTTTCCAAGAAGCTCCGGATAGCTCGTTGGCTCGAAGTCGTCGCTCCAATCTACTGCGGTCGGATAGGAGGTGTAGCGCGGCGCCGAGGTGCTGTACTTCTCCAGCAATTCGCGCGGGACTTGATAAGGGCTCATGATTGTGTCGCGGATAGAGCGCCGTCCGCCGCGCTCAGTAGGCGATCGATGATCGCGTCTGTATGTGCGGTGGAGAGGAACCACGCTTCATAAGGCGAGGGCGGAAGGTGGACGCCACGCTCGAGCATTCCGCCGAAGAAGCGAACCCAGAGTTCTCGATCCGTTGCCGTTACATCGTCCAGGCACTGCGGGGCGTTCTCTGCCAAGTACAGGCACATCATTGAGCCTGAACGCGTGATGTGCATCGGAATGCTGAGCCGATCTGCGATCGAGAGTAGACCGGAAGCCAAGCCATCGCCGGCTTGCTCTAACGCTTCATAGGTCCCGGGTCGGTCCAGGATGTCGAGTGTCGTGGAGCCCGCGCAGACCGCCAGTGGATTGCCCGACAAGGTGCCTGCTTGGTAGACATCGCCTGCTGGAGAGATGCGTTGCATGAGGTCCCGACGGCCACCAAAGGCGCCGATCGGGAGCCCGCCGCCGATCACCTTGCCGAGAGTCACAAGGTCGGGCTTCACGTCGGTCAAGTCGCAATAACCGCCGCGCGCGACGCGGAAGCCGGTCATGACTTCGTCGAAAACTAGAAGCGCACCGTGTTCGTCGCACAGCTGACGCAATCCTTCCAGGAAGCCAGGCGCAGGCAGAATTGTGCCCATGTTGCCGGCGATGGGCTCGACGAAGATGCAGCTGATCTGATGCGGGTGTGCTTCGAAGAGCGCGCGCACTGACGCCAAGTCGTTGTACTCCGCGACCAGTGTCATCTCGGCCAACGCACTCGGGACACCAGGCGAATCCGGGGTGCCGAGCGTCAGTGCGCCGGAGCCTGCTTTGACCAAGAAGGAGTCGCCGTGTCCGTGGTAACAGCCGTTGAACTTGATGAAGGTGTCACGCTCCGTCGCGGCGCGTGCCAAACGCAATGCACTCATCGTCGCTTCCGTACCGGAGTTGACGAGCCGCACAATGTCGACCGCGCGGCAGCGGTCGATGATCTGGCGTGCGATGTTCAGCTCGCCTTCGGTCGGCGCTCCAAAGGTCGTGCCGAGTGCCATCGCATCGCGCAGTGCGGACAACACCTCTTCGTTCGCATGCCCCAGGATCAACGGACCATAGGCCAAGACCATGTCGATGTACTCATTGCCATCGAGGTCCGTCAATATGGCACCCGCGCCACGACACATGTGCGGCGGCGTTCCGCCGACGGCGCGGTAGGCGCGTACGGGACTATTGACTCCGCCCGGGATCAACTCATTCGCGGCCGCGAAGACGGCTTGGCTACGATCGGTGGTCAGGCTCATCGGTGGTTGAGAACTCGTCATCAAAGCGGTGGGGCTGTCTGCGCGAGCAGCTTGGTCAGGCAGGCCGGCGTGGGAGAATCCAAGGTGCGGATCTGATTGGCGATGGAGGGAAAAAACTCTCGCAGCGCGACTTCGGTCGTCGCTCCGATGGCAATGACCATGCAGGGCGCCACTCGCTCGTGATCTGCTTGCGACCAGGCGTGCACAGCCGACGGGCTGGCGAAGAATATCGCGTCGGCCACCGGTGCTTGACTCTCGTGCTGAATGAAGCTGGTGCTGTAGACGATCGGGTCCTGAACCAAGACCTTGGCGTCACGTAAGGAGTCGCCAAAATCGCCGGCGCGCGATCCGCGTGGCCACAAAACGCGCGTAGATGCTGCGACATCGCCAAGCTCGATCAATAAAGCATCGCTCAGGTCGCGCGAACTCGCGGCAGGCGGCAAGCCGGGTCGCAGGCCGATACGCTGTGCGCGCTTCGCGGTTCGTTCGCCGACAACGGCAAGCGGAACGCTGCGCAACTCGGGGATCTGATCGATTGCTGCCTCTACTGAGGGCAAGGCATTCGAGCTGGTAATGCACAACCAATCGGGTAGGCCATCGAGTTCGAGAGCGAGGTCAGTGCTGGTCGACTCCAACTGAAGCAACGGCCGATCGATAGCCGCCCACCCGGCATCGAGGGCAGCTTGCTTCCAAGCTTCGCGCTCGTGGATGGGTCCTGTGACGAGCAAGCTGCGCACGTCCGTCGAATCGACAGTGTGGCCGCTCAATCTTGTTTCTCCGCAGCGACACGTGCTTGTTCGACGAGCTCATCGGCGCCCATCTCTCGCAGAGACTCGGCCAATGAAACTCCCAGGGCTTCGGCCTGCGTGCGGGGACCCTTCAACTCACTCTCCAGTTCGCGTTCGCCATCCAGCGACAGGACACGCCCCCGCAGCGTCAGTTGATCGCCCTGGATCAGCGCATGACCCGCGATCGGTGCGTTGCAGCCACCGTTCAGGTTGCGCAGTAGCGAACGCTCGGCGAGTGCTTGATCCCAGGACGCTTCGTCGCGTATTGACTTCAGAAGTGCTTGCGTGGCCTCGTCGTCACTGCGGCAGGTCAGGCCGACAATACCTTGGCTGACTGCCGGCAAGAATCGTTCGGTGTCGAGCACTTCGGTGATGTGTTCGCCCAGCCCGAGGCGTTCCAAGCCGGCACGCGCCAGCAGGAGGGCTTCGGCTTCACCATCGCGTAACTTGCGCAAGCGTGTGTCGACGTTGCCGCGAATATCGATCACTTGCAAGTCAGGGCGCTGCGCCAGCAATTGCGCTTTACGACGCAGGCTGCCACTAGCGACGCGAGCCCCTTCGGGCAACTCGTCCAAGGTGTGGCCGGCGGGCGAGACAAGTACATCTTCGACAGGACCGCGCGGCAGAACCCCAGCTAGACAAATTCCATCCATCAAGCTGGTCGTCATGTCCTTGCAGCTATGGACGCCGATCTGTGCTCGTCCATCGAGCAGCGCACGGTCGACCTCGACCGTAAAAATGCCGATGCGGCCAAAGCGCGCCAGTGCGCTGGCTTGGTCCAAGTCACCGCTGGATTCAATTACTTCGAGCTCGACTTCGAGCCCGGGGTCGGTGTCGCGCAGGAGCGCTTGAGTCGTTCGTGCTTGCCAGCGCGCGAGCTGGCTGCCACGTGTTGCGAGATCGAGCTTCACTGCTCCTCCAAAAATCGGCGGTACTCACGGTCCAGGGCTTGCTCGGATCGAGTCCGACGTGCGCCCTCTTTCATTTGTTCGAGTGCGACTCCGAGCAGTCGCTTGGTGAGACTGTGGGCCAGCTTCATTTCGCGCCCAGTAGCGCTCGCCTCGGTCACGCTGTCGAGCACACTCTCGCGAATCTCGTCGAAGCGTTCGCGCAAAGTCGTGATGGCCGGCGAAAAACTAGCGAAAGTGCGCAGCGCGAGGAATTTGTGCACCTCGGAGACCAGGATTTCGGTCGAGAGTTCGATCGCGGCGTCGCGCCCCTCTTGGTTCTTCGCGACGATCGGGTTCAACGCATCGAGGTCATAGCTCAGCAGGCCGGGCATAATGGCAACGGACTCGCTGATCGCGCGCGGTATCGATAGATCGATCGCGAGCAGCGGGCGATCGCGCAGCGACAGCTCGCGCGCATTCATTAGGGTCTCGTCAATCAGTGGCCGCTCACCATCGACACAGGCAACGACCAGATCGGCGCGAACAAGCTCTTCCTTCAGCTGATCCAAACCCGTGCCGCGGCAGTTGAGCTCACGCGCGAGCTCTTCAGCACGCGTCTGTGTCCGATTCGCAATCGTCAACTGCGTGACGCCCTCGGACTGCAAGTGCTTCGCGACGAGAGCACCCGTCTCGCCTGCTCCGACAACCAGGCACGCAATCCGGTCGAGCTTACCGAAGACGTGTTGGGCTACATGAATCCCGACGCGCGCAATCGATAGCGTGCCTTTACCAAGGTCCGTCTCCGTGCGGACGCGCTTGCCGACGCGCAAGGCCTGCGTATAGAGCGCTCCAATGATTTTCTTGCTGGTTCCAGCCTCGTTTGCAAACTCCAAGGCCATCTTCAGTTGGCGCAGGATCTCGCTTTCGCCCAACACTTGGCTGTCTAAGCCGGCACCGAGGCGGAACAAATGAATCACGGCTTGGATATCGCGATAAACGTACAAGGATTCGTCTTCCGCATTGCGAAACACACGCGTACGAATCGTCGAGAGCGCATCGAAACCGGGATCGGCAGAGATCAGGACTTCGGTTCGATTGCAGGTCGATAGGATCACGACCTCGCGCACCTCGGGCGTCTGCTCTAGGTCGCGCAAGCACTGCACGCAGTCTTCGGGGCGCACGGCGAAGCGCTCGCGCTCTTCGACGGTCGAAGTACGATGCGAAATGCCGACCAGGCAGATGTCCTCGGACATATCCACTAAAGGCCCGCCGTGTGGTCTGTGATGCCGGGGACGAGCGAGAGGAGGAGCAATGCGATCAACGTCAACATGCCTGCCACAGCCGCGAAGGATGCGCGCCTGGCGGAGATGCCGCGAATGCGCTCTGAGAACGCGATGGCTCCGAAGTGCAACCAGACGAATATGCTCAGGAGCACGTGCGGGTCCAGATATGAGAAGCCACCTTCACGTGACGCATGCCCGACACCAATGCCGATGTTCACTCCGAGCGTCAACATAAGGAAGCCGGCCAAGGCCGAACGGCGTGTCAGGCGCGAGAGCTTCTCAAGGTCGGGTAACTGTCGGAACAGCAGGCCGAAGCGCTTCGCGCGCATCTGCCGGTACAACATCAAGTGAAGCCAGCCATAGATGCCTGACAACAAGAGGGCGGAGCTGGCGAGGATGCTGGTTAGTCCGTGCAGCAGCTGAGTCGACCCATAGCCGCTGCCAGCTTCTTCGAGCGTGATCGGACCAAATGCTGACGCGAGCATTTGCAGGATGCCGCCTAAGAAGAATAGGAAGCAGCCGACTGTGGCGTGATGCAGGCGCCCCGACAAAATGAGCGACAACACGCAGGTCGTCCAGACGATCGATGAGATCATCAGCCAGGTGTTCGACAGCGGAAGCGAATTCGTTCCGATACCGAAGAGCACGAAGTAGAGCAGGTGCATCCCGATCAGGATCAGGGCTGATGAGCCGCGCGCCTTCGCGATACGCGGTTGATGCTCGCCTGCGAAGGCCATGCCGTACAAGAGCGCGACCCACAGGTAGCCACAGGGCAAGAACACGGCCAGCGCCTGAATTGTCGTATTCATCGAGCCACTTCCGCCAGTTCTTGTTGCGCGACACGCGTTGCCAATTCGCGGCCACATCGAATGCGATCCTCGACCGATACGCCGCCCATGTAGTTTCCGACAAGGTGAAGTCCAGAGCAGGACTCGGCCAAGGAATCCGAAGCCTGCTGCATGCGCTCGGCGTGACCGACTGCGTAGCGTGGTATCACGTCTTGCCAACGCACGACGCCACCCGTGCTCGAAACGGGGGCTGCATCGAGTCCCAGACCGCGCCTTAGGTCTTCGCGAGCGAACTCAATCGCCTCATTATCATCAAGGCTGTCCAAGGCTGCGGCATCGTAGATACTCGTCGTACTCGAGCTGCCCGCAGGTGCGCACTTCGGAAAAATGTTGGAGCTAAACAGGATGCCGAGCGCGCGCGGCGTGCGTTCTCCGGCTGGCTCGGTCGGCGGCATTAAGAAGCCGAAGCCGGGCGGAAGGCGCAGGTCATTGAAGCCCATGTGAACGACGCCGATGCGTGCGTGCTCGACGGATTGCAGTGTCTCGGCCACCGCATCGGCACCGAGTCCACGCAAGACCTGCGCAGCCTTGGGCGCGGGGATGGCCAATACCACGCGCGATGCGCGAATCTCTTCGCCGTGTACCGTAACGATCCAATCCTCTTGTTCAGGCTTCAGACTCTGCACAAAGGTGTTTGTACGCAGCTTTTGGCCGAGCTCATGCGCGATGGCCTCGTTCAAGACGCCCAAGCCGCGATCGAAACTAAGCAGGCTGCCACGCTTGGCAGTCGGTCCAGGCAAAGACGGATCAGGCTCGGCAGTCTTCTTGGCTTTCCTGACGGCGACTGCTCCGCGCAGTAAGCCGCCGTGCTCGTCAGCAAGCGACCAAAGCCGACCAAAGGCGCTGCGCGCACCAAGTTCGGACAGCTCCGCCGCGTAGACGCCGCGCACGAATGCCCCTGCAAGTGTGTGGGTTGCTTCCTTACCGATGCGCTCTTCCAGGAATTCGCCGAGCGTCGGCTCAGGCTGTCCCGCCGCAAGCTTCGCTCGCTTGCGCAAGGGTTCGCTCAATACGCGCAGTTTGGATGAGAATGAGAGCAGCGGACTTGAGAGGAAAGAGAGGGGCCCGCTCGGCAACGCGCGTAGAGCCCCGCGCGAGAATAAATAGCGTAGGGAAGACTCTTCACTCGACAAACACAAGCGATCCGCAATCCCCAATTCGCCGCATAGCCCACGGAAGTGAGCCGCATTCGCCGGGATTGTGTTCGGACCGTCTTCGAAACGAAAGCCATCGACGCACTGACTGCGCATGACGCCACCCACCTCCGGGCAGGCCTCAAGCAACAACACGTTCACACCAGCTCGGTGCAGTGAATGCGCACAAGCCAAGCCCGTGACGCCAGCACCGATGACGACCACAGGCTTACGCTCGGCCGGGGCCATGTCGTCCGAATGCGAATGAACAGGTGGTTGCAATGCCGTACCTTCGATACCGTTCATCGGTCGGCGAGAACGGTATCCCAAAGCGCCTGGACGTTCTCGAGCGGAGCCTTGGGCAGGATCCCGCTACCGAGATTGAAGATGTAGCCTTCCTGTTCGCGGAAGCCATCCAGCACACGCTGAGCTTCGCGACGAACGACCTCGGGTGTACTGAATAGAATCGTTGGGTCCAAGTTGCCTTGCAGCGCGACGCGACTGCCGACACGTTCGATGGCCTGGGCCGGATCAATGCGCCAATCGATGCCAAGCACATCCGCGCCCGAGTCAGCCAAGACTTCGAGCAGGTGCGAGCAACCGTTCGCGTATAAAATGACCGGCGCGCCCTTTTTCTGCAGCGCGCTAACCATACGACTGACACCCGGCAGGATCCTCTCGCGATAGGTCGCTGCGTCGAGCGCGCCGCCCCACGAGTCGAAGATCTGAACGACATCCGCGCCGGCCTCGAACTGCATCTCGAGGTAGGGGATCGAGTTGTCGACGATGCGCTCGATCAATCGATCGAAGGCCTCGGGCTGAGCCAGCATCATGCTGCGCGTGTTCTCGTAGTTGCGCGAACCGCCGCCTTCGATCATGTAGCTGGCCAAAGTGAAGGGCGCGCCGCAGAAGCCGACGATCGCGCGCTCATCCCCGAGTTCCTCACGCACGAGCCTGATCGCATCCGCCAAGAATGCGGTGTCTTTGCGCGGATC
The DNA here is from genome assembly GCA_047611405.1 of Planctomycetota bacterium. GTDB lineage: Bacteria > Planctomycetota > UBA1135 > UBA1135 > JBLFWN01. Next base: position 53,155 of record JBLFWN010000032.1, on the reverse strand, counting down.
GAAGTCATGCAAGCGGTCGATGTCCGCCGCTTCGCGGAGTACGGGCTGCAGGACTGGCCCCTTGCCTTCGACAAAGTCAACCTGCACTCCCATGGCCTCCGCTGGTACCAGGATGTCGCAGAAGATCACGGCCGCATCCATTCCGTAGCGACGAATCGGCTGCAGAGTCACCTCTGCCGCCAGCTTCGGATTGTGCACCATCGTCAGGAAGTCGTTCGATTGCCGCAGTTCGCGGTATTCGGGCAAGTAACGACCGGCTTGGCGCATCATCCATGCGGGCGGCCGGTCCGTCGGCTTCTTGCTGCAGGCGGACAGGAAACGCTCGCGGGGGGACATTGTGGAGGGCATGGGGGATTGAACCTACTGGCCGAGTTGACGGACTTGGGCCCTGCCTGCGGCGGCAAGGACAGGCCGGTGGACCGGCAGCATGGGGGCGACAGAATTGTGGATCTTACTGGCGGGGGAGGCGCAGTAGGTAGGCCCGAGTGCGTACGCTGGTGGGTAGCGATTGGGACAGGTGACCCCCAGGATCGGGAAGACGATTGAGTCGAGGGCCTAGGACCCGTACCTCCAGCCAGTCGCTAGGACCACAAGAGAGCCGCGCAACTGGCGCTCACTGATTCCACGTGGGACGGCTGCGCGAGTTTCGTACCCATATCAAGGAGCATTGCGATGGCAGAGCGAATCAGGTTGGGCTCGGGAGAGATTTCATTCTCATGGGAAGGAGCGTCGAGATGGACTGCCGTCCTGGCCTTACTCGGGGCAGGAGCTAGCTCTTGTGCAGGTGGTGAACCTTCTGGGACAGCTCCAGTGGCAGAGCCTTTTGTTGAGACCGTCGAGCAGTCGCCTGTGTTGAGCGGTCCGGTCGAGCGCGACGAATCGCCAGAGAGCTACAAGCGGCGCACGAAGCGGCTCGCGCTGCGCGGCTTCGATTACTCCGGTCAAACGCTCGTGATTCAGCAGGACGAAGCCGACCTGGTGCTGGCCGAGCTCGGTCTCGAGCTCGAGGGCCAGGAAAGTGAGCTGGCGCAACAGCAGGCCGATCTGGGCTTCTCGCATATGGCGCGAGGAGCTCGTCTGGATTCGGTCGCGGCTTTCACGCGAGCCTTGCTGCTCGATTCAAGCCGGGAGGACATTTATAGCGGTCTGTCCGAGGCGCTGACGACGTGCAAGATGACAGATAAGGCCTTGGTCGTGTTACGGAGCGCCGTCGAGTTTCTGCCTGAATCGGCCGACCTGTGGTATCGCCGGGGCGACTACGAATGGCGCAACGGATTGCGCGAAGAAGCGCGCGACAGTTTGACGGCTTGCTTGGATCGGGAGGCTGGGCACGCGCTGGCTCACAAGAAGCTGGCCAGCATTCACTTCCTATACGGCGAGGATGAACAAGCTTGGCGCGAGGTCTTCGCGACAGAAGCAGCGGGCGAGACCGTTCCGCGCCAATTGCGCGCGCAATTGAACGAACGCAGCCCGGAGCCGCAAGTCATCAACACACAGGAGGGGAAGTAGCACTATGGTCGATAACCAACAAGCGAGCAGTGGCGTCTCTAACACCATTTGCGCGAAGGGCCTCCGATCCATCGCGCTACGAGCCGCAGTCACAGGCGCGCTGTATAGCGCAACCTTCGCGCAGATAACGATCGGCCCGCCGATCCGCATTGATAACGGCCGTGGCACGCAACCCTGCAATGAAACAACGGCGTCTGCCAGTCCGGCCAATCCGCTCGAGATCATCACGGGTTGGAATCAATACGTCGCGGGTGGAGTTCGCGCCGGCTTTGGCTTGAGTCTCGATGGTGGAGCCTCATGGTCCGACTTCGAGTTGCGCCCGCCGGCACCATTTCAATCCTCTGTCGAAGGCGATCCGATGTCGGCCTACGACGCGCGCACTGGCACCTTGTGGGCTGGTGCCATGGCCTTCTCAGCAAACGGAGGCATGTACGTCGCGCGCAAGGATCCTGGTTCAGCGACCTTCGAGCCGGCTGTGATGGCGCATACGGCAAATAACGTCGACAAGGGTTGGATGGCTGCGGGACCTGGTCCTGGGGATCCGAACTCGACACGCGTCTATTGCGCGTACAACTTTGGCGTAGTTCGCTCAGCCGACATGGGCGACACGTGGAGCTTCCCCGTTGCGCTCGGGCCTGGCATCGGATTCCTACCGCGCGTTGGTGCAAGCGGGAACGTGTACGTCGCATCCTGGGACTTCAGCTTTCAGATCAACATGCATCGAAGTCTGGATGGCGGCCAGACCTTTGGTCCGCCGATTAAGATCGCAGATCGGATGGATGTTTGGGGTATCGATGGCACGCGCACTCCGGGCAACTTCCGTTCACCTTCCTTGGTTGGCTTCGCGGTCAGTCCGGTTGATGAGAGCTTGTATGTTGTCTATCCAGATACAACCTCGATAGAGAGCAACGGCTCAAATGTCGATGTCTACTTCTCGCAGTCGACCGACGCAGGCTTGACCTGGTCGGTTCCTGTCGTGATTAACGACGACGCAGTTTCGCCTCCCGGAGACCAGTTCTTTCCATGGATCGAATGTGACGAGGACGGCGGGTTGCATTGCTTGTTCTTCGATACACGCGGAGTGGTTCAGAACGATTCAGATAGCGTTGGCTTCATCGATTCCTACTACAGTTACTCGACGGATGCCGGAGCTAATTGGACCGAACATAAGCTGACGACGACACCGGCCAATAGCGGCACGGCCTTCACGGGCGGCGTCTTCATGGGCGACTATCTCGGTATGTCGGTTGCAGGCCACCGCGTGATCCCGACCTACTTGGATACGCCGGGCGGTGACTCCGATGTCTATACACGCGTCATCACAGTCGGGCCTGCGACGGAGTTCTGCATGGGTATCGATTGCCCCTGTGGCAACGATGATGGATCGGCTGGTTGTGGCAACCTTGGCTTCGACGGCCAGGTTGGAACGGGAGCTCGCCTCTCGGCCACCGGTTCGGCAAACGTCATCCTGGGCGATCTGGCCCTCGCGGTCGATGGGGTCAACGCCGGGCAGAACGGACTCGTCTATGCTTCCACGACCGCAGGTAGTCTTCCGTTCGGAGATGGCAAGCGCTGCCTGCTCGGGACAGTGACGCGCTTCCCGGTTCGACAAGCAAACACGACGGGTCGCATCGATTACTTCTCGCAGGAGGTCGTGAACCTGCTGCTTGGGGGCGCCGTTGCGGGCAGTACTTGGCACTTCCAGGGCTGGTACCGCGATCCTGGTGGACCGTGCGGAGCTCACTTTAACCTGAGCAACGCGTTGTCGGTCACCTGGCAGTAGTCGGGTCCCGCTTGGGCTAACGGCCCGTTAGTCATGGAGGAGCCGAGCGTGCGTGCACGCTCCGCGCCTCTCGCTCGATCAGGAGTTGCGCTGGGCCGGTGGTTCCGCGCCAGAGGAAGCCCTATCCTGGGCGAGTGAGCGAAGACTTCTATTGCGACGAGGTCCTAAGTGGGCGCACCTCTGTCCGCGTGGTGCACGAGACAGATCGCGTGCTGGCCTATCACCACACGCAGCCCTTCTGGCCGGTTCACATCGTGGTCATTCCCAAGCAGCACGTCCCTTCGCTGATCGACCTCGGAGACGCCGATCCGAGCCTCTTGCAGGAGCTGATCGAGGTCGTGCGCACCATCGCGGCCGACGTGACGCGTGAGCATGGTGCGGCGCGCGTCTTGACGAATCTGGGGGAGTATCAAGACTCCAAGCATCTGCACTTCCACGTCAATCATGGGGCCCCTCGAGAATGAAGAGCGCAACCTCCGGTTGTGCTACAGTCTTGCCCCCTTCTTCTCCTGCCCTGCCAGCACAACGTGACTTCCAGCCGCCTCGACTCCGCCCGTAGGGTAGTGGCATCCTTTGCGATCGAGGGGGAACTCCTAGAGATTGCCCCCCTCTCGCGTGGACACATCCACGACACTTTCGTTTCGCTTTGGCGGAAGGGAGGCGTACAGCAGCGTTATCTGCATCAACGCGTTAACGTCGATGTCTTTCAAGACCACGTTGGTCTGATGCACAACATCGAGCGCGTAACGACGCACTTGAGCGGCAAGGTCAAGGACTCAGATTCGCTCGAGACCTTGGTGCTCGTACCAACACGCGCAGGTGTCAGCTACCTCGATTGTGATCTGGGAATCTGGCGCACCTATCACTTCATCGACGGCGCGCTATCGCATGACCGTTGCGTGGATGCCAACCAAGCCCACGAAGCCGGGTTGGCGTTTGGGCACTTCCAGTCGCAGTTGGCAGACATGGATCCGCGCGACTTGCGTGAGGTTTTGCCGAGCTTCTTTAGTTCGCCGCACCGCATGCGGCAGTACGACGCGGCGCGCGAATCGAATAGATCTGGCCGTGTCGCGGATTGCGCGGAAGAGATCGCTTTTGTCGAGGCGCGCCGTTCGATGGTGACGGTCATCGAAGATCGTTTAGCGGACGGACGCATTCCGTGTCGCGTCGTACACGGCGACACGAAGTTGAACAATGTTCTCTTTGATGCACGCAGCGGAAAAGCGCGCGCGGTGGTCGACTTGGACACTTGCATGCCGGGCTATTCGCTGTATGACTTCGGCGACCTGGTGCGCTTCACAGCAGCGACCTCATCGGAAGACGAAAGAGACCTGAGCCGTGCCGGCATCGACTTGACGTTGTACCGAGCACTCGCACGCGGATTCCTGGAAGGCGTCGGCGACGGACTGAATCAAGAAGAGCGCGACCTCATGCCCTTCTCGGCACGCTTAGTAACCTTCACAATCGGCCTGCGCTTTTTGACTGATCACTTGGCCGGCGACATCTACTTCAAGATCGAACGCGAAGGCCACAACCTGGATAGAGCGCGCGTGCAGCTGCGGATGGTCCAGCAAATGGAAGAGCTCGAAGGCGAGATGGACATCCGCCAAGTCACGCGCGCCCGCTAACTCTTCGCCTCGATCAACTCTTGCACTTGCCCGTGCAGCTCGCCGAGGATCGTGTCGTACGGATACGTCCCAACCGTCTTTGGCCCGCGCTTCAGCACGACTGTCTTCGGCCCGCACCACAGCCCCAGGTCCGCGTCGTCGGTTTCACCCGGCCCATTCACGCGACATCCCATCACCGCGATCGTCAGGTCATACTCGGCTGCGTACTCAGTCGTCTTCTTGACCTCTTCGGCGAGCTCGATGAACTTTTCGTTCTCGACGCGTGAGCAAGAGGGGCAAGCGATGATGTTCAATCCGTCGAAGAAGTTGGGCGGGACCGAGCGGAAGCGGCCGGCTTCGATGTCTGCGATCAGCTCGCGCCCGACCTTGATCTCCATGCCCTTGTCATCGAAGGGGACTGTCAGCGACACGCGAATCGTGTCACCGATGCCACGCGACAACAGTTGCTCGAACGCGATGCGTGTCTTGATGATCCCTTCGGGCGGCATGCCGGCTTCGGTCACGCCCAAGTGGATCGGCACATCCGGGCGCGCCTCGGCGAAGCGCGTGTTCGCTTCGATCACGAGCCGCGGATCTGAGTCCTTGATCGAGACCAGGTAGTTCTCAAAGCCTTCGTCGTCCAAGAGCCGGCAATGATCGGTCGCGCAGTTGACGATGGCAGAGACGTGATCCTTGCCGAAGCGCTCCTTGTAGTGCGGTGCGATCGAGCCCGCGTTCACGCCGATCCGGATCGCGCAGTCGTGCTGCTGTGCGATGCCTGCGATCCACTTGACCTTGTCGGCCTCGCTCTTCGTGCGCTCGTGGTGGTGAAGGTGGCCCGGGTTGTAGCGGATCTTGTCGACGAAGGGCGCGACCTCGGCGGCCAGGCGGTAGTTCTCTTGCAGGTCGACGGAGAGGGGCGCGTCGGTGCCCTCTCGAATCATGGCCAGGCAGCGCACGTCTTCGGCGTTGTCGACCGCGATCCGGATCAGGTCCGCGCCGGCGGCTTCGATCCGACGTACTTGTTCCTTCGTCGCGACCAGGTCACTCGTTCGCGTCGCCGCCATGCTCTGGACGGCGATCGGCGCGGCGCCGCCGATCCGAAGATCGCGAATGGAGATGGTGCGAGTTTTCCTGGCGGGGATCATCGTGGAGGAGCGCGGGTAGACGTGGCAGAGGCGCGAGGCCAGAGACAATAAGGTGTCGCACACCTTGTTGTTGTTCTATCAGCCCTCGAGGCTTCCAACCCACTGAACTTTCAAAGCGCCGTTGAGTTAGAGCTCCCGAGGGCTGATAGAACAGCAACAAGGTGTACGCCACCGTATCGCCACCGTATTGCTCAGTAATGTGAGCAAAGGGGAGTTTCAAATTTTGAGACCGTCCGATCGTTGGACTTCAGAGCGGAGACCAAGGAACTGCGGCGAGCAATAGCATGTCGCATTATGTGCACGTCCTCCAGTCCGTCCCGCCTAGGCAAAAAACTCAAGGGAATCGCACCCCTGGGACGGCCGCCTGTCGGATTCATAGTCAGCGAGAAGGTGAGTAGGCCATCTCCTGGCATCAGAGAACCCCACGCTACCCCTCAAGTGGGGTTCGCCCAAGAGATGCGCCTCCGCAGGTGGCAATGTCACCTGTTCCAGCCCCGCCCCGACCGCGCCAACGGTGGGGCTGGCCCTTTTAACGAGGGTTTGGTCGCTCGAGCAGCACGCCGAACCAACGTCCCTGCGCCAGATCTCGGTAGCTCCTTTCGGCCCCTCATTTCGGCCGATCCGGGCCTCCCAGGAACTCGCTTCTGGCTCCTCTGCGCTTACACGCGCCTGACGCAACCGCTTTAGTCATAGAAGTTAACGGCAACTTTTAGTAGACTCTGAGGGTTCGCAATAGTCACCAGAGGAGGTCGATCCGTGAAAGCGCGCATCTTGATTGTCGGGGGCGGAGCTATGGGGACATCGATCGCCATGCATGCTGCGACTCGATGTGATCCGCTTCGGGAGCCCGTCGTGTTGATTGAGAAGAATCAACTCGGCTCGGGATCCTCAGGAAGTAGTGGCGGCATCGTTCACCAGACGTATTCCGATCGCGTCATGGCTGGCATGGCTCGTGATGCGGTCAAGGTCTACTCGACCTTCGAGCAGTCGACCGGACGGTCCGTCGGCTACAGGCGAACAGGCGTGATGGTGATCGCGGGTCGCGACCCGGAAGTATTGGCTCGCTTCGATGCTGACATAAATATGCAGACCGAGATCGGTGTCGATCTGCAGCGGCTCGAGGCAGAGGACATCCGTAGGCTCGTGCCCGGAATCCACATCGAAGATGGCACCGTCGGAGCTTTCGAACCGCTGGGCGGATTCCTGCACCCCGGACGCGCGATCGAGTCGATCGCCGCGCTGGCGCGCACGCGAGGAGCGACGACACGCACAGGCGTCGAGCAGCCCGAGATCTTGCTGGAAGGTGGCCGCGCGATTGGCGTGAAGACTGCGCAAGGCGTGTTCTATGCACCCCAGATTGTGCTGACCACGGGTGCCTGGACGGGCGCCATCACATCGGCGCTGGGCATCGAACTCCCGCTACGTCTCGTGCGCGCTCAAGAACAACGTATTCGCACACCGCGCGTGGGGGCCGAGACCGAGGATTTGATCGACAACGGCTTTCCGCTGGCTGACAGCAGCCTGATCGATCGCGATCTGCTCGAGACACGCTTCTACACAGTCGATCCCACGGATCGCCTGCCGGTGTTGCATCCCGTCATCGCCGACTACGAGACCGGCTTCTTCGCGCGCTGCCACCCTGCGGACGAACAAACCCGCGTCGGTCAGATCGGCTTCCGAGGTATGCCCGATGTCGAGCATCCCTCGCAGCTGGATCGCACCGAAGACGCCGAATTCCGCCGTTGGGCCGAGGATACGATCCGTAATCGCCTGCCCGTGTACGAGGGCTGCGAGTCCGAAGGCTTCGATTTGTCCTGCTTCAGTCTGACACCGGACAACCGCCCAATCATCGGTCCGATCGAAGAAATCCCCGGCTTGTGGGTCGCCGCGGGCTTCTCTGGCAATGACTTCCACCTGGCACCGTCGATCGGTGAGGGTGTGACTCAGATGATGCTGGAGCAGCCGGTCAGCGCGTTCGATCCCGAGTTCTTCTCGCTGAGTCGCTTCCAGACCACGGCCTGAACGAAATCGGCCGCCCAAGTGGGCGGCCGAGTGTATTCGAGCATGTCGGACTGAGCTCTCAGTCCTTCATCACGCGCGTGATGCGGATGCCATACGAGCCGTCGATCGTCACGACCTCACCGCTCGCCACGGTCTTGCCGTTGACCAAGATATCCGCGGGTTCGTGCGCTTCACGGTCGAGCGGAACGAGCGATCCAGGCGCCAGCCCGACCAACTCGCCAAGCGACATGCTGGCTCGACCGATCTGGACGGTCACGCGCACCGGCACATCGAGCAAATTGTCGAGCCCAATGGGCTCGCCTTCGCCGTCGGTCGCGGTTAACTCCTCGAGCTGACTCGCCTGGACGGACACGGCCTCGGTCGCATCGTCGATCGCGGTTTCGAGGTCACCTTGTTGTTCGGTCGTCTCTTCGGTCATGGTCGCAGGGATCTCAGCATCAGTTGCCGTCGGGTTGGTCGAACTTTTGGTCGTCGTGACAGAGCTCTTCGATGCGAACCGCAAGGTTCGGCCCATGTTTGCCCCACTTGGCCGTGGCGCAAATGCGGTCTTCGACGAAGAGCTTGAGAGGGGCGCCGGCATTGATGCCGAGTGGAATGACATCACCCGCTTCCAGGCTGAGCAGATCGTTCAGCGGGATGTCGACAGAGGCGAGGAAGGCGCGCACTTCGAGGCGGACTCCATCCAAGTGTTTCGGGGCTTGATTGGTGTTCGGTTTCTCGTTGCCGGCGACCTCGGGCTCGATGCCTGGCAAGTACAGGCGCAGCTCGGACGAACCGCCGGGACCTTCGAAGCTCAGGTGGACCATCAAGCGCTGGGTGTCGGCGTCCGGTCCCCAATCTTCCAAGGTGGAAAGTTGTTCCAATTCTTGGGAAAGCCGAGCCGTCTCCGGCATGTAATCGAAGCCGACGGCCTTCATCGTGGGCTCGGCGATCATTCCGAGCAACTGCTTGATGACCAAGCACTCGGACTCGCTCAGGCTCCGCGCTTCGGCATCTCCGTCGAGATCGCTGCCAAGGATCGTCTCACAGGCGGCCACAGCGGCCGATGACTCCCAGATCATCCATGCCGGCTGATCCCGACACACGAAGTTCATGATCACGAAGGGCGACTGCAGGTCGTCGAACAGCCCCGCGACGTTCAGCTCCTTCACCGCGCCCATCTTCAGCTTGTGATATCCGCGCAGCGGTACGGCCAGATTCGTACTGACCGAGTTCATGATCGCCGCTCCCTCGCGCTCCAACCTTCGCAGGCGTTGGCGGGATAAACGCCGTGGCTCGGAGAAGTTACGAGACTTCACCTGTTGCGGACTGGCGTCCCCGTCAGGCGGGTTCACCATGTCTCGCAAGGCCTCGGCTTCTTCCGGTGCGACGTTGCTAGTCAAGGGGGGGGGGAGGGAGAGGGATTCGGGAGGTCTACTGGGCGATGTTGTCGACCAGGTTCAGGCGGCGGATACGTCCGCGGATGCCGACGTTGACCTCGCCTTGGAAGTCAGGTTTCAGTTCTGTTAGGTCAAGGAAGAGGGTTTCGCCGTCAGGAGTCGTCAGCAGAAAATTCTCTTCCCCTCCTTCGAATGTAACGACTGTTTCGTCGTTCAACTGAAGGGTCTTCTTTACGGCATCTATCTTGAGCACGTGTTCGAAGAACCGTCCGCGGAAGGTTGCCTGGTGGTAAGAGTCCCCGGGGCGTAGGCCAGTGGTCTCCTCGACATCGTTGGGCAGGGCCGTCTCGCCAAAGTGGATCGGGAAGATGATCGGCTCGAGCAAGTCCTGCATCTCGGCGATGAAGGACAAGCGCATCTCGCCCGCCATGGTCTCGGCCAGGCGCTTGCCTGAGATCAGCGCCTGAATCGACGAGCGCATGTTGGGCTTGTACAGCGGATCCGTCTCGCGCACCGCCAAGTAACCCGGGTCATAAGCGAAGTACTCGCAGTGCAGCAGGAATTGCAGATAGCGGCTCGCGTTGTTGTCCAACGTGTTGCCGCTCATCTTTTCTTCCTTCGGCACGATGTCGTAGGAGTACGGCCCGGTCAGGTGCGGCCGGACCTCTTTACTGGGCAGCGCCATGAAAGCGGCCAGGCCTCCCAGGGCCAAGATCCCGACGACGCCACCGATCAATTTGAGGGGCGCCTTAGAACTGCCTCCCTCAGAAGACTCGCCTTCGGCCTTCTCTTTGTTCTCTTTTTCGACTTCTTCAGCCATGGGGTCCGCTCCGGTCTTCGGTGTCAGTCTTTACTGGCGGGAGGAGTGATCAGTCTCGTATCGACGACGCGCGTCATCGGCCCGGCATCGATCATTTCCTGGAACCAGCCGCGCGCTTCGACACGCTCGGCCGGGAATTTGAGTTCATTGACCAAGTAGTCACGCACTGCCGATGCACGGCGGAACGCGAGGAGTTGGTTGTCATTGAGGTGTATCGGTCCTGCATCGAGCGCATGACCTTCGAGCCGTAGGACTGAGCCCTTACGCGGGCGAAGGGAGTCGCTCAAGCGATCGAGGTAGCTGCGCGCGCCCGCGTCCAGCGTCGAGGAGTCGACATCAAAGCGGGCAACAGCGGGCTGCCGGATTTCGGTATGCGGCTCCATCGCTTGAATGTCCTCGGCGGTGACTATTTCAAGGTGTGATGCATGCTCGTGTTCTTTCTCGCGCCGTTCGGGGTCTTCCTCGGGCGGAAGATTGAAACGTCGGCGAACGTGCTCGAAGACTTCCTCTTTCTCTTGGCCCGACATGATTCCGTTCAGGCCGTGCGATTCGACCGCGACGATGAAGGAACCGACACCCTTGGCCATCATTCCAAAGCTGCGCTCTTGAGCCATGGACACGAGCAAGATGAAGAAGCAAAGAATCAGCGTCATCATGTCCCCGAAGGAGACCATGTATGCGGGTGCGCCGACCTTGGGTTCCTTGGGCTTGGGCTTCTTGGCCATCTCAGAAGCCCCTGTCCTTTTGCGCCGCGGCTACGGAAGCATCAACAGAGAGAATCTGAATCTCAACGCGACGATTCAACGTGCGGTCAGCGGCGGTATCGCCGGGAACACGTGGGTCAAGGGAGCCCAGACCTGCGATCTGGATCATGGATGCGGGGAAGTCGGTCACTCCGACTAGTACCTTGGCGGCGTTTGAAGCTCGAGCGGCAGCAAGGGATTCAGCGTTTGGATAGCGTGAACTGGCTTTAAACTCAGAATCGGTATGGCCTTCGATGACCACTTGGTTCTGGTAATGGGACAGGACATCGCCAAGTCCTTGCAAGCGGCGGCGAAGAGCGGGAGTGACCTCTGCGCTACCTGGCTTGAAGGATGCCTGCGCGTTAAAGACCATGACCAGCCCGTCGCGCACATCCTTGGGATCGAACTCGATCTCATTTTCCTTGGCCGTTTGACCCATCTCTTCGAGGTTCTCGAAGAGCTCCTCGGGCGGGCGCGAGTGCGGTACTTTGGAACCGCGGGAAACATCCATTGCCGCCATGCGGTCATGATTGGGTGGTTCGACTGCGTCCGCGCCACTCTCGGGGGCATGGCCGGACGTGCCGATGAAGTTCTTCTTGAAGGTGAAGGTGTCGTTGTCCTCGATGCTCGAGAAGGTGAACAACAAAATGAAGAAGGTGACCAAAAGTGAGGTCATATCGACGAAGGTCGTGATCCAGAGCGGTGCTCCGATCATCGGCGGTTCTTCTTCGGTCTTTCCCATCGTTCACCCTTCCTACTCGACGGCCTCCCGCAGGCTGGGCGGAAGGAATCCTTTGAGCTTCTCTTTGATCAGCTGCGGCTTCTCACCCGACTGAATCGCGACGACGCCTTCGATCATCAAGTTCCGCAGCAAGGCCTCGGTCTTGGCGACCATCTCGAGCTTGCCGTTCAGCGGAATGAAGACCATGTTTGCCGCCATGGCGCCATACAGAGTCGTCAGGAGTGCGGTTGCCATGCCTATGCCAATACTGCTGGGATCGGAAAGGTCTTGGAGCATCTGCACCAGACCAACGAGCGTTCCGATCATGCCGAAGGCCGGCGAGAAGGCGCCCATCTGGTCCATGATCTTGCGACCCGTGGCGTGGCGTTGCCCTTGCCATTCGGCCTCGAGCTCCATGATGTCGCGCACGGTTTCAGCGTTGAAGCCGTCAATAACGAGCTGGATTCCTTTGGCGAAGAACTTGTCCTCGACCTCTTGCAGCTTGCTCTCGAGAGCAAGCAGGCCTTCTTTGCGGGCGAGGTTGGCGTAAGTCACGATCCGCTCGATCTCTTCGATCGGCGTCGTCGTCTTGCGCAGGTAGCCGACGGCGATGATCTTGATGACAGGCTTCAGATCCGAAGTCTGAAAGGCGAGCATCGTCACGGCCGACGTGCCTCCAAGCACCATCACCGCGGAAGGGACGTGAATGAAGATCCCGACGCCGCCGGGGCCGACTGCCATGGCAAATAGCACGAGCCCGAAGGCCAGCACCGTGCCGATGATGGAGTTGATATCCATAGGGGATGTGGGGGGACGGATCTGGGGAGACCCAGACCGTTATCGACACCCGCACTCCGCGTCTTGAACTCGACTAGGAGCTTCTGTCGCGCTTCCTATGCACTTGTCAGTAACGCTGGCGTTACGACTCTCAGAAACCTGCCTTGCGGTAGGCTTCCATGTACTCGCGGAACTTCTCGCCGGTAATCGACTGTAGGAGTTCCGCCGCGCGTGACTCAGGCATGGCACGCAGGATCAACGCAGCATTGCTGGCCGGGAAGGACAGCAGCTTGTCGGTCAGGTCTTTGACCTTGCCTTCCTCGAAGATCTTGGCGATGCCTTCCCAGCTGGCCTGCTCACGTTCTTCGGCGACTCGTGCGTCCCGTGTCAGCTCGTCGCCACGCTGTGATAGTTCGAGTTCCCTATCGTTGAGGTCCTCGCGAAGGCCGGCTAGCTCGCCCCATCGATCTTCGAGGTGCTGTTCTCGTGTCTCAATTTCGCGCTGGCGCTCGTTCAACTCGAGCTGGCGCGCTTCATTGGCCGTGATCTTGGTCTTCAACTCGGCCTGTAGCTTCTGCAGTTCGTCGGTGGAGAAGGGCGACTGCAACAGGAAGGACTGCAACGGCGAGGTCGCACTGCTCAGCACGACTTCGGCTGGTCGCCGGTCTTCGGCGAGTTCCGTCGTCACATCCGGCTCTGGATCTCCGCTGATAACCTCAGCCTCTCCGCCCTTGTCGAACATTCCGCCGATCATGGCCAGCTCTTCGAGCGGCGTTCCTGACATCACGGCGAACAAGAAAAAAGAAGCGGCGAAGAGCACGATGCCCGCCAAGGTAAAGGCGGCGTACTTGAGGTATTGCTGTTTCATCTGGGCCATCGGAGGTTATGGGGCAGCTAAGGCTTCTCCTTAGCTCGTTGTTCTGGCTTCGGCGGCTGGCGCTGGTCGAGACGGAGGGCTGCTAGCTCTTGGCTTGAGCGGCCTGGCGGCTGTTGGGCGATGCGTTGCTCTGCAGTGGACTTACAGTGCGTGAAGCAGCGACTTCGTCCATCACTGCGCTGTCCTTGCGCAGAGTCTCTTCCAGGTGTTCTTGTTTGCGCTTGTCGCGCATACGTTCAAGGCCGCGCACTTCCTTGCGCCGTTCTTCGAAGGGCATGCGCAATTCAGACGCTTGGTGTGACAGCGTGCGAGCCGTGCGTTCGAGCCTGCCGGCAGCGCGATCCATACCATCGAGGGCGTCGTGGCCCGCGATCATGTTCGCTGCAGCGATTTCACCCGTTTGGAGGTCCGTTGCAAGGCGCGTACTCGCATCCACACGCGCTTCACGCATGCGCTCGGAGGCGGTCCATGCCGAGCGTGCTCTTGCCTCGGCTTCTTGCCACGTGAGGCGCGCCATCTCGGCTTGTACTTCTCGCACGCGCAATACGCGAGCGAGCCGGAATTGGAAGTGGCTCATGCGCCAGCGCTCCCCGCTGCGGCCGGAACGATGGCTGCTAGTTCACGCATTGTCTCTTCCAGACTGGACAAGTGGTCAGTCGGCTGTCTCAGGAAAGCTTCGATCTTGGGCATCAGCTGAATCGCGCGATCCAAGCGCGGGTTTGAGCCGGCTCGATAAGCTCCGATCTCGATCAAGTCGCGACCTTCCTTATAAACGGCGAGTGCTTCACGAATCATCGTCGCAAAGGCCATATGACCCTGATCGACGAGGCTCGGCATCAAACGCGAGAGACTGTCAAGCACGTCGACGGCCGGGAAGTGGCCGCGCTGCGCCAAGTCGCGCGTCATGAAGAGGTGGCCGTCCAATAAGCCGCGAACGGTGTCGGAGACGGGCTCGTTCGGGTCATCGCCATCCAATAGGACGGTCAACAAGCCGGTGATGCTGCCTTCTTTCGTACGTCCCATGCGCTCGACCAGCTTTGGAACGGTCGCGAAGAAGCTCGGCGGATAGCCGCGCACGGTCGGCGGTTCGCCAGCTGCCAAACCGATTTCGCGCGAGGCCGCAGCGAAGCGCGTGACGGAATCCATTACCAGCAAGACATCTTCGCCCTGATCGCGGAAAAACTCGGCAACGGTGACGGCCACGAAAGGGGCTAAGAAGCGCTCGATCGGTGAACGGTCTGAGGTAGCGACAACCATCACGGCCTTGCCCTTGCCTTCGTCGCCTAGTACATCGTCGACGAAATCGCGGACCTCGCGGCCACGTTCTCCAACCAAGCAGCAGACGACGATGCCAGCACTGGTGCCGCGTGTGATTTGGCCAAGCAAAGTCGACTTGCCGACACCTGAACCAGCGAAGATGCCGATGCGTTGTCCGCGACCGATCGTGTTCAAACCATCGAGGACGCGCACTCCAGTTTGCAGCGGCTCGCGGATCGGTTCGCGATCCATCGGTACGGGTGCCTTGCGTCGCACCGACCTGCGCTGCCCTTGTTCGAGCGGCGGGCCTCCGTCGAGCGGAGCACCGAAGCCGTCGATCATGCGGCCCAGCATCGAGCGCGAGACTTCGAGTTCGAAGGGACGGCCAAGCGCATAGACGGGTTGTGAGGGCGCAATGCCTTGCAGTTCACCGTGCGGCATCAACAGCGTCGACGATCCACGAAAGCCAACAACTTCCGCGTCAGTGAAGCCATCGCGTCCTCGATCGATGCGACAGAGTTCACCCAAGGCAGCGGGTACGCCGCCAGCCTCGATCATAATACCGCTGACGACGTCGACGCTGCCGCGAAAGAAGGGGCGACTGGCCGACCGAGCGGTCTCTTTGCAACGCGCGATGTCGGGAATCAATCGATGTCTCCAAGCAAGGCGTCACGAATCGAGCCAAGGCAGGAATCCAACTCGCGTACGAGGAGACCCTGCGGCGTCGATAGTTGAACATCACCGACCGCAAGATTCGGATCGGCTTCGATCGTGGTCCCGGTGCGGAAGGCGGAGGACTCGATTTTTTCGACATCCGATGGAGCGAGATGAATCGTGCATGGGGCGCGTCCGATACCCGAAGCCGCCATGGCCTCACGCACGATGCGCTCGATGTCGTAGTTGCCGGCATCGACTTCACGCCGAGTTAGCATGCCTGCTATCTCCACGGAGAGCTGGACCGCGAAGCGCGAGACCTCGGTCTCGGCTGTCTCGCGCGCTTCATCAAGCCGCTCGGCGGCGCGTTCGAAGGCTTGCCCGAGGCCGCCGGACAATTCCTGCGTCGCCTCTTCGCGGCCCTTTTGGCGCGCGCGTTCACAGCGTTCTCCGATGCAAGCATCGGAGACCCCTGCCAGCGAGAGCCTGCTGAGGCTAGCGCCCGTTGGGCGCCGTGTGATCGGAACCTTGATTGTAATGGGCATCTCAGGTCACCATCTCGCCACCGGACTTGGACGGGCTGAATTCGCCGGCTTCCATCAAGCCGCGCACAGCGATCATGATTTCGCCACGAGCTGCATGAACCTCCGAGATCGGGACGGAACCGGCTAGCTCACGCTCATCGAGAACCATCTCACGTACTCGTTGGCTGAGGTTGTCCATGATGTTGGCCTCGACCAGGGGAGGACTGGCTTTGAGCGACATCGCGAGCGTGCGTGTGTCGACCGATGCCAGGATCTTTTGCATCGCTCGCTTGTCGATTGAACCGAGGTCGTCCCAAGTGAACATGAAGTCGCGCACTTCGGCGGCGACCTCTTCGTCGTTCTTCTCGAGCCCTTCCATCACGACCTTCTCCGTCTCGCCACCGGAGAAGTTCAAGAGGTCAGCGACCGTCTTCAAGCTGTCGTCACGAGCACGCGGTGGCGGACCAGAAGAGATACGCGACAAGCGCTCCATCAGGCCGTCAGCGATTGCGAGCATCGTGTCGGTTCCTGGCGGAACAATGGTCGTCATGCGACGGACAATGTCCAGGCTTTCGTCCGGCGTGAAGGCAGTCAGGACTTCGCTGGAGAGATTGGGCGAGAGGTGCGAAAGCACGAGCGCTACGACGGGCGGGGATTCGTCCGCCAGCACACGCACGACGTTCTGTGAAGGGACGCGCTCGATGAAGCTGAAGGGTTGCTCTTTGCGTCGACGGTCGATGATGTCGGCCAGCACTCGCTCGGCCTCGTCCTCACCAAAGGTCGTCTTGAGCATATCGTGCAGCTCGAATTTATCCTGTGGCCGAACACCCGTGCGTTGGAAGATGGTGCGCGCAAGCTCGACGAAGAGGCCATCGACGGCTTCCGCGGAGCAGATCTCGGGATCGAGCTCGGTCATCGCTTCTGCGACGTCGGCCACGACCTTGGGATCGAGGCCGCGCATGACCTTCGAGCTGGTTTCCTTGTCCAGCGCCAGCAGGAAGGCGGCTACCTTCTGCGGACCTGTGATTCCTGATCGAGTATCACTCATTCGGAAGTTCGAACGTAGAAGTCGTCACTGATCGCCCAACGTGACAGCAGTGCGCCGACACGATCAGGGTCACGGGCGAGCAGGTCTTCGACATGGCGTCTGGCGAGCGCGTCCATATCGATTTCGTCGTCCTTGAGGTTTTCGAGATCGGCGCCAGGCTGATTGATCTCGATGTTCACGTTGCCGCGCTTGAGTGCGCGTACAAGCAGCATGATGAATGCGATGGCAGCGACGATCTCGACGCCGTTCTCGATCAGCATCAGCATCGTGCCGCTCATCGGCTCTTCCGGAGCTTCGATGGGGGCCGCTGCGACGGGGTTACCGTCACTGTCCCGCTCGACACCATGCAGTAGTTGAGTGACAGCGAACATCTCGTCGCGCTTCGAGTCGAAGCCGAGCACACCTTTGATGGAGTCTTGCGCGCCAAGAAGGCTCGCAGCCACTGACTCATCCAAGATTAACGAGACGGTCAGTCGTGTCAGCACGGGTTGATCGTGCTTGGTGTACTTGTAGTTACGCGCGGGGGCGTATCTCTTGTTGACCTCTGAAGTGGTCGCAGGCTCAGCCGGCTCAGCCGTAGAATCGAGGTTCCCGCCTCCGGCGCCCATGGTCACGGCTCCGCCCGACCCGCCGCCTTCGACGGGCGTCGCCGTATCCCGACTCTCCTCCGAGAGCAGGTTCTTGGTCGCCGAAACCGTCTCGTCCAGCGTCTCGTACTTCTCGTAACTGAACGCGCCCGAGACCGAAACCTTGGCGAGCCCCGGACCATAGGTGTCGTCCAAGAGGCGCTGCGCTAGGTCCGTCTTAGTTCGATTGAACTGCTCTTCGTGCGCCAGGTTCTCTTCCAAACCGGAGTCACGCGAGCCGTCGAATATGCGCCGACCGTGGTGGTCAGAGATGTTGACGTTCTGCGCGGGGACGCCAAAGCCGTTGCGCACGGTGTTGGCTGCCATCATGCGTTGCTCGGCGTCGGGAGAGGATGTGCCGAACAGAGTCAGTATGACCGAGACCGTACCTGCGTCACCTTTGAGGAAGGCGTTGCGGACGGGCGGTGATGAGGTGCAGGTTGCTTTGGCAACCCAATTGAATGCTTCGAGTTGGACCTGGATCTCTTGCCACCTACGCTTCTGCGTCACCTGCATGCGCTCGGCCTGGCCCATGAAGACGCTCGAGGCGCCGCCACTTCCAACTTCGATTCCAATCGGTGCGCTCTCAAGGGCCCCTGCGCTATGCAACGCTGTCATCGCGTTTTGATAGTCCGGCTTGGCGACCCAAATTGTGTAGGGACCTGGCGGCGGAGTGGTCTTCATCCGAACGCCAGCTTGCGCCAGGGAGGTCGACACCTTGCCGAAGGTGTGCTCGTCGAGGTTTCCGTACAAGTACATCATGTCCGGGTTCATCGATCGGAACATGGCTCCACCGATGATTACCAGGACCAGGACAACTCCAGCCGCGACCACGGAGCGGGTCGGGCCTGAGGCATCCTTCAACTGAAGGTAGATGGACTGAAAAAGGTCCTTCATCGGGTGGGTACTTGGACGGCGTTTCTACGAGGGGAGGCGGAGGATTAGTAAGGATCGCAGTCGGACGACTCAGACGCTCATGCGCATGATTTCGCGGTAGGCGTCGATGAACTTGTTGCGCAGCTCCATCGTGAACTCGAAGGAGATACGTGACATCTGGATCTGGGCGGCGGCTTCATGCAGTTCGACTTCGCCGCGCAGAACTCGTTCGGGCAGGGCGTCCACAGCGCGAACAGTTTTGTCGGCTTTTTGTATGCCTTCCTTGAGTGCGTCGAGGAAGGCGGGTGCCTTGTTGTCCTGAGTCTGCGTCCCCTGCAGCTGCGCAAGCTTCTCCTGCATCTCGCGGATGCCGGTGTTGCGTCGTTCGAGTGCGGCTTCGATCGCGGAGCGAGCTAAGCCCCCTTGTCCATTAATTGAGTCGACCATGGGAATGCCTCGGATCAGTCTGCGAGTCTCAACGCACGCTGGGCCATGCGCGTCAAACTCTGTTGAAGGCTGATGTTGGCCTCATAGGCACGAACAGCCGTGATCATGTCTGCCATCTCGGTCATTGTGTTGACGTTGGGCATGCTCACGTAGCCCTTCGCGTCCGCATCCGGGTGGCCAGGATTGTGAATCTCGTCGAAGGGTGTGATGTCGTCGTTGTGGATGCCGAGCACCTCGACCCCGCCAGCCGATCTCGTAGAACCAATAGCGCCCTCGAGCACCGTTCCGAAGTGAGCAATCTGGCGCTTGTAGGGACCGCTGCCATCCGGCATGCGCGTCGTCTGCGCGTGCGCGATGTTGCGAGCGATGACATCCATGCGCGCCCGCTCGGCTTCCATCCCGCTGGCGGCGATGCGCATGCCGCCAAACATCTTGTTGAAGGGATCCATGCTTATGACCTCCGTCCGGTGATTGCGGTTCGAAGAAGGCCCATTTGGCCCTTCATCATTGCGGTGTAGAGCTCGAACAGGATCGAGTTCTCTTCTTGTTTCGAGCGTTCAGCTTCCAGCGATACGTTGTTGCCGTTGCCACGCTCAGGCGTGGTTTCGTCCGTGACAACCTTCGCTTGAATCGAGGAGAAGTCCGGGTTGGACCGAGCAGACTCTTTGGCCAGCAGTGACTCGAAGAGCAGGTCTTGGCGCTTGTAACCCGGCACGTTTTGGTTCGCGACGTTCTGGGCCAGGATGCGAGCACGCTGAGCGCTAGCTGACATCAGGTCGAGCGTGAGCTGGGCGCTGGGTGAGGTTTTGATTTCCATGATTCGGTTGGGCTTCCTGTGCGCGTTGGATTAAGCGACCAGGCCAGATTGGCGCCAGATCTTCATCTTGTTGCTGAGCGTGCGAGCCGTCAGTCCGAGTCGGCGTGCGGCCTCGGTCTTGTTACCCCCGGTGGATTCGAGAGTCGCGAGAATCGCGATGCGCTCGATCTCCGCAACAGGGTTGTTCGCAAGTGCAGTAGCCATTTGGAGATCGCCCAACTCGATTGATTTATCCGGAGCGTGATTGCTCGCGTGATTCGTGCTGAGTGTTGGACCAAAGACCAGGTCTTCAGCAACCAAGCTTCCGCTGCGGCCCAAAATGACGGCGCGTTGAATTACGTTCTCGAGTTCACGCACATTGCCAGGCCAACTCCAGGTGAGCAGGCGTTGGCGCGTGCCCTCGTCGAGTGTTGGGGCGGGTAGGCCGTTGTTGCGCGCATATGCAGCGGCGAAATGTTCTGCAAGCGGAAGAATGTCATCGACTCGCTCTCGCAAGGGAGCGACATGCAAGGGCAACACATGCAGCCTGTAGTAAAGATCCTCGCGGAAGCGTCCCTCGGCGACCTCGGTGGCGAGGTTCTTGTTCGTCGCTGCGATGACACGGGTGTCGACCTTGATCGTGCTCTGGCCACCGACGCGCTCGAACTCTTCCTCCTGTAGAACGCGCAGTAGCTTGGTCTGCATGCTCATCGAGATCTCGCCGAGCTCGTCGAGTAGGATCGTTCCACCGTCAGCCAACTCGAAGCGGCCGATGCGCGTCTTGTGGGCGCCGGTGAATGCTCCGCGTTCGTGCCCGAAAAGCTCCGACTCCAGCAACTGTTCGGACAGGGCTGCGCAGTTGACTCGGATGAAGGGCTTGTCAGCACGCGGGCTGTTGCCGTGGATGTAATGGGCTATTCGTTCTTTGCCCGTTCCGCTCTCGCCGGTGACAAGCACGGTTCCTTTGGAGCGTGCAATGCGTGCTGTCGATCGCAAGAGGTCGATCGTGACAGAGCTCTCAGCGATGAAGGGTGAATCGGATTGCGCTCCCACTTCGCTGCGTAAGTACTCGTTCTCTGCTTCTAGCCTCGCTTCGCGGCTCAAGCGATCGATGACTAGCTCAAGCGTGTCGGGGGAACACGGCTTCATTAAGAAGTCCACGGCACCCTTCCGCATCGCATCGACAGCGCCATCGATCGTTCCGTGTGCGGTGATGACGACGACAGGTAAGCCGGGCCATTCTGTTTGGATCGCATCGACAAGCTCGATTCCGCTCATGCCGGGCATACGCATGTCGCTCAGCACGAGGTCAGGCATCTGTCCGGTGTGAGCTCGCAGGTGCTCCAACGCTTCGCGACCGTTGACAGCAGACATCGGCGAATAGCCGAGTGTCCGGACAGCTTCGGTTAGGAATTGGCGTGAGAGAGAGTCGTCGTCGACGACCAGGATTCGGTGGATAGCCATGTATCAGGCTGCGGGGAGAATGCAGGCTTCCGAGTTTCGAGGGATACGTAGGAACATATGCGCTCCTCCGAAAAGGGAAGGGGAGGGGGAGACTTCGATAGAGCCGCCGTGCAGCCGAACGATCGTGTGCACGAGGGCCAGGCCGAGACCGGTTCCTTCAGGACGAGTCGTGAAGAAGGGCTCGGTGATTTTGTTCGCGATATCAGGGGAGATCCCCGGACCAGCGTCATGGACGTGAATGGTCACATCCGTTTCATCATGGGTGACGATGACGCGCACTGCGCCGCCGTCGGGTTGAGCATCAATCGCGTTCGCGACCAAGTTGCGAACGGCTTGCCTGATCTTGATCGAGTCGACGATCAGGCGCAGATCTGGATAGTCGGCATCGAGGGTCCAGCGCTCGGCGTTCGTATTCATCTCGAGCATGCGACGGTTCGCACTCAGTGCTTCCTCGACGATGGATCCGATCTCGATTTCCTCGGGCCGTAAGCGCTCCGGCTCCGCAAAAGTCAGCATGCTCGTGATGATTCCGTCGGCCTCGTTGACGCCGTCACAAATCAGTTGTGACCACCTGGCTTGCACAGAGTCTGTGGGTGCATCGCGCAGCAAAAGGTGAGCGAAGCCCTTGATACCGTTCATCGGGTTCCGAATTTCGTGGGCGATGCCAGCGGCCATGGTTCCCATAGCAGCCATCTTGTCCAACTGGTGAATGCGCTCGCGCATCTGCGTGAGAGCCGTGCGATCGTCGATGATTTCGACGGAGCCTGCGGGGCCTTCGTCGCGAGCGACCACTTTGGAGAAGCGCGACGACAAAATCCGTTGCTCGCCATCGGGGCGCTGGAACTCATAAGTGTCCTCGGGGTCCGCATCACTCGTGCTCGGCTCGGCTGGCAGACCATCGATGTTGGCGTGGCCAAGAGCCTCATCAGCAGTGACACCGAGCAAGGCGAGTGCCGCGTCATTCATACGCACGATCAGTCCCTTGGCATCACGTACCACCACACCCGTCGGAAGCGATTCCAAGATCGCCTCGAGGTGTCGCTTGACCGCATCGAGCTCAGCGACCTTAGACGCCAATTCCGCATTCGTGCGACAGAGCTCGGCCTCGACACGCTCGGCGCGCCCGGTCAGAGCCTCGTACCCGGCGAGCAGGTTCTCGGAGATCTCCGAGAAGGCCGACATGGCCTGTTCGAGCTCTTGCGGCGAAGCGGGATCCTCAGCGCTGGTCAGAGTTTGTACGTTCTGGTTCAGCATCACTTGCCGTCCTTGCGTCGCTGGAAGAACTCGCGCTTCCAAACCAGGAAGTCGTAGTCCTGCTTAGCTTTCTGCGCGAAACCACCGGCGGCTTCATCCGCTGCCGTGATCTCTTCGTACTGCTTGATCGCCTCTTCGTCGCGGCCTAGCTTCTCGTAACAGCGCGCCGTCCAGTACTTGGCTTCCCAGCCGTCGCCGGCCTCTTGTTCCGTCAGGCCTTGAAGTAACGTCAGGGCTTGCTCATGACGACCCGACTTGTACATCAGCCGGCCTTCGCGCAGCTTGCTGGCACTGAACTCTGCTGCAGTCTCGAGCTTCTTCTTGCGCGGGCCGGAGCCTAGTCCACCCCGAGCCGGATCGGACGCGCCGTGCGGTAGGGCAGACCGAACAAGGTCACGCGTCGCATCATCCAAGCCAGCCGTGGGCGGCGGGCCCGAGTTGCGACCTTGCAGTTGTATGCCGCTGCCGGTCGAGCGTAATGCGATCTCGGGCGTGTGGACAACCAGGCTGCCGTCGCCTCCGGCGTCGAGTTGGTCGAGCGTCATCTGCAGTCGATTCACATCCAAGCGCAAGAGACGCAAGCGCTCTTCGCGCTCCTGGCCGCTCATGATGGCCTGCTCGGTCGAGCCCATCAGTCGGTCGACCGCACTCACGACGCCGTCGCCCAAGTCACGCCGGATGGTGGTCAGGTTCTCGAGCGATGTGACGCTGCTCACCAGCGCTGCTTCTAAGCCGCCTTGTAGTTGCTTGTCTTGAGTGATCGCAGGAACCACGAGGGCGGTTCCGAGCAGCACGTTCATCACGGGCATAAATTTCATCATCACAGCTCTCCTTGTAGGGCTTGGATGGCGTCATCGAAGCGCTCGGCCTCTTCGTAGAGTTCCGCCGCCAACAAGTAGATGGAGTTGCGATCGTCTGCCTTGCTACACAGGCTGATGATCTCGCGTAGAGTCATCACGGCGTAGTCGAGTAGATTGTCTGCAGCGAGAGAGCGTGAGTAGCCGCGCGCAAGTCGCAGGAGGTCGCGCTTCTCGAGCAGCTCGCGACGCTCATAGACATGAGCGAACTCTTTGGCGGCGCTTGTGATGTTGTCCGCCTTGAACAACTCTTCTGCCTTGGCGAGCGTAATGCTCAAGTCCTCGACGACATCATCGGTTGCCAAACCGAGTTGCTGACGCGCCGCTCGGCCATAGGGCGCCGTGTCTTGATCGAGTCCTAGCTTGCGAGCGTGCGCATCGATAAACAGCACGCCCAATTCGTCGCCTGCGGCAAGACTGAGGCGAGCAGCTTCGGTGAGCGCATCGCCCTGTTCTTCACCAGTGAGCAATTCGGACAGGGACATCCAAGCGATGGCCGCATCGTTGTAGCGGCCACCTTGATCGAGTGCGAGGCCGCGCATTTCGAGGATGTCTGCGTAAAGCTGGCCATCGATGTCATAGTCGGATGCCAAGTCGAGAGCGCGCAGGGCCTCCATTGACTTGTCGAGCAGCGTCAACGCGCGACTGCGAGTGATCAGCCGGCGCGCTTTCAGCTTAGCGCTGTCTTGGACCAGGAAATCACCCTTGGAGTCACCGATGTAAGTCTCCAGGCTATCCAACGAGTAGAG
Source organism: Planctomycetota bacterium (assembly GCA_047611405.1). GTDB lineage: Bacteria > Planctomycetota > UBA1135 > UBA1135 > JBLFWN01. The sequence goes on along the minus strand of JBLFWN010000032.1, from coordinate 29,217 downwards.
CGCCTTTTGCGGGTCACCCATGAAGCACAGGCTCTCGGCCAGCTTCAGACGCGCATCTACATGATAAGGGTGCGCATAACCCAGGCCGCTCAGCAGGTCGTAGTTGGTGGCTGCCTCGTTCCAAGACTCGAGCCGCTCGAAGTGCCCTCCTGCTCGGTACAACGCTTGCGGATAGGCCTGCGAGTCGGCGTGGTTATCGATCACCATCGAGTAGTTGTTGATGGCTGCGCTCCAATCACCACGTGACTCCTGGATGCGAGCTTGCGCCATCCAACCATCCGCTGCCAGGGGACTCTCCGGGTGACGGTTCAGCGCGCGGATGAATGACAGCTCGGCTGCATCGAACACCTCGGCTTGGTCAGGGAAAGGCTTCAAGTCATTGAAGACGTGAATGCCTGTGGGGGAGAGGATCCCCCGCAAGCCTGCCGAGCCGAGTACCCATTGAATCGCCATGTCCGACGGGCGTTCAGTGAGTCGAACGTCGACCGGCTCGAGCACCGCAATGCGATCGAAGCCACGGACCTCGGTGCTCAATTCCTCGGCGATGGCGCGCATGAGCACGTCGATCGGCGTCTTACGTGCAACGATCGTCAATACTTGGCTGTCGTTGAGGATGCCAGCTGCGACATCAAAGCTGGCGGGCTCGTCAGAAGCTCTACGCTGCGGGCCTACCGCTGCGCCTGCACAGAGAAGGATGGCGACAAACTTCACTGCTTACCCCCAACGTTCTCACCATGTTCCAGAAAGGAGCGAGCTATCATGAATTCGGCTTCCGCGATGGTTCCTGGCTGCATGGGTGAGCGGTCCTGATTGGACAACAAGCGGTTCAAGCGCCTGCGTGCAGAGTGGAACCGGCCTTCAGTGATTTCTTGCTGCGCAAGGCGGAGCTCGAGAGTCTCGAACGGCTCGACTAGTTCGGGGGCGGGTTGATCGACGACTTCGACCTGGGTGACAGCTTGTGTGTCCTGTGTCGGAGGAGCAGCCGGCGTACCGTTCGGCCCGCCTTGCACGATGACCTGGCGCGGTTCGGAGAGTTCAGCTCGAACGGATTCGAGCGTGTCCTTGAAGCTGTCGCCGATGCGCCACGCGAGCACCGCGAGAAGTAAGTTCGTGACGACGAAGCCAATCACGAAGATCATCACCATTCGATTGCGAAGAGGGTTCTCTGCCCCTACGTCGAAGGTGATGTTGGTCGGTGCTTCACTCGGAGCCGTGCTGATGCGCCGTTGACGTGTCGGCATGGCCACTGGAGGGACGACGGCTTCCGGCGTCGATGCTGCGGGCTTTGCAGGTGCCGTTGCTGCCGGAGCCTGTGTCGGTTCAGCTATAGGCGCAGGCGCGTCGACCGGCTCTTCTACTGTTACCTCCGCAGCCTCGGCACTTGGGTCCTCGAACAAGGCCTCGGCCGGAATGACATCGTTGCCAGCCTCGGACTCGGAACTCGTGAACAGCTCGGCGAAGTTAAAAATGTCCTCGTCGAGTTCCGGGTCGTAGTTCTGCTGAGCCGCGCCGGCAATGGGTGCGGCAGTTGTAGCAGGCTCCGCTTCCGCAGTTGCTGCGGGTGCTTCTTCTGCTTTTGTTTGTGCTTGCGGCGCCGTTGGAGCTTCAGGCAAAGTCGGTACGTCGGCGCTAGCTTCGTTTTCCGCGGGTGCTTCCTCTGCAACAGGAGCTGCTGCCGGCGCGTCGAGAACCACCATGTCCGGGAAATCGAACAGATCCTCGTCCTCCGCATTCACGGAGGTCTTCAGCTCTAGCTCTTCAGCGCTTGCAAAGTCGTCGAATGCCACAGCTAGCTCCTGATTGGTGAACCGACTGTGCGACAGTCGTCAGGGCCGATGAGCAAGCGACCGACCGTGGTGGTCAGCGCAGGCGAAAGATAAAATGCATCCTGGTCTCCGTCTGTCCGAATACGCTCAAGCAATGCGCGAGCGGTCGCAGGCGGGAGATAGTCTAGGTCGGACAGATCGACCTGGTCTTGTCCATCGAAGAAGACCTGGTAGATGCAGAACGTTAGCTCGACACACGTCCCTACTGTGGGGATGCTGTCGACCTCGAGCGATTCACACAGAGATGCGGCTCGTGTGAGCCCAGTACTGCGAGCCTGTTCGGTCTTGGGATCCAGCGAGGGGCGGCGATTGAGCCCGATGCCGAGGTCCTCGACCGAGACATGCAGGTCGCGTCCGGACTTAGAGGCGCTGATCGTGATCTCGCCGGTCGTGTTCGGATAGGCGTGCGTGTTGACGTTGTCTATGATCTCCGCACATGCTGTAGCGATGCGTGCGCGGCAGGCCGGGCCGATGCCAAGCATCATGGCCCAAGCAGCGATCGAACGTGTCCCGCGGATTGATGCGTGGGGGCCCGATTCGAGTGTCAGCGTCCAAGACTGAGCGGGGACGCCGTCGGTATGCAGCATGGAACGCCGTTGTTCTTGATCGGTCGGTCTCACGCTGCGGCCTCCTGTTGGAAGCAACCCGGAGAAGGTATCTCGATTGAGAGCTCCAACTGATTGCGTGAACGGGATACCGAGGTCGAGGAATTCATGCGCATCAACTCGCGCCAAGCGCAGCTTGTCATCAGGCTGTTCTTGTCCAGCTCGATGTCTGTGATCGTCATGGTGACGTGTAGAGTGTCCGCAGAGAGGAACAGCTCGAGTCCGACCTTGCTTGAAGGCTGCATGGCTCCGATCAACATCATCGCCAAAGCGTTCGAGAGCCGCGGGCCGTCGATCCAAGCGCGTCCACCGGCGGTGAATGAAGTTTGCAGCCGAGAGCGAATGTCACTGGGAAGGAACTTCGCGAGTGAATCGGCGATCTCAGCCAGGCTGCAGCTCAAGGGCCTGATCGGCGGAGGATTCAAGACCAGGCTCAGCAACTCAGAGGTGCGACACAGCGCACTCATCTGTTCCAGCAACTTCCCGATCCATGCTTGCTCTTCCGCATCCTCCGATTTACGCAGATGTGAGTCGACGACTGCACGCATGCTGCTGAGTGGGAGTTGCAAGTCACGCTCGATTGATTCCACGAGCCCCGCGATTGCGAAGGGACCGCATAACTCCACCGCGTTAGCGATGTCCGTGTCTTTCGGTTTTCCTCGGGGATATAGGATGATCGGGCTCCTGCTGATGTCTTCGACCGGTGTGGTCTGGGAACTTCCTTCACAGCTCATGTCGGCCGGGTAGGAACAAATGCTTGATGCTTCGGTCGCGCCTTTTGGAAAGACTTTCTGTTCTGGGTGGGATCGAGGACCAAAACCGACAATCCTTTCGCGGTCTCGGTCGCATGCGCCTGTCAATGTGTTCACGGTCATACGTGAACGCAACGGCGGCAATGCTTTGTGCGTGCTTCACGAGCGCGTTGCTCGTCAGGCTTCGATCTTGTAGCGTCGAAGCTTGTTGTAGAGCGTGGTTCTGTTGATGCCGAGTTCACGCGCCGTACGGCTGCGGTTGCCCTCGTATCTCGAGAGCACGTGCCGGATGATCGACTCTTCAGCGCTGCGCAGGTTCCAGCTATCGAGCTGAATGGCCGGGCCGTCGCCGCTCTCTACCTGTCCCGAACCATGCGATTCACGGCTGTTCTCGGGAGAGAGTCCCAGGTGCCATGCTTCGATCAGGCTGCTGCGTGCGAGGACGCAAGCTCGCTCGATACTGTTGCGCAGTTCTCTTACGTTGCCCGGCCACTCGTGGTTCGATAGCGATTCGCAAGCGCTCGTGGCAAAGCCCTTGGGCTCCGTTCCGAGCTGTGTACTGAAGACCTGCAGATAGTGTTGCGCGATCGGCAAGATGTCCTCGCGGCGCTCGGCCAGGGTCGGAACCCGGATCGAGAGGACGTTGATCCTGTAGTAGAGATCCTCCCGGAAGCTGCCTTCGTCGACATGGTCGGCGAGCTCGCAGTTGGTGCAAGCGATCACGCGAACATCCATCTCACGGTGATGGTTTTCACCGATGCGGCGATACACACGTTCTTGCAACACACGCAAGAGCTTGGCTTGCAGGCTCGGCGCGAGCTCCGCGATCTCGTCTAGTAGGAGGGTGCCACCCTCGGCTGCGGCCAATAGGCCTTCATGTCCGCGCGGCTTGCCGCCGGTGAACGCGCCCGGTGCGTAACCGAAGAGTTCAGCCTCGAGCAAGCTCTCTGTGAAGGCCGCGCAGTTGATCGCGACGAACTCAGCGTTCGCGCGAGAGGAGTGACGGTGGATCTCGCGTGCAACTAATTCCTTACCAGCACCGGACGGGCCGGTGATCAGGACAGTTGTGCTGGGCGCAGAAGCGACGCGCTGGATCTGTTGGTGTACCCGCGTAGTTGCGGCGGAGAGACCAATCAGGGGCTGGACCGTTTTCGTCAAGGCAAGACTTTCCGTTCTCGTCCTCGACCAGGCATGCGGTGCTCAGTGAAAAGCGCACCTCTTATATGCAGTCGAGTAAGAGAAAAGATCGTCACGATCCGCTGAGAGGTGTAGCGGAAAAAAAGGTGGGCTGGTGCTCATTCCCTTCCGGTGTCTACCGAGAACCCTCACGTGCTTCGAAGGTGCTACCTCCGAAGCGCTCTCAATCTCAGCGATAACAGAGCACCCTTACTTTTTATTTAGCCATGGGCCTAAGAGTCAACACCAACATCGCCTCCATGACGGCACAACGACAAATGCAAGTCGTTACACGCCGCCTTGGAGAGAACTATTCCCGACTGGCCTCCGGCCTCCGCATCGCTAGCGCTGCGGATGACGCCGCAGGCTTGGCGATCTCGGAGCGGATGCGCTCTCAGATCCGTTCCTACTCAGTTGCTGCCCGAAATGCCCAAGATGGCATCTCGATGGGGCAGACCGCTGAAGGAGCTCTCAACGAAGTTAGCAACACCCTAGGAAGGATGCGCGAGCTGGCGATGCAGGCTGCCAACGGCACGCTCACTACTCAGGACCGGACGACGATGGACACCGAATATCAGGCGCTTTCCGCGGAAATTTCCCGGATCGCCTCTCAGACGGAGTTCAACGGCATCGCCCTTCTTGACGGTAGTGTGAGTTCCACGTTGATCCAGGTCGGCATCGATGCCAGTCAGACGATCTCGATCGTGAACCAGGATGTGACCGTCTCAAGTTTGGGAATGGGCACGTCCAACGTCACGACGATTTCGAATTCGAGTGCCGCCCTTGCAACTATCGACACGGCAATCAATACCGTCAACACAGCCCGAGGCAACCTCGGTGCTGCTCAGAACAGGATGCAGAGCGCGCTCGCCAGCATCTTGAATGCACGCGAGAACCTGTCCGCTGCAGAGAGCCGAATCCGAGACGTCGATGTGGCGTCGGAGACTGCGGACCTCACGCGGAACTCGATCATGCAACAAGCTGCGGTTTCAGTCTTGCAACAAGCAAACGTGCAACCGCAGATCGCCTTGTCCCTCCTTCAGGGCTAGGCAACGTAACTGGGCCTTGGGCCTATCGCTGAGGGGGGGGCCGTCGCGTAGCGGCGGTCCCCCGTTCCCCAGCTCCTAATCCGGCAAGCCGGATGAGCGTTTGAAGTCGATTGTAGAACGGCCGAATTCCGAGCCAAGACAGCTCGGAGACAGTGGCTCTCTGCGACCGGATTCAGATGAATTCGCACTGCGCACTCCTCCACTGAGGATCGTGCCTCGCTCGGTTCCCCCCGAACGATGTGCCAGCCTGCTCAAACGCCACGTGCCGCGGCGTTCACGGCAGTCGCTCTATTATACAACCCAGAACATCCATTCACGACGCGCTGCATCGCGGGGGAGTGGATCGGTCGTAGGGCCCTTTATGGTCCCCGTGCCTCGACCGGTCTATTCAGCTCCCTCGCGAGCGCAGTTGCACTGCGGGTGGATTATGTCGCTTGGAGTCCCAGCCTGGACTCCCCTCGGTTTCCGTGATCACTCTGCGAACGCTGATCATACGGGTCGAGGTGAATCAGGTCGGTAGGAGATGGGTTCCAGCGAATCTCTTCGTTCGCGAATTTTGCATCATCAAGGAAAGTATTAATGGGACTTCGTGTCAATACCAACATCGCTTCTCAAACAGCGCAACGTAACTTGCATAACGTTACACAGCGCCTTCAGGGAAACTTCTCGCGACTATCTTCGGGTCTTCGCATTGCGACGGCTTCCGACGACGCCGCCGGTTTAGGTATCTCCGAGCGCATGCGCTCGCAGATTCGCTCCTACGACGTTGCCGGTCGAAACGCGCAGGACGGTATCTCTCTCGCCCAGACCGCTGAAGGCGCTCTGAACGAGACGGGTAACATCCTCGGCCGTATGCGTGAACTCGCAATGGCCGCAACTAACGGAACGCTCAGTACAACGGACCGCACCACGTTGAACACTGAGTTCACTGCGCTCAGCGATGAAATCAGCCGTATCGCTGATACGACCGAATTCAATGGTCTGTCCTTGTTGGACGGTACCACGGACTCGGCGGCCATCCAGGTCGGCATCAATAGCAGCCAGACGATTACGATTAGCATGCAGACGACGACTTCGTCGGCCCTGGGTGTTAGCTCGCTTTCAGTGGGAACCGCCGCGGGTGCAAACTCTGCGCTGTCGGCGATTGACTCTGCTATCGATAGCGTCAACACAGCCCGAGGCAACCTCGGTGCTTCTCAGAACCGCTTGCAGAGTGCTCTCTCGAGCATCCTTAACACGCGGGAGAACCTCTCCGCCGCCGAGAGCCGGATTCGTGACGTCGATGTGGCGTCCGAAACAGCTGACCTGACGCGGAACTCGATTCTGCAGCAGGCCGCTACTTCGGTCCTCTCGCAAGCCAACGTACAACCGCAGTTGGCGTTGAGTCTTCTTGGCTAAATGAGTCAGTGACAGGGGACGGAGTCCTCCATCGACGTTCCCTACACGCGAGGGCCTCCTTCGGGGGGCTCTCGCTACCTTTGGTAGCAGAAGTGTTGCGCCGCACCTGAAGACAGCACGCTTACACCGAACACAAGCTTGGCAATCGGCGTCCATTCAATCGCAATCCGGCCCTCATCTTCTTCTGAGATCGCCCGATAACTTGCGCAGGCTCCGTATGGAGGTTCTGTCCGTCGCGAACCTCCTCGTCGCAGCCGATCCCACGATCTCGTGCACTCGCCCCAGCGCGAACGCTCAGACAAGAAGACAAGAAGATGAGTTCAGCCGGCATTACATTTAGTGGACTAGGGAGCGGCCTGGATACGCAGTCCATCATCACCCAACTAGTTCAGGTCGAGCGGATTCCGATCACTCAGCTAGAGTTCAAGATCCAGGAGCAAAAGGACAAGCTCAGCACGATCAACCAGTTTAAGACGATCCTGCAGAAGCTCGGCGAGAAGGCCGAGACGCTCGGGGACGACGACAACTTCTTCTCGTACCAGACCAGCGTGAGCAACGACTCGTTGGCAACGATTTCGGCCTCGGGAAGTGCGGTGTCCGGTAGTCACACACTGTCAGTCACGCAAATGGCAACGACCGATCGCTGGGCCTTCGATGGCGTCAGCGACGCCGATACGGACCTGGCTGGAGCCGCTGGCGAGACGCTTAGCTTCACGGTCGACGGCACGGATTACACAATCACGATCGCCGATGCGACTGACAGCAGCCTGAACAACATCGCCAGCGAGATCAATTCGGTAGCGGATGGTGTCGTCGCGGCGACCGTCGTCAACGCCGGCACAGACTCGAATCCAAGTTATCAGCTTGTCTTGACTGCGGAGACAAGCGGCGAGGATGGAGTGATCACGTCACTGACCACTGATATCGCCGGCCTGAACGCGGTGGCTGACAACATCACTCCGGGCGAGAACGCCATCGCAGTCGTTGACGGCTTGACAGTTGAGCGTACGGACAACGACTTCAGCGATGTGATCGACGGCATCAGCATCGACCTTCTATCTTCAGATGCGGGCGCCGAAGCTATCTTCACGGTCGAGCCCGACAAAGAAGCGATCAAGATTCGTGTTCGCGATTTCATCGCGGCGTACAACGAAGTCGTCGAATTCGTCAACAACCAGAACACCTACGACGAAGAGGGCGGCGCGAAGGGTGATCTGTTTGGAGATTCTCTGTTGCGCACGATTCGCTCGACGATCTCGTCCGCATTGCTGAATGTTGACTCGGACGTGGTGGCCAACGACCAAGAGGGATACTCGACCATGTCCCTGGTCGGAATCGAGCAGGAGAACGACGGCAAGCTGAAGATCAACGGTAGTACCTTCGACGACAAGGTGACCGAGAACATCTCTGCCTTCGCTGACCTCTTTGTCGACTACGACGGTTTCGACAATGGTGGCGCAGAGCCGAACACGCCCGACTTCTTTACAGATACGACGGCCGACAGCGGCCTGATGGCAACCCTCGAGCGTGAGATCGAACGCCTCTTCGATTCCCAGGACGGACCCACAGATGGTGCGGGAGATCGCAGCGTGATCCGCAGTCCGTTCGACACGCGTAAAGCCACGATCAACTCTCAGATTGATCGCTACGAGGATCAGATCGAAGCTCGTGAGCGGCGCATCGAGACGTATCGAGAGGGCCTCGTTAGGCAGTTCTCGAACCTCGACAGCATCATGTCGAACCTTCAGTCGCAGAGTAACTTCCTCAACTTCTAGGCAATCAGGCCGCGCCCCTCCTTCAGCTCTCTTTCCTCTGACACCTTATGAATAATCGCGCCGCCGCCGAGGCCTACCGCCAGGCCACCTTCGAGAACGCACCTCCGATTAAGCTCGTTCGGATGCTGTACGAGGGTGCGCTCCGCTATTTGGAGTCTGCGAAAGATGAGGACTCGAAGGATCCCAGCTCTCTGTTCGTTGACCTGTGTGGTCGCGCCGACGCGATCGTCACCGAGTTGAGACTGGCGTTGGATCCGGAGCCGAACCCGCAGGTTGTCGAGGATCTCGAGCGCTTGTACCTCTATGTCGAGGAGCGCATCGGTCGAGCCAGCCTCGAACGATCGGTAGAGCCGCTTGCTGAGGCGACGCGGGTCTTGAAGACACTGCTCGAGGCGTGGAACCGCGTCGAAGTCGAATCTATTCGAGTCGCGTGATCAACGTGAGCCAACAAACGACCCAAGCGCCCGATGTCGGAGTTCAGTTCGAGCGCATGCGCGCTGTCGAACTCAGCATGCGTGACTTCCTCGCTGCGCTCGACAGCGAGACGAAGGACGAGTCGCACTTGCTTCAGGCTTGGCAACGCTGTCAGGACAACTTTGCCCTAATGCGTGAAATAGGCATAGAGCCCTCAGAGGTGCCCGAGGCTGAGCGCGAGCGCTTCGAGGATGCTCTCGAAGGACTGCAACGGCTCAACGCCGTTGTGACGGCGGCGGTCGGACGGATACGTGATCAACTCGTCGAACGACTGGGCCGTACGCTAAAGACCGGTCAGCTGCTGTCGAATTTGTACTCAACCGAGCAGCCCGGTTCGACCTGCGATATGGCGGGTTAGCGCTACGAGGGACAATGGCAAGCGTGGCTTGAAAGTCGCTCGTCACTAGCGCGATCAGTGGCGCCAGGGTGTCTCCGATAGACGACCCACCTCTTTCCTTAGAGCTTCCACTGATGCATCTCTCAACACCAACGGCGTGTATGAGGGGGGAGCCCCGTTGAGTGTCGAGTTTGGAAGCCAGAACCCGTTGGGGTTCGCGACACTCACATGCTCAGCCCGGCGATTCGGGCTGATGGGAGGCTCGAAACCGAGGTTGGCCCGCCGCCCATGAACTGTCGAGAATCTCGACACCTGTTGAATATCGGGTCAGTTCGGCGGGCGGTTTCCGATGGCGGATGGCTTGCGAGCGGCCTCGGAGTTGAAATCATAAGGTGCTACTGTGTAGTGACTTATGTCCGCGGGCCTGCCGTGTGGACGCGCTGGAGAGGACCTGGCACAAGCGTTGCTCCAGGACTGCTGAGGTACCAGAACTCAGCATGTCCAATCCCTACACACGACTCGCCCTCCTACCCACCGAATTCGGTGGCGCGGAAGGCCCCGATTTCACCCGTTACTTAGTCATTTGCGGTCTCCTGATCTTGGCGATCGCGGGGGCCGGTCTCGGCTTCCGCCGTCTGATCGGCGGCACCCTTAAGCAACGCGCCAGTGCGCGCTCGCTCGGCATCATTGATGTGTTGCCGATGGGCGGCAAGAAGCGCCTGTGTGTCGTGCGCTGCTACGACCGCACCTTCGTTGTCGCGCAAGGCGATCGCGAACTGAGCTATGTCGCAGAACTCGACGCCGCCGAGGTGCCGGAGCGTCCGGTCCATGCTGCCCCGATCGCCCCGACTCCGCGCAGCGAGCAGTCCGGTTTCGATTCGGCTGGTTTCGAGGCTGTGTTGGACAAGGCTCGGGCACGCATGCGGACCGCGCACGAGAACAAGGCACAGGTGTCGATCAAGCCGGCGCGCAGACCCGCGCAACCCGCGGAGACTGAGGCTACACCGGTCGCTCATCAAGCGGAGATGCCGGAGCCTGCGGCCGGAGTCGCGCGCCCTAAGTTCGAGAGTCTCGCGTGATGATTCACCTGCACGCTCTCGCATTGTCTGCAATCTCGCAGCTACCCATTGAGGGTGGTCTGCGAGAGATCGTTGCTGATATCGGTGAAGCCACAGTCGGCGCGACCGAGACAGCGGGGCAGATGACGACTGCCGTCGAGATCGCGATCCTGCTGACCGTTCTCTCGGTCCTGCCGGCGCTCGTGATTACGATGACGAGCTTCACACGCATCGTGATCGTGCTGTCCTTCGTGCGCAGAGCGATGGGAATCAATGAGCTTCCGCCGAACCCGATCTTGATCGGGCTCGCGATGTTCTTGACCTCATTCGTGATGGCCCCGGTCGTCGAGCGCGTCTACCAAGATGCGTGGGTGCCGTATCGCGCCGGTGAACTCGAGATGGCTGACGCCGGTGGCGCCGCATGGGAACACATGGGTGGGTTCTTGCTGGCGAACACGCGCGAGAGCGAGCTGGCATTCTTTGCGGACTTGGCCGGAGTCGAACCCTTTGCGGGCGGAGTGGAGTCGCCGAAAGCTGATCTTCCGATCACGGTAATGATCCCAGCCTTCGTGCTGAGCGAGCTCAAGACAGCCTTCCAGATGGGCTTCTTGCTGTTCCTGCCCTTCTTGGTGATCGACATGATCGTCGCCAGCGTGCTGCTGTCGATGGGCATGTTCATGTTGCCACCGATCATGATCTCGACACCATTCAAGATCCTTCTCTTCGTCCTGGTGGATGGCTGGTCGCTGATCTGTCAATCCGTCGTCGAATCCTTCGTGATCCTATGAGCGATCTTGACTTGAGAGTTGTGGAACTCGCACGTGAGCTACTGATGACGGTGATCATGATCGCGGGTCCGATCCTGGCGGTCGGGCTCGTCGTCGGTGTCTGCGTCAGCTTGTTCCAAGCATTGACGTCGGTTCAAGAGCAGACGATGAGCTTGGTGCCCAAGATGATGGCCGTCATGGGTGTCGCCTTGGTGATGCTCGTTCCTGCGCTGCAGATCCTGTCTGACTTCGCACGCAGTGTCTTCGGGAGGCTCGTCGAGTTCGGACTCAGCTAATGGACCTTATCGCCCCCGGAACCATCGAGGCGTTTGGCCTCTACCTAGTCAGGACGAGCGTGCTCATCCTGGGTTCTCCATTCTTTGGAGCGGGTAACGGATTTGGTGGCTACAAGATCGCGATGATCGTGTCCCTGTCAGTGATCCTGTACAGCGTCACGGGTGTGCCGCTGGGCGAAGACCTCGATCCAATCCTCTTTGCGGGGCTGGCGCTGCGCGAAGTTCTGGTCGGTGCCTTTCTGGCGTTTATCTTTCAGCTGACCCTACTTGGCGTGCAGATCGCCGGTCACCTGATCGGACACGAGATGGCGTTCAACATGGCTCGCAGCGTCGATCCGAATAGCGGGGCCCAGATGCCGGTCTTGGCCAGCATGTACGAGACCTTGTTCTTGCTGGCCTTGATCTCCGTCGACGGTCACCACTGGGTGTTGCGTGCATTGTCAGAGTCGTTCGAACGGGCGCCCGTCGGTGCGATGGACTTCTCGGCCAGTGTCAGCAATGTCGTCATTACCTTCTTCACTCAGATCTTCGGGGCAGGCCTGACCTTCGCCGCCCCGATCATGGTTCTTCTAACACTCGTCTCCGTGATGATCGCGCTTCTGACGCGCGCCGTGCCGCACCTGAACATCATGGAGTTCGGGTTCAGCCTGCGGATCACCGGAGGCATGGCAAGTGTGTTCATCTTCACGCCGTCCCTGACACCAGCCCTGACGAGGATGTTGAACATCCTGATGGATGGTCTCGAGGCTGGTCTCGTTGCATTGGAGGGCTAATCATGGCCGAAAAAGACGAGAAGACAGAAGAAGCCACCCCAAAGAAGAAGAGTGACTCTCGTCAGGAGGGTCAGGTCGCGATGTCCCAGGAATTCCTGGCAGCGCTGATGTTGATCGCCATGGGCGTCTCGATGTTCTTCAGCGGATCGATGTTGTCTGAGGCTGCAGGCGGACAGATGACACGTGCGATCACCACGATCGGAGACCTTGGAACACAAGAGTTGATGCTCGAGGACTGGGCGGCCTACTTCGCTAGCCGAATCGAGGCCTTGCTCGGACCGTTGGCGGTGGTCGTTCTACCTGTCATCGGGGTCGGCGTGTTGGCTGGCTATGGCCAGGTCGGATTCGTGATCGCCGCGAAGGCCGTTGAGGTCAAGCCGGACAAGCTGTCGCCGGCCAAGGGCATCGAGAAAGTCATCAGCAAGCAGGCGTTCGTCAAGACCGTCATGGCTGCGTTGAAAATCATGCTCGTGATGAGCGCCGTGGGCGCAGTGACATGGTCGCAGGTGGGCCATATGTCTGCGATGGCTGGCGGGGATGTCGGCCCGATGATCGCCGGAGCCGGGCGATTAATTGTGATGAGCGCTGCTGCCGGTGTGCTGGTCATCTTCCTGCTTTCGATCATTGACCTCTTCTATCAGCGTCATCACATGTCCGAGAGCCAGAAGATGACCAAGCAAGAGGTCAAGGACGAGCACAAGAACGCTGAAGGCGATCCGCACATCAAAGCCAAGATCCGTGGCGTCCAACGTGAGGTTGCCATGCGTCGCATGATGGAAGACGTACCCGACGCGACCGTCATCGTCACGAACCCGACGCACTATGCCGTCGCCATCAGGTACGACCGCGGCAGTGAAAACGCTGCTCCGCGCATCGTCGCCAAGGGTGTCGATGCGGTTGCACAAAACATCAAGCGGATCGGCAAAGAGAACAATGTACCGCTGTACGAAAACAGGCCTCTGGCACGAGCGCTGCACGCGCGCGCTGATATTGGCGACGAGGTCCCCGAAGACATGTTCCAGGCCGTTGCACAAGTGCTGGCATACGTCTACCGCCTGCAGCAGGAGGTTCCCGCCCGCGCTTGATGCGCGATGGCAGGAGTAAGCAAACATGTCAGAGAAAACGATCAAACTCCAATCCAAGCTTGGCGAAGGCGATGGTCTGATTCGACGCAATGTCGAGTGGATCGTCGGCATCGGCGTCCTGGGCTTGATGATGACGCTGATCTCGCCGCTGCCTCCGGTGGCGCTGGATCTGCTGTTAGCCTTGAATCTGACCATCGGCGTTCTGCTGCTGATGGTGACGATGAACGCGAGCAAGTCGACCGAGCTGTCGACCTTCCCGTCGATCCTGCTGTTCACGACTCTGTTCCGGATGGGGCTGAACGTCGCGAGTACGCGCCTGATTCTGAGCGGCGGCGAAGCCGGCAGCGTGATCACGGCTTTCGGTGAATACGTCGGCGGTGACGACCTTGTTGTCGGCATGGTCGTGTTCCTGATCTTGATCATTGTGCAGTTCGTCGTGATCACCAAGGGCTCCGGCCGGATCTCGGAAGTCTCCGCACGATTCGTGCTGGACGCGATGCCCGGCAAGCAGATGGCAATCGACGCGGACCTGAACAGTGGCTTGATCGACGCCGACCAAGCCAAGGAGCGTCGCGAAGTGATCGCTACCGAAGCCGAATTCTACGGTGCCATGGATGGTGCTTCTAAGTTCGTCAGAGGTGATGCGATGGCTGGCATCATCATCACGGCCATCAACCTGATCGGTGGCATCATCATCGGAACCACGGGTGGTTTGACCTTCGGCGCGGCCGTTGATCGCTACTCCAAGTTGACGATTGGTGATGGCCTTGTCAGTCAGATCCCGGCGCTGTTCATCTCGACCGCCGCCGGCGTGCTTGTTACCAAGGAGACGAGCGAGAGCAGTCTGGGTACCAGCTTGCTGAAGCAGGTCGGTGGCAGGCCGCGCGCGACGCTGATCGCTGCCGGCATGATCTTCTGTATCGGGCTCTTGCCCGCCATGCCGCGCCTGCCCTTCTTCGCATTAGCGATGGGCCTGGTCATGGTCTGGCATTCGACGCGCGACTACGAAGCCAAGCAACAAGCGGAGGCCGAGGCAGTCATGGCGATGGAAACAGAGGCTGAAGGCGACGAAGACGGCGACGACATCAGTGGTCTGCTGCAAGTCGACCGCGTATGCCTGGAGATTGGTTACCGGTTGATCCCGATGGTCCAAGATCAGAAGGGCGGCGGCATTCTCGATCACATTTCGCAGCTGCGTCGGCGCTTTGCGCTGAACGAAGGCATCGTGCTGCCACCGGTTCGCATCAAGGACAACATCAAGCTCCAACCGGGCTCGTATCGCTTGATGGTTGGTGGCCAAGAGGTTGCCAAGGGCGAGATCGAACCGGGAGAATTCCTCGCGATGGACTCCGGTACGGCCTCTGGCAAATTGCGTGGACGTGAGACTGTTGACCCGGCCTTCGGTTTGCCCGCTTGGTGGATCCCGTCGTCCAAGCGCGATGACGCGGAATTGAAGGGCTACACGGTCATCGACCCGACCAGTGTGCTTGTGACACACCTCTCCGAGACACTGCGAAAGACGATGTCGGAGCTGTTGACGCGCGACGATGTGAAGGAACTAGTCGAGAACGTGCGTGAAATGTCGCCGGCCGTGGTCGAGGAGCTCTTGCCCGACAAAATGGGTTATGGCGATGTCCAGAAGGTGCTGCGCAACTTGCTCCGTGAGGAAGTTCCGGTGCGCAATATGTCAGCCATCCTCGAAGCGCTTGCTGATAACGTCACCCAAACTGGGGACATGGACGCGCTGACTGAGCTCGTGCGTCAGAGATTGGGTCGTGCGATCTGCGAACATCACTCCGATCAGGATGGAGTGCTGTGGGCTGTGACGCTCGACCCCGGAGTCGAAGGTCGTTTGGCATCGGCAGTTGGTGCGGGAGCCGAGGGCGCAAATACGCAGCCCGTCAGCCCCGCTTATCTGCAGAGCCTTGTGGAACAAATCGGTGGCTCAATTGCGAAGGCTGCGCAAGGAGGTCGAGACGTTGTCTTGATCGCGCGCTCGAACATCCGCCGTTTCTTGGGAGAACTCGTGCGCGCTTCGCTGCCGAAGGTCGCGGTGCTCTCCTACAACGAGGTGATTCCGGCTCGAACAGTCGAGACGGTCGCCGTCGTAAAGGTCGAAGGTTGAAGTTGTGATTCACGAAGTCAAAGGCAGGAACCTACGTGAGGCGCTCGAGCGCGCTCGCGACCAAGTTGGCAGACAAGCCATGGTCGTGACGCATCGAACGGCTTCCGATGGTGGGGTGACCATTGCTGTCACCCAGACGCCGCCCACTGATCCAATGGCACTTGAGCGCTTGCGCAGCGAGGCCAAGGCACTGCTGGGAAGCAAACAGCGCCAATCGTCTCTGCCCGGCGCCGCCGCCGTGGATGCCGAACGCGGCATGCTGAAAGCCGGCGCATCGGATGGACTCATCCTGCGGGTCTGTGATCAGGTCGAGGCGAAGCTGTCGACCGGGCACCACCCGCTCGACCTCGCTGCTGGCGAAATAGGTTCAATCTTTCCGGTGGCACGAGCCAAGAAGAACGAAGGCCACACGCGCTTTTTGTCCTTCCTCGGTCAAACGGGTGTCGGCAAGACAAGCACACTGGGCAAGCTGGCGCTGCGCTTGACGCGCAGCGGCCGGCGAGTCGCGTTGGCATGTGTCGATGGAACCTGTGCGCCGGGTCTCGAGCGCATTGCGACGCAGCTAAACATCCCGCTCTTCGCCGGTCAGCAGATGGAAGATCTCGTTCACTCCCTGCGTGGCGGCACTTGCTACGACGCGGTGCTGCTCGATACGCCGGGTGACTTGACGCGCGACGTGCTGCACGCGAAGCAGCTCGCCGCCGGTCTCGAACGCGCCCAGATCAATGCCGATGTCGACTCTTACCTCGTCATCAGTGCCCTCGCCAGCCGCGCTGCACTGCAGTCGGCCACGGATCAAGTACGCGCCCTGCGCCCTGCGGGCTGCGTCATCACTAAATTGGATGAGACCGAAGCTCCGGCTCCGGTGCTCGAGCACGCCCTCGCCTCTCAACTCCCGATCGCCTTCCTATGCAATGGACCGCGGCTAATTCACGACTTCTATCGCCCGACACCGGATCGATTCGCCGACTTGATTCTGCGCGGAAGGATCGTGCGATGAATGCACCCTCACGAACAGCCGGTCGCATGAGTGCTCCCTTCGTCTTGGTGACGGGTGGTAAAGGAGGCGTCGGCAAGACGACTCTGTCCGCTCGCTTGGGCGTCGAGTTGTCCGAACGCGGATTGCGAGTCCTGCTGGTCGACCTCGACCTGGGTCTGGCCAACCTCGACTTGATGCTGGGCACCACTCCCGTGTTGACCTTGGAAGAGGCACTGTTGCAAGGTCACCCCATTCGCGAATGTGTCGTCGAAGGTCCTTCCGGTGTGCACTTGTTGCCCGCCGCGTCCGGAGTAGCCGAACTCGCGACGCAGCATGCGAGCGTGCGTGCGAGACTGCTCGAGGGCTTGGCCGAGATCTCGAGCGACTACGACATCGTGCTCGGTGACTCGGCAGCTGGTATCGGACCAGATGTGCTCTCGTTTGCAGCCATCGCACAGCGAGTCTTGGTCGTGACCACTCCAGACGTGGGCGCGTTGACCGATGCCTACGGTCTGATCAAGGCACTCGATCATCACGGCACGACCACGGGCCGCGATATTCCTACACCCGAGCTGGTCATCAACCTGGCCAACGGCGTCGAACAAGCCGCGAACCTGGCGGGCAAGTTGCGCGGCATGTGTGAACGCTTCCTGTCTCGTTCGCCGCGCCAAGCCGGTTGGCTTCCGAGCGCTCCGAACCTGGCGCGACCTGTAGGGCGCCCCAATAGGGGCACGCGCGAATCGAGCGAGGGCCTAGTCGACATCTGCCTCGCGCGGATCGCTTCACGGCTCGAACGCATGACCGATGTGGTCGGTGTGGTCGGTGTGGTCCGCTGAGTAGCAAAACCAATTTCCCAAATCCGAGATGCGAAACCCGCGAATCCAACAGATCCAGCTGAGCTCCACTTGGAGTGCTTTTACCTACCGTATTGCTGTTATTGGGTCATCAGCGACTGCTCTGGTGTCGCTCGTGGTAGGGGCCTCGGTCTCCACCTCTTGTCTGCGGGGAGGGGGCGTCTGGTTGGTGCTTTTGCTTATCGGGGCCAGCAGTCGATGGCTGTTGGACCGGAGTTTCCCGGAGCTCGAAGAGAACCAAACCTCCTACGAGTTCGATCCCCGAGATCTCGTATGACGATCCCGATGCACACAAGCGCGACAAAGCTGACGACTCGTTCGGCTCTGTGTCTTGAGCGAAGCTCTCACTTCCCCTGGAAGGAGAGCCTGCATGCCTGAGTGGAGCGGTGACGGCCTTGGCCAGACGGTGGATCGCGATCGGCTGATCTTGGATCACTTGCCGCTCTTGCGGCACATCTCTGGACGCATGTGCTTCGACAGCGCTGGTAGCGTCGAGCGTGAAGACCTGTATGGCTTCGGCATGATCGGACTGATCGCCGCCGCCGAATCTTGGGAATCGAGTCGTGGCCTGAAGTTCTCGACCTACGCCTACCCGCGCATTCGTGGCGCCATCTTGGACGAGCTACGGCGACTCGACTTCTTGCCGCGCGGTCGACGCGAACGATTGCGTGAGCTCGAGGCCACCGTCGCTACCTACGAACAACAACACGGCTATCCGCCCAACCCCGAAGAGTTGGCCGAGGCCATGCGAACGACCGAGCAGGAGATCGACGAGATCTTGCTCAGTGCGTCGAGCGCTGTGCAGACATCGCTCGAAGGCGGCCCATCCGAGGCCTTTGCAGCCTTGCTGACCGACCCTCGAAGCGAGGATCCGATTGGCAGTGCGGAGTGGAAAGAGATGCGCGAACTCCTGGTCGATTCGATCACCGATCTGCCCGAGAGGGAGAAGACCGTGATCACGTTGTACTACGGCGAAGACCTGATGTTGAAGGACATTAGTGAGGTGCTCGGTGTGACGGAGTCGCGCGTCAGCCAGATTCATAGCCGCGCTTTGTATCGCCTGAACCGAACACTTGGAGCCTTGATCGGCTCGCCGGACTGATCGAGCTCAATGCAACCCATCATCAAGAACCGACGCGTACGGCTCGAGAGCAAGCCTCTCGCGTGCAATACGAACAAGCAAGTGCAGTTGCTCGAGGACGAAGGTGTCCTACGCGCGATCGAGATTCATTGTTCGTGTGGTGAGACCACCGTTATCGAACTGGATTACACCGAACCCAAGCCCGCATCGAACGGGGACCCGTCATGAAGTTCAAGACCCTCGCAAGCACGCTGGCCCTCGCACTCCTGCCCGCTTCCTGCGCCAATGTCCCGCTCGGCGACGGCATGCCGGCTCGCTCCAGCATGGCCACGGCTCGACCTGGAGGCTCGACCTGGGATGCAAATGCGAATGGTTCCGACACCGTGCTCTATGCACGTGACGGTTCGCCGGTCCGCAGCACCTCCAGCGAGTCCGCGATTACCTCGGGCAACGGCGCGCCGACGCCGCGCATTGTGTCAGAGGGTGGTGGAAGCCGACCTTATCTGCTGGAGCTCTACCAGCAGGCCGTCAGTGAGAAGGACCGACTCAATCTCGAGGTGACCTCGCTGAATCAGGATTTGAGCCGTCAGGACGAGTCCTATCGCGCTTTGGAAGAAGAGCTAGCGCGTTTCAAGCTGCAGTTCACCCAGCTCGAGACCGAGCGGGATGAGATCCAGAAACAAAACTTCGAGCTGGCCGGTCGCTTAACGACCGCACAGATTCGACGCTTGGAGTCGGAGAAGATGTTGCTCGAAACGATCATCGAACAGCGCCGAAGTGATGGTGATGGATCGGTGGCCGGGGACGCCGAGCCGCGCGGGTTCTTGAACCCGACTAACGGCACACCGGCGAGTGATTCGGATCGCGGAGGTAACCGCTAGTGTCCTCGCTCATCCGGCTATTTTGCCTAATTTTGCTCGTCCTCGTCACGGCATGTCATGCACCTCGCCGCGGCGTGGAAGTGCTCGGCACAGGTCGAGCGGCTTCAGACTTCGATAGCTACACGATTCGGCGCGTAGGCCTGGTGCCCTTCGCCGGCGGAGGTCTAGACAACCTCGAGTCGACCGTGCTCTCGTCGGCCTTCTTCTCGGAAGTCAGCGCGGTAACTGCCTATGAGGTTGTGTCGCTCGATGCTCGTGACTTAGCCGAAGTTCCTCCGTCTGAACCCTACCGCCGCGGTTGGTACAGGCCGGAAACCGTGCTGGGTATCGCGCGTCGTTTTCAACTTGACGCGCTCTTGATCGGCACGGTCACGGATCGCGCCAGCTTCCCGCATCAACGTTTGGGTGTTCAGTTGGAATTGGTCGCCGCAGAGACGGGCATGGTTATCTGGTCGGCTGCTGTGCAGTTGGATACCAGTCAGCGACGTGTGCGCGACAGCGTCGAGTCGTGGGCCAGAGAGCACTTGGGTGCAGTGGAAGAGAGCGAATGGCAGCTCGTGATGATGTCGCCGAGTCGATTTGCACGTTTCGCTGCCTTCCAGATCGCCGAGCTCTTATAGAGCACGCGCGTAGCAGCGACTGTCATTGCGCGTGCTAAGTCGTGCGTAGCTTGTGCGCTTGAGCCGAGCCCAACATGACTGCATCCTGCATCCTCGATTCGATTGCGAAGCTCGCATGCAGCCTCCCGGCCTTCGATCGCCACAGGTGGAGCTGGCAACGCCTGAATCGAGTCGTATCGCTCGCTTGAAGCCGTTCAGCTTCCAACCAAAGAAGCGGCCCGACAGATCACGAAGATCCATCGGGCCGATGTTCTATGCGAGCCCGCTATGCGGCGACTCTTGCTGGGTCTGAGATCAGATGGGCTGTTCGGCGCCAAGCAGACGGTCAGCTGCGCGCTCAAGTCGCTCGCGCGAGAACAGCTCACCCTTCTCGAGAGCGGCCTTCAAGGCGGCGATGTGGGCGGAGTGCTCTTTACCCTCGACCGCACCCGTTTCCAATGTCGTCGTCGCCTCGGCGGCGGCGAGCCCTGTTGCTGATAGTTCGAGCTGATCGCTGGTCGCTGGGCGTGACAGCATGCCGTCGCGAACAACTTCCCCGACACGTCGAGCCACCTCCCTGGTGCGCTCCGCTCGTTCGGCCTCGGTCTGCAATTCCCGATTCCGGGCTTCGCGACCTTGCTCAAACCGCTCGGCGGCACTCCGCACGGAGTGCCGATTCTGGGGGGTCAGATCCAGCCGGCTGTCGGTGAGTCCCCGGTCTTCGGGGGTTCCTTGGGGTGTTCTTTGGACTTCCATCGTGATTCCCTGCAGTGAAGAAGGGGGTTCAATACCGTCAATACCTTGTTATCGGCCTCTCGCTGAAGGACTTGAGGGCCTTTTACGAGGCATCGGCGGCTTGGGACACCAGAATGGTCGGACGACAGCGTGAGCAGTTAAGTGGAATTGCACAGTTTTGTTCGATGAGCCTCAGATCCATCGGCTCAGCTTGTGTCCCTCGGCGGACCGGCGCATCATAAGCGCCGTATGTGCCCACTCTTTGCATCGAAGACTTCCTGGGAAGCGCTGTTTTCACTCTGTCTAGTCGCCGTTGTTGGCGCGAATGGATCGCTGTTCGCGCAAGGCGCACAGGCTCCCACGGTTGAATCAAGCGTGCAGGACGCCCAACCTGCTGGCGCGGCGCGCGCCGAGACTCGCGTGGATTACACGATCGAGGCTCGGCTGGAAGGTGAGAGCAAAATCCTGGACGGCAAGCTGACGCTGGCCTGGACCAACGCTACCGCGGAAGAGGTGCCCGACCTTTGGTTCCACCTCTATCACAACGCCTTTGCGAACAATCACTCGACACACATGTGGGAGGCCGAAGGCAAGCTGCGCGGTCACCTGATGAAAGAGGGTTGGGGCTGGCAGAAGATCGAACAGATTCGTGCGCGCGGACAGGATCTGACGCCGCGCATGGTCTTTGAGCGACCCGATGATGGACGCGAGTTGGACTTCACGGTCGTAAGCGTCGCGTTGGACAAGCCGGTCGCGCCGGGCGAGACCTTGGAAGTCGAGTTGCGCTGGTCGGCCCAGCTGCCGCGCGTGCGTCGACGCACGGGCTACAAAGACGACTTCATGCTCGTCGCACACTGGTTCCCGAAGCTCGGTGTCTATGAGGAAGGTCGTGGCTGGAACTGCCATCAGTTCCACGCGAACACCGAATTCTACGCTGACTACGGCACCTATGACGTGACGCTGGATTTGCCGATCGAGTATGCGACCAAAGTTGGCGCATCGGGTGTCGCCTATGGCCCGCCCACGATGCAAGGAGACCGCGTACGCACGCGCTTCTTGGCTCCTTCACGGGAGGATCGCGGCCGGACCGACGCGTCGGGACGCGCACCCTTGGTGCACGGCTTCGCATGGACGGCTGACCCCGACTACTCGGTGCATGTGTCGACCTTTCAGTACGACGAGTGGGCCGAGCGCTTCGAGGCTGAAGTCCAGGCGACGGCGTCTTCGCTCGGCGTCGACAAAGATGCGATTCGACTGCGCAACGTCACGGTCGAAGTGATGATGCAGCCCGAGCGCGCCGAGCAGTGGAAGCGTCACTTCGATGCGACCTGTGCAGCACTCTTCTTTTATGGCCTGTGGTTTGGCGAGTACCCATACGAAAAGATCACCGTCGTGGACCCCGCATGGGGCGGCGGAGCAGCGGGCGGCATGGAGTATCCGACGCTGTTTACCTGCGGGACAAAGCTGTTCACCGAGCCGCGCATGTATCGGCCGGAGAGCGTCACGGTGCACGAGGCGGGCCATCAGTTCTGGTACGGCTTGGTCGGTAACAACGAGTTCGAGAACGCTTGGCTCGACGAGGGCCTCAACTCCTACACCGACTCGGAGGTGTTGTACCGGACCTATGGCACGCGGCGTGACGCGACCTGGTATTCGGGCTTGCCCGTCTGGGGTGTTCCGGCGGCGGACCTGCCTGGTGGCAGCGGCATCGGCGACGTGCTGAGCGGTCGCAGCTTGAGTTTGCCAGGGAGCCCAACTTTCCGCCCGCTCAAGGCATCGGCCTTCATAGATTGGTGGCGCGATCAACCGCGCTTGACCTTCGTAGAGCAAACCAGCGACCCGCGTTGGCAGGACCGCGGTTCGTACCTTCGATCACCCGATCGAGACCCGATCATCACTGGCGGAAGTTGGAAGTATCTCGATCGCCGCAGCTATGGATGCAACAGCTACGCCCGACCGGCGGTCGTGCTGCGATCCCTGGCCGCAGTCGTCGGCCGCGATGCCTTTATGCGCGGTATGCGTACCTACGCGGATCGTTGGCGCTATCGTCACCCCTATCCGCAGGACTTCTTCGACGCCTTCAACGAAGGTGCCGACGTTGATGTCAGCTGGTACTTCGACGACCTGTTCCGCACGACCGCGACCGTCGACTGGTCGGTCGATGTCAAGCAACGTCGAACGCCGCACGAGCGAGGCTTCTTCCTCGATGATGACGGCCACTGGATCCTGCGCGAGGATGTTCCTGACGAAGACGTGCCTGGTATCGTGTTGGCCGGACAAGACGGGATGGTCGAGAGCCACGAGGATGATGTCGCGCCGCCGGATGGGCCGGTCGAATCGGATCAGGACTCGACACCCGCTGATGACGATTCCTCAGCGGACGATTCGCATGCAGCTCCGGATGAGAGCGCCCGGGTCGAAGCTCCTGACGAAGAGTCGAGCGGCGATGCGGATAGCGCAGGGGCTGGAGACGAACCAAGTGAACTCGCAGCCGATTCAACCGACGCCGATGATGCTCCCGTTCAGGGCGATTCCGAGCAAGCGGCCGAGGACCCAGCTGCGGTCATAACGGAGAGCGATGCTTCGGGCAATGCACCTGCGACCTCCGCAGAAGCACAACAGTTGCCGGCAGCAGACGCTCAGAATCCGAACAGCGAACAGACGCGGGCAGACGATCCTGTGCCGGATGCGGCCGGCTCCAAGGCGCTTGACACACAACTCGAGCAACCGTCGGACGGCGAGCAGCAACCAGAGGCTGGCAAAGGCATTGGCGGTCCCGGACCCGAGGACGAAGAGCAGGATCCGGCGGATGCCGACGATGCCGAGTCTCGGCCATGGCTGTATGACATCGTGATTCGTAGCGGCGGCGGTCTGCGATTGCCCGTGACCATCGAGGTTACCTTCGAGAAAGGTGACCGCGAGCGTTACGAATGGACGCGCGAGGCTCAGCTGAATTCAAACTGGTGGCGCCTGCCCGTCGAATCACGGACGGAGAAGGTTCAGTCCGTCATCGTCGATCCCGATCGCTTGTACTACCTCGATGAAAATATGTCGGACAACCAGTGGTTCGAAGAGGTCGATCACACAACGCCTCTGCGCTGGGGTGAACGCATCCTGACTCAGTACTCGCAGCTCTTCCATTGGTACTCGTCGATCGGAGGTTGATGGATGGCTCCCAGAACACACACACAGGTCACGACCACTAGCTGGCTGTTCTTGCGCTCGCTGCGCATGTCCCTTGGGCGTACGCCTTTGTGGTTGATGACATCGTTCATGTTGCTCTTGCTGGCTCTGCCGATGGCTTTGCCTTGGGCGGACTGGTTCGACTCGACGCTGGCTCATCGATACGAGCCGGGCAGCATGACCCACTCGCTGGACGAGACTTTTCGTCAGGACCATGCGGGTCCGTTGGCAGCACTTAAGAGTTCCAGCTCGAGGAGTGCGGCTGCGCTCGCTTTGCTTGCGCTCTTCGTCGGCGTCTTCGCAGGTGGGGGATGGCTGCAAGTCATCATCGAACGCACGCGCGGTCAGTCTCTGCGACGCTTCTTCTATGGCGGATCGCGCTACTTCTGGCGCTTCACGCGCTTGGCGCTGCTGACGCTGGTGCTCTTAAGCGGATTGCATTGGCTGATGTATGGCTGGCCCTGGGAGCAGCTGGTGCTCGAGGCGATGATGGGAGTACCTGCTTCGGATGTGGCCGAGCTCGAGACGCTTGACTCAGAGCTCTTCGTGCGCCGCATCGGTTGGTTTCAAGACGGACTGGCTGCGATCGGCTTCGCGTTGATCATGTGCTGGGGTACGTACAGTCGAGCTCGGCTCGTGCTGCAGGACGGCAGCTCTGCGATCTGGGCCGGCTTGTGTGCTTCGTGGACCTTGGTTCGCTATCCGATTCGCACTCTACGTCCGCTGATCTTGCTGCTCGCTACCGAAGCCATTGTGGTGACTCTCGTGCTTGGAACGCTTACGAGGCAGCTCGATAAGGGCTTGGTGTACGCCAGCACTGGTGAGGCCGAAGGGCCGACCGGTAGGGGATGGCGGATTGGTGTGATGGCCTTGATCGGTATCGCCGCGCTGCTGTGGCGTGAAGTGATGCGTGGTGCCAGCTACCACGCCGCCTTGCAGGTCAGCCGCGAAGTGGTTCCGCCCAGGAGCGATTCGGATCGATGGAAATCGATCGGTGGCCCGGGTGGCCCGCAGTATCCGACCGAAGGCGGGGACGAGTACGGCGTCGCGATGTGACGGCGGCTCGCCTGGCGAGCGAGGTGGGTACTCGCCTCTGTTTGCATTGACAGGCTGAGGGCGGCTGGCTGGCTGGCTAGCTAGCAGCCCGCCCCAAGAAACTCCGATCCATGCCTCGGGATCTCCGAATCGCCTGGCTGCTTTGCCAGTACCCACGAATACCTTCCAGCTATGCGCGGTAGCTGGCGCCCAGCCAGCCGATCTCGAGAACCCAATTCACGAACGGGCCTTCTAGGACGACCTGCTAGGCGAGGCCCTCATGGCGCCTCGAACAGCTTCGATTTCCCCCGCGGCGGTTGTTCTGGAGTTCGGGCTCCGTAGAATCCGATCCCGCCTCAGGCGACTCAACATGGCAGATCTAGCAGAGAAACAAGAGAGTGCAAAGGAGCTCCTCAGCCGACTCGGTCAGTTGAAGGAGAGTCTTTGACTATCCAGCTAACAAAAGGCGCCTGAAAGAGATCCTAGAGCTACAGAACTCGCCAGATTTCTGGAATGACGCCGAGAAAAGCCAGACCATCGTTTCGGAGATGAAGGCCGCCAGAGGCGTCGTCGATCCGATCGAGAAGGTCGAGTCCAGTTTGGACGAGGTTGGCACCCTGGTCGAAATGGGCCAGGAGTTCGGCGAGGAAGAAGTGCTCGAAGAGATCATCGGACACTTGGCTTCTGCCGCCGATGACATCGCGAAGCTCGAGTTCCGACTGATGTTGGGTGCTCCCAGCGACAAGCTTTCTGCCTTCGTCGCTATATCGGCCGGTGCCGGCGGTGTCGATGCTTGCGATTGGGCCTTCATGCTGCTGCGCCTGTACAAGCGTTGGGCCGAGGCACATGACTACGAGGTCGAGACGGTCGAAGTGCTCGAAGAAACCGAGGGTGGCATTCGTTCTGCCACGCTGGCCATTCGTGGGCCGTACGCATTCGGCTATCTGAAGGCTGAGGCCGGGGTGCATCGCTTGGTGCGCATCAGTCCCTTCGATGCACAGGCGCGCCGCCAGACGGCCTTCGCCTCGCTCGATGTTACGCCCGAAGTTGATGACACCATCGACATCGACTTGAACGAGGCTGACATCAAGATCGACACAATGCGCGCGGGCGGCGCCGGTGGTCAGCACGTCAACAAGACCGAATCGGCGGTGCGCATGACGCACCTTCCGACTGGCGTGTCGGTCCGCTGCCAGAACGAGCGCAGCCAGCACAAGAACCGCGCGACCGCGCTGAAGTTGCTGAAGGCCAAGCTGGTTGCACTCGAAGAGTCCAAGCGCGACAAGGAAATGGCCAAGCTGTATGGCGAGAAGGGTGAGATCGCTTGGGGCAACCAAATCCGCTCGTATGTGCTGAACCCGTATCAGATGGTCAAGGACCACCGCACGGGCTGCGAGAAGGGGGATGTTGCGTCCGTACTGGACGGCGACATCGATGAGTTCATCGAAGCCTTCCTGAAGAAGCGCGACTAGGCGACTAGCCGATGGCTTTCGGGGCTATGTCGCGGGCCGGCTGGGCTGGATCGGACAGGGTCGCTTGGATTGGTTGTCATGACTCACGAAGAGCGTCCAGCGAGGCATCGATTCTGGCGCTTGGCCGGCCAGTCGGGAGAGCCCAACGCCAGGATCAGTCTCTTGCAACGGGCTGCTAGGGCCGCGGTAGAAGCGCACCGGGGACAGAGCCTGGTGAAGTCGTGCGCGCTCGGCGTTGCGTGCGAATCTAGTTGATGGAGTCAGCCGTGCGATCCACATCGGACCCGACCGACCCTCGTCCACAAGCCGCTAGATAGCCGCTGGCGAAGGCCCACTGCAGGTTGAAGCCACCGCACGGACCGTCCAGGTTCAGTACCTCGCCGCATAGATACAGGCCTGGCTGACACTTGCTCTCGAGCGTATCTGGATTGACTTCCTTCAACCGAACGCCTCCACGCGTAACGAAGGCCCCCGCGTAACCAGTCGTGCCCGTGATCGTTAGCGGAGTCTTGAGCAGGATCTGGATCAACTCGTCACGAGCTCCGCCCTGCAAGGTATGTACCTGCGTGCTGACTGGCACATTGGCCAGCTCGAGCAAGACCTGCGCGACTTCGAGCGGCAAGTGTTCGGTCATGCGTTCCGTGATGCTCGCGTTCTTGCCGGTGCGCCAATCTTTGAAGATGCGCTGCCACTGCTCCTGATCCTTTCCGCGACAGAAGTTCATCACGATCGGGACGTTGTCGTAGCGCTCGAGGAGCGGGGCGATCTCGCGTGAGATGTCCAGCACGACCGGGCCACGGATGCCTTGCTTTGTGAAGATCAAGTCGCCCGTGCGCGCGATCTTCGCGTGCTTCTTCAGCGCAACTTGCAGGTGCGCCTTCCCGATCGTGTGTGCTGTGCAGCGAGCGGTCCAAGCCTCGCCGGAGACAAGCGGTACCCCCGCCGGTGACGTACTGTTGATGCGATGACCGAAGCTCTCCGCGAAGCCGTATCCACCGCCGTTCGCACCCGACTTGGGCAGCGCGAGTCCACCAGTGGCGATGATCAAGCGCCGTGATCGATACACACCGCCGGGATGGGTCACGTGGAAGTGCTCGCCATCGTTTTCGGTCGCCAGCACTTCACAATCGACAGCGATCTGCACACCGAGGCGGGCGAGTTCGTCCTCTAGTCCCTTCAGTACAGTCGATGACTTGCGCGTCTCGGGCCAGACTCGAAAGCCGTCCAAGACGACAGTCTTGACTCCGATGTCGTGAAAAAAATCGCGCAGCTTGGGGCCGCCGAGTTCGCTCAGCGCGCTTCCTAAAAAACGGCCGTCGCGACCCCAACGATCCATGAAGTCATCGGTGTTCAGCGTGTTGGAGAGGTTGCAGCGTTGCCCTCCCGATGCCAGCAGCTTGCGACCCAGCGATGGCGATTTCTCGCACAATACGACGCTCTCTCCCCGGCGCGCGGCGGTGATCGCTGCGACCATGCCGGAGGCACCGCCACCGATGATCAGCAAATCGAAGAGCGCCTTGTGGGGTCGCAGGGTCTTTTTAGGCTCGGTACGCACGCTGCAAGCCTACCGCGGATGGCTGGACGCGCAATATCTACCGGTGCGTGAGCCTTCGCAGATGCGCGCAGCACGCTCTTCGAGGACAGGCGGAGCCACGCTCTTGGGCTGAGCATGGCGAACAGGAGGCGGATCTCCGATGATGCTCAGCCTTGCGGCCTGGCATTCGCCACGCAGCGGCTCGCTCATCGAACAGATCATGGACTTCAAACAGCACTTCTCGCGCTCCTTGCAAGGGGTCGGATCCAAGCTCCACTTCGCGGCCCATAGTCACCATCTGTGGCCTGATGTCAGCCGCGAGGCACATATGCGCGCCTGGGATCTGGCCGCGACGCAGGTGGACGAGAAGTGGGACACGATCTTCTCGTCGGTCCTTCCGTCTGCGAAGGCTCACATTGCTCGCATGTTGCAGCTCTCGAATCCTGATTCGCTGGCTTTTGCTCCGAACACGCATGAATTCCTGAAGCGCATCGTCTCATGCTTTGAAGTTGGGCGCGCCGTGCGCATCCTGTCCACCGATAGCGAGTTCCACACCTTCGAACGCCAAACGCGTCGCTGGGAAGAGGTGGGCCTGGCCGAGGTCGTGCGCGTGCCTTGCGAAGACTATGACAGTTTTGCAGCACGCTTCCTGCAAAGGGCACAAGAGGGCTCGTTCGACTTGGTCTTTGTCAGTCACGTGTTCTTCAACTCGGGCTTCGTGCTGCAAGAGTTTCAAGAGCTTGCGCATAGCTTGCCGCCCGAGACAGTGATCGTGCTCGATGCCTATCACGGTTTCATGGCGATCCCGACAGACCTGAGCGCCGTCGAGAATCGCATCTTCTATCTGACTGGCGGCTACAAGTACGCGATGACAGGCGAAGGCGCATGCTTCTTGCACTGCCCGGATGGACAACTGCTGAAGCCCGTCGATACCGGCTGGTTCGCACACTTCGGCAGTCTCGAGTCAAGTGGGGCCGGGGACGCTGTGCAATACGGCGAACATGGTCAGCGTTTCATGGGTGCGACCTTTGACCCGAGCGCGCTGTTCAGGATGGTCGCGGTATTCGACTGGCTCGAGTCGATCCAAGTCAGCGTGTCCGATATCCATGCGCACGTGCGTGCACTGCAAGGACGTTTTCTGGAACGCGTCGCCGCGGGCGAACTGCCGAGCCTAGACGGGGCCAGCTTGCTGCCCGGTGCCGAACATGCTGAGCGCGGTCATTTCTTGACCTTCCGCACCGAACGCGCTGCCGAGCTGCATCAAGCCCTGCGCAAGCTCGGCGTGATCACGGACTATCGCGGCGATCGTCTCCGCTTTGGCTTCGGGCTGTATCACGACGAAGCGGATGTCGATGCGCTTTGTGAGCG
>JBLFWN010000031.1:0-61771 GCA_047611405.1 Planctomycetota bacterium | reverse complement strand
ACGGGATGCCGGAGTGACCGCCACCGATATGGAACTCTTTGAGTCCGTCGCCGACCTTCGGAATGTACTCGCGCGGGACGTTGCCGCCCTTGATCCCGTCGACGAACTCGAAGTTGGGCTCATCGGGCGTGTACTCGAATCTCACCCTCGCGACAGCGAACTGTCCACGGCCACCAGACTGACGCACGTAGCGTGCCTCGGTATCGACGTTCTTCCGCAGGCGCTGCTTGAATGCAACCTTCGGCTTGCCGGTTGTGACGTGACAGTTGTAGTCGCTAGCGATTCGGTTGACGACCACCTCGAGGTGAAGCTCACCCATGCCGGAGATCACGAGCTGACCTGTGTCCTCGTCCGTCACCGCGCGGAAGGTCGGATCCTCACGCATCATGCGGCCGATGATCTCGGACAGCTTGTCGCGATCTTTGCCTTCCTTAGGCTCGACCGACATCGAGATGACCGAGTCGGGGAAGGTCATCTTCACGAGCACGATCGGCTTGTCCTCATCGCAAAGCGTGTCGCCCGTGATCGTGTTCTTGAGGCCGATGACAGCAGCAATCTCACCAGCGGGCACGCTGTCCACGGCTTCGCGCTTGTTGGCGTGCATACGCACCAAGCGGCCAATGCGCTCAGTCTTGCCTGTACGCGGGTTCAGCACGCGCGTTCCTTTATTGAGAACACCGGAGTAGACGCGAACGAAGGTCAGGTCGCCTGTGGGCTCGGCGATGGTCTTGAAGGCCATCAAGCTCATCGGCTGTTCGGTGTGCGGCTCGCGCCTCTCTTCTTCGTCAGTGTCGGGGTGGGTGCCTATGATGGGCGGAATGTCGGGCGGCGCGGGGAGGTACTCGAGAACAGCGTCGAGCACGAAGCGGACGCCTTTGTGCTTCAGAGCGGAACCCGAAACGACCGGCGTGCAGTCGAGGCTGAGCGTTCCGGCGCGCAGGGCGCGAACGATCATGTACTCCGGCACTGGCTGATCATCGACGAATAGGTCGAGCAGCTCTTCGTCATTCTCGGCGGCGATTTCGAGCATGTCGTGACGACGCATTTTGGCTTCGTCCAGCAGCTCCTCAGGAACCTCGCTCTCGAAATACTCGCGACCATCACCATCCTCGGGGAAGGTAATCATCTTCATCCGAACCAGATCGATGAAGCCCTCGAATTCCCTCTCCGCGCCGACCGGCATCTGAATAGGAACGGGACGTGCATCGAGGCGATCCTTGATCGACTGCACCGCCTTGTCAAAGTCAGCACCGACGCGGTCCATCTTGTTGATGAAGCAAATACGCGGAACGCCGTAGCGGTTGGCCTGACGCCAAACCGTTTCCGACTGTGCCTCGACACCACTGACCGCATCAAAGACAGCGACGGCACCGTCCAACACACGCAGCGAGCGCTCGACCTCGGCCGTGAAGTCAACGTGACCCGGCGTATCGATGATGTTGATCGAGTGATCGTTCCACTCGCAGGTGGTCGCAGCAGACTGAATCGTGATGCCACGCTTCTGCTCCTCCTCAAGGTAGTCCATCGTGGCGGCGCCATCGTGGACCTCACCTGTGCGGTGGATCTTCTGAGCGAGGTACAATACCCGCTCCGTCACCGTCGTCTTGCCCGCATCAATGTGGGCCATGATCCCGATGTTGCGTTGACGCAGGGGACCCTTCTTCGCGACGGGGATGACTTGGGGGGATTCGCTCTTGAGGACGGCGGTCATTGGACTGAAGGTACGAAATTGATGTTCCGGAGGCCTGAAAGCTGGCCACGCCTGCACTTCTTCTACGGACTGGGGCGGAACTGGATGCCCCTGAGAGGCTATCTAGAGAGCCTGATTCCGAGGAAGTAAGCCAAAAATGGTATCTCCCTGAGGCTGGGCGTCAAGATGCTGGCGCCGATGTGTGAGAGATATAGGGATGTTTAAGAACATACCCTCTCGAATCGAATCAGCCTGAAAAGGCATTCGACGCGCTCAGAGAGGGGGCAGTCCCAGGCGACACGGACCTGAAACTGTTGCCTACAAACAGATACCAAGCGTGGACGACTCGCTATTGGGCATTCGATCCACTCGGCCTGCGTCCAGATTCGCCTAGCGGCCCAATTCAGATCGATTCGGGTCGGTTTCTGCCCAGGGATTCGTGTGCAGAGACGAATTCATCGCTGACGAAGGCCGCCATTAATGAGATGTCTCCCGCCAGGATTGTGGCTGCGATGGCCTCGGCGAAGACCTCCACTCGGCCTGCTCCCGCGCACCCCATTAACTGCAGGCACTCGTGCGCAGTCCCCTTCCCGCTCCCTCCCCCAACAGTCCCGATCAAGAGTGAGGGCAAGGTCAGCGCAGCGTACAGAGCTCCATCGGGCTCGAGTTCGAGGTCTAGCTGACCCGTCGCACTCTCGACGACATAGGCCACGTCTTGACCGCAGGCCAAGAAGATCGCTGCCAGCCCGTTCGCTGCCTGAATTGTCCAGTTCTGAGTTCCTAGCTGCGCATAGCCCGTTCGGTACGTGCGCGAAATGGCGACCAGGTCCTCGGGCCGAGCGCGGCCAATTTGCTCCAGCGCTTCGCGCGGAATACGGACCTCTGCAATCACGCTGCGACCACGCCCCTCCACCATCGCACGCGCATTCGCGCGCTTCTCCACGTCTTGACCATGGACGTAGCAGGCCGTTGCCCCCGTCGCAGCAGCCAGCTCGCGAGCGCATAAATCCGTGGCCTGGGCCGCCATATTGATGCCGATAGCATCCCCGGTACCGAAGACGAGCCGCAGCACCAACCTGCGACCAATGACCTGAGGCTCAACCGCTCTCAGGCTACCGTGCTGCGTGATCCCAGCGACGATCGCTTCGAAGCGAGTACGCATCGAAGGGGCGAGCTCGCAGGCAGCAATGGCCAGATCGAGACTCGTGTAGACCAGGATCGGATGCTGGGAGAGCCCGTCCTTGATGACGCGCGCACGCGCCCCACCGCCCGCGGCCAAGAGGCGCATCCCTCTCGAATAGGACGCAACCATCGCGCCCTCCGTCGTTGCCATCGGGACATATAGCTCGCGCAGCCCCTCGCGCCCCTCGACCTGCAAAGGTCCGGCAATTCCGATCGGCACCTGCGCATACCCGATCATGTTCTCAATATTGCCGCGCGCCAAAGCCAGCGGTAGCTCGGCACCACCAAGATAGGGAAGAGCTTCCCCGCACGCCTCCTCACAAAGAGCGAGCCTCTGCGCGACGATGTCGGGCG
Organism: Planctomycetota bacterium; assembly: GCA_047611405.1. Taxonomy (GTDB): domain Bacteria; phylum Planctomycetota; class UBA1135; order UBA1135; genus JBLFWN01. Next base: position 58,545 of record JBLFWN010000031.1, on the reverse strand, counting down.
CCGGATCGTCTGTGGCACGCGGAATGGAGGGCAGGGCAGATTCGCTCATGAGTCGGCGTCATCCTACACCGCCTTTCGCGCTCGCCGTCCATGTGTTCCACTGTCGCCGCCTCGTACGCTGGCCTCCTCGCCAGCAACCGAACCATCCCACCGCAAGCGCCGCTCCCCAACGGACCGGTCTCAAGACGAAGCGCGTCTCCGCCAGCACCGCCCTGGCTCCACCCTCATGACCTTGGACTTTCTCGGTGCCATCACTGGCATCTTCGTCATCATTCAGGACGGACAGCACGGACTTAGGTTCTTCCTTGGACGTGCACGTGCGGTCGTCGGCCCCGGGATTCATTTCATGATCCCCTTCCTCCATCGCGTCAAGATCGAGGAGACCAAGCACACGACGCTCGACCTTGAGCCACAGGTCATTCAATTGCGCGACGACCTCGTGTATGAGGTCGACTGCAAGGTCGTCTATCAAATCGTCAATCTGCGCAAGGCGATGATCGAGATCGACGACTTGGTCTCGGGCCTACAGAACCGAGTCGTCATTGCCGTGCAACGCATCGTTTCCGCACAGGACCGCGAGTCCGTCAAGGATGTCGATCGCATGTGTGCCGAGATTCGCGAAGAGCTCGAAGGGCTTGAGGATCAGTGGGGCGTGCGCATTTTGCAGTTCGGCTTCTCGAACATCTCGCCTTCACCAGCTTCACTCGAGATCACGCAGTTGGACCTGCTCGCGCGCGAGAAACTGCGTCTGTATGCTGAACTGTATGGCACAGGCATGAGCGAAGAGGCCGCGGTCGCGCTGATCTCTGGCGCGGTCATCTCGATGCAAGCCGGCGAACCCGAAGCCAATGCGAAGGTACGTGCGCGCATGGAGTCGACCGCGATCGCTGCCCTTGAATCTGAGCTAGAAAAAGAGAAGCCCGACGACATCATCGAAGGCTTGAGCGATGAGTCGGACGGTCCGTTCGGCTTGGAAGACGATAACAAGGAAGACCCGTACTAGCGCGGGGCCGAGTCTTCTTCCAAGACTGCTATGGAGTTCCTCTACGATCTGCTCGGCCCGATGGCGGACGATTTATTCTTCGTCATCGCCGCCGGTGTCTTCGCGTTCTTTCGCGCGATGGGCGTACAGATCGATAGCGGAACGACGGGACTCAAGTTCAGTTTTGGTCGCGTGGTCGACGTGCTCGAACCGGGCTTTCACTGGTTGATCCCCTTTGCGCAGAAGGTCAAGAAGCTCCCGACTCGCTCTCGAACGATCGATATCCCCGCGCAGCGCGTCGTCACGAACAGCGGGCTCGTGTACCACGTCAACGTCAACCTCGTGTACCGCGTCGTCGACATCCGTAAGGCCTTGATCGAGGTCGATGATGTCGAGTTGGGCATGATGCGAATCTTGGGCGTGGGTATCGAACGGGTACTGCGCACGCAGTCGCATGCAAACCTCAAGAATATTCACCAACTGAATGATGAACTCGCGCGCGACTTTGCCGGACGCCTTGAGATTTGGGGCGTTGAAATCGAACGTGCCGCCTTTACCAGCATCACGCCAAGTACGAAGACTCTGCGAGTCACGCAGTTGTCCCCGATTACGAGCGAGCGCGTCGTCATGTTGCAGCACTTGCGTTCTGCCGATCTACGGCAAGCCTTCGCTCTCGGCTTGCTGGGTGGGCGCTTCCAAGCAATCTCTCGTACAAAGCGCTTGCGTCAGATCGAGACCACCCGCCGGCAAAGCTTGAAGATTCGACGCGCTCTTATGCAACACGGCTGGATGAACGTTCAGATCAGTCAAGCCGTGCGCAAGCTACGCAGTCGAGCCGACGCCACGGGCAAAGTGCGCGTCGAAAAGAAAGCCGCCCCAAAGAGCCGACGCGAGCCGGCAGCATGATGCTGCTCGACGATTGTCGAGACCTAAGTATCCGTCACGAGAACACGCTTACCCGCCCAGTTCATGAGTCAACACCCCGAAGAACGGCACATGCGCCAAGCAATCGAACTCGCGCTCGATGCGGTTCGATCAGGAGCAGGTGGGCCGTTCGGCGCAGTCATCGTGCGCGGCAGTGAAGTACTGGCCTGCGGTCAGAACCAAGTGCCTTCGACTAACGACCCCACGGCTCATGCCGAGATGGTCGCGATCCGCGCAGCGTGTAAGAAGATCGAAGACTTCCGCTTGTCGGGCTGCGTGTTGTATACGAGTTGCGAGCCATGCCCGATGTGTCTCGCAGCAGCACTTTGGTCCAGGCTCGATGCAGTCTACTTCTGCGGTGGACGGGAGGACGCGGCAGCGGTCGGCTTCGACGACTCCTCCTTCTATGCCCAACTCGAGAAGCGCGAGAAAAGCCGGCTACCACTGCAGCCTTTCCTGCATGGCGAAGCTCAACCGGCTTTTGACGCTTGGCGCGACAAGCCGGACAAAGAGGCTTATTGAGTCACCGCGCAGCCAATGGACGGTCGCTGCGACCCGAGCACAAGCCCTGCATCCATGAGGCGGTCAATCGACCGGCATCTCGTCGCGCCCCGCCAGAAGCCAATCCCCCACTCGGCGATCCGCCAAGTAAGTGCCGCGCGCCTCGAGCTTTCCGGATTCGCTCCAGAAGCTCCACGGCCCTTCCTTCAGCCCGGCGATGAACTTGCCCATCTGCCGCAGCTGACCGTTCGCGTGCCAGTACGACCATTCGCCGGTTCGCACGCCTTGAATTCCGGACCCTTGGGCAGCGAGCGCAGCGTTGCGATGAAACCACCTCATCTTCGCTTCGACACCGTCGCCGGCAAACTCGATCTCAGACTCGCGCTCGCCGTTGTCGAACCAGCTTTGCCACGTCCCGACTTTGGCGCCCTTATCCCAGTGCCGTTCAGCCCGTCGCTTGCCGCCGGGGTAGAACAGATTTTCTTCTCCGGTTCGAACCGCACGTTCACCGGGCACGAGCCAGAGTGACCAACTGCGCAGGACTTCGTCAGTATCCTGGTCGCGTTCAAAGCGCTCGGCGATACCGGGCTTCCCACGATGCAATCCGCGCATCGGCCGATCCGGATCATTGGCACGGAAGATGTCAGGCACAGCGGGTCGCGGCGCCCTACAGCCGTACGACGATCCAGTACTCACTGCGAGTAGCAAGACCAGAGTCCAGCGCGCCAACGATCGCGCGCGCTGTGCGCTCCGCGATGTAGAAGGGTTGGAGGCTCGAGTCACGATCATGTCAGAGCTGACGGGCCGTTCATTCAATGCAAGCCTGGAGCAGATGACTGGCCATGCCCCATCATCACGATCGCTCAAGTGAGTCGCTGACGACCGCCTGATTGGCTGCATGGGACTGAACCCAATGACAGCTTCCGGGTCACGCGATTCGACTGGAATCCACATCCGTTCGGCGATCCGGTTCTGCACTTTGCCTCCGAGACTGGGCTTACGAGCGCGCGTCTCAGTCCTCTTCACGCGAAGGGTCGAGCACCACAGCGCGGAACAACAAGGAGAAAGCGGCCTGAGACCACGCGCGGTACTGCGGACGGAACGCGAACAGATGGATGGTCCCGTCGCCGACCGGCGCACGCAGCCAAGCGATTTTGTCGGCAATCCGCTGCGGCTCGCGAATCCAACCTGAGTACAAGAGACGCGTAGCTGCATAGCGCAACAAGACATCAGGCTGGTGAGACCATGTCCGGTCCTGCTCCTCTTCCTCCGCACTTGTCATAAGGCGCCAAGCGCGTGAGCGCGAGAAGAAGATCGCCTGACTGGCTGGCAGATCTGCGGTCATGGAGTGCGACTGAGGCACGCTCCGTAGAACGCTTCCGGGACACGAGAACTCGCCCGCCTCTGCTCCGCGCGAGGCATCGACGAGCGGCATACCGAACAAGTCGATCGTCCAATCCGCACTGCCCCCCATCGCGATCAAGGTCCCGCCGCCACGCACGAACTCCTCGATGGCCATGGCGCCTTCAGGCGCGAGTCCGCCCTCGAATGCAACTGGTACCGATCCTGGTGTGCGGCCACTGTCGAGTTGAGATGCGCTTAGGTCAGGCAAGATCAAGACATCGAAAGCATCCGACAAATTGCCTGCGTTGATGGCCTCGTTGCGGACTGACTCGTACGGCATTTGCCAACGGTCGAGTACGAAGCGCAACCAACCTTCGTTCATCAGACCGCGCCAAGGTGCGTAGACACCGACGCGCGGCATCTGGCGCAGGGTCAGCGGATCCTCACTCAACAGTGAGACATCTTTCTCCGAGCCAGGGATCATCAGCCCAGCTCGCTCGCCACTCGTCAGGACGGTCGTCGCTTCCCCTTGGGACAAGCGCTGAAAGAGCCAGGGCCAAGTGTCGGAATCGCGCACCGAGCGCCATTCAGCCTGCGGAAAACCAAGACGATCGTCACCACCAAAGCCCTCCAGCGCTTGCGTCCAATCACCGACACGCGTCAGCTCGGTCTCCGGAAGGTCGACCAAGGTCGCACGCCGCACACCCATCAGGATCGGCAGCGTCCAACCCGCGACATCGTAGGGAGGATCGCCATCGGGATAGCGCTGGACCTCAAACAGATCGCGCAGGTGAGCGCCATAAGGCTGGTCACGGCGCAAGACCAGCGAGCGGGATGGCCAAGTCCGGCCACCTGATTCGAATTCCGCGCCAGCGCGATGAATTTCGATGCCCGAGAGCAGCAAGGTTTGAACCAAACGCCGCACCGCCGCGGGATCGCGCGCGTCCGAAGGGATCACCCAAGCGCGCGGTGCTTCGCCGCCAGCCGCGATGGTTCGCTCGGAGGCACGCAGGCAGTTTTCTCTCCACAAGCGTCCTTCACGCGACAAGCTCCCGAGCAACGAACGCCCGAAGGCCAATTCATAGTCGATGATGTTGCGAATGCGCCACCATCCACCGGGCCACGGCTTCGGAAAGCGATTGGACGGCGCATACGCAGCCAAGCCGCGCGGCGGCGAGAGCGTGTTGCGCGGTTGGAACAGCGGCGTTGCCAAATCGACTGACGCTGCTTCGGTCAGCAGGCCGACGATGTTGTGGCGCACGGGCACACTGCGGTTGCCTCCGTTCCACCACATGTCATAGCTAATCCCGCTTGCGATGCCGGTCAGGCCGGCGGCGGTCATATCGAACATCGTGCGCGTTCCGAGCAGATCGATCCCTGTCACGATGCCGACATCGAGGTTGGGGTTCAGCGGATCGCGAAAGGGCGGCACAAAGAAGCGCTCGCGCGACGATCCTTGTTCGTGCACATCCCACAGAACTTGCGGGCGCCAGACTGAGTACAGCTGCTCGGTCAGCAAGCGCGTCTCGGCTTGGCTCAGCATGAACCAGTCGCGATTATTGTCGTGCCCGACGTAGTGCTGATAGAGCTTTAGCAGACCCGATGTCTCGTAAGGCGTCCCGACAGTCTCGCGATACCAAGAGACGACGTGATCGAGGCCATCAGGGTTCAGCGAGGGAATAAGGATGACGACGACTTCCTCACGCACTTGCTGCCAGAAGGGGTCGTCACTACTCGCTAAAGTATGCGCCAACTCCATCGCCATCTGCGGCGATGCAGTCTCAGTCGCATGCATCGCGCAGGTGATGAAGAGGAAGACCTTGCCATCGTCCAATGCGGCTTTCTTGAGCTCCGCCGACTTACCGCGCGGATCCGCCAGAATCCGTGCGTGCGCCCGTAGTTCGGGCAGACGGGCATGATTGGCCTCGCTCGTAATGACGCTGAGCAAGAGGTCGCGCCCCTCAGTCGTTCTGCCGATCGAGCGCGTCGTGACACGCTTCGAATCGCGCGCGAGAGTCTCGAAGTAGCTCGAGACCTCGCTCCAATCAGCCAGCGTGAAGTCGCCCCCCACCGGCCTTCCAAGGTGAGCTTCGGGGGAACGCTGCAGCGCGACCAGCGGACCGGTCAGGCACGTCAGCGCGAGGGCAGAGGTGCCGCAATGGCGAGCGATCGCTCGGCCAACACGACGCCCTCGTTCGAGCAAAGGATGAATCGTCATGTCGGCACTCAGCTATGGCTGGAGCAATACGGTCAGGCGGCTGTCACTTCTTATCGAACTGGTCCTTGGGGACACCACGAAAAACCAGCAAGCGATCGCCCGACGATGGGTCTTCACCTTTGAAGTCACGATTGAACTCAACATTGGTACTAGAGATGAACCTCAGGCTCGACTCGAAGTCGATCCAATCGGCAATATCCTCGGTCACGTCTCGTCCCATCGTGCCCTTCGATTGCTCTGCAGCCTCTCGCGTTCGGATGCCGAATTTGTAGGCCATGCGTTCGTCGACCGCCTTCAGGTAATCGAAAATGCCGCTGTAGATCCATGGTCGCACAGCAGCGTTGACCGATAGCCGCTCCAGCAGCGCTTCACAGGTTTCGTCATCCTGTAGATCGGACATGCCACGGACAATATCGGGGATCCGTTCCTCGAAGCCGAGTCGTGAGTAGACCGCTAGCAGGGACAGATTCATGTGGCTGAATGCATCCTCGACACCCAAGTCGAGCAAATCTTCCGGCAGCAGTGCTTCGCCCTCAATCTCGGTCGGCTTGCTGCGAGCACTTTGGGCTCCGTCACGAGCGTAGGCACCATAGAAGGTCACGGCAACGGCGTGTCCAATCTTTGAGGGCCGTTTGGCCCCCTCTTCGCCCGAGTCCATCGAAAAGCTTCCGCCTCCCCCAGCTCTGGGCTCCATTATGAAACTGCCCTCGAATGACGAGGCCTCATGCGCGAGCGTCAGAAGGTAGCTCGCGAAGAAGCGCTGCAGATGATAGGTGTCGCGTGTCTCGTAGGTATCCGCAAGGAAAGCCTCCAAGCTCTTTGCCGCATCGGCATGCTTGCCCGAGCGCAGGTTCCCGTCAGCTGCCGCTAATTTCTCGCGATATCCACCATACAAAGACGGCGAACTGCAAGCGGAGAAGATGAGGGTCGAGGTCAGAGCGAGCCAGTGACAAGTCCGGCCGAGCCGGCTCATTCCCGAGTCTTGAGTAGCGTGGAACATGGCAGAGATTATTGGATACCGACGTACATGGCGCGTGACTCGCCACCGATGTTCAGATTGAACGCGAGCAAAGAGTTCGTCAGGTTCAGCTCGTGCTCGATACCGCCTGTTACATGACGCACTTGTCTGCCGTCGACCGAGAAACGATTGCGCGGCTTGAGTTTGAAAAAGATATAGCCCGTGTGATCAGTAGCTTCGTCTAGCAAACCACCGATCAGCTTCTTGCCACGAACATGACTCGCGTGCTCGTCGCGCAAGCCTTCGGCGATGCGATCCGCATCGGCCGGGATCAGGGCTGTGCCGTCAGGCAGATAGAGGCGTAGGTCGATGCGGTTGGGCTCGACCATCACGACCTTGCTGTCCGAGTCCTTTCCACGCAGGCGAAACGTCAGTTCGACCGGGAGCACTCCATCGTGATCGACTAGGTCGACTCCACCGAAGGTGCGCATAGCATCGGCGTCATACCGAGCGGAGGCATAAATTGTGTCCTGGGACTTCTGTGGGGGAAAACCCGTGAAGATGCGCGGAGAGGGCCCAAGTCGCGTGCCTTTGGGTCCCGAACTGCTACAGCCGAGAGACATTCCGAGGGCAAGGACCACCCACACCAACCTCGATGCTTGCATGTTATTTTGATTTGCGGGGTTCTACGGAGAGTGCACGACTCGGAGGAGTCGCGCCGTCGATCAGGAGCGCCTTTGGATCAGCCGGCGCTGCTTGGCCGCCCAGCCTATTGAGAATTGCCCGAGTAGACCAGCTCGCGGGTGAAGGCAGGAGTTTTCTCGTACACAACGCCGAGCGAAGGAGAGATCCACAGCTCACCGAAGGAACGCTTGACGACAAGGCACGGTGCAGCCCGTTTTTTCAACGCTTGGATGTGACTTTCGAGCGGGATCTGGCGCGTCCAATATGCCTCGCTGGGAAGGCTCTTTTTCGGCAACCGATCCCAACTCGTGACGGAGACTTCGTCACTCAGCTCACGGGTGCCCATCAAGCGCTGTTGCCCCCTATGGAAGTTGTCGCCAAAGCGCTCGATTTTGTCCTTCAACGTACTCAGCGTACCGCCGGCATCGTCGTAGAAGACATGTTGAATCTCCCAGGATTTGCCCGGCTCCTGGCCTGCGTGAGAATCGACCAACCACGACTTGCTGCCCGACTTGGATGTCGAGCGGTAGACCTGAATCTGCGCGGGCTGAACCGGGAACTGAACATCACTTCGCTCGAACGCGACCTGGATCGCAAATTGCGCGTACCAGTCGACAACGTGCTTGCCCGGGCTCAGTTCCGGAAGCTTGGGATCGGGCTGGTTCTTGTCACTCGGCGATTCTCCGTCGATGTACCAGCAGCGAGCGAGCCACAGCATTTTGATCTCAGCCGCATCACCGCTCGTAGGCACATTGATGCCACCCTTGAGGTATTCCGCCCATGTATTGAGGTGGATGGCGTTACGTAGAGCTTCTTTATCGAGTCTTCCATTCACGACCAACCCTTCGCGGAAGTGGACGATTGCGCGCGACAAAAACTCTTCAGCTAACTCGGGTCCATACTGCTTTGCAAACTGGATCACACGTGTGGGATCTGCGTCGACGGGGTGACTCAGAACCTCATCGCGGTTGTCGTCCTCGAGTTTCTTGCACGCGACTGTGGCAGCCTCCAACTCGCCCGAGACACGCTGAAATGCAGCTGTAATGGCCTCGACTCGATTCGGTGGCTCGTCGGTCGGGATGGATACCCAGTCCCGCCAGTTCGCGGCCTGGACCTGTGATATGAACGCTTCGTGCGCATCGACCGCGTCTTCGAATGCGTCACGAGCGTTCTTGACGTGGATCGGAATCGGATTGCTGTCGCGCTGACTGCGCTCGAACTTATGCAGCTGGTTCGCAGCGCCAACGATTCCGCTGACGAATTGAGCACCGGCGCCGCTCGTGAAGCTGCCACGCTGGTTCTTGGCGAAAGTCAGGGCTTCTGCGGCCAGGCTTCCTCTTCCCGCTGCGACATGCCCTAGGATTAGATCGAAGTCGTTTGCGGTGCCTCCCTCGGGAGATGTCTTGTTTTGAAGCTTCGCGATTTCCGCTCTGCTCTCGGTGACCAGAACGTCCAATTCGTTGAGGCGGTCAGTCAAGCTTTTCTCATCCACCTTCCAGAGATTCTCCTTCACGCGGTGGTCATCGGCCAACTTCCCTAGCCTCAAGGCTTCAGCAAGAGCTTTGTCGAGGTCACGCTTCAGCCCAGCGGCATTTGAGTCGTCAATCTCAGTCCCGGTCGCCTTCTCCGACTTGAGAGTATTGTATCTGCCATCGAGCGTTGCGTACTTGAGTTCCGCGGCGGCCATGAGCTTTACGTGCTCCCTGGCATCCGTCCGCAGGCCTTCAAGACGATCCTCCTGGCTACCAAGTTCCTGCTGCCCCTTCCAGAGCAGTCCACCCGCCATGCCTGCAACGACTGTCATCGCGGCCAGGCTAAGCTTCACAAAGGGTGAAACTTCACCAACGAGCTTGTACGCACTCGAGTCCTCAATCGCCTCGGCGAACTCGATCGCGCTCTGGTAGCGCTTGTCGCGGTTCTTCGACAGCGCCTTCTCGAGCAGCTTGCGAACCGGTTTCGGCAGCTCGTCCAACGCCCGAATGATCGGTGACAGGTTGGTCTCGATGATCGAGTTCGTGACCTCCTTCTTCGTCTTGCCGGTGAACGGACGTTCGCCGGAAATCATTTGGAACAACACGATGCCGACCGCGAACAAATCAGATCGAGGATCGAGGCGTTGCCCCTTGGCTTGCTCGGGTGACATGTACGACGGCGTTCCGGCGTGCATGCCTTCGCCCATCTCTTCAACGAGGCCGGCGATGCCGAAGTCCAGCAGGCGTACACCTACGCCCATCGGGTTCTCGTCAGTCTTCGGCACTTGTGATGCCAAGATGACATTGCCGGGCTTGATATCGCGGTGAATGAAGCCTTGCTCGTGACCCGAGTGCAGGCCGAGCAGCATCTGGCGCGTGATCTCGAGCGCGTGGCGCACGGTGATCTTCTTCTCGCGCTTCAGGAGGTGGCTCAGGTCTTCGCCAGGCACGAAATCCATCGTCAAGAACAACTTGCCGTCTTCCATTTGTCCGCAATCGCGAACCTGGACGACGTTTTCTGAAACGAAGTTCTGCGCCGCGCGAATCTCTTGGAAGAACAGCGTGCGGAACTGCGAGTTCGACGAGTAGCGCGAGCGCAACAACTTCATCGCGACCTGGCGCCCTTCGATCTGGCTGTCACGAACGAGGTACACCTTGCCCATCCCGCCCTCGCCCAACGTCTTCAAGACTTCGAAGCGCCCAGCGATCAACGTCTGCTCTATACCATCCTGGTTCGACACAACCTCGGCCGGTGCGCGCCGCAGCGTCGTCTCACCACTTCCTCCGCGCCCGCTCGAGACGAACTCGCTCTCGGGCACCAAGAAGGTCTTGCCTGTCGAGTCGGTACGACCCGTCGGCTGGGTACGACCGCGCTCCGTCGCCTCGGTCTGATCGACTCTGCGCCGCGGAACCGGCCGCGGGGTCGGTGTGACGTCGGTCTCGCGCGGGTTCGCGCCGGGATCCGGCGGAACGGGTAGCGCCTCGGTGATGTCGGGCAGACCTTCGAGTTCACTCGCGACGAACTCGGTCTTGCCTCTCTCGCTCGGAGCCTCGCCGCCGGGCAGAGCCTCTGTCATATCACCGAAAGCATCCGTTGCTTTGGTGATCCGGTCAGCGCCCTCTTCATCCAACCGCAGATCGTCCTCGAAGTCCGCGAGGTCGTCCTCCCCAAGGGGCAGCGTGCCATCGAGCTCTGCCTCCCGTTGCTCGGCTCGCTTGCGTTCTGAATCGCGAGCGGAGTCATCGGATCCTTCGGTCGGCAGTGTCTCGTCGTCTTTGTAGCCCGGCGTCATGCGATTATGGTTGTGAATGCAGGTCTAGCTCGATGGGAACGCGAAGCATGCTCCCATGGGTGGCGTCGACTGGCGAAGGCCGACGCGGTCAGAATTGTAGACTAGACGAGCCCAACACGAGATCGGAACCTCGTCTCCGGCAATCGCCAGGGGCAATGGGACTTGCCTTGAAGGGTGGAGATCCCGTTGATGGGTCCCCCGCCCGCATCGAAAGCAGTGTCGCCGACACTGATGGCGTGCTCAACCTGTCGATTGCATCAGGATATCGCGCAAAATTCGAGCGAGCGCGATGACCAAGACATGGCCGAATCAGGTCAGTAGTCTGTCCACTTGCAAGTTCGACCGCTCTGGTTGTGACCATCGTTGCCGGTTTGCTTGGCGCTCCCAGGGTGGCAGACTGCCGCGAGACGCCCACCGCTCGGAGTCATTTGCCCTTTCGCGCCCGCATGAATTCCCCGGTGGCCATGCCAATCAATCTCGAGTCACGACCATGAAAATCCGCATTCAATATCCCGACAGCCCAGACCAGGTTTTGACGATTGATGGAGAACAAGCCCTGGTCGGCCGCGCTTCCGATTGCGATGTCGTCCTCGATGTCTCCTACGTCTCGAAACACCACGCTCGCATCCAGCGCGGTGTGTCTGTAACAGACCTAGGCTCGTCGAATGGATCCTTCGTGCAAGACGAGCGAGTGGCGGGCACGGTGCCTGCGGCCGATGGTCGCATTCGCATTGGCCAAGGAGAGCTGTGGATCCAAGTCGAGGACGATGCGGCGTCTCCGCAAGCTGGCGTTTCTGCGGATGCCGCAGAAGTTGAAGAGCTTCGCAACGAGAATCAACGTTTGCGCGAGACCGTCGCCGAGTTGGAACTGCAGTTGGACTTGCAGGAGCCGGCGACTGCAGCGAGCGAAGTGTCATGCGAATGGGAGAACGCTATCGATACACGCTTGGGGCAGCTGAAAGCTGACCTGTTGGATCGCATTCTCGCGGGGCATGACTCGTTGCGTGCTGGTGTCGCCCGGATTGATGATCGTTTAGCGGAGTTGCGTGTGGATGGTGCGGGAGGAGTTGATGACGTCGTTTGCGCGGCAGACTCAGATGCTTCAGTCGTTGAAGTTGAAGACTCGATTGCGGATGAGTTGCAGACGACTTGTGAGACCGAGGACTCGGTGGATGAGGTCGAGGTTGAAGTCGAGGTCGAGGTTGAAGTCGAGGCGGAAGTGGAATCCGAGTTGATCGTAGACGCTTCCGATGCCTTGCCGGTGCCCGGCCCAATCTTGGTACCGAAAGTTGAGGAGAATCCGCTAGCGACCCCGCAGCCGCTGTCTGTGCTCGGCGCGCTGCCGGTTCCCCCAACTGCGAAGCCTGCTGAAGCGAGCGAGGGAGCTGCGGACCAACCGACCGTGGATGATCTTCCGAAGACTAGTATTCTGCCGCGCGTCATTCTGAACTTGCCGGTGCAGGATAGCGGCGATGAGCCGACGGAGCTGCCTAGCTGAGGAGCGTGGGGCGTGATACGGGTGTGGCGTTTTGGTTTTGGATTGATGCAGGAATGGCGCGCGTTGGACTTCTGGTGGGCCCATTGCGTTTGAACGTCACGGCTAAGGGGATTGTTGGCGTGGGGCTTGGAGGTGGCGCTCGGGTTCAGGATCGAAGCAGAGAGCCACAACCACCGCCAAACCCACCACGCCACCTCAACAAACGCCCCCTACCCCCCCAACCGCGCCTCCAAACACCGCCCGCCGCTATCCGCAGCGACCTCCTCCCAATACCTGTGCAAGCGCGAACTCGCTCCCACAAGCACCACATCGATACTCAACTTCCGATACCGATTCGCCTGCCGCAGCAACTCAACCATCAACCCTAAATTCCAGCGCCGCCCCCCGCTTGGCGCTCCGTCCGTCAGCAGCACAATCGACTCAACATCGGGATCACTAAACGCGAACATCAATGCATCGAACACATTCCCAGGGCCATTGGCCTTGCAGTCTTCAAAGTACTCGAGGGCGTCGCGCACGGCGCGTCGCTTCGCTAGCTCGACGCTCTCTCGCCAAGGCAACGGCTGCGCCGTGTAAGGTACGACATTGAAACGCGCAGTCTCGGGCAAGGCAGTTAGCGCGTCGCGAATCGTCTCGTCCAACACTTCCTTACGCGTTCGAGTCCCAATGCGTTGCGACCATGTCGAGCCGGAAAAGTCGACCAAGAACACCATGGCGCCCTTTGGCAGCGGAAGGCCTGCGAGCTTGGCGCGGCTCATTCCATCCTCATAGACCGCCGTCTTCCCGCTCGGTTGCATGCCCACCCAGTCCTCGCTGACGCCTTCGAGCCAACGCTTCCAAGAGCGCGGATCGGCTCGGTACTTCATTCCCGTCACGGCGCGCAGCCCCGTCACAATGCGGCTGATCACTCGATCATTCGATTCGCGTTCCAACTGGTCGCTCAGCGCTTCCAGCACCCGCCGATCTGCGACCGACAACAGCGACTCCACGGCTTGCAAGCGAACGTTCGCTGCACGGTCTGCCAAGCAAGCGATCATCTTAGAACAGTTGGCGTCCCCCCCGAGCCGCGCCAAGCCGGCCACCCATGCGCAGCGGACCTCGCTGGATTTATCACCAGCCAGACGCATAAAGTCCCGCACCAGGTCCTCGCGCACAACGCCTTCTAAATCCCCCACGCTGGCAGCGCATGCCAGCGCGACCAAGGCCGAGACGCCCGCAGCGCGCACCCGCGCATCGACGCGCTTCGAGAGGCAGTCATCGACTTCGCGGACGAGCTTGTCCGCATCATCCTTCACATGACCGGCATCCGCCAAGCGCTCGACACTCCATAGCAACGCAGAGCACGACTCGACATCTCGTGGATCGAGAGCCCGGCCCACTTCCCGCATCGGCAGCGTCACCTCCATCCGGCCGAGGGCTTCGGCGACACGCACGCGGACCCATTCCTGCTTCGAGCGCAAGCCATCGCGCCCAAGCAGCTCCTTCACTTGACGCTCGCCTTCGATCTGCGCGATCGCGAGCTGCGCTTCGTCTGCAACCTCGCCCTTGGGATCATCGAGTGCGCTAAGTACCAGCCCCCACCCGTCAGCATCATCAAGTTTGGCGAGCTTGCGCACCGCGCTGCGCCGTCGACCCGACGCTTTCTCTTGCAGCTGATCCGCGAGCTGCTCGATCAACTTGCGCATCTCGGCGTCAGGTGCGCCGCCCTCCGCACGCGCGCTCCCTACGAGACAGACGAATCCTATCCACACTCCCCAAGCAAGACACAGTGACTGCATGCCACTTGGACCATGTCAGCCCGCCAGGGTGTCACACGATCTGCAATCACTCTTGCGCCACTACTGCGAGCCCAGCACCAGGCCCGTCGCCTTCTCCGAGTGCAAAGTCATTCGATCCACGATCTCGATCGTCCTGCAACAGCACCAAGTCAGAACCCCCTTCGAGTACATCCGTCATTGTCCAATCACCCTCTTCGCCGACACCCGTGGCGTGCAGAACCTCTTCTTTCTGCAGATGACGCAGATGCACTGCAAAAACCACCCTTCGGATGATCGCCCATGTCGACCGTTCCGCTGAAAGGCACGCAACGTCCTTTGACGAAGGCGAGTTCCGTCAGTGATTCGCCGAAGACGAGCGTAAAAATTCGATCCTGCGGTTCGACGCAACCCGCGACTTTGACACGATAGTCACCCGCTCGAAGCTGCTCGAATCGGGAGGCACCGGTTTCATCGGTACGCACGGTCTCGCCATCCAGCACGATTCGGAGGGCGTGAAACAACAGGTCGAGACGAGCGTCCACTTCGACAGCCGCCAGGCCGTTCCCTTGGGGGTCACGCACGAAGCTCTCGATGCTCGTCGAGCCTGCGCTGACCAACTCGACCTCGAAGCGGTCGTCGCTGCCAGATAGCAACTCGAGTGCGGCCGATAGCGACAAGTGACCACCGTCGCCGCGACGACCATTGCGATAACAGGCGATCGCGAGTCCGCCCGCCGGCAAGCCTTCGATGCTGATCTCGCCGCGGCCAGTCGTTGTCTGAAACTCGAAGTTCATTTCCGAATCAACGGTCCACACGTCGTAGGCCTGAGCGATTGCACGCTTGCCGGGTTGATAGAGCACCGCGCTCATCGAATAGTAGCTCGGCACGAGATGCAGGTCCTTGCGGATCACTCCCTCGGCATCCGGAACACCCGTATATGCGTTCAACGGTGAAGCTATAGGCCCTGGCGCACGCCCCATTAATCTGAGCGTCAAGTAGCGGTGCCCTTTGTAGATGTGCTCGTCGCGCTCGACACCTTCGAGGCAGAACTCCCCCTCCGCATTTGCAAGCGTCGTGGCTGCGGTCGCATCCTCCTCGTAGTCGAATGCACTCGTCCAGACTTCGGCGAAGGGGATCGCTGCATTCGTCTCCTTGTCTCGCACCGTACCAACGATGATCAGGACCGCGGGTAGTTCGAGGTCGTGCAGCGTCGATCCATCCGCCGTCAAGTCCAACTCGACCGTTTTCTCTACTTGGTCATAGCCTTTCACACGGCCCCAGATAGTCGTGGCCACTCCAAGCTAAGGTTAATCGAACAGGTAGCTACCGTTAGCTTCGAAGCGCGTCCTGGCTGAGGTCGTCCCTTTGGCTCCAGGCAACTGGAGGGTCACCTTCACTTCACCAGGTGGACTCAGTAGCTTAGCCCGCTCGTTCATGATCTGGCCATAGAGCTTCGGACAGCGCTCAAGCGTTGCATCGAGTTCGCGATCCAAAGGGATCTCGAGTTCTTGGCTCAGGTACTTTTTCTTCGAGAAGGCGACCGCCAGGACTTCATCAATGGGCTGAAGCTCGTAGTAGCCATCCTTGTCGGAGATCGAGAACTCGGGCTCGGCCTCTTGTTCTTCATGCTCCTCGGTCGTCACGTGATCCTGCTCACGCCACTCACACTCGGCAAGAGACAACCGACACGCGCGCCCTCCCCCCCCGCAGCCACTGAGTTGTTCGCCCAACATCGCCAGCGCACGTCACTTTCGCTTCCGATATCTGCTGCCGGCTAGCGATCTGTTGCTAGGGCAACTCTTCCCTGTATCGCCAGACGAGAGCGGAGCGTTGCGGCCCGGGTAACTCCATGATGGCTCCCGCGAGCGCTTGCTGCACTTGCTTATGAGCTGCCGCGGAGTCGACACCATTCAGCGCCTCAGGTTTCGCAACCTCGCGTTCGATCGAACGACCATGCGCATCGCCGGCCAGGAAGCGCAGAGACAGGTCGCTGGTGACCCCAGTTCCCCACGCGCTCTACGTCAGCGCATGGCTCGGTGTGGCACGGCGCGAGCGGGAAGCCTCCAGGCTAGCCACCCAGGCATCCGGCACCATGTCCTCGGCGATGTGACCATCGCCGACGAACCTGCTTGCGAGCGCGTGGAAGCGCCCGGCCTGCTGCATCAGGTCGTGGAGACTCAGAGTTACGTTCGATTCAGGCATAGCCCGAAGAACAGGTTCCTCGGCGGTCCAGATTGTGACGAGAGATTCGCGAATCCTGTGAGTTTCGGAGCATCCAGTCCTGACCTCCCATTCGACAGCTGCCCCGGCTAGGCTCTTTCCATGCACGTTCAGCTGCTTTCTATACTGTTCTCGACCCTGGTCCTGCCCTGCCCGAGACTCGGCCCGGTCCCTGCCCCGCAGCCGGCTGCGCAGGAACGGCGTGGTTCCGACGAGTGGGTTGAAGATGCGATCCGCTACCTCCCCCCGTATCAGAACGAGCACCGTTGGTTTCTGACAGAGTCGCAACGCACCGATGCGATGGCCGCCGCGTTGATCCTGGACGCTGCCACAACGCTTACGCCGGACCATCTGCGAGCGCTATGGTGGACAGGCCATGCACACATTTTGCTGGGTGAGGACGATCGCAATCGAGGCCGGGCCGATGCAGCAACGGAGCACGACCGACGCGCACAAGCCGCCTTGGATCACGCGATCTCCGTAGATGAGAGCGACCCTTGGAGTCACTACGCGCGAGCCCTATTGCTCGCCAATAGTGGGCGAGAGTTGGAGGCTATTCAAGGCTTGGAGAGCGTGATCGCGCTGTCGGAAGCGGCCACCGAACCGAGCAACTTCGCCCAGCTTCGCTACCAAGCACTCGAGTGGAAAATCGAGTTCCGAACACGCACGCGCGATTACGCAACTGCCGAGCAGGAGCTGTATGCCTTCTGCGGCGAGTTCGCTGAGAACGATTGGCCGCTGCAGCGCTTGCTTGCGACACAGCGCCTGCGACGACGTGTTTTCGTTGGAGCGCGCGACAACTACCGACGCATGATCGCAGACTTCGCGGACGACCCTCAAGCCTATGAGTGGCTCGGCAACCTCGAAGGTCTAGAGGGGAATAGAGAGCAAGCCGCAGTCTGCCTGCAAGAATCGATCGATCGCGAGCGAATGCCCGGGCTCTATGGCCGCATGTGGATGTGGATCTTGAGCGCTGGCGAAACGCAACAGAAGGCAGAGACGGAGTTGCGTGAGTTCATCGAGTATCCGCCCGACACCTTGTCCGATTGGGATCGCAAGTTGGGCGAGTTCCTGCTGGGTGACGAGACGAGCGAGAGCTTCCTCGCACGCGCCCAAAGTGAACGTAACCTGCGCATGAGTGAAGCTCGCCCGCTCGACGGCTTGATGTGCGAATCCTGGTTCTACATCGGCTACAAGCTCGAGCAGCAAGCGCGCGTGGGCGAGTCCGCGGTCAGTCTCGACAAGGACCGCGCGACGCGCTCGTTGGAAGCCTACGGTCGCTGCCTAGCCGAGCGCCCAACCGGATGGAAGTGGGAGTGGGCTCACGCTCGCACCAACTACTCCCAGTTAGCCAAGGAGCTCGGTCGAGAAGCGCGCACGGACTTCATCCTCGCAGCTGACAAGCTACAGATCGATGGCCGAACGGCACGCGTGCTCTCGTCGGCTTGGCACTCGCCAGGTGACCCGAGACCGACGAGCGAGAGTAGCGGGGCGCCACTGCCCGGTGATCTACTCATGCTTACCGTGGAATGGTCCGATGGTGCTTTCGAGGCGATCGACCTGCTCGTGACCGTCAATTGATAGCCGCCCCCCGCTTTTCCGAGCCACATCAGCGCGCCGGCAACGCTGCTCCGCCTAGGCTCGGCTGCGATCCAATTCCTGCCCCAAGTGGGAGCGGCTTCATGACGCCACTGCTCGAGGTCCATGACGAGCTCAAGCTGTCCGAACCTGAAATCGAGTTCACAATCTACGGCAGCCAAGTGATGGGCAATGGGCTGCTGCTCTACGGAGCAAATGCAGCCAGCATTCCGTTCGAAGCGGGCACTCTTTGCGTCGGCGGCTCGATCGCACGCGCGAAGTTGGGTACGCCAGTAAGCAGCTGGTTGTGGTCGGCGGCGCTCGACATTACCAGTGCGCAGGTCAACAGCGGCTCCAACATCACCTTGCGCGGACTGCCGAGCGTTGCGCTCGACACACTCACGCTCTACATACGCGACCTCCCCGCGTATCAGCCAGGCTTGCTATTCATGAGCTCCGGCATCGCTCATCTTCCGTTTGGCGACGGTTTGCGATGTGTCACGGGCGCAATCCAGCGCTTCCCGGTTGGCATGACAGACTCCGCGGGAGTGTGGATCGAGGGCGGCCGCATCGTGCAGATGAGCCAGGGCTTCGGAAGGAACGGCGCGATCCAGGCGGGCGATCGCCGCTACTTCCAATGCTGGTATCGCAATCCTCTGGGCCCCTGCTCGAGCGGGTTCAATCTATCGCAGGCGCTTGAAGTTGTGTTCACCCCATGAGGTGAAGCACCTCGGTGCTACTTGCCAAGCTCGTAGATTGAAACGGACTTCAGCAACGGCTTGGACGTGCCGCCTGGTCCGGTAAGATAGATCTGGTCCAGGCGTTGCCCCTGCAGAGGTGTCAAGTTCGCGACCATGACTCCACCCGAGTTGAGCGTGGCTTCCAAGAGGACTTGCTCCTTGCCCTCCGAGATCGTGCAGAGCTGAATACTTCGAGGTGAGCCAGTCTTTTCCATGCGCTCGACGACGAGGGTCGCATGCCTAGGGACGGTGTAGCCACCGGGGATCGTGACCCAGTCGCGCCAAGTCTTGTCTCCGCGGAGAATCTGACCGCGCTCGATCGGTGTCAGCCCATGCGACTCGGGGCCACCCAAAACGAGTTCGCCTTCGATCACGAGTTCGAGCTCATCGACGCGCACGCTTCCGCTTCCAGCACACCTCCAGCGAGCGACGCGATTGTTCGCTTCACCTGCGATCATCGGCAACACGAGCTCGGTGCAATCGAGCGGCCAGACCGTTGTCACGGGAAACACGCCTCCGCCCGAGTGGATGACCTGTATCTCCCGACCTTGCACTTCACCGCGGATCCGCAGAGCGACCGCGCCATCGCCGGTGTGAGCGAGCCGGCCTCCTAATGTCGTAGCAATAATGATCGGCTTGCGACGCACGTGAAGCATTCCTTTAGTGACCATCGGCTTGACCTTGAGGGCCGCCTGATTCGATAGGCTCGACGTAAGCTTCGAAGGCAACAACCCATAGAGCACTGCGGAGTCCGCATACTGCTTGCCGCTGAACACCGCATGGAGCGGCATCTCAATGACGACCGCTTTCAGCTTGTGAAAGCTCGGATGCTCGATGAAGCGTTCGAGTTGCAACAGCGGCATCTCGCCGATTGCGGCTAGGTTCAACACTCGCTCGCCCGAGAAGTGCTCAATGAAAGTCCCAATGCGGCGGCGCGCACTGAAGCTCGTGCCGAGCAGCGCCGTGTAGGGCGGCCCTGGAATTTGGAGTTCGGCACCTGCTTTGCCAACCACGCCGTAGCGTGGAATCGGCTCATAATCCAAGAATGCGAGACGTTCATCTTCGGAGTCGAGGCCCGCGAAGTAGAAAGTGTTGCTCTCGGGCTCTTTGGTTCCGTCCTGCACAATCTGGGTCGTGCGTTGCTCCTCTGTAAGCAGGATTCCCATCGCCTCCGCAATCGCTTCGGAGGCGAGAACTTCGGCAAGCTCGGTCCAGTGTCCATCCGGCGGGAAGTACAACAAACGAGCTTCCTCGCGCTTAAATAATCCTGCGACATCAGCGGTCAGAACGCCATGATCGCGGAGGGCCTGTGCAAAGGCCTCATCAACGGCGGGATCTGGATCGACTCCGTCAGGCAAGAACTCGGAGCAGATCACGGCCTTGCGCGGAATCGGGGCAAGGACCATGTCGAGCCCATGTTGAGCGAGCCGCCTATCCAATCCGGCGATTGCAGCGGCCAGCTGCGGGACGACACTGTTTGCGTCCTCCAGATAGACGCGACGCGTCATAAAGAGCCAGCCGTCTTTGCCGGCCAACACTTCGCCACCTGCCTCGTCCAGATAGCGATAGAGCTGGACGGCATACCACGACGACAATGACTTGCGTACTGGAGAGGTCAGCCGCAGCTCCTGCTCAAACAAGCGCGCGGCAGTTCCGTCTTCGATGCGAGCAGCCGCTCGTACGCGCTTGTCGTCCTTCTTCTCTTGGCCGAACAGCTTGGGCTTCTCGCTAGGATAGGCTCGATCGATCACTGCCGTCGCCGTCAAGGAAGCCAAGAAGGCGACGATGACAAATGCGCGCAGGATTGCCGGCGGCAGATTCCCCGACTCAGGTCCGGAAACCGGAATCAAACCATCCCGCTCATGCCCCTCCGGCGGCGCCGTTCTGTGCTCTCGGTCACTCATGCTCATCAGAACTGGAAATAGAGGAAGGGCACGTTGTCAGCCAGGTGCAATTGCAACAGACACAAGATGAAGAACACCTGAATCGCGAGCGTCATGCCAATGCTGGGCTTCGGCACGATGCACTGCGTGGTTGGCGCGAACCAGATAACTCCCACCGCCACGCTAAATACGATCCAGTGAATGGGTCGTATCAGCAGCGAGAAGGTCGCCGGCTCCCCAAGCGCTGCCATCGAGCGGAACATGGAACCAGCGGCTTCCATGTCCGTTGCACGGAAGAAGACCCAACCAATCATCGCCAGCAGGAAGGTCAATGCTATCTGCACCGGAACCGGCGTAGCCGAATAGAACGAACGCTTACCAATCAATCGCTCGAACACCAGCCACAGGCCTTGGTAGGCACCCCAGACAATGAAGGTCCAAGCGGCACCGTGCCACAAACCACCGAGTAGCATCGTCAGGGATAAGTTGACGTACGTTCGCTGCTTGCTGCCACGGTTGCCCCCCAGCGCGATATACAGATAGTCGCGTAGGAAAGACGACAGCGAGATGTGCCAACGCCGCCAAAAGTCCGTGATCGATATAGAGCGGTACGGACTGTTGAAGTTGATCGGGAAACGGAAGCCCATCATCAGGCCCAGCCCGATCGCCATATCCGAATAGCCCGAAAAGTCGAAGTAGATCTGAAAGGTGTACGCCAGCACACCGAGCCACGCATCCGCGATCGATAGCGACTCGGCGCCGAAGGCATAATCCGCGAGTGGGCCGAGCTGGTCAGCGATCAGCACCTTCTTGGCCAAGCCCAGCTGGAAGGCGAGCACTCCCTGAAAGAACTTCGCGAAGGTATGTGTGCGGTCGTGAAGCTGCTCAGCAATCGTGTTGTAACGCACGATCGGACCCGCCACGAGCTGCGGGAACATCGCGACGTAACACATGAAGTCGCGGAAGTGACGCACCGGAGCTGCGTTTCCGCGATAGACATCGATCGTGTAAGACAGCGTCTGGAAAGTATAGAAGCTGATCCCGACGGGCAACACGACCTTCGGCCACTCCATGGGGTCGGCGCCAAAGCTCTGGAACACGGTATTGAGCGTGTCGATGCCGAAATTCGCGTACTTGAAATACGCGAGTAGCCCCAGGTTCACGAAGACGGACAACAGCAGCCAAGCCTTGCCCTTCTCCCCCTTCGCTCTAGCCGCCGTGATGCGTCTGCCAGCCGTGTAATCGACGAGAGTCGACACCAGCATCAGGATCACAAAGTCGGGTCGCCACCAGCCGTAGAACAAGTAGCTGGCGAATGCCAGCGTGTACGACTTCACGCCCTTGGGGCTCAGGTAATAGAGCGCCAGGAAGATCGGCAGGAAGTAGTACAGGAAGATCGAACTCGCGAAGACCACTCAATGCCTCGCAGCGATCTGGGGTTCGGTCATGGCGGGAAGGTGACTAGTTGGGGCGGGCGACCTACTTGCTTCGCGCCCACCTTCGACTGGGAAGGCTACGAGCATCCGCCTGCGCCGAAGCGACGGCAAGAGTGAATCAGTCGAATCTCGCCGCTCGTGCTCCAGCGGCTGGGCACCTGCTCGCAACCTTGGCTGCAGCCTGCTTCGATGCCGTCCGCCCATTGCGCGCAAGTGGCTCACCTATGAAGAAGCGCCGCTGCCGGTCTTCCGGTAGAGGCGCCGCCTGTGTCCTGACTACTCAGTTCTTGGTCGAGGCTGTCATCGCGTCTGACGCTTTGCTGTTTTTGTTGCCAGCGGTACCGGTCTTGTGCCCCGGGTCGACCCACGAGCGAACCGTTTCCTTCTGGCCGAAGAACTTCTTCGAGACTCGGCTGTACACATCGAACACGCGTGCTTCGACGCTGCCGACCGAGTGTATATACGAGCCATTCTCAAGCCGCTTCTGCGCGCGCTTCTCCCACCAGCCCATTTTGCCGCGGGCCAAGCCGTACGAGAGTGTCACATAGTGCTGGTACATCTTGCGCGCTTCTGCGACACGCGGCGGGATGTTGCCAGGCCAGGTTTCTTCCAGGTGGTATTCGCCAATCGAGCCCCACTCGCGCAACGAGGTCGGGCCCTGGTATCCGAGTTCGATCGCTTGATCCCACATGGCTGTTCCCGGAATCGGGCGATAGGGCCATACGGTCGGACGCGCGTGCGGCGCGGCGTTGTGCAGGCGGCGACACTGATCGATCGTCGCCAGCATCGACTCTTCGGTCTCGCCGGGGTAACCGATGATGTAAGTGATCGAGCCTTGGATGCCGCGCTTGTCCATCTCGACCGCAGCCGCGATGTTGTCGTCACCTTTGATGGGCTTGCCGATCTTCTCCATCATGGCGTCGGAGCCGGCTTCGGCACCGATCTCGGCGATGTACATGCCGGACTTGGCCATCGCGTCGAGCGTCTCACTCTTGTATTGCAAGATCGAGTGCGTCTCGATGAAGGCGTTCCATTGGAACTTCAAGTTTCGCTCGAGCTTGCCTTCGCAGAACTCGCGCGAACGCTTCTCCATCACACCCCAGTTGGCGTCGTGGAAGCGCACCACATCGAAGCCCCAGCGCTCTTCAAGCTCTTGGAGGTCGTCGAGCATGCGAGCGGCCGGCATCGGCTTCCAACGCCGGTCCGTAACGATCGGCGAGCAGCAGAATGTGCACGGCTCGGGGCAACCGTAGCTGCCGTAGTAGGTGATGCCGAAGTACGGCTTCCCCTTGCCCATGCTCTCGGGCGTTGGCATGCGCAGCACATCGCCCGCGCTCTGCGCGCGCGCCTGGCTTTGCTTGTACGGCTCGATATCGAGCATATGCCAGGGCAAGTTCAGCACTTCGCCCCAGCCCGCGACGGGACGCACCTCGGTGCGTATCACTTCGCCATCGCGCTTGATGTACAGACCCGGGATGTCGTCAATAGGTTCGCCGGCATCGTAGGCGTGAATGAGATCGCGAAAAGTTAGCTCGCCCTGACCACGCACGACCGCGTCATACAGGCCGGTGTCGAGCTGCAGATCAGGCCGAACGGATGCGAACCACCCACCGATGACGGCCGGCAGCTTGGGAAAGCGCGCCTTGACCTTCTTCGTCGCTTCGTAGCCGTCGACGACCATATAGCCGAGGATTCCGGTCGTGCCGTATAGCATTGCGCCGTCGCAGGCTTCGACCAGGCGCTCGTGCCCCTTCTCGCCCTCGTACAACGAGCCATCGATGATGACGATCTCGTAGCCTTCTTGCAGCGGGAAGGCCGCGATCGACAGCATCTCGAGCGGCAGCATGTCCTTGCTGCTGGGCAAGCCCAGGGTCTCGTCAACCTGCTTAGGCTGGTAGAGAACGATCTTCTTCTTACGCTGAATCATGTTGCGCGGGCAGGCGTCTAGCGGCGAGTAGGTGGAGGACGGAATCTGATTGCGATTGGAGGAATCGCAGCCTAGCAGTCCGTTGAAAAAGGCCAGTTCATGAATTGGGGTCTCCGGATTGGCTGGCAAGGCGCCAGCTTCCACGCATAGTTGGATGCTATTCGTGGGTTCTGGCAACGTAGCCAGGCGATTCGGAGATCCTGAGGCATGGATCGGCGTTTTAGGACGGGCTACTAAGGACTCTTCCGTCCAGCTTACCAGGCCAGCGAGGAAGGGGCCCAAAAAGCGGCACCTCTTCGCAATTCGAGAGTCCCTCAGCTGCCCCTCAGGCAACCCTTATCGGCTAGTCGACAGACTCGAGAAGAGTCTCACCGGCGGCCGGCGTCACCTGGCTGCACCAACGGCCCGCCGTCAGGATGGCTCGAATCAGATTTTCGGGGTTGGCGCGCCCCTTGCCGGCGATATCGAAGGCCGTGCCGTGCACAGGACTCAGTCTCAAATACGGCAGACCCGCGATCCATGTCAGACCACGACCCTGGGACAGCAACTTCAACGGAATGAACGCTTGGTCGTGATAGAGCGCAAGGACTCCGTGATACAGGCCTTCATAGGCTTGTAGGAAGACAGTATCTGGAGGTAGGGGTCCGCTGACATCCAGCCCTTCGGAACACGCGATAGAGACGGCGGGAGACAGGAGGTCGCCCTCTTCACTACCGAGCAGGCCCGCTTCACCGGCGTGCGGATTGAGACCGGCGAGGGCAATCTTGGGTCGCTCGAATCCGAGCTCACGCAGACTCTCGTCCAACAGCCTCAAATGATCGGCGACGACATCCGTGTCGATCTTGGCCAGCGCATCGCGCAATGGCAGGTGGCGCGTCAGCAGCATCACGCGCAAGTCGCCAGCGACTCCGACCATTTGAAAGCGGGTCACTCCCGCCCAACGGGCCAGCAGTTCGGTCTGACCCTCGACGGCTTCGCCGGCCAAGTGGAGCGCCTCTTTGCAGACGGGCGCCGTGACTAGAGCGTCGACTTGCCCCGTCTGGGCCAGGTCAGCACCGAGCGCGAGCGCTTCTAGCGCGGCTCGACCGCTGGGCTCCTGCGGTCGACCGAACTCCCAGCCGCCCTTCGTCTCGACATCGAGCCAGCCTGCCGGCGCATCATCCGGAAGCTCCTGAATGCTCTCCAGGCGTGGGATCGAGCTAGGGCATTCGGAGAATGGGCCGACGATGGCCAAGCGCACCGTCTTCTGGACGCGCGCGTCCAGGGCGGCAGCTCGCACCACCTCGGGCCCGATCCCGGCAGGATCACCGGCCGTCAGCGCGATCAACGGGGGTTTCGGAATCGTCGTCATCGATCCTGCATATTGCCTCTCGACGACTCTGAGGGAACCTCAGAAGCTGGAAAGCGTCGTATGTTTAGGACGGAGGCGTCAGCGGCCCGCTTTGGGCCCGATCCCCAGCATCTGCGCCTCCCCCTCTGTCCCTCGCGTCCCCAGCGCAGCGAATCATGAGCCGACCCCCCTCTCAGGCGCCCCTTTGGGCTGCCCTGTCTCTCTGTGCGCTTTCCAGCGCCCAGGCATCTCCCCTGCAAACGGTCGCGGGCGAACGCCTCGACCTGTCCAAGGATCTCGGCGAAGCCGTGATCGAGTCCGCGGATGCGGTTCTCGAGCGCCTGAGAGCGCGCGGCGAGCAGCCCTTCTTCATCAATCGCACCCGGCCCAAAGATGCGCAGGGGCAATGGCTTGTTCCGTCTCCCAAACGGACGCACTTTCCGCACTCGGGTGACAACTACATCTACAACAGGTGGGGCGACTTAGACATGTCGCTGGCGTTCGGCCAAGTCGTCAACTTGGAAGGAGCCTTCATCGCTGGCCACGGGCCTGAAGGATCCTGGGCCACCGGTTTGCTCGTGATCGGCTATCGCAACGGCACCGAAGTCGGGCGCACCACGCCCTTCCACGACATCGACGAGACCTCGAACTTTTTCCTGATGGACCTCGAGGGTGTCGATCGCGTCGAGTTCCGCGCAGAAGCTTCGGCCGCCGGTGCGGGCTGGTACGGCCTCGATGACTTGACGTTCTTGCAGCGCGGCGATGGAACTCAGTTCGGCAAGCGCGTCACGCTCGACTTCGAATCACTAAGCAAGAGAACAGAGCTGACCGATTCGAGCTATGGCGGCATCACGTGGGAGATCGGCCAAGGTCACTTCCAGGATCCCGTCGAAGTGCACGAACCAGTCGCACCTCCGATCAGCGCGACTGGGCTACTTCCCCGTGGAGCCACAGGAGGCGGACTGTTCTTTGGTGGAAGCGGCACGCTGCCCGATCTTGTTTCGAGCTTCGTCGGGCCCAAAGTCACTGATGATGGTGCGGGTTGGGTCCCGCCCGACACCTGTGGCGCCGTCGGTCCGAATCACTTCGTCGCCGTCGTGAACCAGCACATCTCGATCTACGACAAGTCGACTGGCAACCGCCTGTTGAACTCCTCGTTGCGGACTTGGTTCAACACCAACAACCATGCGGGCGATCCGCGCGCCGCCTACGACGCGGACAACGATCGTTGGGTCGTGATCGCATGCGACTTCGCTACGCGCATCTGGCTCGCCTACTCGGAAACCAACGACCCGATGGGCAATTGGTTCAAGACGCCGATCACCGTTTCACAGGGTGCAGACTCCAATAGGTGGCCGGACTACCCGGGACTCGGCGTCGACCAGAACGGCGTCTACTTCACCATCAACATGTTCCCGAATGGCGGAGCTGGCTTCGGTGCAACGATCATCGCGGTCGACAGCGCGCCATTGAATGCAGCTTCGCCTAGCCTCGGAACCGTGACGGCTTGGCGCAGTTTGAGTGGCGGCAGCTTGCAGCCGTGTATCACCTATGGCGATGCTCCTGGCGAGTACGTCGCGGACTTGACTGGTAGCTCGATGCGTCTGCGGCGTGTGAATCCTCCGTTGAATAACCCGACGCTGACCACCGTCGGCAATACGAATATCGGCAGCTGGAATTCGCCGCCGAACGCTCCTTCACTCGGTGTCACGACTTCGCTCGACACCTTGGATGGCCGGCTGATGAACGCAGTTTGGCGCAACGGCTCGGTCTGGGCCACGCATTGCGTCAGCCGCTTTGGGCGTGCGGGCGTGCGCTGGTACGAAGTGGCCGTGCCTTCGCTGTCTTTGGAGCAGAAGGGCAACATCGACGATAGTTCTCTGTACTACTTCTTCCCGAGCATCGCAGTGAATGCCAATGACGATGTCGTCTTGGGCTTCAGCGGTTCGGACGAGAATACCTACGCGGGTTGCTACTACACCGGCCGCCTCAGCACAGACCCCGATAATCAAGTCGCGGTTCCTGCCGTCTATCGAGCGGGCATTGGTCCCTACGGCTCGACCGGTGACAACGGAACCAACCGCTGGGGCGACTACAGCTTGACGGTGATCGATCCGACCGACGACACGACTTTCTGGACAATCCAGGAGTACGCGCGTAGTGGCGGCAACTGGGGCACATTCATCGCGGAGTTCGAGTATGCACCAAGCTGTCCTGCGCCGAGTAACTTCTGCAGCAGCACTCCCAACTCGAGTGGGCAGGCCGCAGGCATTACGATCTTGGGCTCGACGACGGTGAGCGCAAACGACTTGGACCTGATTGCCTTCCTATGTCCGGCAGGCCAGGTGGGCATCTTCTACTACGGTCCGAACGAGTCATCGCAAGCCTTTGGCAACGGTACACGTTGCGTCGGAGGCTCGACGACGCGGCTGCCGATCGTGTCGACCGACATCTTTGGTGAGGCCCGTTGGTCGCTGGACCTGACCAATCTCCCGCCGGGTGGCGGCATCCAAGCCGGCGACACTGTGAAGTTCCAGTTCTGGTTCCGCGACCCTGCGGCCGGGGGCGCGGCCTTCGACTTGACGGATGGTCTGAGCGCCACTTTCTGTCCCTGACCCAGAGCGTTGCTCGAGGCGCGGTTCGGATCCGCTCCGAACCACTCTCCTTTCCTCGTCTCTCAATGAGGCACACGGTGAATCACCGTGTGCCTCAATTTTTTGGGACAGCCCGCACGGAACTCGAGCCTGGCGCTCTCAAATGAAGCCGAGGATCTGTCGATTGGAGCGCCTCGAGCTCCCGGTTCTCCGAAATCGGAGCCATGTCGAGCCTTCGAGCATTGCTGTTCGCCCAAGTTCTAGCCGGCCAAAACATGAGTCCACAGTGCTCTGACGTCGATTGGATGGCCCGCCGGCGCGGCTTACGGAGTCTCCGTCACCCAGAAGCGCGGAACACGAATTCGAGGTTTCAGCGACTTTTTTCTACGCAAACGCGCGCCGATGGACGAAGAGCGCCTAGTATTCATTAAGTCGAGCGCCGGATTCGGTTCCAGGAACCACCCCTCGACTGTCCTGGAAGGAGGGCTACTGCCCGCTTTCCATGGCCGCCATCTGCGGCCGTCGGTGCACAACAGAATCCCTCATGGGATCGCACCGTCCCCTTCCGATCCTCCGCCCCACTGTTGTGTGCGGACCGATCGTGAGCGTCAGCTCGCGCATCACGCGGCGACGCTAAGAGAGCCTGATATTTCCAATAACACTGCCGTCGTACCCTCACAGGTCGACTTCGATCATTTCGAACTCCGTGGCGAGCTGCGACAAGCTGTCGCCGATGCGGAGTTTCGTTCCCCCCGACCGATCCAAGAGCACGCGATTCCGCCCGCTCTTGCAGGACAAGATGTCCTGGGCTTGGCACAAACAGGTACCGGTAAGACGGTCGCCTTCGCCCTGCCCATCCTTCAGCGCTTGCTCGATTCAAAGCAAACCAATGCCCGCGGCCCGCGTGCATTGGTTGTCGCTCCGACGCGCGAGCTAGCTTCTCAAGTCCATGCCGAGTTCGAGCGCATGGCCATTCATACCCGCATCAGCTCGACAGCCATCTTCGGCGGCGTGCCGATCATGCGTCAGGTGCGTGCGCTTCGCCGCGGTCCCGAAGTGATTGTCGCATGCCCGGGCAGACTGCTCGACTTGGTCAATCGCGGTTCGTTGCGGCTCGATGATGTCGAAGTCCTCGTCCTTGATGAAGCCGATCACATGTTCGACATGGGTTTTCTTCCGGACGTGCGACGCATCGTTAGTCACCTTCCGCAACGCCGCCAGAACCTGATGTTCTCGGCCACGATGTCGCGTGAAATCCGCAAGCTGGCCGACTCGGTTCTACGCAAACCTGCAGTCATCGAGCTAGCCAACGCTAGGCCGGCCGAGACCATCGAGCACGCGATCTATACGCTGAACGAAGGTGACAAGATCGGCGCGCTCGAGCACCTGCTCTCCAAGGATGACTTCCGCTCGGCGATCGTCTTCTTGCGTACGAAAAGGCGAGCGAAGATGCTGGCGCAGCGCCTTGGCCAGAACGGCTTCGACTCTGTCGCCATGCAGGGCAATATGTCTCAGGCGCAGCGAGAGCGTGCGCTCAAGGGCTTCCGCAGCGGACAATTCAACGTGCTTGTCGCTACTGACATCGCAGCTCGCGGCCTCGACATCGCCGGCGTTTCGCACGTCGTAAACTTCGATGTACCGGGTACGCCGGACGCTTACACGCACCGTATCGGACGGACCGGGCGCTCAGAACAAACGGGCTCTGCCTTCACCTTCGCCACGCGCGGTGATAGCGGAGCTATTCGTGCGATCGAGCAGCGCCTTGGGGAACCGATCCGCCGCCTGCAAGTCGGCGAACTCGGCCAAATCGACAGCAGCAGCTTGAGTAGCGGCGCGGGGCGCCGCCAGGCAGGCGGACGCGGCCAAGGCCAAGGCCAAGGCGGCCACCGTTCCGGACCGGCACGCGGAGGAAGAAGCACAAAAGCTGCGAGTACCCCGCGCGTACGCAAAGGAAGTAAGAACGCTGCCGCAAAAGCTCGCGTGCGAAGCGCCGCTCGACCCGAAGGCCAAGCAACAGGCCGAACAACAGCGCAGTCACCTGCAAAGCGCGCTCTGCAGCCCGCCTTCGGCATCGGCATCAGTGCTTCCAAGGAGCGGCAGAGACCGGACGCAGGCACGCTTGAGAAGTCGAGCCGGAAGCGCGTACGCCGCCGCCGGAGTGACCACCCCTAACGCCAGCTCAAGAATCGGCGAGATAAGGAGCGGCGCCAAGCCCCCCATCTCCCCGATCAACAAACCATAATCGTTCAACCCGCCGGGGCTCGTAAGAGCTCCGGCGGGTTTCATTTGTCTGACAGTCCCACGGCAGAAGCACCAAACCAGCCGAATCCCGACGACCGATACCGTGCCGCACACTTATCGACACCTAAGGTCTCATTTGGTGCCGCACTACCTGTTCTCCACATGAGCCCAAGCACAGTGCGGCACCAGATCGCACTTCTTGTCTGGAGAAGTGTCCAGCACCGCATCGGGCATTAAGTGTCGAGGAATGTCCGGCACAGAATAGGGCAACCCGCCCGGTCCTGGTGACTGTGTGCGACACCGTATTGCCGGGGCGACCATGCAACTACGCAATGGCCCAGAGTATGGACAGACGCGTGCGGGTAGCGGGGAACGGCACTCTACTGGCGATCGTAAGAGCGGGCATGTGAGGGCCAGGGCGTTGAAAGCCGACGGGACGGTTTGGGGGGGGTGGGGATTGGGCCGTCTCCGTGCGCGACTTTGCAGTAGTTCGGGATTCTCGTCCAAACGGAGCGGCATCCGGTCAGGAGGGGGCGACGGCGCAATGAGCGCCGGATCCGCCCTGAACTCGACTAACCAAGACTTCCACAACGTCATGTTGCTTCAATCTATTCAATCACTCCTTCGCCAGCCCAGAAGGGCCCTGCGGTCCTTCTCTAGCGCGTTCCACATGGCAGGCAAGCCTTTGCTGCTTGCGGCAGTATTGTGCGCGACCTCTTTGAGCGCCGATGCCGGTAGCCTTCGGCGGTTGAGCGTCGAAGAGATGACTGCCATCTCCGATGAAGTTGTCAGCGGCCGGGTGACGCGCGTCGAGTCTCGCTGGACCGACGATCACTCGCAGATCTTCACCTATGTCACTCTCGACCGCGTCGCGTCGCACAAAGGCGCCGCAACCGGGGAGGTCACCCTCATCCAGCTGGGCGGCACGGTCGGTGACTGGAGCATGACGGTGAGCGGTGCGCCGGTCTTTACTACCGGTGAAGAAGTCGTCGTCTTCTTGTGTCGCATGGAGAGTGCGAAGCGCCACTCTGTCGCGACGAGCCGCTGGCTGCTCGGCCTCGGGCAAGGCCTGTGGCGTGTCACCCGTGACAACAAGACCGGCGCAGATCGCGCGAAGGTAGCGATCGATTCGGAGCAAGTCATGCAGCGACCCAGCCGCAGCGTCGAGGCAGAACTCACCTACGCAGAGCTGACGGCTCGGATCAAGAAGACCGCTCGCGAGCAACGTGCAGCCGAAGCTAAGAAAGAGGCCAAGTGATGAACTTCCTACGAAACACGACCACTATCCTCTCTCCGCTCATGCTCGCAGGCATAGCTGCCAGCCAGTTCACTGTTCTTCCGCCAAGCCAATCGAATGGAATCGCGCCGAGCTCCGCTGCGCCGCTCCGCCACTGGGATCTGCGTAACTTCCCGGCCTGTACAGTTCCGTACCGAGTCAACAATGCGGGCTGCGCTGACTTCCCAGCACAGGCCCCGGTCGTAGCTGAAATCGACAAGGCCTTCGCAGTCTGGCGCAACGTCGAGCCGGCCGTGATTGACTTCGCGAACCTTGGCGGGACTGCGGCGCGCGGCAACGTGGCCGATGGCAACAACGTCGTCTTCTGGGACAACGCGCTCTGCTCTGGTGATGCATGGGACGCGAGCTTGCGTGGAGGCTCCATCGCGTTGACCTTCACGATGTCGAACGCAGCAACAGGCATCATCTCTGACGTGGACATCGTCTTCGATGACGAGCACTTCAACTGGAACGTCGGCTTGCAGGCCCTCACCCTTGGCGCCGACGACGTCGCTGGTGCGGGCGCGACCGTGCGCGAGCCTGGCGCCGGCGGCAATGGAACCTGTGATACGGCAGCCGTCTGTGATGACGTTCAAGTCGTACCGGTTGGTGCGGCTGTTGTAGCTGGTGGGATCTGCGTCGGTCCGGGCGCCAACGGCGTCTTGAGCTCGGTTCCCGGCTTGTCAGGCTCGCTCGATATCTGGGCCATCGCTGCGCACGAGGTAGGACACCTCTGCGGCCTCGGCGAGAATAATGCGGTTGGCACCGGCGCAGAACGAACGGAGACGACCCTGAATGCCCCCTTCCTGCTGCCCGCCCCCGCCGCCTTGACCTTCACCGTCGATGGCGTGGCTTTCGTCGTACCGCTCCCGGCAGGCGCGATCACCGCCGCCGCGCTGGCTGCTGCGATCAACGCCGTCATTCCGGGCCCGGTCCCCGTCGCAGCGGCGACTGCGACCGGCGACTCCGTGCGGATCACTGCGACGAACCCGGCCTCGGTCGTGGTCATCACCGCAGGCGGAGCGGAGGCTGCGCTGGGCATGGTGGGCGGCGAGTCCGGCATCTCGACCATGAATCAGCCCGACCCGCGTGGCTTTACCAGTACCGATCAGCGCTCGCTGGCGCGCTGCGATATGGATGGGCTGAACTTCTTGTACTCGCCCGACCTCGGCGATGCTCCCGTGCCCTACCCGACCACGGTGCACGCGGGCAATGGACCGATTCACCTGTTCGGCATCTATGGTGGCGATGCCGGACCGCGGTATCAATACGAGTGGCTCGGTCAGCGCATCGATGATCACGCCGCCGAGTGTGAAGCTCGCATTCCGGACATGGACGAGTACGACGATGGAGTCGTCTTCTTCGGTGCCTTCGGCGCAGGAGGCGGCGGAGTGCTGATCGATGTCACGGTCAGCACTGGTGTCGACATCCTCGGCGGCAGCCACACCTATACGCCACTGAATCCGCTGTATCTGAACGCTTGGTTCGACTGGAACGCGGATGGCGATTGGGATGACGCAGGCGAGCATGTCATCGGTGCGGCCGCTGGCAGCGAGATAATTATCCTTGCCCCGGGCACGAGCGTCACCTTGCCCTTCTTCGTCATGCCTCCGCCTGCCTTCATCGAAGGTGGTTACTCACGCTTCCGCTTGGATTGGGGTGAGGACGTGAACCAGGTCGGTCGCATTGACCCGACGTTGAATCTGACGCGGGGTACGGCCCAATTCGGCGAGGTCGAGGACTACCCGATCCCGTTCCACTGCATGAGTCCCGGTCCGATTCCTTACTGTCAAGCCGGTCCCAATTCGGTCAACTTCCTCGGTGCGCAGATTGACTTCCAAGGCTCGATCGACATCGGTGCGAATAACTTTGTCCTGAAGTGCCAACTGGTTCCGAATCAACCAGGACTCTTCTACTACGGCGGAGGCCAGATCCAGCAACCCTTCGGTAATGGCTTCCGCTGCGTCAGCCCCGGTACGGGCGGCATCTATCGACTCGGCGTCGTCATTCCTCAAAGCGGTGCGGATGCGGTCTGGACGCTCGACTTCAGCAACCCGCCAGAACCCAACTCCCAGATCCATCCCGGATCGACGTGGAACTTTCAGTACTGGTACCGCGACCCTGCCGGTGGCGGCCATGGCTTCAACTTGTCGAATGCTCTTCAAGTGACCTTCTGTCCCTGATGCTGGAGAGTGGTGAGCTACGCGGGGAGCGGTAAGGAAGCTCCCTCGAGTCAGGGCCGGACTATAGGACCGGCCCTGATTCACTGCAGCGGCAGTACGCAGTCACCGGCTGTAGACAGTCATCGGCAATACCGAGGAGGCCGTCCTAACTTCGTACTGCCGGCGGCTCTGCCTGTAGATGTTCAATCGAAGGATCGAAGCACGGCTTGCAAACGTTCTTCATCAGCAAAGATGCCGATAGCGTCGCTCTCCATGAATGCAGAGGGATTGTCGAGCCCACCACGAACCGCTGCTTCAATCGCTTCCAGTGCGCCATTACGCCCGCGCTCCCAAACACGTTCACGCTCCTCGGGGCTGGCTGCAAACTTGGTGGCCGCACGCGTCCATTCTGACCAAGCATCGGCTCGCCCGATCCATTCGAGCGGCGATGACAGCTGCAACTGCAAGTGATCATCGAGTGTCTGAAACGCGGCATCTGGATCTCCGATCCGGCACCACGCAGCGACAACTTGGACGAGGCAGATTGAGTACGCACGACGCAGCGAAGTCGTCGCGCCCCGCTCGAGTCCCTGCTCCAGCAACTCGCGACTGGCGAGCAACAGTTCGAGCGCATGTTCGAAGTGCATTGCTGTCGCATCCTTCGCAACGAGCAGCACCGTCGCCAAATTCATCTGGTCGAGGGCTGCACGCATCCTCTCACTATCTGCGTGCTTCCCCTGCATCAACTCGAGTCGTTCAGAGACGACATCTTGCATCAACTCTCGCGCGCGCTCGCTTTCGCCCGCGTGTCCGAGTGCAAAGGCAAGTCTCCCACGACCCGACAGGCGTAGGGATGCGATCTCCGACAAGGGCTCGATCGCGTACAAGTCATCCAGCCGCTGGCAGACCCTCGTCAACACCTGCGTTGCTTCATCGATTTGCTGACGGCGCAACAGAATCAGACCAAGTTGCAGCTCTGCAGAACTCACGGCCCGTATGGCCTCAACACTATGGGGTTCGAGCTCGAGTCTGTGCATGCTGAACTCCAGCCCGCGTCGGGTCACTTCAAGAGCCGGATCCCAGCGTCCGGCCTGCAAATGCATGCTGCCCAACAAGTACAGAGATCGAGAGGCGGCCTCGAAGGTCTCCGACTCGATTTCATCCGACGAGATCAGCTCTGCACTGATACCCGCGACACTCTCCAGAATCGCTCGAGCTTGCTCTGATTCGCCCAACTCGTTCAGGTTTGCAGCCAAGTTGGCCAGCAGTTGCAGAACGACTTCTTCGCGCACCGGCGCACCTTCGGCTCGGGCCTCTTCAAATCCCGATCGAGCCGCTTGGTAGTCCGCACGTGCTTCCGCATGCATTCCGAGTGCTGTCTGAGCCAATGCTCGATTGTGCAGCACCACGGATCGTTTCGTTATCCACTCGAACTCTGGGTCTCCTTCCAAGCGCAGCTCCGCCATCAACGCGGCGACCTCGGAATAAGCATTGACGAGATCATCCGTGATTCCGACCTCGCTCATTGTTCTCGCTCGCGTATCGAGCAGTCGTGCGCGCAAACGACGTAGGACAGGATCGTCGGCAGGTCGTTCGGCCACGAGTTCCTCGTATAAACTCATCGCGCTCTCGACCATCTTCAAGCGAGCCTTGGCGACTCCCGGGATGTCTCGCAGCTCGATAGCGGCTGTCTCGCGCAGCACTCTATCGATCGTCTCAGCAGCCCGCGCGAAGTGCGCTTCGCTCAACAACCAAGCTTGGTGCGCCTCGATCGTCAGTTCGCGCTCCTTGCGCGCCGCATCAAGACTCTGCAGCGTGATCACCGTCGGAGTGCCAACCAACAACGGTACCCCCAGCGTCCAAGCAACAGCTCGCGCAGGATGCCGCCGACACCACCTCTGAATACGAACTAATCTTCCGGGCGGCCGCGCTTGCGGAGCGCGGTCCTCCAGGACCGCAATCAGATCATCATGAAAGGCCTGAGCGCTTGCGTAGCGCCGGTTCGGATCCGGATCGATCGCACATAAGCAAACCGCGATAACTTCGGGCGAGAGTGCGGGATTGAGGAGCTTCGCGGAGCGTGGGCGTCCATCCAAAATCGCGGTGCGCGTCGCCTCGATCGTCTGTCCCGTGAAGGGCCGACGCAGAGTCAAAAGTTCGAACAGGGTCACGCCCAGTGAATACACGTCCGCACGGCCGTCGAGCGCCGCATCCCCGCGAACGGCCTGAGGTGACATATAGGGCAGCGATCCCAGGACCGCGCCCGAGCGAGTCATGCTGTCCTCATCCGTGAGGCGAGCGAGCCCGAAATCAATCAGCACCGCGCGCCCTTCTGGCGACAACAAGATGTTTCCCGGTTTGATATCTCGATGAACAACACCGCGCTCATGAGCATGGTGAAGTGCGAGCGCGACTTGAGCTACTAGGTGCAGGCAACTGCGGACCCAACTCCCGCGGGAAGTATCCTGACTCGACACCTGACCCTGTCGACTGGCTCCGGCCAAGTCTTGCGGCGTGGCACGCAAGCGCCCACCGGTAAGCTCCTCAGGCGAAGAACCCGCAAGCGAACGCAACACATCGGCGAGAGAGGCGCCAGGCACATACTCCTGGCTGAACCATGCGATGCCCTCGTGCTCGCCCGCTTCGTACAACGCAGCAATACCAGAGTGAGACAGACGCGCGACCGATTCGATCTCTCTTTGGAAACGCCCTTCTGCTCCGGTCTCGTCCCGCAAAAGTCCAACTTTGACTAACTTCAACGCGACGCTGCGGGCCGGTTTCAATTGGCGAGCGAGCCAGACCACTCCCATACCGCCCTCGCCGAGCATGCGAACTGCCAGGAAGCCCGGGATCGACGGCCAATGCGATGATCCAGCGCCCAGCCGATCTCCCGCGTTGCGCAGTACATCGACGGCCAGCGTCAATCGCTCCGCTAGGTCAGGCCGCTCGGCACACAATTCTTCGAGAACGCTGTCTGCTTCATCCCCAGCGTGCGTGTCCTGTGTTTGATCTTCGTGCTCGTCACTCATGTGACTCCCGAGCGTACTGGATGGTGCCCGAGACGGAACCCCTAATCGGCTCGGCACGAATAGGGCGGCACGTTGGCAAGTGAGCGCTTCATGAATGTCTGGCCCGCCTGACAGATACGGGTCGCTCTGATCCTGGCCGCATCATTCGATGCTGACACCCGTCAAGCCCGCCGAACGGCACTTGCGCAGGTCCTCCCCGATGGAGGCATAGTCGATCGAAACGATGCGCAGGCTGACAAAGTCGCGCCCTTGAACGTCCGCGGGGATCGCTTCTTCGAACAAGATCGCGTGACCCACTCGCATGCCAACTTCACCGATCAAGAATTCATTCCGGTAGATGAACCACTTGCCGCTGTCGAGCGCGGCACGCCCATACCACCTTCGTCGAAGTCGTCGAATCCAGACATCCAACAACGATGTCATCGGGACGGCGAGTGGAGATCGCATGAAGAGCAGTGTGGCAGAAATCCTTATGGTGCAATCCCTGCCAACGTCCTTAGCTCACTCGCGACCAATGGCTTTCAAGTGCGCTCGGATCGATGCATTCGCCATCAACTCGGTATAGGTGTCGGGCCGATCGCGCTTGTAACCACCCCAGCGGCTGTCGATGTCGGGGATCAGTAACAAGCGTCGCGCTGACTCGGCCACCATCGCCTCGTCGCCCATTTTCGTCACGAGTTGGACCAAGCGTTCTACGGCTTTGGCCTGACTTTGCGCGTCATCCTTCTCCCACTCATGCTTGGCCTGCAACAAGCGGTCGTCGTAGTGCTCCTTCGCCTCGGTCTCACGCTGTGTGATCAAGTCGTCCAAGGTCGAACGTTCTTGAGCTGATGCACTGTCCTTGTAGTCGTAAAGCAGCTTCAGCGAATTCTTGAAGTCTTTTTCCCAGGTAAAAACCTCGGACTCGTAGCAAAGGTCCTCGAAGTCGGGTGCTTCGTTCAGATCGTCGATCTGCTGATAGCGATCTTCCGTCCTACGCACCCAAGCCATTTCAGGGTGGCTCGGCCAACGCTCCTGGAAGTACTTCAAGCGCATCAAGAAGATGCGCACCTTATGCAGCGGCTTGTCGCGCACAAGGCGCTTGCTCTCGAAGCCTTTGATCTTGGAGTCGAGGTAGACCGTACCGCGTTGGTTGTCGACTGAGTTTTCCCGATCGGCAATGACAGCCTCGTACACCTTGCGGCACTCAGCGAACTTCGTCTGCCAATTCAACGGCACGTCCGGCCGCGCCTCGATCTTTTCGAACTCGGCCTCGATCAGCGCGAAGTTGCCGACATTCAACGCATCCTGGATGCGGTTGTAGCTGGCTTGAGGCACGAAGCCATGCGCATCCACACTGTCCGCGTAGGACTTGAACTTCGTATAGCCCACGAAGAGCAGGACCGCCCCGCCAAGCAGGACAACCCAAGTAGGGACTCCCTTCTTGACCGTTCGACGCTGGCGCTGGATCCCGCCACCTTCAGGGTCGCCTTGGCGAACCGTATTGCCGCTGGGCTGTCCGGCGCGGGCGCGTCCTGCACTCGAACGTTTCGCGCTGGCTCCACTCTTAGTGGCGCGCGCAGCCGTCGCTTTTGCTTTGCCCTGCTTGCTACGTCGTTGAACGAGGCTCTCCGCTTCGGCGCCTTCGTATTCGATCTTCAGCGTCACGCCCCCGAGATCCACGGTTTGCCCATGAATCATCGTCCACTCGCCACTGACACTCTTGCCTGCGGCGTCGGCGGGCCGCACACCACGGCTCAGCCGCAGTGTCGCTTCCTCTCCGTTGTACTCGAGTTCGGCATGTAGCTCGGCCAGCTGGCTGTCCTCGAGCCGCAGCTTGCTTGCTTGACCGCTGCCAATGGTGATCTTGCCGTTCTTGAGTTGGAAGCGACGCGGCTTGATGCCGTCGTCCACAATCAGTCTTGCCATGAATCTGGTTCTTCCTCGTACTCGCTTGTCACACGAGTCGTTTCGATTCTCTATCGAGATGCCCTGATTGGACTTCGTTGTAGCGAGGTGGAGAGCGCCGCTTCGCGGATCCGATTCGGGCTAGGTTCAAGCGCCCGAATCCGATACCCGTGCTCGTGCCAATCGCGAATGCTCGCTTGCAGCGTGCCCGCTGTAGCAGGTGCAAGCTGCACCGCCGGAGCCGCGCAGAGATACAGAGCATTGTTGTCGTGGGTGGACACTTCGGGATTGTAGCGAATCGAGGCACAGCGACGGCATGCCAGGCGATCTTGCGTCACGGCTTTTTGGGCCTGAAGAGGCCCGTGATGCCGTTGGCAGCGTAAGTCCCCATGACCTACTGTGCCGCCGAGGGCAGTCGTGTGTCCGTTCGGATCACGATTGGCGCGCTTGCGGACAAGTTGATACGCGCTGAACACGAAGAGCCCACATGCTCCCGGATAAATGGCACAGGCCCCTGCCCAAGCACCTGCGGCCTACTCTTCCAGCGCATCGAGCTCATCCTCGAACTCTCGGTTGTTGCCGAAGTTCTGAACCCAAGAATGACTGGTCTGGGAGACGGCCATCCCCCGAACATTAACCAGCAGGAGATTCCGGTGGTGGGCACTCGACTGAATCCATGCATCCAAAGCCCCCTTTGGGCTTCCGGATCCGCCGAAGCAGTTTTCCGTAACACCATCGGCATAACCTGCACTGAGCATGCGTTGTACAGGATCACGTCGACCCGAACCCTCCTGGGAGTGGCCAACGACCGCCGTATCCGCAATGTAGTCGGAATGCCAACGTGTGGCCAACTGCAACCTAGGATCCCAAGCCAATCGATGTCGCCCGAGCATGACGCGATAGTCGTTCGTCATTTGGAACAAATGCGCCTCGTTGCGGCTCGGAGCATTGGCACTGGTCTCACGCGAGGAGCCGCGGAACAGGAGGTCGTTGTAGGCAGCAACGAGTCGATCGCGCCGCAATCGTCCGGCATCAGTCACGTCCATTGCGAAACGATCGAGAGTCAACTCCGACGCACTGCTCGACACATATTTGATCCATGCCGGAAGTGGATCGGGCCGCTCGAAGCGCTTGACGCTGGCCGGGAAACGCTTTCGAACGGCTTGCAACCAGCGCAGCTCGTCCAACGCGCTGCGGTAGGTGTTGGACAAGCCCACCGCCAGCTCGGAGGACCAAGACTCTCGAACACGCTCGACGAGCATGCTGACCTTGCGCTGAGTCGTTACATAGAGAGAAGCTCGGTCGGCGGAGCACTCGGGCGGCATGTATGGATAGAAGTAGAGCTCCTCGTCCTCGATCAATCGCAACGCCTCTCCTCGGCGCTGATCGAGTTCGGAGCGCACGGCCGCTAGCTTCTCAAGCTGGCGTAGCGTCCGGCCCTGGATCACGCGCGAGACTCGTTCGAACCGTGCTTCCAGCGCCGCTTGCAACTCCTCACGTGCCGCCGGTTCCGATTGGGCTAGCGTCGCCAATTCCTGCAGCACGCTGTCGCTCTCGAGATAGGAGACGGTTCGCAAGCGCTGCGAGAGCTCGCGAGCTTGATCGCCAACGAGAACGTCACTCGCCTCTAATGGACTCAACCATCTGTCGGAAGCGAATCGATAGCCATCGAAGGGTGTCCGCTCGGCTCGCTGCTCGGCTACGAATGGCCAGGCCTTCCTGGCGCTCAGCGATCCGGCGGCAACAGCCTCACCCAGTTCACGTAGTGCTTGATCGGCAGCAGCTTCGGGTCTTCGCCGCAGCCGTTCGATCGTGAGCCCAAGTCGCTCGCGCTTCGACAGGGAGGCCCGATCGACGATGCGTTCGAGCACATTGATTGGAAGATCACCCCAACGCTGGTGCTCGCCGCCAATCTGCACACCGGTCGGGTCGATCGCTTCAACGCCTTCCTCAGAAAAGAGCGAAGCATCCAGCCTGAATGCTTCGCGCAAGTGCGTACGAAGCTCCCACTGCAGCGTGCATCCCGTCGAGTGAGCTTGCCATACCTCGTTGCTAGGCGCATCTGACTCTGCTTCACGAACGGCTGCAGACCAGAGCTCTGCGGCGAACTCGAGTTCACCACTTGCCTCTCGTGCGGCTGCGAGTGCAGCAATCTCATCCGCCTGCAGCCCTTTGATTAGCTTGGCCGATCGCGCCGATGTCGTCCGGTCCAGTGTTTCTTGCAACTCAATCGCGCGGCTCGACATTTCACCTCGCACGCGGTCGATGCGAGTGAGGCTTTCTGCGAGAGAAAAGCGTTGCCGCTGTTCCATGAGCCAAGCTGCTGCCCCACTCGGGCCGGACACGCGCTCTTGCTCCGATGCTTGCTCCAGGGTCTGAAGCAAGTCATGCTCGCGTTCATCGGTGAACTCTGCACGCAGCTCCTTCAAGCGATCAGATGCAGCGGGCGTCTCTCGCAGCACGCGTGCGCTCTGCTGATCCGCTTGGGCCCATTCGTGCTTCTGTGACAACTCGCGCATCTCTTGGAAGCTCGACTCGAGCAGTGGGTCTGACGAACGCGCGAGTCTCTCGCTGCGCTCGCGTTCCCTCTCGGCTTCGACGAACGGCTGGCGTTGACGCTCCAGAACCAGTTTCTTGCGTGGACCGGTGGACTCAGCCAGCCGATCAGACACACGCGACAACTCGATATCAATCTGGTTGCGCACGACCGGATCCGTCTCGGCCTCGCGCAACGCTTTCAGTTGCGACTGCACTTGATCCCAATCGACACCAGGCTCATCTCGCGCGACTTGTTTGACCACGACCAAACACTGCTCGCGCTTCCGCTCGGCTAGCGCGATGCGTTCGATCACTCGCTCCACTTCAGGTCCGCTGTAGCCCTTCAACAACGCGCGCGCATTCTCGAGCTTTCCTTGATCCAGCAATTGGCCAGCCCGCTGTGTCGGTGCTTCCGCGCAGGAAGCCAGTCCGAACAGCACGCACGCGCTCAATGACAACAGAAGCATGCCGTGCACGGGCGGTCGCTTTTTGATGCGTGCGAGAACTCGTTGGGGCGACATGGCGTATCCGTGTGTCAGGATGCTCCTCCTTAGCCGACTTGGACGCCTGAGACCTCGTTCATGCCGGCAGAGGCCAGCACGATGTGTGCGATTCGGATCGTGAGTGGCGCGCGAAGAATCAAGTCATCGGGGTTCGTGCCAAGCGAGTGTGGGCTCTCCCTAATATCTACGCACTCACCCACAGGCGACAAATTAAATCCAAGTGGCTCGCTAGGAGATGACTTGAGCACATCGCTAGGCAAGGCAACCTGGCCAGACATCGGCCCCACGGGGCACAGGATGGCTCATTGAGAGAGTAGCAGGTAGCTGAAGCGCCTGGCATAGGGCGCCCTTTCGGACAGACCAGTCCCCGGCCAGGTAGCCA
Source organism: Planctomycetota bacterium (assembly GCA_047611405.1). Classification (GTDB taxonomy): domain Bacteria; phylum Planctomycetota; class UBA1135; order UBA1135; genus JBLFWN01. The sequence goes on along the minus strand of JBLFWN010000031.1, from coordinate 16,688 downwards.
AGACTTCCAGCACACGAGCTAAGATTCGCGAGTTCGATCACGGCTCCGCCACGTGCGCACTTAGCTCTCCGCCAGAATTCTCTCGGATAAGTCATCGACGCCAACTCGACCGGTCGACAGCGCCCCTGCCCGGCGCACCTCATTCTCCAACTCACGCACATTGCCAGGCCAGCGCCAGCGTGAGAGCAAGGCCACGGCCTCGTCCTCGAACTCGATCGGGCGGCCCATCTCTTTCTCGATGCTATCGGCGAACCAGCGCACGAGATGTTCGACATCGCCTTTCCGATCACGGAGAGGCGGCAAGTAAATCGTGATCACGTTTAGGCGGAAGTACAGGTCCTCGCGGAACTGGCCACTCTTGCAAGCGGTCGGCAAATCACGGTGAGTTGCAGCCACCAGGCGCACGTCGACGCGGCGCGATTTGTTGGAGCCGACAGGCCTAATCTCGCCGTCTTGAAGGACGCGCAGCAGCTTGGCCTGCATATCGAGTGGCATATCTCCGATCTCGTCCAGGAAGACGGTCCCACCATCGGCTGCAACGAAGTGACCCGCCCGATCTTTGACCGCTCCTGTGAATGAGCCTTTAGTGTGACCGAAGAGTTCAGACTCGAGCAGGCCTGCTGGTACGGCCGCACAGTTCTCCGCCATGAAGGCCTTGTCCGCGCGCTTCGAGTGAGCATGCAAGGCCTTCGCGACAAGCTCTTTGCCTGTCCCAGTCTCGCCCTGAATGAGGACGGATACGTTGGAAGGCGCGACTCTCTCGATCAAGTCAAAGACGGGAAGCATCGCGTCACTGTCGCCGATCATTCCATAGCGCATCGGCACTTCGAGCTTCGGCCGCGGCGGCGCAGCATCACGCGCCTCACTTGCCAAGCGATCAAAGCTGGAGGCGAGTTTGTGAAGCACACCGCTGGTGCGTGCTTCGCTCGCTAGCTGATTCAGTTGGCTCTCGAAGCCGTGCAATGCGTCATCTGTCATCGGGTACGCCTGCGAAGGTTCGCGTATTGCAACAACAGCTGCTTGCTGCCGTGGTGCGTGAATTGAACGACGGCTCTAGCGTTGACGCCGTTGCCCAGGAGTTGCTCGATTCGGCCCGGCCCGAAGTGATCGTGCTCGACGAATTCTCCGGGAGCGAAGACTTCTTGGGAAGCGCCGGCTTCATAGGTACCGAGCACTTCAGCCTCTTCGTCCTCAGGGCATTGCCCCTCGACGAACTCGTCCGGTATTTCGTCCAGGAATCGCGACGGGCTCATCCAACGATCCTCGCCGAAGAAGCGTCGCGTTCTGCAGTGCGTGATGAACAAGCGTTTCATCGCACGGGTCATTCCGACGTAGCACAAGCGGCGCTCTTCCTCGAGCCCGGCCTCGGAGCTGCCAGCTTCGGCCAAGGAGCGCGCGTGCGGCAACAGTTCTTCCTCTGCGCCGGCAATGAATACATTCGAGTATTCGAGCCCCTTCGCAGCGTGCAAAGTCATCAGTACGACTTGATCGCTGGTATCCTCGAGTCCGTCGACATCACTGACAAGCGCCACATCCATCAAGAATGCGCGGACTCCGCCGCCAGGATGCAAGCTATCGAACTCACCCGCGTGCGCGACCAATTCGTCGATGTTTGCTTCACGATCGACGGTGCCATCGCCATCGTCCATGTCGGCTAGCCAACGCGTGCGGTCGATTCGCGTCAACAGCCCACGAAGGGCCAGTTCTGCCGGCCCGTCGCACAAGGTCGCCAGGTCCGACATCAGAATGCCGAACTCGATCAAGCCCTTCCGTCCGCGCCCACGCACGCTGCCGACCGCATCATCCAGAGCGAGCGCAGACAGAATCGGAACGCCGCGCTCCGAAGCAGCGGCGGCGATCGTCTCGAGACTCTTCAGGCCGACACCACGCGCAGGTGCAGCAACAGCGCGCGTGAAAGCGGCTTCGTCCGATGGATTGACCAGCAGTCGCAAGTAGGCGATCAAGTCCTTGATCTCGCGTCGGCCATAGAACTCGAGGCCGCCGACGACTTGATAGGGAATGCCTGCCATGCGCAGGCCCGACTCCAGCGCGCGCTGCATGAAGTTGGCGCGATAGAAGATGGCGTTGTCGGCCCAGCGAGCACCGGCCGCGTGCAAGCTCGTCAATTGGTGAGCGATCTCGCGGCCCTCATCGTTCTCGTCGCCGCACTCCATCACGACCAGGCGATCACCCTCGTCGGCCTCGGTCCACAGGCCCTTTTGCTTGCGCGCAGTGTTGTTCGCGATGACCGCATCCGCGGCGCCAAGAATGTTCGCGCTGGAGCGGTAGTTTTGTTCCAGCTTGACTGTTTTTACACCGGGGAAGTCTTTCTCGATGTCCAAGATGTTGCGCACATCGGCACCGCGCCAAGCATAGATCGACTGATCGGGATCACCGCAGGCAGCCAGGTTCCCGTGCGCACTGGCCAGGTGTCGTGTAAGCAAGTACTGCACGCGGTTCGTGTCCTGGTACTCGTCCACCATCACGTGCCGGAAACGATGCGAATAGCTGTCGCGCACGCCAGGGTGTGCATCGAATATTTCAAGTACCTTCAGCAATAAGTCGTCGAAGTCGAGCGCGTTCTGATTCGCCATCGCCTTCTCGTAGCGTCGGCGAATCTTCTCGAGCGAGCCCTCGTCGAAGCCATCCTTATCCACGTCGACCTGACGCTCTTCTGGATCGTCATCTTGCGCGCCATTCTTCACGTTCGATAGCCAACCGCCGACAGCTCCGGCTCGATACTGCGTCCGGTCGAGTCCGGCGCTCTTGATGATTTTCTTCAGCAGTTGATTGCGATCTGCTGTATCGAAGATCGAGAAGTCGCGCGTGTAGCCGCCGAGCACTTCGATGTCGCGCCTAAGGATCCGCGCGCACATCGAGTGGAAGGTGCTGATCCACAACCCGCGCGTCCCGGGCAGCAGACGTTCGACGCGCTCGCGCATCTCGCGTGCGGCCTTATTTGTAAAGGTGATCGCCAGCACCCCGCTCGGATCGATGCCGCAGGTGGTCACCAAATGCACAATGCGGCTCGTGATCACGCGCGTCTTGCCGGATCCAGGCCCCGCCAAAATCATCAGCGGGCCCTCGGTGTGCAGACAGGCCTCGCGTTGTGGATCGTTCAATCCATCCAGCAAACCTTCGGGGGCAGCCAACGCACTTGGCGTAGGGTCATGGAATCCGTCATCGCCCGTGAATCCGTGGAGCTCGGCCGCGCTCGGCTCTGTGCGCACGTCCGGCTCGAATTCACCATTCCCACCCGGCTTCGATTCGCCCTTACCGAGCGCCTTGACGTCCATCCAATCCATGCCTGCGATCTTACGCCGCAGGCGGCCCGGGACGAGCCGACAATCGGATCGAAGTTCGAGCGAGATCGGCTGCGAAGAAACTCGCCAAAGCTCTCGTGTCCGAGTGGTACTGGAAAGCACACAAAGCACGCGCGTAGCCTGTAGGCTGTGGGCCCAGCCCGCGATTCGCCTGTAAAAATCGATAGGGCCTCATCGTCCCCGCCGCGTCCAATCTTCGATCCCTTAACTTCCACCGTGACGCTTTCCCACACGAAATTCAGCAGTCTCAACACGGGCCTGAAGTCTCCGATCTGGCGGGAGCGGCGCGGCCTGCGAGCGCTTCGATTTGCCGCACTGAGTGGCTTCGTATTCCTAGGCCCTCAGACCGAGGTTGCGGCGAACTTCACGCCTGGCCCGCTAGTGACGGCTCGACTCAGCCGCGCAGGTGCACACAGCACGGGCGCGATCAGCTCTGTACGGGGAGCTCGAGCGCAGAGTCGTGCGCCAGCCCCCGCAGAAGGCCGCACGAATATTGCCGAGTCGGAAGCTCTGGTCGGCGCCGCAACGACAGCGCTTCGAGTCAGCTGGTTGCGTGCATTGCGCACCAGCGCTCCGAAACTCCTGCTGGCGAGTCTCGACCTGAATTTCCAGGGCCACTTCCCCTCCGCGGAGGATTGGATTCCCGTGCCCGACGATGGCTTCGAGCTCGCGTACTTCAAGCCGACTGAGAACGCGGAGCAACCAGCCGAGGCATTCACGAATGCACTGTTCGCGCACGTCTCCGACTGGACACACGTCGAGCTCGCCAGCTTCAAGTTCTATCGTTTCACAGCGACGGCAGATGCCGGCAGCGCAGTCGGCGCCGCTCACTTGACTCTTGCAGGCCCACGCATCGGCGGCGGTCGCGCGCACTTCGAAGCCGATGTGGAACTCGATCTCCTTCGGTCCCAGGATCAGTGGCGTGTGCGCAGCTTCACGACGATTGCGGCACGGCGATCCGCCACGCAGCGCCCCGTCTTTCGCGACATCAGCGATCGAGCCGGTTTCCGCTTCAATCAGAGCGAGCAGAACGAGCGCCTGAATCAGGAGTTCGTCAACGAGCGCCGCATGCTGACGATCGGCGGCGTCAACGCGCTCGATTGGAATCGCGATGGCTTCCCGGACCTGCTGGCAACGCGCCGGGATCAGCTCAGTGTCTTGTTCCAGAATGACGGGCAAGGCGGCTTCGAGAGAGTCGAGCTGCCGTTCCCCATCCCGCAGGAGAGCGCCTACGCCTACATCTTCTTGGATCTCGATGGCGACCGCCGTGAGGAACTCGTCGTCGGTCAAGTGCAGGGCTACGGTGACGGAACGGCGAGCCTGCCGATCTACACGCGCCGCAAAGGTACAGACGACTGGACTCGCCACGCTGACGGCCTCTCTTTTCGTTGTCCGACAGCCGTCCGCGGGCACTCCGTGCAAGGCATAGACGCCGCCGATGTCGACCAGGATGGGCGACTCGACCTCGTGCTTGCGATGCATTCGGATTCGCGCTCGGGTGGCCAGGAGTTCAATCAGTTCCGTGCCTTCGACGGCGGCGAGAACAAGTTGTTCATGAACGAGGGCCGACTCGTGTTCCGGGACGCGACCGAGGAGGCCGGCATCCACGGCCGCCAGTACAGCTTCCTGGCCCGCTTCTTCGACTTCGACTCCGACGGCGACGCCGACTTGTTCGAGGGCAATGACTTCGGACCCAACTGGCTCTGGCGCAATGACGGCAGCGGGCACTTCACGCGCGACGACGGGCACCCGTTGTCGGGCGCGAGCGCGTACACGATGGGCTTCTCGGTGGCGGATTTGGATGGCGGCGGATCGTGGACAGTCTCGCTCTCGAATATGTATTCACATGCGGGCAATCGCATCGTGCCGCATGCACAAGAGCTCTCGGAGCAGCTGCGAGCCGATGTCCTGGCAAGCGGCATGGGCAACCAACTGTGGACGCAAGACTCGGACCTAAACTGGCAGGAAGAAGCACATCAGCTGCGCATCAACGAGGCTGGCTGGGCTTGGGCATCAGTCTTCATCGATATCGACGCCGATGGCGATCAGGACTTGTTCGTCACCAATGGCAACACTTCGAACGAAGACGCGACGGCACCCGACTGGTGAACGTTTTATTGGCGGCAGGTTGTCGCCGACGCTCGCTCTCTCGAATCTGGCGAGGTTGCTACCGTCTTGCCCCAAGGGGCTGAATTCCGCGGTTCCTTCAGTGGGCATGAGCGCGATCGCTTATTCCTGAACCCTAATCAAGCGGGCGCGCCCTTCTTCGATGTCGCCTATTTGCTTGGGCTCGACTTGGATGACGACGGTCGCTCGGTGCTGCCGATCGATGTCGATGGAGATGGCGACCTAGACTTGGCCATCGCGAGCTTGCAGCGCTTGCACCTCTTCGAGAACCAGACTCGGCCCGGAAGCTTCGCACGGATCGTGCTACGCGCGACAATGTCGGAGAGCCACGCGATTGGTGCGGTCGTCAGCCTGACCGCCGGCGAGCAGCGTTGGCGCGGAGTCGTGCGCGCAACTGACGGCTTCCAGAGCCAGTGCTCGCTCGAACTGAACGTATCTCTCGGCCAGGCACAGAGCATCGACGAGCTGCACGTCGACTGGCCTTCCGGTGAACGGCAAAGCTGGCGCGATCTGCCCGTGGAAAAACTCCTCGTGCTGGTCGAGGGCCGCGCCGCTGCGGGCTTGGGTGAAGTCCCACGCTGGCCAAAGAACGCGACGGGGGTGCCGACATCGGGCAATGGAATGAGTCTCGAGTTGAAGACAGCCAGCCTCTCCGGCGGCGACCGGCGAACACTCGGAACGATTGGTAAAGCGGCCGTAGTGAACTTCTGGGCACCAAGCTGCAAGCCATGCATCACCGAGCTGCCCACCTTGGCAGCACTCTCGCGCAAGAACGAAGAGGTCAGCTTCACCGGCGTGTGTGTCGACGTGGATGATCCGGCCGGCGCAACCCGCATGGTCCGGGCGCTGAAACTGCCCTATCAGCAGCTCCTGGCGGAACCGGAGTTGCTCGAGAGCTTCTTTGGTCCCGATGGCAGCATCGCGTTGCCCTCGACCTTTGTGTTTGACGAACGCGGCAGACTTCGACGCTTATTCCGGCGCCCGGTTCATGAGGCCGAGCTGCAGAGTCTGCTCGACTCCTTCGAGCCCGAGCAGGGCTACGCCAGTGATTGGCTACGCGTCGCGGAGATGCAGATGGCGCGTAAGGACTACCGCTCGGCGATGCAGTCCTTTCGCTCGGCACTGGAAGGCGACGATGAACTCGCAGCAGCTCACAACGGCGTCGGCCGCCTCTGGCTAATGGTCGGGAAGTCAGATCAAGCCGAAGCCAGCTTCCGACGCGCAGTCGAGCTCGATAGCGAGTTCGCATCCGCCCTGTACAACCTCGGCGCACTGCAACTGAACTCGGGCCGACCTGCGGAAGCCGTAGCCAGCCTCGAGGTCGCGGCGTCGATCGTCACGACGCACTACGACACGCAGTTCTCATTGGCGGTTGCGTTGGCCCAGCTGAAACGCTTCGAGGCAGCCCACGTCGTCGCCAAAAGTGCGGTTCAGCTGCGCCCCCAGCAGGCACGTGCACGCGTCTTATGGGCTCGCATCCTGCGTGACTTGGGCCGAGTCGAAGAGGCACGGCGTGAGCTGGCCGAGGCGATCAGGCTCGATCCAGACGATCAAGAAGCGCGCGAGTTGCTGGACGGTCTGTGAGTTTGCGCGACAGCTTTTCTGCGTCGCGCATTCGTTGCCATGCGCGGTCCCTGTCATCGCTGACTCGGCCACTGCTGCCTCGTACGGCAGCTTGATTCAGGCGAGAGACCACTCGCGCGCACGGCCGACGAAGTCCGCGATGTCTTCGTCGGAGAAACCGAATAGAGCGTGCTTCTCCCACGTCCAAGCCATCAAGCGTGCACCGTTGAATGGTGCCGTCTCTTGTGTCTGTGCCGCGTACACCTCCCCCACGCGCGCCGTCCTGGGGAACAGGTGAAAGTGCATCACTGGATTCAACTCCGCGAACTTGCAGATGTAGGTGCGCTCCGGCTCGAGCAACTCACGCAGCATCGCTTCCGCCCGAGACAAACAGTGCTGCAACTCGACCCCGGCGCCCGCGTCGAGGTCGCTGAACTCACGCGCACCATTCTTGTTCTGGACGATCAGATAGCCGGGCAAGCGATACTCCGCCGACTGTTCGATCGTGAAGTTATCCGTCTCGTCGATGCTCAAGTCTGTCATAGGTTTCACTTATCGCTGTGGTAGCTCTCGAACAACCCGGAGCCGCACTTCGGTCATATCTTCCATGGCCCAGCGCACACCTTCGCGTCCAATCCATGAATCCTTTACGCCACCGTAGGGCATGTGGTCGACACGCCACGACGGCACATCACCAATGACTACTCCACCGCCCTCCAGCCGACCCCACGCATGCTGTGCGCGATACAAATCGCGTGTGAAGATCCCGCCTTGCAGGCCATAGAGCGAGTCGTTGACTTCATCCGAAGCGGCATCGAAATCACTGAAGCTGGACAAGGCGGCAACGGGGCCGAAGGCCTCGCGCGCTACAAGCGGCAGTTCGCGTGGCACACCCTCGAGCAGACTCGGCTCCAGAATCTCTCCCTCGCGCCCACCTCCGCACAACAGAGTCGCCCCAGCATCCGTCGCTTCGCGAATCCAAGAAGCGACGCGTTCCGCCTCTGCTTCCAAGATCATCGGACCGATGAAGGTCTCTTCGTCTTTCGGATCGCCGCAGCGCGGGGCGCGCGTCGCTTCGACTAGGCGTTCACGCAAGTCCAGATAGACCCGCTCGTGAATCAAGATGCGCTGGACACCGATGCAGCTCTGCCGGGACTGATAGAAGGCCCCGACCAAGATGCGCTGACAAGCGTCTTCCAGGTCCATATCTTCGTCGACGACGACGACCGCCGCGTTGCTGCTCAGGTCGAGCACGACCTTCTTCTCCCCGGCTTGCGCCTTCAAATCCCAGCCCGCAGCAGGCGAGCCTGTGAACGATAGTAGCTTCAAGCGTGCGTCCGTCGTGAACGCCTGCGCCCCGTCGCGCTGACACGGCAGGATCGAGAAAGCGCCGGCTGGAAGGCTCGTCTCGGCCAAAACCTCGCCGATGATCAATGCCCGACGGGCGTCAGATTGGCCGGCTTGAGCACAAAGGGACATCTCACCGCAATCGCGGGCGGCACCTTGTGCGCGAGCAGGTTCAGCGGAAAGTTGAAGGGCGAGATGGACGAGCACCGGCCGATCGGGACGCGCTTCCACATCCCGGAATAGCTAGCGGCTCTCGGGCTGGTGTCGAGTGGCATTACCTCGCCGACTTGCCGAGTGATCTTCTGAGCTGCTACGCGGAAAGTGTCGATCAAACGCGTGACTTCGCCGCGCGCATCCCGGATGGGCTTGCCGGCTTCGATGCATAAGACCTCGGCCAGCTCTCCCGACCGTTCCTGAAAGCGCATGACTCAGTGCTCCAGAATCGCTGCACGCTCGAAGGAGCCGAGCTCGGCCATAGGCCGCGCCGCCGCCTGAGCCACGGCGCTGCCGGCCTCGATCTGTTCGGGACTAGCAAGGCCAACGCGAAAGGCGACCTCGCCGTGAAATCAGTCACGGACTTCGAGCTCCTGTTCTCCCTCGCTGCGCTCGCCCAGCAGGAACAAGGGGTATCGCGATCTCCCACTAGGCTCCGCATGGGTGCAACTCCGTCGGCTCCTCACTTCGTGAGGCCTGCGTGCATGGTGCGCCCCACCGCGCCCCGTATGCACGGCAGCCGGGCGAAAAATGCGGCTGACCTCTTAGGATCATTGCCGTGCCGGGCCCGAGAGGCGTAGCGAGAAGCGCCCTAGTCACCAGAAAAGAGGAAGCCCCCGTGGCCAAAAGGTCACGAGGGCTTTGAGACTCCTGAATCGGGAGAGAGAGAGAGAGAGATTGCCTGCCGGTCACAGGCTACCAGGAGTCTCAGGAGGGAGGAGTACGGACAGGTGAGCAGCATTGCTCGCCATCGTCCGACCCGCTTTTCGTTCTGAGTTATTCTTATCTGACTGAGATGCAAAAACCCGGTTTCGTTGGGTTTTTTTTCATGCCTTCTGCGCTTGGGAGCTGGTACGTCCACTTGCCCGGACATCCGTCTCAGCTCTCCTCGGCGCGGCCCTGATCGGCGTTACGTCACATTACCCTTGAGCCTCACTACGACAACTCTGCAGGATGGGAACATCAAAAATGCTCCCGAGTCTAGCTGGGGAGCGAGAGGCCCGGCTCTGGAGAGCGTGGACTGCCTGCCACAGTCCACGGCTGATCAGCAACGGTGACACAGTTCGAGTCGGCGCCACGTGCCGGACGCCGAGGCGCTGAATGAATGGGGTCTGGCCGCGAGCAGAATCCTTGGATTCGGCGATCGTGACGAGAGCGCCAGCTTCAGATCGCCAGCAGCGTCGTACCGGGTACCGGGCTCGTAAAGTGCCTGGCCTCGAGGAAAGAGCAATGCTGGCGCAGCTCCGCAGCACGACGGCTACTCCAGCGGTGATATCTATCTACAGGCTCCGAGCAGTCACGAACTTTTCGAGGGTCTCGCGCATCGATCCGGCGAGATGCGACGAACCGGAGCTGAGGAGCCGTATACTGGTGGCTATGAACGCCAGCGAGAGCGATGCACGAACCGAACTTCGCATCGATCGCTGGTCCAAGCAGGAGTCCGGCGACGCCTACGCCGACAATCGCTTTTCGAACTCGCGCAGCGCCGGACGTGATCCCCGCATGGCGAGGGCTTTGATGCGACGCTTTCCGCTCGACCAGCCCGCAGCGCGGATCTTGGATGTTCCGAGTGGAACGGGTCGACTGCACGAGGTCGCTTCTGGGCTCGCCGAGCGCGTGGTCGGCATCGACAACTCGACCGCGATGCTTGCGCGCGGCTATGGCGCGCGCATTTGTGCTTCGGCTTGGCGGCTTCCGTTCCGGGACAATTCGTTCGAGGTGGTGCTCTGCTGTCGCCTCCTGCATCACTTGCCAGATGATGCGTCTCGATCGAGTTTGCTGACCGAGCTAGCGCGCGTGGCAAAGCACCGCATCCTATTGTCGTTCTGGGATGCAACGAGTCTGCACGCGTTGCGCAGACGCCTTGGACTGCGTCGCAGCCGTAAGCCTGACAGCCGCGTCCCCATCGAACGCACACAGCTCGAGCAACTCGCGCGAAGCGCAGGCCTCGAGCTGCTAGGGTATCGCGCCAGCGCCCGCTTCCTCTCTCCGCAGACCTTTTGCGCACTGCGCCCGTTCGAGTCCTGATGGCGGAGATTACGCAAGAGACGGCCTACGGCGTGCTGAATGTGCATGGGTGGCGCAAGGACACGATGCAGGCCGCGGCCGATCTCGGAGTCGAGTTGATGGCCACCGCACAGCCGCGTGCCGAGTTCGTCGAGTTCGAAGGTTGCCGTTCCTACCTGAAGGGCGGCCCGCTGCGTGAGAAGACGGCCCTGCGCTTTGCACTGGCGCGGCGAGTGTTGCGGCGCAAGGTTCCGCGTATTCGTGAGTACAACAACCTCTCGTGGTTGATCGAGAGACACTTCCAGGCGGTGCTCCCCTTCGCCGCTGGTGTCTTTGTTGAGGGTGGGTTGCCGCGCTTCCAGTACCTCTTGACGCAGGCGGTCGAAGATGGAGTGCGACTCGACGATCACTTGCTCCAGTGTCACGCGACAGATCGCATGCCTGTGCTGCGTGAACTCGCGCGAGAAATGGCACGCATGCACTCGCTCGGATTCCTGCATCACGATTTGTACCCGCGCAACTTGCTCGTGCGACCTGAAGGCCGCGATCGCCGCATCGTGTTCTTGGACGCGTGGGCAGGTGGTCCGCCGACGCAGCTCAGACGGCCGGCTTACGACTTGGGTGCGCTGTTCTTGGAGGGTGCCGATTTGTTCAAGGTCGAAGAACAGCGCGAGTTCTTTGCGATCTACTTCGAACAGAGGCAGGCCCAGGGACGACCGGCCAAGGTGGAGCGGACGCTAGCGGCGGTGGCGCGCCAACGAGAGAGGTTGCGGCAGCAGTTGGTGCGCGACCCAAGCAGGCGGCGCGGACGTGCGCTGCCGAGTGCGAGTTGGAGCGGGCCGGCGCCAAACATGGACTAGCGCTGCGCTCGCTGTATCTAACCAGCTCTATCGCAGCTCACCTTAGCGGTGGTCCCTAGCAAGCCACCCTAAAAACAGCGGTTCGCACAGTGCCTGTCATCGATCGCAAATCAAGGCGCATCGAGTTCCTAATGGTTGCCCAACTCAAGAAGATGAGGGCATTGGAGGCCAAAGTGCAACGCAGAGCTGCGCTTGATGAGCCGTGCTGTGTGAACCGCTGTCTTTGGGCCGGCCTGCTAGACCGATTCTCAGAAGCGCAGCGTGTACGCGACCTTGAAGGCTAGGGATTGGATATCGGGCGAGTAGCGATCGTTGGGGCCGGACTCAAGCACTTCGTTGAAGACGACGAAGACTTCTTGGCCGGGCTTGGGGATCCAGCGTACACGCGAGTTTAGACCGAAGGAGTCGGAGTCGCTGTCCCACTGGACGATCGTGTTCCAACCGACCTCTGGCGTGAAAGAGAAGCGTGTCGAGGCGCTGGCCAAGTTGGTATTGAAGTCGCCGTTCTCCAAGCGCAGTTCATTGCGTTCGACGCCGACCGAGCAACGGAACAGTGCACCGCTGCGCCAACTGAGGTCCAACTCGTAGTCGCGCCGTTCGCCATCAAAGAAGTCTCCGCCCTCGATGGTGGTCGACATGCCGAGATCGCGCGTGCTGGAGCTTTCAAACTCGAGTCGCCAACGAGAGAAGTCGTGCTCGCCCATCGGGATCGTGATGTCGTCGCGGATTGCGAAGTCTTCGGTCAAGACTTCGCGCGTCTGTTCCAATTCGATTCTGGCCGAATCACCGGACTCAAAGAAGAACCCGATCGGCTGGATCTCGACCGTGTTGCTCTCTAGTTCGTCCTTGGTATCCGTGACGGTAAAGGAGTAGATACCGATCTCGAGTTGCCGAATCTCCGTGTTGATGCGCGGCTGCCACGTGATGCCCGAGTTGTAGCTGCGGATGCCTCTGCGCTGCACGAAGCCGAGCGCAGGATCGAAGTTTTCTTGCACCTCGCGCGCGTTCAAGTACCAACGCCACTCGTCGTTCGGGTAGTTGATTCCCGCACCGAAGGCTGCGTCTTCTCCGCTGGGTCCATCGGCATCGACGTGCAGCGCGAACAGTGTGCCCTCTAGATTGGAATCACCTTGAAACTCCGAGGTGCGGAACTTGGCGTCAACTCCAGCAACAACATTGTTCGCATCTCCGGTCGGATCACCTGAAGTGAGGATCATGCCGACCGTCGACTGCTCGCCCACATCCATCGTGAAACGCGCCGCGAGCAGCCCCTTGCTGTCCAGGTCATCAGTCTCTTTCGTCTGCACACCAAGGATGCCGATACCGACTTTGCCGGCACGACCCGTCAGCTTGGTGCCCGCGAGCAGATGTACGACTTCACGGTTCGGCCCCAAGCCGATGCGACGACTGAAGAAGGGCTCGACGCCTGCCGATTCGAAGCTGAAGCGGCCGGCATCCTGCAGGAAGAAGTCACGCCGTTCGGGGAAGCGCAGCGGAAAGCGTGTCAGATTGATGCGCCTGGAATCGACTTCGGTCTCGGCAAAGTCGGTGTTGAGCGTCATGCCCAGCGACAGATTCGGTGTCAGGCGCAAGAAGGCGTCAGCACCTGTCTGCCCCAGTCTATCCGTGTCGGGCTCGTCGAAGTCGCGCTGCCAAGTGCCCACGAAGAAGGGAATTATGTCCAGTCCACGCCCTTGCTGAATGCCCCTAAGGCCGCGCAATTCTCCAGCATGGACGACCTGAAACAGACGCTGGTTGTTGCTCGTGCCCGACCACTGCGACGACTCGCGCTTGCGCCCAATGTAGCGCTCGACATTGAAGCCCCAAGTCGTCGATCCCGCATCGAAGGCCAACGTCTTGAACGGAATAGCGAACTCCGCGACCCAGCCTTTGTCGTCGATGGTTGCGATGGCATCCCAGATTCCGTCCCACGGCTTGTTGAAGTTCGAGCCGTTGCCGCTGATCAACGCGTCGCCCTTGGATCCTGTGGGATTGATCTGGAAGAAGTACGCATTGCGCTTGTCGTGAAAGGTATCGAGCACGAGCTCGACACGGTCATCGGCCGAGAGGAAGGCGTCGAAGTCGCGCGTCGTCGTGATCAGGCGATCCGGTTCGGGATCATAGAAGCGCATCCCGAAGTAAAGAGTGTCCGCGTCGTACGCGACGCGAATATCCGTCTCGAAGGATGGTTTGGCACCTTCGACAGGCTCACGCTGAGTCAATGAACCGATCGAGGGTGCGCGACTCCAGATCTCGGGCTCGAGCACCCCGTCAATCAGCGGCACATCATGGATGCGCAACGCCGTAACATGGCGGCGCGACTCACCTTGCTTCTGCACTGTATGCGCAACGACAGCAGTACCTCCCGGCGGCGCCAGAGGCAGAGAGGTGGAGAAAGAACTGGCTGCACTCGCGAAGGCAGGAATCGCGAGGAGGAGTGTGGGCGCGAGCATGGGGCACGCTAGCAGGGCCATTTGGCCTCGATTTCGCAATTGGAATCCCGCCACGAATGTACGGATTGTGTCGATTAGCATCGGCGAGCGGATGTGAGTGACGCCTCCATCTCGCTATCCGCCGCCGATCATGTCCATCCGCGGAAGACTCTCAGCGCTTTTGGCAGCCGACCCGTCCCACCAAGGTAGCTCCACAGCTGACAAACGATCGAGAAGCCCCAGGTCAGGCCAACTATGGTGGCTGCGAGTTCGTGACCTTTGTTTCCCAGGTAGAAGACGATAAGGATGCACCAGAACGCGCTCCAAGCAATCCCGCTCAGCTCGGCTGTTCGCTCCGGAGCATCGCCAATTACGATGTCACCCGAGAGGGTCGAGAGCTCGATACGCCCTGTCCCCTCGCCGACTAGACCCTCGCTCCGTCGAATCGGAGCGCTGCCTGATGTCGAATCCTTCGCATTCGAAGCGGCATCGCTTTTGCTGGCTGCTTCGGCAGAAGGGCGCCTTAGCAATTCGAGTACGTGGCCAGAACTCGTGCGCGCTTCATAGCGAAAGTGACAGGTGTCCGGCACGGGAATCACACGCACGTCGCCACCTTGGGTCCGCACGACCCCACTGCCCTCTTCCAGACTCAGTGCGTTCAACTCGATACCGCCGTCGGCCGAGAAGAGTTGAAAATCGTTCGTCTCGAGGCCTTCGATATCGAGGTCACCATCGTCCAGCCGCTCAGCGCGCAAGGGACCCAGGTGGGAACGAATATTTGCGTCGCCGGAGCCAGGCTCCAAGCGCAGGCTGGATCGCAAGCCGCGCACCTCGACATTCGCGTGCGGCGCATCGATCTCGACCGGAACATCGAACGGAATGTAAATCGTTCCGGATGCGTTCGGCGTCTCGAGCACGAGCGTTTGCGGCTCGCCCTCACCACCTTCGACACGTACCAAGAGCTGCGCTAGGACTGTCGCTTCCGATTCCCCCTCTGGTCCCTCGTCGTTGCTGACGATGGCTTGGATCGAAATCAGCTGCGCCATCTTCTGGGCCCAATTGCCGGTGCCGGACACACGATTGGCTTTCTTACGGACCTGTTCGTTCCAACGCTCCGCCTTCTTGTGCCACTTCTCGCTGAGTTCGCCGCGGATCTGAATGCCGGATGCACCCAAGCCAAGATCGCCGAGCCACATTTCCTCGCTACCGTTCCAATCGGCCATGCCGATTTCTTTGCGAGCCCAGCCCTTGACTGACAATTCGAGGGTCGAGCGATGAACGATGCGCAGACGGTCCGTCTGTCCTTCACCAATTTTCTTGCCGGTTAGCGCCTCGACGACCGAGAGCTTGGATCCGGGCCGCGGCGTATCCGCTTTGGCCTTGGAGGAAGCAGGGAGAGGAGCAGCAGCCTCGGCATGCCCGCCTCTACGCACGGCGCTAATGTCGTCGCCGAGCTCGCTAGCACGCTGATAGCGCCGATCCGGTTCGGGCTCGAGAGCGCGCATCACGACGCGATCGACCGCAGTCCCGATCTTTTCGTTGCGCTCGCTCGGCGGAGCGAAGTGACCGATCGGCAGATCACCGGTCAGCATCTCGAACAGCACCACGCCCAACGCATAAATGTCGGCGCGATGATCGACCGCTGCGGAACGACGCTGTTCCGGCGCCATGTAGTCGAAGGTCCCCATCAACACATCGGTGCGCGTCAGAGTTCCAATCTGGCTCTCGCCATGCAGCACGCGTGCCAAGCCGAAGTCGGCGATCTTCACGCGTCCTTCGCGATCGAGCAAAATGTTCTCGGGCTTCACATCGCGGTGTACCAAGCCTTGGTCGTGTGCGTACTCGAGCGCTTCGCAAACTTGCGGCACGATCGTGAGAGCTTGGTCGGGAGTGATCTCGCTAGCGCGCATCATCTCGCGCAGGTTGACGCCATCCACGTACTCCATAATGAAGTAGGTGTGCATGACACCATCGGGACCGGCCTCGACTCCCATGTCGTGCACGGTGACGATGTTCGGGTGCTCGAGTCGCGCCAGCGAACGCGCCTCGCGCCGAAAGCGGTCGACGAGCTGGTCATCGGCGGCCAGGTGCGGCGCAAGAACCTTGATCGCGACCTTGCGCCCTAATCCGCTGTGAGCGGCGCGATAGATCGTGCCCATCCCCCCGCGGCCAACGATCGCCTCGAGTCTGTACGCGCCGATCACAGTACCGATTGGGAAGGGACCCGGCATGGTCGAGCCCGCGAGCTCCTCCATCCGATCCTGATCGTCGAACCACGAGCGCAGGTCGCCGGCGAGTTCGGGGTGCGCGTTTTCCAACGTCTCCCGATTGGGCGCCTCGCCGCGGTCGACCGCTTCGAGGTACTCAGCGAGCACTCTGTCGAGTGCGGTGGGGTGATCGTCCATGGGTTCCATCAATCTCGAGCCAAGGACCTTGGCACCGACGCGCGCTGGGCATTGCGCGGCTTCACCTAAAAATATGCTCCAGCGCGTAGGGTTGGGCTCCGAAATATGCCGCATCCCGGAGGTTGCGAGCGATACGCCCGAGCTAGGCGAAGCTTCGCACCGAATATGAGCGGCTCTTCCGTCCGCTGGCGACGATCTCGTGACGGGCCAGTCGGACGCGTGCCGTGCTGGAGCTGCGAATGGCTCCTTGGCAGCCGATTCGGCCGCCAGCTTCGCCTGCCTCTCCTAGTGTTGCGAGTCAGAAGTGTATTGATGAAGTAGTGAGCTATTCGCTGACGATGTTGGAGCAGTAGCGTCGCAAGTTATCAAGGATATCGTCAGCCGACTTCTTCCAGACGTAGGGCCTGGGAT
>JBLFWN010000030.1:0-63739 GCA_047611405.1 Planctomycetota bacterium | reverse complement strand
CTCGATTTGAAGCCGGACAACATCTTGGTCGATGCGACGGGCCGCACGCGCATCTTGGACTTCGGTATCTCGCGCGCGATGGAAGCCGACCTCGGCATTTCCACGCTGGCGTTTGACCGAGCCCAAGTGATCGGGACGATTCCGTACATGAGCCCGGAGCAGGCCGCGGGGCGTAGCGAATCGCTCGGCGTCGCTGCGGATGTGTATTCACTCGGCGTGCTCGCCTACATGCTCTCGGGTGGCAGCCTGCCATTCGATCTCAAGGACCTGTCGCCGTACGAAGCCGTGCGCGTCATTCAGTTCGAAGAACCACCCGCGTTGAAGGGCCGCGTGCCTGGCGCCGCGAAAGACTTAGCGCGCATCGCGCACAAGGCGATCGAGAAGGATCCGGCGCGTCGATACGGCAGTTGCGAACAGATGGCAGAGGATCTGGAGCGCTTCGTGGGCGGAGAGCCGGTGCGCGCGCGGCCCAGTTCGACTTGGTATCGGGCGAGCCGATTTGTGCGTAGGCATCGATTTCTCGTGAGTGGCTCGGTGACCGTCATCGCGGCGTTGGCCTTAGCGCTACTCGCCAGCTTCGAGGTGCTGGCTTCGCAGGCCCGCGAACTTAGGTTCAACGACACTCGTGAGCTGCCTCAACTCAAAGAGGAAGCACGCCGGACACGGTTGCCTTTCGCTGAGCAGGGGCCGTGGCGGGAGAGTTGGTTGGCGAGAGCGCACAAGTTAGAGCAGCGCTTGCCTTCATCCTTAGCCACGCTGGACGAGATGCAGAGTAGGGCTGATTCGAGGGTCCTTCCTGATGGGACGGTTGAGCTTTTCTTCGAGGACGAATCCGAACAGTGGTGGTTTGACAATCTCCGCTTGTATACGGAGGACATGATCGAATTTACGGATCGCACGAATTCCGCTGGCCACCTCGCGCTAATGGAGGCACGGCTAAAACTAAATGCGACGGCATACCAGGGCTCGATCATTGATGCCCACTCGGAGTGGGATGAAGCGATCCAGTCTGTTTCGGATCCTGCAGAGTGCCCGCTATATGAGGGGCTCCTGATAACTCCCCAGCTTGGTCTGGTTCCGCTCGGTCGGTGCACATCAACTGGCTTGTGGGAGTTTGCGCACCTCCCGACCGGGAAGCCTGCCACATTCGAGCCTGATCTAGGTGGGCTTTTGGATCCAGACTCCGGCCTCGTACTTGTGCTCATTCCCTCTGCTGAGTTCTTGATGGGGGCGCAAAGCCACTCGGCTGACTACCCCAACTACGACCCATCCTGTGAGGACTGGGAGAAGTGCCTTCTGTTCACCCAGCTCGATCCCTTTTTCATTTCGAAGTACGAGATGACTGGGGAACAGTGGCTTGCGATCCGGGGCGCACACCAGCCCTTCTACACGCCCCCTTACACCAGTTATGGAGACTCCGACGCGGACTGTCATCCCGTAGAGAGTCTGAGTTGGAATCAAGC
Source organism: Planctomycetota bacterium (assembly GCA_047611405.1). GTDB lineage: Bacteria > Planctomycetota > UBA1135 > UBA1135 > JBLFWN01. The sequence continues at coordinate 62,276 of JBLFWN010000030.1, read as the reverse complement.
GCTACTCGAGTGCCTTGGAATGGGCCTTGACCTTCCATCGGAGGCGCGTTGGGAGTGGGCAGCGCGAGGTGGTACGACCACTCCGTGGTTTTCAGGGGCCGATCCAGAATCTCTATTAGGCTTTGCCAACCTCGGGGATAATTTTCTATCCCAGAGCCGGTCTAGTCAGTGGGGCAGGGAAGATTGGCTCAATGATGGGCATGTCATCCACTCCAGAGTTGGCTCATACCTACCCAACGGCTACGGCTTGCATGACATTCATGGCAATGTAGGGGAGTTGACAAAGGACTCGCGACCCAATTACCAGTCCGTCGATCGATCTTCGAGTGGCGACGGCCTGTGGCATGAAAAGAGGTTCAGGACGGTCGTGCGCGGAGGCAGTTTTTCGTTGGGCGCGAAGGACTGTCGCATCACGGCCCGACGAGCCATCGATCACTCGGTTCGCAGCGATGATATCGGGCTGAGGCCTTGCCGTGACATCGATGGCTATAGCACATACTCTCGTGGTGGAGTGCCTCAGCAGGAAAACACTCCTGCAGCGCTCGTGCGCTATCTAGCCAGTCGTGAGTAGATGAGCCCCGCCGGAGTTTGACGTGTAATGGACTTTTTGCACGCGATTCAGCTAGGCCGATCGAAGTGCATCACCCAGCTGTCGAACTGGTTCTGGAAGGGCGACCCAAAGGCCGAGTCGATCGCAGCCGAGATCTGATTCGTCCACAAGAGCGGCAACGTCAATAAGCCCTTCAGCTTGGTCTCGTTGACATACATCGCCTGCGGAATTGGGCTCGTTAATTGATAGCCCGCCGAACGCTTGTGAACAAAGCCGCGCGCTTCCAAGCCGCTGCGCACTTCCTCACGCAACAACGCGTTCATCTCGCGCGTCGGGAGCACGGGCTTCTCACGTCGCCGTCGGCGCATGCCACGCGCGTTGCGATGGATGTCGCCGATGACCAAGGTGCCTCCGGCTGCGACAGTGCGCGTCAATCCGTTGAGCCAGGTGTCTAGTTCGGGCGAGAAGCTGACGACGCCGGAGCTCAACACCAAGTCGTAGGGCGCTTCACCTGCAGCTGGGAAGGGCGGATCTTCACCGAAGCCCGTGCGGCCCGTGAACTGATCGATGCCACTTGCGCGTGCGTTGCTCTCGGTGATCTTGACCATCTCCGGGCTCGGATCGAAAGCACATAGAGTCGGTGACTTGCTGCGCATGGCCGCTTCGATGCCGACCCAGCCCGCGCCGCAACCGAAGTCGAGGATGCGCGGACTGTCTTGAGGTATCGGCGCGAAGGTCGCGACGTAGCGTCGCATCCAACGGAAGTGCGGATAGCCAGGCCCACCGGGCTCACCATTCCAACCGCCGGCGTTCATGTCGAACTTGGCGACGGTCGCACTGGGCGACATCGCGAACGCACGCCGGCGTAGTACGAGCATGCGGCCCGCGTGATTCAAAGTGCCCGGCACGATCGCGCGCCCACTGGCGGTACCGCGTTCTACCTTGCTGTCGCGGGGCCGGTACCATGCTGTCGCGTGTAGGCAGGGCCACAGTGCGTCGCGCCAGGCCGACAGGTCTCGGTCTGTACTGGCGAGCGGGAAGCACAGAACCAATGCACCGTGCTCGTCTAGCTCACTCTCGATCTGCTCCAGTAATGCGCGTCGGCTCGCATCCGATGGCGCAGCCTCGATGACGTGAATTCGGCTGCCCGCCGAGCCATCTTGGCCCAATGGCATCAGCGCGAGATCGGTCAAATCCTGATCTGTCAGGAGAGCTTCGAGATCGGCGAGGGAGGGAGCGTTGGCGGTTTCGAGCATCGAAGGGGGAAATGTGGCTACAGAGGGGAGGGAAGTCTACCGCCTGCCGCGGCTTGAGGAGCGTCTTCCTCGCCTTCCGCCGCCACCTCGGCGCGGATGATCTCGTCGATCGCCCCGGTCGCTGTTTTGTGCCGGTTCGGGAGGCGCGGAGGGCTCACTTTCCCGAATCGCGAGCGAGAGGGCAAAGCCCGGCTCCTCCGAGACTCCGAAGACCGAGTGCATGCAGGTTCGCTCGAGTCCTTGGTTCGGCAGCAGGATCGCGTCGCCTGCTCGCAGGATCACGGCGTGCCCGGCGTCCGCGAGTAACGCGCTGAACTCGGGCCCTTGGTTAACCAGTGCGCTCAACTTGCCACAGCCCGCGCGCCCCAGTTCTTTGCGTACGCGTGGGAAGCGCTTGCACATGCGCACGACGAAATCGAAATCATCGGGACGCGGGAATAGTTGCTTGCGAACCCAAGCCAACTCACCGTCTTCCAAGTAACCGACGAACTCGATCACACGCCGGCACAAGTCCTCGATCGAGACCGCAAACCACAAAGTGGCGCCGCTCAGTTGTGTGTACAGCACTCCGCGTTGTCCGCCTTCGATGGGCTCATGGAAGGCGTCGTGATGCATGAGAGCGCCGCCGCCGAGCGCATTCCAATACGCAATGTGCTGCGTAAAGAAGACCGGCCCGTCAACTTGCCGCTCAAGGAATTCGTTCAACCAAGGATGGGTCGCGAGTGCCTGCGTTTCGGGAAACAACTGGGCGCCGAGCTCGCTGACACGCCGGTGCCCATCCAATTTGCGACTCGCATCGTCATCGACCTCGCGCCCAAAGGACAAGCGCATGCGCAGGGAAGTGTCGTCATCCAGGTCAGCCAGCCAGCCACTCTTGCCCCACAGGGACTCCATCGCCTTGGCACCTTCTTGGTCGGACTCGCGCCAGTGAATGGAAATACGCTCGATGTCGCGCCCGTCGTGGCCAGGCTTACGCTCTGTGTCGTCGACGCGAAAGGCGCCGCTCGAATCGGCCAGAGTGGAATTTGAAAATGCGCGCAGCCCGCCCCGCTTCTGTAGCTGTTCGTGCAGCTGTGCACGGCTCGCGATCGACGCGAGCTGCGGCGCCTCGAGATCGACGAGGCCAGGCAGCACAATGGGCCGCGCCGTATGCCAACGCTGCTCGAGGAGCGCCTCACGCGGTGGTCCGGCTGGCGGCACGAGGCTGTCGCTCTCCAGCTCGGCATACAATCCATGCCAATGCCCGCGTCGGTGTAGGTCGATACGCGTCGAGGCATGCTTGTCCAGCTCGCCCAAATAGCTCGCCTCATCGTCGTCGCGATAGGAGACGATCGGCCGCGCGCCGGGGCAGTGGTCGCGGTCGTCTGCGGTCAGCAGCTCGGCCAAAAGACCGTTCGGGTCGAGTTCAGTAGGGGAGGACATCGTGGAAGGCGTGTGGAGTCGGGCGGGCACGGAGTAGGATACGCACCGAATGTCGAGCAGCGAAGAGAGCCGAAGGATCACGCGCACATTGCGCATCCCGAATGTGCGCCAGGACCTTGAAGAGGGCTTGGCGCAGCGAGACGAGGGGGTGCGCGAGCAGGCCTGTCGTGTGCTGCAGATCGGTCCCGAGCGACTGCGCGGGTTCCGGATCGTGCGGCGCGCTCTCGACGCCCGCCGCAAGCGTGGAAGCATGAGCTTCGTCTGCAGCGTCGAGGTCGTCGTCGATGTCAGCTTCCGTTCGGGTGCGATGGACCGCGCACTGCGCTCTGGGCATATTCAAGACGCTCCGGGCCCAGGAAGTTTGCGGCCGGCGCAGACCGCTGAATCCCTGCGGGGCGGGCACGTCGTCGTTGTCGGCACAGGGCCAGCCGGCATCTTCGCGGCGCTTCCGCTCGCGTTGGGTGGCGTAGAGGTGACGATCCTGGAGCGTGGGACAGCATTGGAGGATCGCGGTCGTTTGGTGGCGGGCTTTCATCGCCGGCATGAGCTGGACCCCGACACGAACTTGCTGTTCGGCGAGGGTGGTGCAGGCACTTACTCGGACGGCAAGCTGTATACGCGTGTTAACGACGAGCTCGAGGTGCCCATCCTGGAAGAACTCGTCAGCTGTGGCGCGCCTGCGGACATCGTTTTCGATGCGCGCGCTCACATCGGCACGGATCGGTTGCATCGCATTTTGCCGCTTCTGCGCAAACGCCTGGAGGATCTGGGCGTCGAGTTTCGTTGGGAGACGAGTTTCGAGTCGATCGAATTTGCCCCAAACGATCCGACGCGCGTGCGTGGCGTCGCGACTTCGGAAGGTAGCCTCGCTTGCGATGGACTCGTGATGGCTGTCGGGCACTCGGCGCGCGACACTTCGTATCGCCTCGCCAGCCAGGGTGTTCCATTCGAAGCGAAGCCCTTTCAGCTGGGCGTGCGCATCGAACATCCACAGAGTTTGATTACGCTGGGCCGCTATGGCGACGGGCCCGAAGCGGAGGCTCTCGGCGCGGCGTCGTACAACTTGCAGTGTCGAGCTGGTGATGGACTTCCAGGGGCGTTCTCCTTCTGCATGTGTCCGGGCGGACGCATCGTCGCGAGTGTGAACGAGGAAGGCATGTTGTGCACGAACGGCATGAGCAACTCGACACACAGCTCTCGATGGGCGAATGCTGCGCTCGTGACAACTCTTCACCCAGAGACGATACAGGCAGAGTTGGCTGCCTTGAGCGATGAGGAGAAGGCCGAGGCCCTTAGTGAGCTCGCGTTCGAGCCCGCGTCAGAGCTCGACGTAGCCTTCGCCGGCCTGCGCTTCCAACGGGCCCTCGAGCGACGCTTCTTCCGAGCGGGCGGCGAGGACTACACGGCGCCAGCACAACGCGCCGATGACTTCGTCGCAGGGCGGGCTTCGAGTGGCGAGTTCGCGACCAGCTATCCCTTCGGGGCGCGGGCGGGGCGCGTCGATCAACTCTTGCCGGAGCTCCTGTCAACGAGCCTGCGTCGGGCTCTCGGATTCTTCGGGCGCTCGATCGACGGATTCGATGGCCCCGACGGCCTGATGGTAGGTCTCGAGTCCCGCAGTTCGGGTCCGGTCAGGATTCCACGTGCGGAGGACAGCCGCCGCGTGCGCGGATTCGCGAATCTGTACGCCGTGGGCGAGGGCTCGGGCTACGCCGGCGGGATTATGAGCGCCGCTCTAGACGGCGCCCACGCGGCTATGGAGCTGTGCAGCGTCGGACCGCGCTAATTACAGCGCGAGGAGCAGGCGTCACAGTGGCGAAATCGAGTCGGACGCGGTGATACTGTAGGGCAGTCGCTGACCTCGGGCCGCTCCCGAGCCAAACCAAGTTGCGCTCCGCGCCTGGGCTCCTCCAAGGAAGCCTGGGTCCAACCGATTCGATCGCACCTATGTCGAGCCAAGGTAAGACTCCCGTCCAACGCAAGGTCACCACCAATAGCCTCCAGCTAATGAAGGAGTCGGGGGAGCGCATCTCTGCCCTGACCGCCTATGACTATGTGATGGCTCAGCTGCTCGACGGTGCAGGTGTCGACATGATCTTGGTCGGCGATTCCGTCTCTACTGTCGTCCAGGGCCGACCGTCGACCGTGACTGTGACGATGGACCACATGCTGTATCACGCAGCCTTGGTCAGTCGCGCCGTCAAGCGCGCATTGGTTGTCGGTGATCTGCCGTTCATGTCGTACCAGGTCAATGTGGACGAGGCCGTGCGCAACGCGGGGCGCATGGTGCAGGAGTCCGGCGTGGAGGCTGTCAAGCTGGAGGGCGGAGAGGTTATTTGTGGCACCGTTCGGCGCATTGTCGAGGTCGGTATTCCGGTCATGGGACACCTGGGATTGACTCCGCAATCGATTCACAAATTCGGTACCTACCAGGTTCGTGCGACGACGGCGGAAGAGGCCGATCAAGTTCGCCGCGATGCGCAGTCGTTGCAGGACGCCGGCGTCTTCGGGATTGTGCTCGAGAAGGTTCCGGAGGGACTGGCTACCGAGATATCGCAATCGCTGCGAGTACCGGTGATCGGGATCGGCGCGGGCCCGAGTTGTGACGGCCAGATATTGGTCTCGCATGACATGCTCGGGATCTACACGCGCTTCAAGCCGCGATTCGTTCGTCGCTACGCCGAGATCGCTTCGACCATGCGCGAGGCCTTCCAAAATTATGTCGGTGACGTGAAGACCGGTGAGTTCCCAACGCTGGACGAGAGCTATGGTCCTGACGGGAGCGGGGCGATGGATTGAGCATTGAACTTGTCTGTTGCTTGTAAGTTGGGCGACCAGAGGTCGACCCGCTCAGATACCTAGCGTGGATCCCGCGCATGTTTTGCTGGGATGAGCCTAGGGTCATTCAATCAAGGGGGATCAGCAGATCACGTTTTGTGCTGTTCTCGGGGCCTTGAGTTGGTGACTGCAGCATCGTACTGGGCGCGGTGGGAGCGGTTGCAGACCCACTGAGTTGCCTTGCATACGGGTCCAGAACTGCGGGATTCGCTAACGATTGCTCCGGGGCAAGGACGATACCGGCTTCAGTCGATTCGGCATCAAGGCCGTCCGGCTGAAACAGGTTCCCTGAGTAACAGATAGACTTCAAAGGTATCGTTATGAAAAAGCTGATGATCGTTGATGACTCCTCGACCATGCGCAAAATTATCATGCGCGTGCTCCGCCAAGCGGATATCGCCGTGGAGAACATCCTCGAAGCCGGCAACGGCATCGAGGCGCTCGAGCAACTCGCGAGCAACCCGGACATCGAGCTGATTCTTTCTGACGTCAACATGCCCGAGATGAACGGCATCGATCTGGTGAAGAACGTTCGTGAGAAGCACAACTCTGACACGATGCCTATCATCATGATCACCACCGAAGGTGGCGAGGCAATGCGTAACAAGGCGATCGAGAACGGGGCTAATGGCTACGTGTCGAAGCCCTTCACACCGGACACAATCCGGCTTGCGCTCGAAAATTTCTGCAGCTGAGCCTTGCGAGGTGTTCGAGATGGAACAAGAGGATGCTCAATCGGGCGGAGGAGGGATCGACAAAGCTTGTCTCCTTCCGTCCCTTATGGAATGCGCTGACGAAGTGTTCGGCATGATGTTGGCTTCCGTTGCCAACTTGGTAGAGAAGTGTGAACCGGATTCCGGACAAAACGCGAGCCAAGAATCCATCGACCAGGTGGTTGAGGAGCGCATTACGTTCGAGGCAACGGTTGCATTTCACGGCAAGCCTAATGGGCTTGTGCGTCTACGCTGTACGCCCAATGGGGCGTTGGATCTCACGCGCGGGCTCTTGATGCTCGAGGATGGTGATGAGGTCAGTGTGGAGGACATCAAGGATGCGCTCGGTGAGTGCGCGAACATGTTGTCTGGAACTCTGAAGACCAAAGCCCTGGATCCCTTCGGCGACTACACGCTCGGGACACCCGTGATTGGCGCCCATGTCGATCACGGCATGAAAGAGCACCTCGGTGGATTGGTGTATCAGCTGACGAGTGGTTGCACCGCGCTCGAAGTCTGGACGGATCCCGATTGACTGACAAGATGAATGTGCCGTCGATCACCGCTGAATCAGATCGACTCTTGAAGCCAATGAGACAACAGAGATGAGTGACATTGCCGAAGAAGAAGTCGAGCTGGTCGAGGAGACGCTGCAGCGTATCGCTAGCGACCTCTCGATGATCGCTGACCGAACCTTCGATCTGAATGCGGTTAAGGTCAAGCGCGGGATGGCACGTGCGGTCGGACGCGAACGTGTGCACATTTCTTTTAAGCTTGGCATCAAGACCGAAGACGGGATCCTGCATGGTTGCCTGCTGGTACCTCTGCCGGATGCGATCTCGCTCGCCTGCTATCTGATGATGGTTCCCGATGATGGGGTCGTCGCGAAGCGTGCGGACAAGACTCTGGACAGCACGACCAAAGACGCGATGCTCGAGGTTGGGAACTTCATCGGTGGCGCTGCGGATGCGGCCTTTCGCGCTCTCGGCCTTTCTGAGACCGTCAAGGTTAACTCCGAAGGCTGTCAAGGTGTCAAAGCCAGTGTGCGACCTGCGCTCATCTACAACGAAGGTGATCCGCTGTTGATCGGGCGCGGAAAGGCGAAGCTGCACGACTACCAGGGCTTCGAGATGATCCTGATGCTTCCGGATGTCGCGGACCTCTTGAAGGAAGTCGCTTGAGACGGATCGGATAGCGCCTCGTTGAATCAATTAGCAGAACGCCCGCTAGGTGCCTAATCGGCGCCTAGCGGGCGGTCTGCATAGATGGGATTGGCAACTACTTAGTCTTGTTCATGGCATTCTTGAACAGGTCGCCGAGGTTCGTGCCCAACTTCGTCTGCAGGTTAGACTTCTCGAGCACCTCATCGATCACACCGGCGTCGACCGAGTCCTCGGAACCGATGATGGCTCCGCGTGAGTCGAGGCGGGAGAGGCCAATGCGACCCTCCGCGCGCTCGATCGAAACGACCCTTACGGTCCACTCTTCGCCGACCTTGGCGACGTCCGACACGCGTCGTACGCGCTCGCCCGCTCCAAGTTGCGAGACGTGAATCAAGCCGTCGACGCCGTCCATGACTTCGAGGAAGGCGCCGAAGTCAGCGACTCGCGTGATCTTGCCGGTTATGACGCTGCCAACGCGTAACGTCGATTCCAACTCGTCCCAGGGGTCGGGCTCGAGTTGTTTTTTTCCGAGGCCGATGCGCTTACCGCCCTCTTTGATGTCGAGCACTTGCACTTGGATTTCAGCCCCAACTGTCAGCACATCTGCAGGATTCTCGACGCGCTTGCGCGAGATGTTCGAGACGTGCAGCAAGCCTTCGATTCCGTTGCCCAGATCGACGAAGCCACCGAAGCTTTCGACGCGCGTGATCTTGCCGGTGACGATCATGCCTGGATGAAGGTTGCCAGCGAACTCGGCACGAGCGACATCCAGTTCACGTTCCTTCACCTTGCGGCGTGAGAGCACGACGCGCTTGCGACTGCGTTGAATCTCAAGCACTTCACAAGTGAGTGTCTGCCCGATGAAGGTCGAGAGGTCCTCGACGCGACCCGTGTCAACTTGGCTGGCCGGCATGAAGGCCGAGTGATTGCCGATCTTCAGCTCGAGACCGCCCTGGTTTTGGCCACTGACGCGCGCCTTGACGAGTGAACCTGGAGTGAGTTCCTCCCAAGTCGCCAGGTCGACCGCATCGCGGCGAGAGAGGATCCACAAATCGTCCTCTCGTCCGCGCAGCGTGAACTTATGGCGTTCACCAACCGAGGGCGGTTCGTCGAATTCACGCTTCGAGACGACGCCCTGCATGCGTGGGCCCAGGTCGACGATGATGTCATCACCGCTGATACCTTCGATAGTGCCCTCGTAGAGCCTATCGCCGCTCTTGCGTGCGCCGTCGTTAGCTTCGACGTTGGTGGTCGGGATTTCCTGGAGATTGATGTTCTCCAGTGCGGATGCGATCTCTTGATCGAGGGGGTTGGAATCGAAAGTCATGTCGATGAGGTTCGAACGGAGCGAGTCGCCGAAGGGGGACCGTCACGCAGCTCGGTAGCCGTTGAACAGAGAGGGGAGTGTCTCTCCCCCTCGAAACGGGCTTTTAATTCTATCAGCCCAGCCGGGAGGCGCGCGCTATGAGGAGCCCAGAATCAGGTGGAGAGGCCAAGAGGCGTGGCCAGAATTCAAATTCGTGCCCCGTGTGGGCCAGGATTCAGGCATCTCGGCGGTCGATTAGGGTCGTGCTCGCCTGGGCGCGAGCCCACATCACGATCTCGCCGATGTTGATATTCGGGGGGCGGGTGATGGCCCACAGGATTGCGTCCGCTACATCTTCGGGCCGGATTGGGTCCATGCCGGCATAAACCGCCTTGGCCTTTTCCTCGTCCCCGCCGAAGCGCACCTTGCTGAATTCGGTCTCGACCATGCCCGGGTCGACGGTGGTGAAGCGCACGCCGCTCCCCGCAGCATCCAGGCGCATGGCTTCGTAGATCGCGCGCACCGCATGCTTCGTCGCGTTGTAGACATTGCCACCGGGGTACACCTGGCGACCCGCAACGGAGCCGAGGATCACGAAGTCACCGTCGCCGCGCTCGATCATGCCAGGCAAGGCCGCTCGGACGACGTGCAGCACGCCCTTGACGTTCGTGTCGATCATCACGGACCAATCGGCAGGATCGCCTTCTTGGATCGGGCCGGAGCCAAAGGCCAGGCCGGCATTCGGAATGCATATGTCTAGCTCTAGGCCAGAGACGGCTTCGTTCACAGCTTCGGCATCGCGCACATCAAGCTCGATGATTTCTGCTTCGCCCAGTTCTGCTGCCAACTCCTCGAGTCGCTCTCGGCGTCGAGCGGCCAGCGTGACATGAGCGCCGGCGCCCGCAAGTGCACGGGCCGTCGCCGCTCCAATGCCGGCCGAAGCTCCGGTTATCAATGCTCGCTTGCCCGACAGGCTTTGCTCTCTATACATCGCGTTCATTCTCAGATCCTAACTCAGAAGAACCTGAGCTCCTCGCGACGAATGCTGCTTGCGGCTTGTGCGGCGATGGTCGATCCTCTGGACAGCTCCCGAGGCGATTACAAGGGAAACTGAGCCGTGTCGAGCATGAAGAAGAAGTGTTGGAAGCACGCGGAGCGCGAGCCCTTCGGGAAATTCTGGTACGCAGTGCGAGCAATCGTCGTGCGCCCGCCTTCGGAAGATGGGCGACGAGAGCGGCGGATCGCGAGGGACCTGCGTCGGGCTGCCGTCCACCTAAAGGATCGGCTCAGCAGCGCAAGGCTGCGCGATAGCCGCGCTCTCACGTGCCTGATGGCTCGCTCGATGCACCTGGTGGCTCTTGGCACTTTGGTACTGACGGGCTGTATCTCGCCCTCCTTTGCCGAGGACGAATCTCGCGTGCTGTTCTTTGGCGGCGCGATCTATCCGGCAATCGGGGCCGAGCCGGTCGAAGCTATGTGCGCCGTTGACGGCCGCGTCGTTGCGATCGGAAGCCGGAGCGCATTGGAGGAATTGTTTTCGGGGCTGGATTGCACACGCATTGATTTGCAAGGCTGCGTGGCCATCCCGGGACTCCAAGATGCGCACGGGTCCATCGTGCGCCTCAGTGAAATCGAAGGCCGAGTCGATTTGGTCGGCGCCGGAAGCCTTGAAGAAGTCGTCGCCCGCATTCAGAGCGAGCGGGAAGACTTGCCGCACGGCAGCTGGCTGTTGGGTGAGGGTTGGGCGTTCGAACTAGATCCGGACCATGCGATGACGCCGCGCTCCATGTTGACGACCGGTTGCCCGGATCATCCCGTCTATTTGCGAAGTCGCGATGGTGAGTCGGCGCTCTTGAACCAACACGCGCTCGAGATCATTGGGCTGGGCGGGCCGCTCGATGCGGAAGCGTTACCCGAAGCCGGAGGAGTCGGGATAGGTGTCGATGGACTTGCCACCGGCGTCTTGGTCGGTCCCGCGTTGGAGTTGGCTCGACCGCAATTGCCGTCCGCGACACGCGCAGAACGCATGCGCCAAATCTTGGCCGCGCAGGACCAGTTGTTTCGTGCAGGAACAACTTGCGTGCATGACATGGGCGTCGATGCAGAGGGCTTGCAACTCCTAGCCGAACTGCGGGATGCGGGGCGGCTGCAATTGCGCATCGCGGCCTACTTGGACATGAATTCGTTGCAGGATCCTGACGAGCTTTCGGAGTTGCCTTCCTTCGACGATTCGCAAGCGCGCTTGCGTCTGCGTGGTGGTTACTTGGTGGCGGACGGATCGATTGCATCACGCGGAGCGGCCTTGTTGGAAGACTACGCCGATGCTGCCGGCGAGCGTGGGGCGCTCCGCTCTGGCCGAGCACAGATCGTCGAGCGCGTGCGTTGGTTAGTCGCAGCAGGTCTGCAGCCCGCCATCCGCGCCAGCGGCGATCGCGCCGTGCGCGTTGGCCTTGACTGCCTCGAGCAGGTGTTGGCGGAAGAAGCTGTCGCGGTCGCGCTCAGGCCGCGGCTCGAACGAATTCAGCAAGTCTCGCGCATCGACCGATCTCGCTTTGCCGCTGCTGGAATCATTCCCTCGCTGCAACCGACGCAGAGCGCAGCTAGCGCTTCTGTGTTGTCAGCACGCATGGGCAGCGAACGTATGACGGAAGCGGAAGCCTGGCAGCTATTGACCGGCGATGAGCTTGTGCTGGCCTTCGGCACGGCCTTTCCGACGCAGTCCGTCTCAGTGCTGGAATCATTGGCTGCGGTTGCTCGCGCAAACACGGCTTCAACTACGGCAGTCGAGGATGCGCTGCGCGCTTTCACCGAGGGTGCGGCCTTTGCGGTTGGAGAAGAGCGCCAACGCGGTCGGCTCGAGCTCGGCTATGCCTGTGACATGACGGTGCTCGATGTGGATCCGCATGCGGCCGAGCCGGAAGCTTTGGCGGCAGCCAAGGTGAGCATGACCGTGATCGATGGCCAGATCGTGTTCCGGACAGATGCGGTAGCCGTCGACGAGGCGCGCGCATACGCGAGCCGCGCACGCATACGCGGGCCAGTCCGTGGCATCGCCACGATCGAGGCAGAAGGCACACAGTCCGCGGGCGAATCGAGCGGGGACTAGGCGCAGCTGGCGGAGCGGGCCAACGTGTTGGTGTATCGTGTTGCGCAGCACGGGCAAGGCTTGCTCAGGCCGCGCTGAGGCGGCTGGAGTCTGATGCCGAGTCGAGCACGCTCTAGCCGAGATCCAGTCCACTGCGGGAGGGCTTTTCCACGCGCAGTGCGACCTCTTGCCCCTCTAACTAAGACGAGTGAAGGAAAGCGACCATGGTTCAGATCGACATTCAGTACAACGGCAACTTGCGCTGCGAGAGTACGCATGGGCCTTCCGGCCGAACGGTGATCAGTGATGCTCCGGTCGACAACCAAGGCAAGGGGGAGTCTTTCTCGCCGACCGACTTGGTGGCCACAGCCCTGGGCTCATGCATGATGACCATTATCGGCATCGTCGCGGAGCGTCACCAATGGGACATCACGGGCGCCACTGCGCGTGTGGTCAAAGGAATGGTGGCTGACCCCGTGCGACGTATTGGCAAGCTCGACGTCGTCATTCATGTGCCGGGCACATTCGATCAGAAGGCTCGCACCTTGTTCGAGAAAGCTGCGCTGACATGCCCTGTTCATCAGAGTCTCGGCGAGAGGATCGAGATTCCGGTCCAGTTCGAGTGGGACTCTTGAGTGGGCCTGTCAGTCTTCGTCCGCGCGTCTCTGTGCCTGTGCTGTAAGTTGCTGATTAGGACTCGCCCTAGAGACAGCTCAAGCTGGCGATGCGCGAGGCTCGACAATCCGGCGTGAGTGGCATGGCCTCCGAACGGCGGGACGCTTGCCTAGAGCGACTGTAGGGCTTCTCGACTGACTCGATCGGAAGGATCGAGTTCGATCGCTCTCGTGAACGCCGCGCGCGCCGCTTCGAGTTGTTCCAGTTCTTGCTGCGCACGCCCAAGGCCACGCCACAATGCAGCGATCCCTGGAGCCTTTTGGACTGCCTGCTTGTAGACGAGCTCAGCCTCCTCGAACATTCTTTGTCGCAGGTACAGCACGCCGAGATTGCCCCACGCCTTGGCATTGCCGGGTTGCAGGCGCGTTGCTTGTAGCAGCGCGTCCTCCGCCAGGAATGGCCGTTCCAACTCCATGTGCAAGCAGCCCAAGTTGACGAGTGCACGCGCGTAGCGTGGGCGAATCTCGAGCGCGCGCTCGAAGTGCTCTTGTGCTCGATCGGGCTCGTCTCCTTCCATACAGATACTGCCGAGCGCGTTGTACGCACGGGCATCATTACTGTCGAAGCGCAGCACCTGTTCCCAATAGCTGACACGGCTGTGATAGGTCTGCGCTTGTTGCCATGACAGCGGCAACAAAATGCCCAAGAGCATCACGCCGATGGACTTCGGGACGCGTGAGGCAAGCTGGCCAAAGAACGGGATACCCAGTATGAGCGGCAGGTACAAGAAGCGTGGAGCGAACAACTCGGCGCTTGGGATCAGTTGCAAGTGGGGCAGCCAAGCTGCGATCAGCAGTAGCAGAGAGAGGCTGGGAAGTATGCTGCCGCGAGTTGGCTTCGAGTGCCTGCGCAACACGCGAACACATGCGATGATAATCAGCAGCAAGGTGCCGCCGATCACTATCCAAGCGCGCGCATCCAGTGATTCAGCTCGAAGAGTCTCGGCCGTAATCGTCGGTGAGTGGGGCAGTGGCAGCAGCATCAACACGGCCGAGTTCACGAAGGAAACGGCACCGACGCTGACGCGTTCGAGCAATGATATATCGTCCAGCAATGCATAAGGCGCCGTCGGAAAGGCGACCCCGAGAGCTGCATGCCGGGCCAGGAGCCAAGCCGCGATTGCAGTCGCCGATCCGACAAGCGTAGACAGGGCACGCTTGCGTGAGTGTCGAAGCGCGATCAGCAAGTAGACGGGGGCGAAGATCAAGCCATCCTCTTTGCCCATCAGCGCGAGTGCGAGCCCAATGAAGCTCGCCAACGAAGCCACGAAGAAGCGAGATGGTTGCGCACTCCGTTGCGATTCGTCAGCGCGCGTGTCACCAGTCTTCTCTCTTCCTTCGAGCGAGCACAGCCATGCGGCTCCAAGCAAGCCGCCGATGGCAGACATCGCGGATGTCTTCCCAGAGATCCATGCAACCGCATCGGCTAGACTGGGGTGAACAGCGAGTAGCAACAAGCCGCCTAGCAATGGATCGCGCCCGCTGGCTGTGATGCGAGCCGGACGCGGCCACAGCCTTGTCGTGATCGACCAAGCCATGGCCATGACTATTAGATGTGCAAGCACGGCCGTCAGGTGGTAGCCACCCGCCCATTCACCGAAGAGGGCCCGTTCAATCCGGAAGTTCGCTCCAACTAGGGGCCGCCAATGTCCGGCCGGACTTTGATGATGCCAGTAGTCTCGATCGAAGACCGCACTCCAGGGCAGTTTGCCCTCGATTACTGGGTTGCGGAACAGAAGCTCGTGATCGTCGAGTGAGAAGCCGGCGCTCCAGGTGGAGCCGACCCAGAGAGCGCCCGCGATTAGCAGCGCAATGAGAAGGGATCGGCGATCAGAGTTCATGCTCGGGTGCTGAGTCTTGCGAGGTGAGTTCCGCGTAGACGGCTGCTTCCGACAGCTGCCTCGTGGGGCGGGGGCACGAGCTTGTTGGACAGGCGGGTGTCGTTCAAGCACAAGGATCGTTGTAGGCTCAGGCCCGTGTTGCGAACTGATGTGGATGAGAAAGCCGACTCGGACCGGCCGACGGGTGATGAGGCCGGGGCGATAGTCATGACCGGGTCGCCCGGGGCGACAGATTTGCCCGGGCCGACAGGGGCGCGCTGGCCGACAGATTCGACCGGGCCGACAGGGTCACGTGAGCCGACCGAGCCGACAGGGTCACCCCAGGCGAGTCGAGAGCTGCCCCAATCGATCCCAGAGCACGCTCGACCGAAGGGCGGGCCCTTTCAGAGCGAATCAATCGGGATCGACTCGGGGCCGGGTACTCCGAGCCTTGCCGGCAAGATGTGGCCAGCGCTGGTCACGCTGATTCTTGTCCGCCTCTGGTTCGTGCTCGCGCGGGCGGATGTCTTCTTTTACGGCGAAGAACTCGAGAAGGGGACTGCCGCCAAGGCGCTGCTTGACGGCCTTGGCCTCGACCACCATCAGCTGGCCTACCACTACTACGAGCTCGGTGGTTTCTTCATCAGCCACCTGAAGGCGGCCGCCTTTTTGCTTATCGGCGAATCGGTCCTGGCGCACAAATTGCTCGCAGTGGCGTGGTGCGCGTTGATCTTCGTGGCGGCCTGGAAGCTCGTCGCACGTCACTTCGGGCGTAGCGCAGCTTCCCTGTTTGGCTGGCTGTTTGTCTTCGCCCCAGCCAGCATCCAGAAGCTGTCGCTACTTAGCCTTGGAATTCATTTCGAGGCGTGCCTCTTCCTGGTGATCGTGCTCGATCGAGGCTTGCGATTGCTGCTGAATGAGACTCGCACGCGCGACATGATCGTTCTGGGGTTAGCGTCCGGTTTCGGAATCTCGTTCAGCTATCAATCTGTTTTGCCGGTCGGCTTCATGGGCCTGCTGTTGCTCGTGGCACGTCCGCGCCTGGTGTTCTCGCGCCTCGGCGCCATCGGATGGGGCAGCCTGACGTTCGGCTTGCTGCCCTTCCTGTGGATGTACAGTCGAGTAGGCGGCGCCATGTTCGATATCCATGGGACGCCGCTGCGGGCAGAAGACGGCGCGGGATCGATCGGGCTGATGGGCAAGCTCGGCCCCTTCTTTCAGTCCGTATACTTCGATGCTCCGCTCGTGAATCGCTTGGCTGCCTTCGCATTCAGCGCGCTTCTGATCGCTGCGGCTGTATCGCTGTTGCGCAGCCGTGCCGCTAGTTCGGACGCCAGGGCGCCTGGCCGCATCCTGCTCGCCTTCTGCATGTTCTGGATGGTGGTCTACGCCAGCAGCGACTTCGTTGTCGGCCCGGTCTATCACTACTTTTTGTGGATGCGCTTCGCTCCGATGTGGCTCGTCGCGACGATCTTGCTGTCGCTTTGGGCCTCGCGGGGCCGAGCGCGGCGCGCGGGAGCGCTGCTGCTCGCCTGGGGAGCGTGGGGGGCCGCCACGATCCTCGCGAGCGGAACTCCGCTGCAACTGTCGCTTGGCTTGCACGACACAAGCAGTATGAAGGGCTACGACTATGTCGGGTACTTCGCCAAACTAAGTCGACACATCGAGGGTGATTCGACATCGCGCTTGGCGCCTTTGCTTGGCTTCGAGGAATCGAGCGAGACTCTGTTGCACGCAGATCTTGCCGCCGAAGCATTGCGCGATGCACGTGTGCGCGGGCATGTAGACCGTCTGCTGCAAGAGCTGCAGGCTCTGGATCCTGATGCGCGCGAAGCGTTCGCACTAGGGCTGGGCTCGTGGGCGATGGAGGCCGGCGGCAAATCGATCGAGGGCATGCTCGCATTCACGGGCCGCTATCCGCCCGCGATCGCGCGCAATCTGCAACGCGGCGCGGGACGCGTCGGCTTCGGTGACATCTTCCTGCTGGGTTCGCTCGAGCAGGAGTTGGACCGCTTGCCAGCCGACCTGAAGCTCGACGACTATCTGGAGGGCGTTGGTTATCGGGTGTTCCGGCGACACGTGCTCGGACCCTATGGCGGGGCCGTCTATGTCATGAAGGCCGAGCGATCTAGGCAGCGCCTCGAGCTGCGTGACCCATCGCAATCGAAGCATTTATTGGCTGGATTCGATCGAGCACTTGGCGAGCACCATCGTTGATCTGAGTCTGATCGCTGCACTTTCAGAGCGCGCTGTTTGGCGCGTGCGATCCCCTGCAAACGAAAGAAGCCTCGTCCGTGGACGAGGCTTCCTGTATGCAGTCGTTCTAGCTGGTGCGGCTTAGTTCATGTTCACGGTCGGAACTTGCTGCGCGACGTCGTCACGCTTGTCCGTGTACACGTAGCTCCAGTCAGACTCGGAGACGCGCTTCAGGTGGCGACGTCGGCGGGTGCGAACTTCAATCCAATCACCGATCAATTCGGGATGCTGGATCATCGCGATGGCGCGCTCGAACTTGCGACGCATGCGAGGCCAGAGCGGCTTGATCGCCTGGTGGTGTACCTTGATGATCCGGTCACGCTCGGCGTGCAGTTCTTCGTGCGTGAAGTTCGGGTGCTTGAAGGTCTCAGTCGAGTGCCAGTAGTGGAACTCAATCTCGGCCACGTCCTTGGTCAAGAGGTGCTTGACCTCTTCGAATAGGGCAGTACCCGGGATCGGTTGAAGGATTGCGACACACACCGAATCGGGGCGAGTCTCTTGCACGAGCGCCTCGGTGATGCGGTGGTCCTTCTTGGTCTCTGTCGGGAAGCCGTAGAGGATGAAGAACTTGTAGTACATGCCAACCTGACGGTTGATCTTCGACCCCTCGCGAACCTTTTCGGGCGTTACGCCCTTCTTCATCGTGACCAACATGTCGGGCGAGCCCGACTCGAGGCCATAGGCGATCTTGACGCAGCCGGCCTTCTTCATCCAGCGCAGCATTTCGTAGTCCATCGTGTCGATCCGCGATTCGCAGATCCACTCGAAGTACAGGTCACGCTTGACGATCTCTTGGCAGATCGCGATGACACGCTTGCGTTGAATCGTGAACAGGTCATCGAACAAGATGATCTGCGGCGGGTTGTACGTCTTGATGATGAACTCGAGGTAATTGACCGTCGCGTCCACGCTCAAGGAGCGGTACTGGCGCGGTGTCATCTCGGCATCGCAGAAGGTGCACGCGTAAGGGCAACCGCGACTCGTGATCGCAGTCACACCCGGGTTCACCATCAAGCGCATGTACTCCGGGATATCCCACAGGTGGTACGCCGGCAGCGGGATGGCATCCATGTCCTTGACGAGCGCGCGACGCGGAGTCGCGAACTGCTCGCCGTCCTTCATGTACGTAATGCCGAGGATGTCTTCCCACTTGCTCCGGTCCTGGTAGTGCTCCACGATCTCTTGGATCGTGATGTCACCCTCGCCTTGGACACAGATGTCCGCAGCTCCGGCTTCCAGGAAGAACTCGGGGTTGGTCGTCGGGTGAGGTCCACCAAGCACAGTGAACTTGCCGAACTCTTCACGAGAAATGAGGCCAAGCTCACGCGCACGCCGAGCGTTCGGGGTCAGCGAAGAGATGCCGACGAACTCGGCCCACTTCATGCCTTCCTTGATCTCTTCGAACTCGCGAATCGAGTCGTCGAGCAAGCGCACTTCGTGGCCTAAATTTTCGAGCCAGCCAGCGAGGATGCTAATGCCGAGGGGGGGATAGATCTCGTCACGCGCAAGTTCGCCTTTGGTCTGGCCTTCGTTGGCGAAGGCCTGAGCTGCAAGCTCCCTGATGGCTTGGCTCTTGGCGTAGATCAGTACGACTTTCATTGATGGCATGGGCACCCCGCAGGTGCGCATCGGAGGTGAAGCAAGTAGCTAGTTGCGGAAGTGAAGGGTGGCCTATCCGAGCTGGAGGGCTCAATTCCGGGCGAACTCTGAGCGAGAGAGCAATGGCCGCGCCGAAAGCGTTCTAAGGAATACCCTTACATCGGATCCTATCCCCCCTCGGCAAGACGGGCAAGTCGCAAAAACGGGCTGCTGGATCCTTCGCACAGATAGCTACACTATAGGCATGTCGGATCAGGAAAACGGACACGCAGGTAGCAAAGAGTCGGAACCGGGTTTTGATGCCCGTCTGCATCGATTGGAGGAAATAGTTTCCATTCTTGAGCGCGGAGATCTTGAATTGGAGCAGTCGATCCAGAAGTACAAAGAGGGTGTTTCACTTCTCAAAGATTGTCGAGATCGGATCGGTGGCTACGCCAAGCAGGTCGAGGAACTGTCCCGCGACGCATCGGCCAGCCTTCAGCCCTACGCCGGGGATCCTGATGCGACAGGCCCGAATGCGCCGGAGGCCTGAAGGCTCATGACGCGTAGAGAATGGACCGAATCGGAGGCTAGCGGGGGACTCGATGCTTGGCTCGCCCAGACGAAAAGCTGGACCGAACTCTTGCTGGAGTCAGCTCTGCGCGACCTGGGCGCGACGCCTCTCAAGCTGGCGGAAGCAATGGAGTACGCACTGATGGGCGGCGGCAAGCGCTTGCGTCCGGCTCTCGTGCGACTCTTCTGTCAGGAGTTCGGAGGCAGCGACCATGAGGCGGGGCCTCCGGCTGTGGCGATCGAAATGATCCACAGCTACAGCCTGGTGCATGATGACTTGCCATGCATGGATGACGACGACTTGCGCCGCGGCCGGCCGACCTGTCACAAAGTATATGGAGAGGGCATCGCGACTTTGGTCGGCGACGGGCTCCTGACGGGCGCCTTCGAGCAACTCGCGCACGTTGGCGGACAGGGATCCGCGCAGATGATTCGATGCCTCGCGCGCTCCGCCGGTGTCGCCGGCATGGTGGGCGGGCAAGTGCTCGATTTGGCTAGCCAGGGCAGCAATACCAATGAAGCCGAGGTGCTGCGCATTCATCAATTGAAGACTGGTGCACTCATTGTCGCCGCTTGCGAGATGGGAGCGATCGCGGGCGGGGCCGACGCAGATCAGCGCCAGAAGGCGCGTGAGTTCGGCGCCCGACTCGGGCTTCTGTTCCAAGCGGTGGACGACTTGCTGGACGTGATTGGTGACGTCGATTCAATCGGCAAGACGCCGGGCAAGGATGTACTCAGTGACAAGCCAACGCTGGTAGCGGTGCGCGGCTTTGAAGGTGCGCGGGCACGCAGTCGCGAGCTCGCCGGCGAGGCCCGTGCGAGCGCAATTTCCATGGGCATGAAGGATGCCAGTCTGGCGCTCGAGCTGGTCGATTCGCTGCTGTCCCGGACTGCCTGAGGATCCGGCTGGGTAGCGCCGCCGCCGTGCGGAGACGGGTAGAGCCGGGCCTGAGCGCCCGAGCGAGTCGCGAGCGCAATCGTTGACCGAGGCCAGCGCCTCGCTCGCTGGGCTAGTCCAGCGCCAGCTTTCTCTCGCCAGCTCTCGCTGGCCGGGCGATGCCGGCAGAGCGGCCCAAACTCAACAATTTCTGGCAGCAAAGCCTAAGAGTCGCAGGGCGAGGAACCGTATGGCTAGAGGAAAGATGACCGGCTAGCTGGCCCAAATGGACACCCGGTCTACCCGAATCGAGTGATCGAGGCTTCCAAGCGGCCTCCGAAAGCCATATTCAGGGCTCCTTGATTCGAGATTCGCGCGGAATGTGAGCGCGTGCTGGCGACCAGGGCTTGAGGATGGACAATAAGTATCCGATCCCAGAACTATGACCGACACTTCGAAACCGGACGTTCCCGAAGCGCCTTCGTCTCCGCCCCTGCTCGATGGCATCGAGAGCCCCCTGGACCTTAAGGGCTTGCCGGTCGAGGCTCTGCCCCAGCTTTGCACGGAGATGCGCGATTTCCTGCTGACCAGCGTCCAGGAGACGGGCGGCCACCTGGGCTCCAACCTGGGAGTGGTCGAGCTGAGTGTTGCTCTGCACTATGTGTTCGACTTCCGGCGTGACCGCGTCATCTGGGATGTCTCGCACCAGTGCTACCCGCACAAGATTCTGACTGGGCGTCGCAAGAACTTCGACAAGCTGCGCCGGACAGGCGGGATGTGCGGCTTTACGAACCCGGCCGAATCCGAGTACGACCTGTTCCACACAGGGCATGCCGGCACGAGCATCAGCCTCGGACTCGGCCTTGCGATGGGCAATAGTCACGAGGCGAATCCGCCGCACGTCGTCAGCGTGATCGGTGATGCAAGTCTCGGAGCAGGCGTCGCTTTCGAAGCCTTGAACCACGCGGGCGCCTCCGGCCAGCGCATGTTGGTCGTGCTGAACGACAACGAGTGGTCGATCTCGAAGACCGTCGGTTCGCTCGCGCGCTACTTGTCGCGCATCCGCTCGAACCGTTTGATTCAACGCGCCGGGCAAGAGACCAAGAATCTGATCAACGCCATCCCTGTCATCGGTCCGCGCGTCGACAGGACGCTCGAACAGATCGGTGAGGTTATGCGCCACGCCGTCGTTCCCGGGCACGTGTTCGAAGAGCTGGGCGTGACGTATGTCGGGCCCATCGATGGTCACAATGTGGACGAATTGGTGTCGACACTGGAACGCGTGCGCGAATTGGATGGCGCCGTGTTGTTGCACCTGTTGACGGACAAGGGGCGCGGCCATCCGGAGGCACCCGGACATCCCGAACGAGTGCACGCGGTCAAGCCTACCCAAATCAAAAAGGCCGAGCCTGCCAAGGATGCCGTGCGCGCGTTCTACAAGCCCGAAGCTCCCAAGGTCGACAGTGCGCCCAAGGCGACGAGCTACACGAAAGCTTTTGCTGACTCACTCGCGCAACTCGCCGAGGGCGACTTGCGCGTGCACGCGATCACGGCTGCGATGCCTTCGGGTACAGGCTTGACAGCTTTCGCCGAGCGCTTTCCGGCACGCTTTCACGACACAGGTATCACCGAACAGCATGCGGTCGGCCTCGCGGCCGGCATGGCGAAGGCCGGATTGCGGCCGGTTGCTGCGATCTACTCGACCTTCCTTCAACGCGGCTACGATCAAGTTTTTCAAGAGGTCGTCCTGCAGGGGCTGCCTGTCGTCTTCTGCCTCGATCGAGCTGGACTTGTCGGACAGGACGGACCGACGCACAACGGCGTGTTCGACCTCGCGTATCTGCGAACGATGCCCGGTATCGAACTGTGTGCGCCGCGTGATGCGACTGACATGCGACGCATGCTGGCGTATGCGGTGCGACGGGAAGGGCCCACTGCGATTCGCTTCCCGCGCGGCAACTGCATGTTGCGCGAGCAGATTCCGGAGCTCGAGCGTCAACCCGTTCAAGCTGGCAAGGCAGAAGTCTTGCGCGAGGGCGAGACGGTCGTGTTGTGGGCTTATGGAGCGCTCGTTGAGGAGGCGCTGGCCGCGGCCGATCACCTATCAAGGAACGGTATCGAGGTAGGTGTCGTCGACGCGCGCTTCTGCAAGCCGCTCGACGTGGGCTTGCTGTCGGAACACGTCTCGCGCTATCGACACGTGATCACAGTCGAAGAGCATCAAAGAGCAGGCGGATTCGGTTCGGCAATCCTGGAGGCCGTCTCTCGCATGCCGCAACGCAGCGAGGGGATAGCGCGTGTGCGCACCCTCGGCATTGGCGATCATTTCTCCGAGCACAAGACGAGTCGCGAAGAGCAACTCGCAGATGCCGGCATCGACATGGCCGGGATCTTGCGAACAGTGCAATCTCTCGTGCGAACCAAACTCGTCTGAAGCCAGGTATCGCTAGTTATTCATGGATTCGCCTTCCTGGCAAGTACCCAAAGCGGGCGAGGTTGAGCGCGTCCTGATCTTGGCGGACGGCGCTAAAGGTGTCGTCGCCGGTTGCCTGCCCGAAATCGAGGCGTGGTTACGCGCCCGCGTGCGTGAGGTCGCTGTGGTGGACAATGTCCGCGCTCTGGCACGGACGCATCGCGAAGAGCCGACGCGGGCACTTCCACTCGAGAATCCGGATCTCGTCGTCGTCCTAGGCGGTGACGGAACGATTCTCTCGGCTGTCCAAGCCATGTGCCATTCGCCGCGCCCGATGATCGGCATCAACTTCGGGCGGGTCGGCTTCCTGGCGCCTGTCGAAGCCAGCGAGTGGAAAGAGGGCCTAGATGAGGTACTTACCGGTCGCGGGCGAGTGGAGCCACGCATGAGGCTCGAGGCGCGCCTGCGCAACAGGGTTACGGGAGAGGTGCACTTGGTCGCGTTGAACGATTTAGCGCTGA
This sequence comes from Planctomycetota bacterium, assembly GCA_047611405.1. Classification (GTDB taxonomy): domain Bacteria; phylum Planctomycetota; class UBA1135; order UBA1135; genus JBLFWN01. The sequence goes on along the minus strand of JBLFWN010000030.1, from coordinate 39,231 downwards.
CGCGTGGAGCCGTACAGGGCATGGTCAGTGTCGCACTCGAGGTCGGCGGAAGTTGGGTGACGGACTACCGCGCTGACGGCCTGTTGATCGCGACACCCAGTGGCTCTACCGCGTACTCACTCGCTGCAGGAGGTCCCATCTTGGCGCCTTCGATGAACGCATTGATCATCACGCCGGTCTGCCCGCACGCGTTGTCCCACCGCCCCCTGGTGCTGCATCCCGACTCGAAGATCCGGCTGCGAGTGACGCGTGCGACTGGGCTCGTGACCCTCGCCAACGATGGCCAGGTGTTCCACCCACTAGAAGAAGGGGACGAAGTCGAGATCGAGCGGCACCCCGAGCCATTCCCGTTGATGCGGCGCCCCACGACGGATCCGTGGCAACGCTTACGCGATCGGCTAGGTTGGCGCGGCAGCTACGAACCCCTCAACGATCTTGATGCTCCTGAACCGCTTGATGAGGTGTTGGACGAGGGGCGCGGGGATGTACTTTAAGGATCCCATAAAGAGTCACTCAAGCTTCATGACGGCTGCATTGTTTGTCCCGCGAAGAGGTTGATTCGAGTCTAGGATTAAGGTCACTTACCGCGGACCGATCTCGTATGAGCGTTGGGCCGAGGCATCCGCCTGAAACCGAATCCCACTCGTGTCCATCCTTTCGAGGGACCGCGAACCATTGACGACTCAGATCCGCCCACCCGTGGGCATCCCCGCAGCTCTGCGCATCGTCTTCGTCATCGCCCTCCTGTACGGCTTCCTGGTCGCCATCCAGATGTTGGGTGGGTCGATCAAGATGATGGGCAAGGAAACCTCGAAGGGCTTGTTCGAGGGTGTGACCAATCCTTTCGCCGGGCTGTCGGTCGGGGTGCTCGCGACGGTGCTCGTTCAAAGTAGTAGTACGACTACTGCGACGATCGTCAGCTTGGTCGGTTCCAAGGCGCTCGCTCTGAAATCGGCCATCCCCATGATCATGGGCGCCAATATTGGTACGACGGTCACGAACACGCTCGTCTCGATTGGTCACGTCAGGAAGTCGGCCGAGTTCAAGCGCGCCTTCGCAGCGGCGACGGTTCACGACTTCTTCAATCTGATCTGCGTCTCGGTCCTGCTGCCGCTCGAGTTGATGACGGGCTTTCTCTCGAAGACGGCCACCGGACTGACACACGTCTTCGTCGGTACTGAGACCGAGAAGATGTCGAGTCCGATCAAGTCCGCCGTGAGCGCCACCTTCAAAGGAGTCTTGTCGCTCCTCGAGGACTTGGGGTTGAGCGGTACGGGCCTGGCAGTAGCGACACTGATCCTGGGTATCATCCTGACGTTCGTGTGCCTGATCTTCGTCACGAAGAACATGCGCGTGTTGATCTCGGGCCCCTTGGAAATTGCGTTGAATCGCGCATTGGGGCGCAGTGGGCTGATCGGAATCTTTGTTGGAACAGTGATCACGATCGCTGTCCAATCCTCGAGTATCACCACTTCGCTGCTAGTTCCGATGTGCGCAGCAGGTGTGCTGACCTTGCCGAACGCCTTCCCGATCATGCTGGGTGCGAATATCGGAACAACGGTCACGGGTTTGATCGCCTCGATGGCGACCGACTCGCCCGACGGCTTGACGATCGCGCTCGTGCACACACTGTTCAACCTCGTCGGAGTGCTGGTCTTCTATCCAATTCCGCGCATCCGTCAGATTCCGATGGACTTGGCGGAACGTTTGGCAGAGCTCGGAGCCAAGAGCGCCCTCTGGTTGGTACTCTATGTGCTCGGAATGTTTGTCTTCGTACCCCTGCTGGGATACTTCCTGTTCCAGGGCATGTTGGGCTCATGAATTCGAGTAACTCCGATTTAGGTTGGCCCGTGTTGACGATGGCCAAATTGGTAGGTGATGTATGTTGAATTGGTTGCAGCGAATCGGTGGCGAGTCCGGCGGTCTCAGAGAAATTCACACCCAGTTCCTGCAGATGCTGCAGGACGGTCGCCACATCTTCGACGCGGCTACGAACTGCCTCTTGGGTGGCACTGACTCGAGTGTGATTCGGGAGGACCTGTTCCTGACCGATCAGCGTATCAACGCGACTGAGCAACTGATTCGGCGTGAGATCGTTGTGCATGGTTCTATCCATGGCGCGGCGACCTTTCCTGCGCTGCTCGTGATGATGAGCCTCGTGAAGGACGCGGAGCGCATCGGCGACTACGGCAAGAACATTTTTGGCATGGCCCACGAAGGGGCCGAGATTGACGACGAGAAGTTGCACGGAGAGCTCGTTGTGCTGAAGGATCAGATCTCGACCCTGCTGGTCCGGGCTCACGGATTGTTCGACAGCCGTGACGACGGGCGTGCGCACACTTTCCTCGAGGATACGCATACCGTCGAGCGGATGTGCGACGAGCGCGTGGGCGAGATGCTGAAGGTGACCGATCGCAACATGGCCGCCATGGTGCTCGCCTATCGCTACTTCAAGCGTGTCGCGAGCCATACAGGCAACATCGTCACTTCGCTGGTGATGCCGATCGATAAGCTCGACTACTTCCCCGGCAAGACTTCGGCTGAGCAGTAGGGCTATCGCACTCGCTCCTAAGAGCGAGCGCTAATGCAGCGCGCGGTCGCTACGCGGCCTTCATGCGTGGTGTCGCGATCAAGAGCTGCAGCCGCTGAGCCAGGCGATTGAGGGGCACGACTTCGTCCGTTTGACCTGCGTCAACGACCGAGCCCGGCATGCCATTGACATCGCAGGTCGACGCATGCTGCGCAATGCAGTAGCCGCCTGCCGCTCTGATGACTTTCGTGCCTTCGAGCCCGTCATGACCCATGCCGGTCATCACGAGAGCCAGCAGGTCCTTGCCATACACCTGCGACGCTGACCGGAACATCACATCCGCAGCTGGGCGACATGAGTTCTCTGGGGGGCCCGTAGTCAGCCTCAGGCCGACCGTGTTCTTCAGGCGCTGCAGTTCCATGTGATAGCCGCCAGGTGCGATCACAATTTGGCCCGGGCCCACCTGCTGGCCTTCGGCGCCTTCGCTGACAGAGAGCGGACAGTCGCGGTCCAGTGAGTGGGCCAAGTGCTCTGTGAAGCCGACCGGCATGTGCTGAGTGACATAAATCGGGACCGGGAAGTCTACCGGAATTGCCGGAAGGAGTTCCGCCAGTGCGCGTGGGCCACCCGTGGAGATGGCTAACACTACGGCTCGGAAACCTGAGGGTGTCGGTGGACCCTCGGGTCGGCTTGGAAGCAAGCCGCCATCGCGGCGCGGGGTCGGGGGCGGTGTCTGCATCGACGCTAGGATGCTGGCGGGCGTGCCTGTAGCTTGTGCCGGGCTGGTAAGCTCCCGTACAGGGGATCGTCCGAGCGAGGCGCCGAAGGCGCGAATGGCATTGGCCAGTGATTCTCGTAGAAGGGCCGTCGGGTCCTGGCCGCGGGTAGTCAGGGGCTTGACGATGAAGTCGAAGGCGCCGCCGCGCAATGCGCTCATCGTGCGCGTGCCCGAACGCATATCCGTTCCGGACACGATGATGACACCGACAGGGATGCGGCGCCGTCGGATCTCTTCGAGCGTCTGCAGCCCACTCAATCTGGGCATCTCGAGATCCAGCAGGATCAGGTCGGCTCGTTTGGGAGCGACTTGCTTGAGGGCTTCGAGTCCATCGCCAGCCAAGCCGACAATCTCGATGCCTGGCAACGCCGAGATAGCCTTCTTCAAGACCAATCGATAGATCGCGCTGTCGTCAGCGATGATGACTCGCAGGGCTTGTTGGCTGATACTCATGAGCTAGGTGGGGCTGGCGCGTCCGGTTCGCATTCGCGATGTATGGATTCCGATCCCGCACTCTCGACGCTCTCCTATCGGGATGGGAGCACGGATCCCGAGGCATTTGCCGCGGGAAAGGGCCTTCTCCTCAGCTTGTGCACCGATGACGTCGAGTGTCTCTGCGGTCAATACCTATTGGCCCCGAATTCTGAGAGTCGGGGCTCTCTAATGATCGGGTCAGCAGTTGCACCGACTTGATCGAGACGCCTTCGGATCAACGAAAAATGCATGTGCAGAAGGCCCCGCTGGGACAAAGCGCTGCGCTTGTGCCTGGATCAGCCCGCAGGGTGAGCAGGCGAACGGGAGACACGCTTCGAGCCCAGCCTGAAGCAACCCCTCGCGAGGCTGCGAATGCTTGCGGCCGTGCACCTGAATGGGCCCGAGCCCAAGCAGGGATCAGTGCGGAATTGGGAGGGTCGAATCGCCCTCGATGTGACCGTCTCCCAGATACACGACTCTTTCGCAACGCCTTGCGAGGCTCTGATCGTGCGTGACGAGCAGCATCGCGACGTTGCGTTGCTTTTGCTCGTGGAAGAGCAGTTCGAGCACCTTATCCCCGGTTCCGCGATCCAAGTTGCCGGTCGGTTCGTCGGCGATGATCAGAGGCGGATCCATCAGCAACGCACGTGCGATTGCGATGCGCTGTTGCTCACCCCCGGACAGCTGGCCGGGTTTGTGCGAGATACGTGATTCAAGACCAAACTCGACGAGCATCCCACGTGCACGCGATTCGTATTCCTTACGTTTGCGCCGGTACGCGAAGCTCGAGTGAGCGATCATCGCCGGCAGCAGCACGTTCTCGAGCGCATTCAGTTCCGGTAGCAGGTGATAAAACTGGAACACGAAGCCAATGCTTTTGTTGCGCAGCTTCGAGCGCTCGACGGAGCTGAGGGACCAGCCGTCTTGCCCGGCGATGCTGACCTGGCCCTCGGTGGGGGCGTCGAGCAACGCCAATATGTTGAGCAGCGTGGTCTTGCCGGCTCCCGAGCTGCCCATCAGGCACAAGAGCTCACCGGAAGCGAGTTCCAAGTCCAACCCGTGTAGAACCTCTAGCTGTCGATCCCCAACGCTAAAAGACTTTCGGATGCCGCTCGCGCGCAGCAGAGGGGCGCCGAGCTTGCTGTGGGGGAGCTCACTCATAGCGCAAGGCATCGATGGGGTTGAGGCGTGCGGCTCGCCAGGCGGGAATGGCCGCAAACAGGAGCGCACAGAAGAAGGCGCCCAGCACGATCTTGGCGATGCCAGTTACCTCGATCACCGAAGGGATGTGGTCGAAGAAGTACACGGAGCGGTCGAAGATCTCCCAACCGAAGGTGCTCGATAGCCAACGTTCGATCGGATCGATATTGATTGCGGCCCAGACGCCGGCGATGCCGCCCAAGGTCGCTCCGACCAAGGCTTCCCAGAATCCAATCAGCAGGAACAGCATCAAAATGCCCATGCGAGTGCCACCAAGTGCACTGATGATGCCGATGTCGCGGCGTTTCTCGCTGACCATCATGGAGAGGATCGCGAACACCGTGAAGCCGGCAACGACCAAGACCAGGCTGAGCATGATGCCCATCAGGGATTTTTCGTTGTCGATCGCCTTCAACATGATCTGGCGAAAGTCTTCCCAGGTGCGGATCTCCGAGAAGGCGATACTCCCGTCGTGATGCAGGCAATGCGCATCGGCTAGCGCAGCGGCGAGGTCTTCTTGGACCGCGACCTTGGTGCCCTTGTAATCCTTCAGCTTGACGAGCACGTGGCTGTAGTCCGGCGACGTGTCACGTACACCTGTAAGCAAATCAGCGAGCTCGCGCCGGTCCATATAGACGCGCTGCCCGTCGGTCTCGTTGTGCGTGCTGCGAAAGGTTCCGGCGACGACGTAGCGACTGTTGGTTGGCTCGCCCAGCGTACCGTCGGCTTTCACGGAACTAGTCACGATCTCGAGCTCGTCACCGGCGTGCAGACCCCAGTTGTAGGCGAGCTGAGCTCCGAGCAATACGCTCGGCTTCGGCCGTCCTCCGCCCGGCGGCTCATAATTGGGCGGGGCTGCGAAGGGGTTACTCGGATCGGCGACGCGCTCGACGCTTAAGCGCCGATCGGCCGTGAGCGCAGCGTATAGCTCCGTCGTTTCGTACTCGTCTTCGAAGTCGATCCCGACCAGGCTGACTAGCGCAAATTTGCCGAATACCGGGTCATTCTGAAGGCTACTGGCCCGATCGTGGTTCAGGATCCCATACCACTGAAGTTGCGCGCAGGCAGCTTCGACACGCGGATCGGCGCGTATGACCTCGAGCATCTTGTCGGGTCGGTTAGGCAGGTAATAGAGCTCGTTCGTCTCTCGATCCTTTTCGGGATAGTCGAAGAACGGCTGGATCAGTAGATCGGCCAAGCTGCCGCGCATGTGCGAGCGGCTGTCAGCAAGGAAGCCTGACATGATCGACAGGATCAAGATCAACGCCGTCACGGCGACAAAGATCCCGACGACGCCGATCCAGTTGGTGGGACGGGTCTTCAGGTAGCGCAGGCTCAGAAAAGTTCGGTACAAGCAGAGTTCTCCTAAGCTGGTATTCGACTCAGTCGGCTAGTGATTTTGAGTCAGCTGTCGATTCGGTCGACTCAGCTGACCCGGTCGACTCAGCTGACCCGGTCGACTCAGCTGACCCGGTCGACCCGGTCGACCCGGCGGATTCTTTCGCTTCGCCTTCGGCTGCCTCGCCCTCGGCCGCTTCGCTCGATGCGGATGGCCTCATGGCGGGGAATAGAAGCACGTCGCGAATCGACTCTTGACCGGTCAAGACCATAACTAAGCGGTCGATTCCGATACCGAGCCCGCCCGCCGGCGGCATGCCGAATTCAAGCGCTTGGACGTAATCGATGTCGACTTCACCGGGCGTCTCCGGGTCTTTGCTGGCGACTTGTTCTTCGAAACGGCGCTCCTGCTCGGCCGGATCGTTCAATTCGCTGAAGGCGTTGCCGAGTTCCATCGATGCGATGAAGACTTCGAAGCGCTCGGCCACGCGCGGGTCGGAAGGCTTGGCCTTGGCCAGCGGGCAGATCTCGATCGGGTAGTCGATCAAGAAGACCGGGCCGCGCAGCTGCGGTTCGCAAGTCTCCTCGAAGACATCGTTCATCAACTTGGGGTATTCGCCCGAGTCGTGAATGCCAAGTTCCTTAGCGCGCGCACGCACCGCATCTTGGTCGTCGAACTCGCATTCGTTGAACTCGCGGAACATCTCGATGTACGAACGACGCTCGAAGGGGGCCTTCAAGTCGTAGGTCTCTCCGCGGAACTCGACTTGTGTCGAGCCATTGACTGCAATCGCCGTGCGCTCGAAGATCGCCTCGGTGACCTCCATCATCCGGTTGTAGTCCGCTTGAGCTTCGTACAACTCGAGCATCGTGAATTCCGGGTTGTGGCGAATCGAGACGCCCTCGTTGCGGAAGTTGCGCGCGATCTCGAACACGCGCTCCATGCCACCGACGATCAGGCGCTTCAGGTACAGCTCGGGAGCAATACGCAGGTAGAGGTCACGACCCAGCGAGTTGTGGTGCGTGATGAAGGGGCGCGCCGTGGCTCCGCCGGATATCGGATGCAGCGTCGGTGTCTCGACTTCCAGATAGCCTTCAGATTGCAGGTAGGCGCGGATCTCGGATAGCACGCGGCTGCGCTTGACGAAGACTTCCATTACGCCTTCGGAAGCCCACAGGTCGACGTAGCGGCGGCGATAACGCGCTTCCTTGTCGGCCAGGCCGTGGAACTTCTCGGGGGGGGGAGCGACGGATTTTGCGAGCAACTCGACCTTGGTGGCCCAGACGGTGACCTCACCTTTTTGCGTATGGCCCAGTTCGCCCGTGATGCCGACCAGGTCTCCGCCATCGAGGGTCTTGCGCAGCGGCCACCAGTCGGCGAGTCGGTTCTTCTGCATGCCAACCTGGATGCGACCCGTGCGGTCGCGTACAGGTGAGAAGATCAGCTTGCCGAAGTCACGCAGGCCCAGCATGCGCCCGGCGATGGTCACTTCCTGGCCGATCCCAGGGCCGGGTTCCTCAGCCGTTCCGGCTTGGGCGTGCAGATCTTCGATCGGAGTTGCGGCGACACCGCGTGCCGGATACGGATCAATTCCCTCGGAACGCAGACGCTCGACCTTGGCCAAGCGGTCGGGGTGGGCGATTTCGGTCATGGTCTCAAACCTGGCTCAGCCAGGTGCACGATTGCGCGTCTGCGCACCGTACCGGAGACGGCCCGACGATGCGATGAACGCCGCTTGCGGGATGGTGGAGGATAGGGGATTTGAACCCCTGACCTCTTGAATGCCATTCAAGCGCTCTACCAACTGAGCTAATCCCCCGCGTTCTGATCCGGCGCGCGCAAGGCGAGCCGAGCTGAAGACACCGTTTGCGACCGTTGGCGGCGGTCTTGGCGGATCCAGGCGGGACAGATTGGGGTCGAGCCGGTGAGGAGTCAACCCTCTTTTCGAAGTTGCCTGCAGCAGATCGCCGATAGCGCGAGCCCTCGATCTGCTTTGTGCCGCTTCGAACGACTCGGGGCTGCTTCGCTCGGCGCAAAGCTCGAACCGTGACGGGCGCTCTGGCTTTGTCGAGTTTGGCGTTCGGACTGCTACACTTCCCGGCTTGCGAGCCGGCGAGAAAACACAACCCATCCGAAGTAGGCTCGCGAACCCGAGCCTCCTCAAAAGACCGCTGTGAACAACACCTACGACCCCGCTGCGATCGAAGCCCGTTGGCAAGCGCACTGGAAAGAGAACCGCACCTTCCGAACGCCGAACCCGGGCGATGCGGATTTCGATCCGAGTAAGCCCAAGTATTTCGTGCTGGATATGTTTCCGTACCCCTCCGGGGACGGGCTCCATGTCGGGCACCCGATGGGCTACATCGGCTCGGACATCGTGGCGCGCAAGATGCGCATGCAAGGCCACAACGTCTTGCACCCGATGGGCTATGACGCCTTCGGACTGCCTGCCGAGCAGTACGCGATTCAGACTGGGCAGCATCCATCAGACACGACTGCCAAGAACACGGCCACCTTTCGTAAGCAGATGGAGCTGGTCGGCCTGTCATACGACTGGGATCGTGAGCTGACTACGAGTGAGCCGCGCTACTATCGCTGGACGCAGTGGATCTTTGCGCGCTTGTTCGATCGCGGGTTGGCGTATCAGACCGAAGTGCCGGTCTGGTGGTGCGAGGAATTGCGCACCGTGCTCGCCAACGAAGAGGTCATCAACGGTCGTTCGGAGCGTGGTGATCACCCCTGCATAAAGCGTCCGCTGAAGCAGTGGATGTTGAAGATCACGGCCTATGCCGAGCGCTTGTTGGACGACCTGGACTTGGTCGATTGGCCCGAGTCGGTCAAGACCATGCAGCGCGAGTGGATCGGCCGATCCGAGGGCGCCGAGGTCTCCTTCCCAATCGAAGGGCATCAAGACGCGTCACTGAAGATCTTCACGACCCGACCCGACACGATATTCGGCGCCACCTTCATGGTCGTTGCGCCGGAGCATGGCTTGGTCAGCACGATCACGACCGAAGAACAACGCGAGGCCGTCGCTGCTTACAAAGCAGATGCTGCATCCAAGTCCGACTTGGAACGCACCGACCTGGCCAAGGGCAAGAGCGGTGTGTTCACGGGTGCCTACTGCCGCAATCCTGTCTTTGAAGAATCGGACCCGCGTTCGCGCGTGCAAATCTGGGTCGCAGACTACGTATTGGCCAGTTATGGAACGGGCGCGATTATGGCCGTTCCGGGTCAAGATGAGCGCGACTGGGAGTTTGCCGAGACCTACGATTTGCCTATCGTACGCACGGTCGAGCCCGAAGAGGGTTTTGACGGAAAAGCCTATGCAGGTGCCGGCAGAGCCATCAATTCCGGCTTCTTGAACGACCTGGACATACCGGATGCCAAGGCCAAGATCATCATTTGGTTAGGCGAGAAGGGTCTGGGGGAAGGCAAGACGACTTATCGCTTGCGCGACTGGCTGTTCTCTCGTCAACGCTATTGGGGCGAACCCTTCCCGGTGCTGCACTCGCAGGACGGATCCACGCAGCGTGTGCGCGATGAAGACTTGCCGGTCGAGTTGCCGGATATGGTCGACTTTGCGCCGCCCGCAGACGGATCACCGCCCTTGTCCAAAGCGACAGACTGGGTCTCGACGACCGACCCGGTCACTGGTGCTCCAGTGATGCGCGATACTGATACGATGCCCGGCTGGGCTGGCTCTTGCTGGTACTACCTGCGCTTCATGGATCCGGACTGTGAAACGGCACCTCTGTCGAAGGAAGCGGAGAGCTACTGGCAAAACGTCGACTTGTACATCGGCGGTACCGAGCATGCGGTGCTGCACTTGTTGTATGCGCGTTTCTGGCACAAGGTCTTGTTTGACGAAGGTGTCGTCTCGACCAAGGAACCGTTCCAGCGCTTGTTCAACCAAGGCATGTTGACAGCCTTCGCGTTCAAGGATGCGAGCGGTCGAACGGTGCCGGTCGATGAGGTCGACGAAGAGGCTGAAGGTGGCCCGCGTTTGAATTCGACAGGAGAGCTCGTCGAACGCATCACGGCGAAGATGTCGAAGACGTTGAAGAACGTCATCAATCCGAATGATGTCTGTGCGGAGTACGGCGTCGACACCTTCCGCTTGTATGAGATGTTCATGGGTCCGCTGTCGGATTCCAAACCTTGGAACCCGCGTGATGTGCCGGGCTGTCGGCGCTTCTTGGAGCGCCTCTGGAGGCTGCTCGTCGATCGTGAAGGCTCGGACGCATTGCGGCCGAACTTGCTGACGGCAACGGATGCTGCGCTTGAGGGAGACAGCTTGGAGGTCGAGCGATCGTTGAACCGCGCTCTGAAGCGCATCGAGGATTCGTTCAAACACTTCAACTTCAACACCGCCATCGCTGCCTTGATGACTTTCGTTGGGGAGGTAAACGACAAGGCCGACTCGATCCGCAGGGACCAAGCCGAACGTTTGGTGTGTGTGCTGGCTCCCTTTGCTCCGCACGTCTGCGAGGAATTATGGTCGCGCTTGGGTCACGACGGCTCGGTCTGTTACGCGGCATGGCCGCAGCTGCGCGAGGAGTTCCTGGTCTCGGATGAGTTCGAGCTCGTCGTGCAGGTGCTCGGCAAGGTGCGTGCGAAGGTCAAAGCTCCGAGCGATGCGACGAAGGAGCAACTCGAGGCCCTAGCCCTGGAAGCCGTATCGAAGTGGACCGAGGGGAAGCAGGTCGTCAAGGCGATCGTTGTCCCGGGGCGACTGGTCAATCTAGTCGTCCGCTGAATCCGGCTCCCGCGGGATGTGGCGGTCTGATCTCGCCCGCTACATCCTGAGGGCTGCCGAGGAGGGTGCGCTCAGACGACTGAGACCTCATGAGCAGCCCATTCAGATGGGGTCGATCCACGCGGGGGGGGCCCAGACTATCTTGAGCGAGCCCGTTTCCTACGCTGATAGTGCGCGTGCTTCTCAAGATCCAAGCTTCCTAATGTACTGGGATATAATGCTTTAGCTTACTGGACTGGGCCGCTTCCCGTATGGCGCCCCAACTCAAGCACCTACCTATTGCAGAAAAGCGTGCCTAGGACTGCCAGAACCCTCGTTCTGAGGGGATAATTAGGTGCTGAGGATCCCGTTCAGCCCCTCCGGGCGGGGTCAGGAGAGATAGAAGACGCACGAAGGCGTGCTGCAGGGGCCACCTCGCTTGCCAACTTCCAGCGCTCCCGACGCATCTATCGGCCCTGCACCATCGTCTGCAGGCCGCCGGCAGGTCGGAGGTGCATATCACACCACGAACGACAACCTGCGCTGCCATGACTCTTTGGATTGCTCCCCTTCTGACATGGGGTTGTTCTCTGTCACTAATTGCATCTGCTCACGCCGGGTCTTCTGCGGGTACGCCCACGATCGACTTTGACAGTGCGGGCCAATCGGCCGTTGAAGCGGTCGGCACGGTATTAGTGAATGTGACCCTGTCCGAATTGAGCGCCACGGACGTGACCATCCCGTACAGCATCGCGGGTAGCGCACTTGATCCTGACGACTACTCGATCGACATCAGCCCGCTCGTCATCACGGCCGGAAACCTCAGCGGCAGTGTCTCAATCTTCCTGGTTCCTGACCTGCTGCATGAAGATGACGAGACACTAATCGTTGACCTCGGTACGCCGACGGGCGCGAGTTTGGGCACGGTGATTCAGCACACTTTGATTGTGACGGACGACGATGCGGCTCCGACGGTCGACTTTGCATTAGCGTCCCAATCGGTCGGGGAAGCCAGCGCGAGCGCAACGGTGAGCGTGACGCTCTCGGCTGTCAGCGCGTTGGACGTAAGCGTGCCGTTCACCGTCGCCGGCGATGCGACCGATCCGGATGACTTCGGCATCAGTGCCAGTCCGCTGCTGATTCCCGCCGGCGAACTCAGTGCCGATATCGACTTGACTCTCGTCGATGATCTGTTGCATGAACTCGACGAGATGGTCGTGATCGACCTGCTCTCTCCTACTGGCGGAAGCTTAGGCTCGATCGTTCAACACACGTTCACGCTGACCGATGACGACGCAGCGCCTACCGTCGACTTTGCAAGCATTGCACAGAGCGTCGACGAAGATGGTGGAACGGCGACAGTCTCACTGAGCTTGTCGGCCATCAGTTCGCTCGATGTCAGCGTGCCGTTCACGCTCTCAGGCGATGCCCTCGATCCGGGCGACTACGGGATTAGCGCGAGCCCGGTTGTCATCACAGCGGGTGAGCTCGGGGCGGATATCGACATTACGTTGCTCGACGACACCACTCACGAAGCAGCCGAAACCCTGCTGATTGATCTGGGGATCCCAACCGACGCACTGCTTGGATCCATCGTCCAGCACGTGCTGACGATCGAGGATGACGATTGTCCAACCGTGACTTTCACTAGCGCTATGCAGGCGCTGTCCGAGGCGGACGGCAGTGCGCTGATGATGGTCACGCTCTCGGAAGCAACGACCCTCGACGTGACGATTCCATTCACGCTTGGTGGAGAAGCCGTAGATCCGGACGACTACACGATCAGCCCGAGCCCGCTGGTGATCTTGGCCGGTCAGCTGACGGCAGACATCAATGTCACGCTGGTCGAAGATATGCTGTATGAGTACGACGAGCTCATTGATGTGACGCTAACCACCCCAACGAATGGTGAACTCGGAGCGAACATCAACCACCAGCTGACCATCATCGACAATGACACTCGGCCGACGGTCGGCTTCAGGCAATTGCGCGATCAGGCTTGGGAGGATAGCGGCATTGTCGGCCTGATGGTCGACCTGTCCGAGCTGTCGGGTGCTCCTGTCGGGATCGACTTTAGCTTTGGCGGAGACGCGATCGCCGCGCCGGCAATCGGTGCCGACTTCCTGGAGCTCGGCCGGCCGATAACGATTCCGGCCGGTGAGCTGAGCGTAGAAATGACGCTGATCATCCTGAATGACCTGGATGCTGAAGGGACTGAGACAATCATTGTACGCCTTCGGGATCTGGTCGATGCGACGATCACGCCTGGGCGACGGCGCATGGGCTACTCGATCCTCGACGATGACGACCCCACCTCGAATACACATCTTCGAGGTCTACGCACTTCGGTTTCAGAGATCGATCTGGTCGCATCGCGTGTGAACGAGGGGGCTCTGCCGCAGATAGTAACGGTTACAAATCCAAACTCTGAACCCGTCAGCCTCGACTCGATCAGGCGTGTTGGTGGCGAGCAAGATGAGTTCGGAGTCACGCCTCTGGTTCCCTTGCCGCTCATGCTGGGGCCGGGCGAGAGCACGAGCTTCAGCGTGGACCTGCTGCCGATCGCGCCAGGTCCCAAGCAAACGACGCTGCGTTTGAAGCAGACGCCGCGCAGCATCCCTGTGACCGAGGTCGAAGCGCGCGGCTCCTCCTTTGGCTTGGGTGGAGAAGAGATCTTCGCCAACGCCGGCTACGGCGCCTACATCGGCGGCGACTCGCGCGTATGGCTGCCTGACTATGGACGCACTGGTGAATCAATCGTGGTGTCGGGAATTGCCTTCATTACTGGCGCGACCGAACAAGGCCTGTACCGCAGCGCCCGCAGTGGTGCCAGCTTTGGGTACCACTGGGGTCTGCCGAACGGCGAGTACGAACTGACGCTGCACATGGTCGAGTTGGCCTGGGGCTTCCCGGGGCTGCGCATATTCGATGTCAGTATCGAAGGAGTTGTCGAGGTCGATGATCTCGATCTATTCGCGAGCGCAGGTCTGAACGTAGCTCATCCCGTAACACTTCCTGTCACGGTCACGGATGGCATGCTCGACATCGAGCTATTCGCTAGCACCGGCGAAGCGATGATCTCGGCGCTCGAGTTGCGCTCGATTCCGATAGTCAGCCTCGATTCCTCTGCGATCGACTTCGAGACAGTTGAGCAGGGCCAGTTCGACGAACGCATCGTTCGTTTGCAGAACACCGGCTTGGCGCCCGCCGAGCTAAGCTCGCTGTCGATTCAGTTGAATCTAGGGTCGGCGGTCGACTTCTCGATCGAAATTGGGAGCGACATCTATCCGGGAACATCAGGGTCACAGACATTCCCGGTCGACTACACCGTTCCGAGCATGGGCGAGTTGCCGATCACGGTCGTCTTCACGCCGACCGAGCATAACGAGCACGACTTTGACCTGGGCTTCGATGGCGAGTTCGGAACGCTCGCGACCTCGATTGCTGCGACAGGCGGCGCGAACGCGGGTTGGGGTTTCTTGCACCCGGTCATCGCTTACGACCCGCCCTTTGTCGTCGACTACGACAATAGCGGTTCGGAAGAGATTCACTTGATCGGAACCGGCTCGCACACGCACGAGCAGGGCCAAGGCATTGCGGCCTGGGACTGGGAGGATGGCGGGCAGCTCGTCTTCTCGACCGATGAGTCTACGACCAGCAGCTTTGCGGTCGGCGCGCACTCCTTAGCGTTGACGATCTACGACGATAATCTGCCGGCACAGAGCGCTGCCCTGCCGGGCTCGGTGACGGTCTATCCCGCCGATCTCGTACCGGGCATGTTGACCGAATACTCGGATGCCGGAGGAACCGGACCCATTGCTTTGCTGGACACGCCTCCGCTGATTAAGGAATTCACTGAGCGTGAGCTAAATCTGACTCTATTCGTGCAAGACGGCAGAGTGGGCGGATCGGACTTCACAGGCAATGTGCTCATTCAACGCACGGCCAACTTCGACGTGGCGAGCCTGGCCACCTATGACTTCCACATCGCGGGTGGCATCGACAGTCGCCTAATCGTGGATGGACAGCAACTCTCCGGTGCAGGCACGCTGCAAGTCGTCCTGACGCCTGGGACCTATTCGATCGATGCTCGCTTCGCTGTCATCAACTTGGCGGATATGCCGTTGTCCTTGTCTGTCGACATTGGTGGCACGCCGACACCGAGCTTCGAGGACACGCTCACGTATGACTCCCAAGGTATCGCTCCCGTCATCCATGCGATGGAACAAGATGGCAGCGATTTGGGCGGTAACCTGGTCACAATCGAAGGCTTCGGCTTCTATCCGAGTGATCAAGTCACGGTTCAGTGGGGCCCGCTAATCACATTCGATCTGGCAGGTCCGGCTTACGCCTTCTCGAGTCAGTCACCTGACATGATCCAGCTCGTCACGCCTTCCGGTGCCCTTGCATTGGGTGGGCCGACTAAAGGGCAGATCAGCGTGACGGTGACGACGCCGAACGGTACGAGCCAAGTGCGCCCCTTTGAGTATAGCGACAGCGGTCCAGTTCCGATTCAGTTCGGTATTGACCCCGATAAGTGGTCGGTGATCATTGATCCGACCTGCGGCGCGTGGGGGGCGGATGGACGCCTCTACGTCGGTGTGATCGGTGGCCACGTCAAGGCCATCACGTATGACGACGCGTACAACCCGCTGTCGCTGCAGACTTATGGCGGAGTTTCCGGTCTCACGAACTCAGATTTGGTCGGCATCACTGTCAATCCGTACGATCCGCCGAGCCCGGTCAAGGTCTACGTGTCGCACGGTCTGATGTACGAATTCGGAGGCAACTTGCCGGACGGCCCTTCCACTTTCTCGGGCGCTGTCACCATGCTGCAGGAGCCGCTGTTCGATGCGACGGTTGCTCCTTCTGCGGCTCTGCTCACGAACCTTCCTATCTCCAATCATGACCATGGCATCAACGGCATGGTGTTTGATCATAATGGAGACTTGCTGCTCGGCTCTGGTGGCCAGACCAATGCGGGCGTTGAGCACTTGGCGCTCGGTGGCTTGCCCGAGTCGCCCTTGTCCGCCGCCATCCTGCGTGCACGAACATCCAAGGCCGGCTTTGATGGAGCTGTTACCTACGTGCTGCGCAGTGATGGCAGCACACCGAGCACGGATCAACGAGATGGTCACGACATCATCCAGTCGGGTGGCGATATCGAGGTCTACGCGCCTGGACTGCGTAACCCCTTTGACCTGGTCCTGACGACTTGGGGCAGCTTGTATTGCACGGACAACGGTCCAAACCTGTGGCAAACCGGCTTCGGTCTTGCGTCCTTAGGACCCAATGTCGAATCCGAGCTCAGTCCGCACTCGAATACGGACAAGATCGTGCTGATCGAGCATGACAACTACTATGGTCACGCGAGCCGCCAGCGTGGGCAGGATGACTACCGCCAGTTCATTTTCCACTACTTCAACGAAGCTCCCATTCCCGGTGAGTTCACGCAGAAGATTGGCGAGTACACCTCGTCGACCAACGGCATCGCCGAGTACCGCGCGCGCACCTTCGATGATGCGATGCGAGGCAACCTAATCGCGCAACGCTACTCGGATCGTTCCGTTCGAGTGGAGTTAACCCCGGACCGGCGCGGCGTCGTCGATGTGCACGAGGACATCCCGTACATGAAAGGACTATCTGTGGTTACCGGACCCGGTGGTGCCCTCCTCGCAATGGACTACACCGGTAACCGAGTCAAGATCATGGAGCCGAGCGATATCTCGGTCAGTGGCCCGACGGCCTTTGATATTCATCCCTGGCGAGCTACGCAGACTGGCGGCTATCCGTTTGTGATCGGTGGCGAGAACTTCGGCACGCTGGGCGACACGTCGGTGACCATCGGTGGACTTCCGGCGACTCTGACGCACGTCTCCGCGACGCGCATCAAGGGTACGGTCCCGGCGAATCCCTTGCCGCCGATCGACCTGGTCGATGTTGTTGTGACCGTGGCCGGTCAGATGACCACACTCGACGAGAGTTTCTTGTACCTACCGGCCAGCCCCGAGCCCGTACCAGGTTGGTGGACGACCGGTGCGAGCATGCCGGATACTGTTGGCGAAGTGGCTTGTGGGATCGTCGGTGGTGAGATGTTCTTGGTTGGAGAGAGCTCGACCAAGACATATACCTACGGCCTCTTGACCAACACGTGGACCGACACGGCAGCCATACGTCCGTACCCGGGCAGTCACCACAGCGCAGAAGTGGTCGCGGACAAGCTGTACTTGATCGGTGGACTTGGGGGGGGCGAGGGCAAGGTTCAGATCTATGACCCGAACAAGGACAGTTGGAGCCTTGGTGCTGACATGCTGTGGGGCGGCGGCTCGGTCTCGACTTGCGAGATCGGCGGCTTGATCTATGTGGCCGGTGGCATTGTTGGCGGCGGAACCGTGACGAACTGCGCGGTCTATGACCCGCAGCTGAACGGCTGGACCGCCTTGACCAATTTGCCGCTAGCGACAGCGGTGAACCATGCCGCTGCGACGACTGACGGCCAGCGCTTCTGGATTTTCGGAGGGCGTGGTGGTGGAAACATCCCGCAGCCCGGATTGACCTGCGTACAGGTCTACGATCCAGTACTCGATAGTTGGGAGACTAGTCAAGACGTGGGTACTTCGCTGGTCGACCTGCCGGGCGGCCGCGGTGGCACAGGCAAGGCGATCTGGTACCAAGGCGAGTTTTATGTATTCGGCGGTGAAACGACGAACACCGACGCGGACCCCGAAGCGACGGCCGATTCCGTCTTCCCGCAGGTGCGCGCCTATCGTCCGGAGACTGGCGTTTGGCGAGACGATCGCGAGCTGATCACGGCTCGACATGGTATCTATCCGCTGGTCTTCCAGGGGCGCGTGTTCGTTGCGGGCGGCGGTATCAAATTCGGACTCTCGAGTTCGAATGTGCTCGAGATCTTCCATCGCTGACAATTAGCCTGTGAGGGTGCGGGCGAACGGTAGTTTCGCTCGCACTTGATTCAGGTGCGAACGCTGTCATTTGCGTGACGGGCCGCGGGCATGCCCATCTGTTCTGTGCCGATTCCCCCGAAGCGTTAGCCAAGCATGCGAGCGGGCGACTTAGAGCGAGAGCAGTCCGCCTTGCAGGCTGTGTTGAGGTACCCTCAAGCAAGATCATGAGGGAACCAGAGCAAGAAGCTGCCTGGGTTAGGCTAGCGCTATCACGCCGGGGACTCGTCGCATTGATTGGCGTCGCCCTGGTTGTGCGCGTATTGGCACTCGTCGTGAGTGACGCACTGGACCCAGCGCGCACCGGCGAAGCATGGGAGTGGGGCCAAGAGATGGCTTGCATGGCGCGTTCTATTGCCGTCGACGGAGTGCATGGCGATCCCTGGGGCGATGACACGGGGCCGAGCGCGTGGCTGACTCCGCTGTACCCGGCTTTGATGGCCGTATGCATCAAACTGGCGGGAGGCATCAATGCAACTGCTGCTGCGCTGCTTTTCGCGTGTCAGATAGTGTTCTCGATCGGCACAGGCTTGCTGCTTTTGTCTTTTGGCCGAGCGCTGCGTGCACCGGCAGCCGGTGTGATAGCGGCTTGGATTTTCGTGCTGATGCCGGCTTCCATATGGAACTCAGCGCATACGGTTTGGGATACATCTGCCGTGGCTTTGGGCTTGCTCGCCTTCCTGACGTTCGCACTGAAGGTGGGGCCACGCCCGAAGCTGCCTCAGACGTTTGCATTGGGCGCAGCATTCGGCGGCGTGCTCTTTCTGAATCCAGCTGTGGCAACCTTTGGCCCTGGGGTGTTGCTGTTCTTGCGCGCGGGCTCTGATGAGGAGCCGGAGGTCGGCGGTGGCCGCTTGGCGCGTTGGTGCGTTTTCAGCGCCGGTTCTTTGTTGTTGTGCCTGCCCTGGATGCTGCGCAACCATGCCGTTATCGGCACTCTTGGCCTGCGCTCCAACCTGGGTGTCGAACTGCGCGTCGGCAACAACGACCAGGCACAAGGACGACATGAAGTGCTCTATCATCCGAGCCACACACCAGCGGAACTCGCGCGTTATCGCGAGCTCGGCGAACGCGAATTCAACCGCTCATCGGGAGCAGCCGCTCGTGAGTGGGTCATCGCTAATCCCGGTCGCTTCACTGAACTCAGTCTGTATCGAGCCTTTCTGTTTTGGTTCGGCGAATCGCCCGCGATGGACCCACGCGTCAATGGAAGAGAGTCGTCGGCGCAACTCGCGCTCGGTTGGGCGAAGTGGGCCATGCATTCAGTCGTTGGTCTGCTCGCATTGCTGTGCCTGTTTCGCTTTGCACGCGGGCATGTCGCGCGTCCTCTAGTGCTGACAGGTTGCTTGTTGTTTCCGTTGCCGTACTACGTGACGCATGTGGCCGAACGCTACCGCTTCCCAATCGAGCCACTGCTCGTGTTCATCGTGGTTTGGGTCGCGCTGAGTCTATGGAATAGTCGCAAGCTTCGCGGGCGTACCCGTTCCATAAATGGCTGATCACTAGTTCTGATGCGATCGAGCACCGCGCGGACATATATTTGCTTGGAGTTGTCTAGTACGGGATGCTGACGGCGGACCTTCCGGTAGGGCACTTCGGTCCGCCCTCGAGTAAGGGCAGTTGTGGGCTACGCCTCGACCATGTTGTGATGCATTCACACGAGGGGGACGGCGGCGAGCGCTACCAGCGAATAGAAGATATGATGGGGGATCTGCCATCTTGGAATCGAGAGATGTCGGACAGGCCGTGCCATGACAATGGCAAGGACTGGGATGGCTCCTCTGAATCTGCACCGGCATGAAGCTGGGTTCCCAGCGAAGTCACCCGCGGTCCTGACTCTATGCTTCGCCGGTATGCATGTCAGCGGCGTCGTCATCTTCGCTGCCATTATCGAGGAGTATTTCTCGGCGTAACCAGGACCCTTTATCGTCATTGCTTGCTTCGCCTGCTGAGTTAACCAACGGCGCTCGAGACAGGGAAAGAACAAGTCGAAGAAATGCAGGCTCAAGCGGTCTGCATCGAGGCGGCGCGTTCTGCAGAAGGAATAGGTTCAGCCCTTCGCGCCGGTGTTGGCGGGTGTGGCAAGCGAGAAGGCGCAAGCAGCTAGCGCTCAATAAGCCTCTAGCGACTTTTAATTCGGGTTGCGTTTCCCTCCCACTAGGCTGAACCCGCGAGCACCACGGGATTCCACACAAAGAACGAGCGCGACGCCGGCATCCGGCATCGCGCTCGTTCTATTTGATAAATCGTTCCGTGCTTCCTTAAGGAAGCAGCAATAGAGGCACCGCTTCGCTTGCGTAGTTCACCTGCGGAGTCAGCAGCACATACGCATGGTGCATCGTAGTACCGACCAGACCGGAGAAGGTCGCGGGCGGGAACTGGATGCGAGCAATTGCGTTGCCTTGCGCGCCTAGGGTGCCGGACGTGTTGATGAACATCGCGCTGTTGGCGTTGTTCACACTGAAGCGCGCGTAGCGGTCGAAGTTCAACGGCATGGTAGCTCCGCTGAGCAACGGAACGCCGGGGGTCGTGCCACTGGTCGTGCCGAGCAGAAGGTAGGTGCGGCCCGCATTTACAGCCCCGGCCGAGAGCTGGAACTGGATTGGGCCGCCGTTGGCGGTCGAGACCGAGTTCGTATTGCTCGTCAATGTTGAACTGCGATCGATCAGCACGACCCAGTCCTTGCCAGGCGAGGTGGGAGGGGATCCGAGTGAATGAGAACTGCCAGCTGTGATGGTGCTGGCGTTACCTGCAAACTGACCGTTGCGCGGATTGAACCAGCGCTGGCGCATCGTGCCTGACGCGCCGGAGAGGTTCAGGCTTCCCGAAGGGGAAGCGTCGGGGAGATAAACGGCATAGATTTCACCGGGCAACGCGAAGACTTCGCCGCCGCCCAAGAAGTTGCTCTCACCCGTCAGCAGGCCATCCATCGGCTGCATGTCCCAGAAGGGCAGATGGGCCTCCATGAACTCACGCGCATAGCGCATGTAGTTCCACATGTCGGCGCGCGTGCGCAAGTCTTCGACAGTCAGGTCGCCACCGAGCGGAAGCAGGTGCCATCCCAGGTACCACTCGATGTGGCCACCGCTAAAGTAGACATCATAGAGGACGCGTTGGCGTAGGTCGTCTTGGTTGTGGTCGGCCAGGCCGTCGAACCACGGGTTGTTCTCGTCGAGTTGCACGATCCATGGCTTACCCGCTGCCGCTGAATTGGCGCGCATGTCTTCGACCTGTCCACCAGCTAAGTCCGGCGTGTACTGCTGGGAAGTCGCCTCGAAGCGGTCCTCGCCGTACACCTGGTTGTAGTGGGCGAAGTCTTCTGTGTGGTTGTGGAAGGTGACTGTGTGACCGTAAGGGCCTTGCTCGTGGATGTAGTCCGCGAAGTCACGCAGCTTGGCGACGCTGAAATCGTCAGTCTCTTCGCACAGGTTCCAGCGGATAGCGGGCAGGTGTGAGAAACGCGCGACCATCTCGCGATAGAACAGCTTGCGTTCCTCGTTCAGGTTGCCGAAGTCGAGCCAGCGCTCGTTCTGCGATTCGGTCTCGTTCAGGCCCAAGTGCATCGCGATTCCCACGCTGGCGGCGTGTTCGAAGACGATAGTCCACTGCTCCATACGGCCAAGGTCGTAGTGCAGCTTGTCGAAGTGATCGTTGCGCGGGCTGATGAAGGGGTGCGTGTCCTGTCCATCGCCACCAAGGTTCATCAACATCGTGAAGACGGAGTTGACGCCCTGCGAGCTGAGGTAGTTCAGCATGCCGATCAGACCCTTCGCGTCCGCGTCGTACACGTTGCTGCGGAAGTTGGGATCGCCGGCTTGCCAGTCCTGACGGTGTGATTGGTACTCGTGAATCAGGCCGATACCACCGCTGTCCGAGACCTCTTCCAAGCCGTGGTAGCCCAGCATGTTCTCGGGGCTGTTCGTGCCACTCTTGAGGAAGTAGGGACCCTCGGTGAACTTTGCGTAGTGCTTGCCAACGTACTGCAGGCGACCGTGCTTCCAGATGCCCCGTGCGTTCTGGTCCTTCGGCAATGCCGTGAAGGTCACCAACCTGCCATCGAAGTGACTTGAGTTGCCTGCGCTGGCGCTCAAGTTAACGGCAACTTCGCTTCCGCTGCGGAAGCTGGCCAATCCTCGCCAGTAGCCGGCCTCGTCCGGCGTGAAACGCACACGCCACACCCGGCCCGCATGTCCGCCGTCGCCGTCACCCGCGAAGAAGCCCGGCACCTTGTACTCTTGCCCGCTCGGACCGATGAACTCTAAATTCAATCGGTAGTCCAAGAAGGGATTCGGGATGTCATCTGTCTCGCTCGCCCACGGACCCTGGAAGTCAATTGTGACGGGTTCATAGGTGCGGCGCGGGCCGGACACGGTCGCGCTGCCATCGCCATCTTGGCCGGCGCTCGGCATCGGATTGACCGCAAAGCACGCGGCGCCGTCGATAGTCGAAGACTCAATGACTATGCCACGCAGGGCCATCGATGCGGTAACGGGGTTCCCGTTCGCGAGCCGCAATTGACTGCGTCGAATCGCGAGTCCGTAAACTTGTTGACCCGAGTTGTCGCCACTCGTGACCGCATAACCGGTCGAGGTCCAGCCACCAATGCTGACGTATTGGCCAATGCTGCCATCAAGCAAACGCGGCGCGACTTGGATCGCGTCGTCGCCGCCGACTTCAAAGACGAAGAAGTCGTAGTCAGCCCCGTTTGGGTCAAGCCAGTTCTCGAACTCGACCGACCAGGTCGAACCGTGGTTATTCCGCACGAAGTAGAACTCACAGTTGCGCGTGTCGGCGGCACCTGCTGAGTAGCCGGGACCTGAGGTCGTATCGACCACCCCGCTCGACGTGCCTGCCACGAGCATGGAGGCAGGGATGGTTGTGCCTCCGACCGTGATAGATTGGATGTGAGAGCCCGCCATCGAGACTGCGCTGAGAGAATCAGCATTTGCAGCGAGCGTTAAGAGGGAGGACGCACCAATGACTTGGATAGTCCGCGCTGCAGATTGTTTGAGAGACATGAGCTGAGAGGTGAATTTTGAGGGAGCTAGGGGCTTTCGCTTGCCCCCCCCTAGTGGATCTGCCAGATCCTCGCGCTTCGAACGCCGGACGTATCAGGCTACCCGTCTGATAGTGATGAGTGTCTAACGTCTTTGGTAGGGCGTCAAGGGGCCGGATACCCGTTCTTGTGCGAATTCGCCCGAGCGGTTTTGAGGCGGGCTTTCAGTGTTCGATAGCGCACGCTCAGGCCTTTGGCTCCAGAGGCTGTAAATCCGCCTGGATTGACCGGAATCCGCATTCCAGACCATTCCAGACACGTGGGGCGGGCAGTTAGATCGCTATCCTTCATGCATGACCAGCGGAAAGGATTCTGGAACATTCGGTAGCTTCGAAGACCTGTTGCGATCGCGTGGCGGCAAACCTTCGGAGGAAGACGAGAAGCAAGACGCGAAGGAGGAGAAGGGCTGGAGCGTGGAATCGGACGATGGCGCGGCCGAGTTCGATGATGTCGAGCTGGGCAAGCTGCCCGACCTTGACGAGGGCGTGCGAGCGATCATCTCCTCCCGGCCACGAGCGGGGGGCGCGATGGAAAGCGGTCCCGCCTGTTATCAAGACGCGGACTCGGACGAGGTTGAACTCCTATCGTCCTTCCGTCTGCGCACTCGCTTTCCCAAGGATGTTCGCGATGAAGTCGCCAAGCTTCCCAGCGATCCGCCGGAAGCGGACTACGTGGGCCGCGTCGATCTGCGCGGCGAACGTATCTTCACGATCGACGGTGATGACGCGAAGGACTACGACGACGCCATTGGCATTCGTGCCTTGGACGGTGGTGGTTATGAGATCGGCGTGCACATCGCCGATGTCGCCCACTATGTGACGCCGGGCACCGTGCTGGATGCCGAGGCTCTGGCGCGCGCGACAAGTGTCTACTTGCCCGACCAGGTCATCCCAATGCTGCCCGAGGAGCTGTCGAACACGCTCTGTTCACTCGTGCCAAAGCGTCCCAGGCTCGCGTACTCAGTGATCATGGAGTTCGATGCGAAGGGCGAGCGCACGGCCGCGCGCGTGCACAAGAGCGTGATCGAGAGCGTGCATCGCAACACTTATCGCATCGTGCAGGAACTGCTCGATGGCAAAGAGACCGAGGAGACAGCCGAAATCGAGTTCCTAGCTGAAGACCTACGTCACTTCCAACGTTGGACGCGCAAGCAGCAAGAAATTCGTGACGCCAAGGGATCGTTGCGCATGCAATCGCGCGAGCGCAAGTTCCAATTCGACGAGAAGCACGAGGTCAAAGCGATTGTCGATGCGCCGCAGTACTTCTCGCAGACACTTATCGAAGAGACAGCACTGGCGGCCAATCAAGCTGTCGGCGACTTGTTCCGCGAGAAGGGCTTGCCGACCATCTATCGCGTCCACCCAGAGAAGGACGAAGAAGAGATCGAGCGCGTCACAGGCATGCTCGAGCAATTCAACATTCGCGTGCCGCGCAAGGAGCGCTTGACGGGCCGCGATATCGGTCGCTTGATTCGAGCTGTACGTAGGCTTCCGAACTCAGAAGCCATGATTCAGCGCATCATGGGGCTGATCGAGCGGGCTGTGTACGAGGTGCGCGATCATGAAAACGTGGCCGAGCACTTTGGGCTTGCGCGTCAGGCCTATCTGCACTTCACGTCTCCCATTCGGCGCTATCCCGACTTGGTCGTCCACCGTTGGCTGTGCTCCGTCGAGACTCGCGGAGACGAAGCCGCCGACGAACTGCGCGCCGAAGCCATGGTCCAAGACCTGAATGATGTTGCGGCGCACTGCTCGATCAAGGCCGACGTCTCGAAGATGACCGAACAAGCGGTCAAGGATCTGAAGGTCTGTCAGTTCCTGGATCCTCACATTGGAAAACGCTTCGACGCCAAGGTGCACCGCGTCTCGCGCGGCGGTATCGAGGTCTACATGCCAGACTTCAATGTGAATGCATTCCTACCATCGAGCTCGATCGGCGAGCGCCCCATCCTGAAGGGTTCGACGCTGACGATTAATGCGGGACGGCGATCACTTTCCTTCAGTGAGGGGTATCCGATCGCAGTCAAAATCAAAGAGGTCGACTTTCTTCGTCTGCAGGTTCAACTCGAGCTTCCCTGAGTATGCGCGGAATTATCTTTCTGGTCCTTACCCTTGTCGCGGCGCTTGCAGTAGCTGCGGGACTGACCTGGCCACTGTTTCGCATCACCTGGCCCATCGTGGTGGGGCTCTACATCCTCGCCTTTCGCGACTCGATGCAGAAACGGCATGCCGTGCTGCGGAACTTCCCGATCATCGGCCACTTTCGGTATCTGCTCGAGATCGTGCGGCCCGAGATCAATCAGTACTTCATCGAGTCCAACACGGACGGCACGCCTTTCAGCCGAGCGGACCGTTCGCTCGTTTACCAGCGTGCCAAAGCCGAACTCGACACGCTGCCATTCGGTACCCAACGCGATGTTTATGAGGTCGGCTATGAGTGGATCGCACATTCCTTCGGCGCGAAGCATCCCACGCTCCACGATCCCCGCATCCTGATCGGGGAGGAGAACTGCAGTCAGCCCTACGAGTCTTCCCTGCTCAACATCTCTGCGATGAGCTTCGGGAGCCTGAGCAGCAATGCCGTGAGATCACTGAACTTGGGCGCGAAAGCAGGCGGCTTTGCGCACAACACGGGTGAGGGCGGGATCAGTCCGCATCACTTGATGGGGGGAGACCTGATCTGGCAAATCGGTACGGGCTACTTCGGTTGCTGCGATGATGATGGGCACTTCAATGCGAATAAGTTCTCCGAGAACGCGCAGCGCAAAGAAGTGAAAATGATCGAGATCAAGCTCTCTCAAGGAGCCAAGCCCGGTCATGGCGGCATTCTGCCTGCCGCAAAGCTGACTCCCGAGATCGCTGCGATCCGTGGTGTCCCGCTTGGCAAAGATGTGTTGTCGCCACCATCACATGACGCCTTCCATACGGTCACAGAGATGCTGCTCTTCGTCGTGCGCCTGCGCGAACTATCGGGTGGCAAGCCAGTCGGATTGAAGCTGTGTATCGGGAGTCGAGCCGAGTTCTTGTCGCTCTGTCGGGCGATGAAAGCGACCGATTCTCATCCTGACTTCATCACGATCGATGGTGGAGAGGGAGGGACAGGCGCGGCTCCGGTTGAGTTCTCGAATTCGGTGGGTATGCCTCTGAACGACGCCATTATCTTCGTTAACAATGCGCTGAACGGATTCTTGCTGCGCGACAAGATCAAATTGATTGCCAGCGGCAAGATCGTCACCGGCTTCGACATGATCAGCAAGCTCGCACTAGGCGCGGATGCTTGTAGCGCAGCCCGCTCGATGATGTTGGCGCTCGGCTGCATTCAGGCACGGCGCTGCAACTCAAACGAGTGTCCTGTCGGCGTCGCGACCCAACACAAGGGGCTCGTTGCCGGCCTTGACGTCTCAGACAAGGCTCCGCGGGTGCAGCGCTATCACTACGAGACCGTCGAGAGTCTGATGGAGCTCTTGGGGGCTGCAGGTCTCGATCATCCCACCGAACTCGAACCGACGCACTTGTACAGGCGGGTTGGACCGGCCGAGGTCAAGACCTACGCGGACGTGTACGAATACCTTGAGCCCGGCGTGCTGCTGAACGAGCCCGTTCCCGCCTCCTTCGAGAAGGCCTGGTTCACTTCTCTAGGGGAGCAGGTCTAGGAAAATCATTGACTGGCCTCGCTACCCTGCACGTCACATGGCGTCGTTCACACCGTAACTACGTTCTCCGGGAGCCAGGCGTTCGGGCGCGCGATTTCGCCGCCGGGCGCAGCAGAGTCATCATTCAGACGATTCAATTGCCGCAGACGAGTGATCGGATCACCAGATGAGTGATCGGATCACCAGATGAGTGATCGGATCACAATAACTGTCGCGTCTGTTCTCTTGAAACCTCTGGCTTCGATGAGGAGACTGTCCGGCCAATTCCGAAGCAGAATCACCCCTTAAAGGAGACTGAAATGTCGTTTGAACTTCCCCCGTTGCCGTATTCCAAGGATGCCTTGGCACCCAACATCTCGGTCGAGACGATCGAGTATCACTACGGCAAGCACCATCAGGCCTATGTCAACAACCTCAACAACCTGATCGCGGGCACCGAGCACGAGAACTCGACGCTCGAGCAGATCATCGGCGCCAGCGAAGGCGGCTTGTTTAACAACGCCGCGCAGGTCTGGAACCACACCTTCTACTGGAACTGCTTGAGCCCCGACGGTGGTGGCGAGCCGACCGGTGCCGCCAAGGACGCGATTGACGGAGCCTTCGGCTCCTTCGCCGCCTTCAAAGAAGAGTTCACGAAAAAGGCCGCGACCTTGTTCGGTGCCGGCTGGTGCTGGCTCGTCAAGAACGCTGATGGAAGCCTCTCGATCGAGCAGACCACAAACGCTGGCTGCCCGCTGACCGCTGGTCAGACGCCGCTGATGACCTGCGATGTCTGGGAGCACGCCTACTACGTCGACTACCGCAACGCGCGCCCGAAGTACGTCGAGGCCTTCTGGAAAATGGTTAACTGGGACTTCGTCTCGTCGAACCTGTAGGTCCTTCTGTGAGAGGCTGGTGAGGCTGCGGGTTTGCCGCGCGTTTCATCTGCCACGCTCGCGTGGGAACACGCTTCCCGCGCGATCGAACGCATTGTGGCGACCCCGAGCTTCTGAATGGATGCTGCGGTCGCCTCTCCATCGGGACCCGTATGAGCTTGGCTCGCGGGTCCCGACGCGTTGGAGGGTGAGCCGCTCGCGTAACTTCGCGAGTCCATGCAGGCTGCGAAGCGCAGAATCGCTTCACTTGATGTGCAGCAAAGGATGAATCCGAAGCCGACCGTCGGTGAAGCAGACATCCAATATGCCCTCGAATCCGGGGGACTCGTACGACAGGTCGAATTGCTCTCGAGGACCGCCCGGAAAGCGGAACTCCAATCGCTCGACCTCTGCACCTGCGACATCCAAGTGCACGCGCGGACCCGAGCAACCTAGGTAGGAGTTCTGCGTGCTGGCGTCCCGGACGATGACGCTGCCGTCCCGGTTGTATAGCCAGAAGCGGCTGCCGGACGGTGCGCCCCGGATGATCCAAGGGCGTACTCTCTCGGGTGCGGCTTGACCGAGGCGGTTGCGATACAAGCGAGCCGGGCCGTCGCATTGAGTCAAGAGCAGGTCGATCCAACCATCGCCGTCGATGTCACCCGCATAAAGTCCTCGGCCGACCAATGCCTCGCGGCTCAGCACGCTCGCCTTACGCTCTTCGAAGCGTTTGCCGGCTAGGTTTTCAAACAGCTGAGAGGCTTGCGCGTGTGTCTTGCCGTCGTGGTACAGCCCGATGTTGTCGACGATGTGACCATTCGTTACAGCCAGGTCCAGGTCTCCGTCTCGATCGAAGTCGGCCAGAACAGTACCGAAGCCGACCGGCATTCGGCTGGCTGCATCGAGTCCGCGCCGGGATGTGACATCGGTGAAGAGTCCATCGCCGTCGTTGCGATACAGGGTGTTCGATTCCTCGTCAAAGTTCGTGACGATCAAGTCGACGCGACCATCACCATCGACATCACCCGTCGCGACTCCCATGCCCGCTTCGGTCGATCCATTGGCATTGACGCCCGTGCCCGAGGTCAGAGTCGCATCCTCGAAGCGCCCATCACCAAGTCCGCGCCACATGCGGTTCTCGACACTGTCGTTGGCGACATAGAGATCGACTGCACCATCGTCGTCGAAGTCGAAGACGGCCACACCTAGGCCCTTGCCCAGGTTCGATTTGAGGCCGGCCGCTTGGGTAGCATCCTCGAAACGGCCTCTTCCGTCATTGATGTAGAAGCGATCAGCGATCCCGTCGTATTGATCGGGATGACAGTAGGCGCGCCAGCCCTCCTGGCGCCGTCCGCACCAGACCGGATGTTCGAGATCGACATCCAGGTAGCCCAAGACGTAGAGGTCCAAATCTCCATCCGCATCGGGATCGAAGAGGACCGCGCCTGTCGTCCAGCGCGGATCGCCGAGTCCGCTGGCTTGCGTGACGTCTTTGAAGCTTGCTCTGACTTGTCCATGCAGCAGGACATCGGGTCCCAGGTTCGTGACGTACAAGTCGGTGAACCTATCACCATCGACATCACCCGCGGCGACCCCCATTCCATAGCCGCGATGAGCCGCATCTCCCGATGTGGCAGTCACATCTCGGAAGCGATCCGAGTCCCACAGGAATAGTTGATTCGGGGCGGCAGTGTCGCGCAAGTTAACGAGCGCGCCAACTGGCATCGCTCCGCTCTGCACGCAGTAGATGTCGAGATCTCCATCAAAGTCTGCATCAAATAATGCGGCGCCGGCGCCCATGGTTTCGGGCAGGTGCTTTTCCGGCGTCTTGCCCGCGTCGTGAACGAAACTCAGACCCCAAGCAGTGGAGACTTCCTCGAACCAAGCCTCCGAGGCTTTCTCGTCCAGATCCGCCATGGTGAGTGAATTAGTCTCCTGCGTCTTGCCGGCGCTTCCCGACTCTTCGGTTGCACTCGTGCTTGGCTCCGTGCCCGAGTCGCTGCAAGAAATCGTGGCAAAGCCGATGATCAGCCCAACCGCAACTGCCCGCGCAAGCGCTGCTTGGCGGTCTCTTCGGTACATCAATGTCATCGCGAGCCGTCGTCCGCCGAGGAGTCCTGGGCTTGCTTGGCAGCTCGCGTCAATCGCTCTTGGATGGCGCGGTCCGTGGGCCGGAGCTCGAGCCCGGATCGATAAGCGCTGGCCGCATCCTCGTAGCGCCCGATTGCACAGTATAAATCTCCGCGTCGCACATGCAGGCGCACATCGGGCTGGCGCTTGGCAGCACTCTCCAAGGTGGACAGCGCATCTACAGTGCGGTCTAGATCCTCGTGCTGTAGGCGGGCCAACCGCAGTGCGATCGAGGTCAACTCGGAGGGCTGAGCGAGTGTGAGAGCTGTTTCGTAGGCGTGTTTGGCGCGTTTGACGCGGCCTATCTGCCGTTCCAATTCGCCCACGCGAGCGTGATTCGGTGCATGAATGGGGGATAAGTCGACGCCGCGTTGCGCGAAGTCGAGTTGGTCGAAGAGGGGGGTCAGCTCTCGGTGACGCTGCAATAAGGTCAGGCCCCGCTCGCGACGCTTGGTGCGGATCAACGCTTGCGCGAGGCCGAAGAGAACTTCGGGGTCGAAGGGGTCTTCGGCGTACAAGCGCTCGTAGTGGTCTGCCGCAAGCGCATGATTACCGATGCGGGATAGCCGTGATGCTTCCAGCTTATGTAGGTCGCGCGGCGCCGGCTTCGCTCCTGCGAGTAAGCGCGCCAACGCCTCGTCGGCTTCTTGCGAACGGTTCAAGCGCAGCAGGCAGTGCACGCGCATGCGGCCCTCTTCGCCCGACTCCACCAATAGCTCGAGTGCAGGACCATATTCGCACAGCGCAACGCGTGCTCTTCCTGCTAGCGATCTCGCACGGGCGGGGATTTCATCCGCTTGTGCCAGCTGGCCGTTCAACAGGGAGGCCAAGGTCGAACATGCATCACGGTACTGATGCACTTGCATCTGGCATTGCGCTAGCTCGAGCCGATCCGTGGCGTGGCCCACACCCGTAGCGAGCTGTACCTTCCAAGCCTCGATCGCGGCGTGCCGCTCACCTCGCTGCCACAGCTGCGCCGGGGTCTCCGGGGTCTCCGGCGGCGCCGACTGAGGCGAGAGTGCTCGCGTCTCCGCAGCGGACCCTGCACGACACGCGCCGCTCGCATGCCCAGCGGTCAGCCAAAACATGGTGCTGGCCACAAGGGCAACGCGGACCAGGCCGTTGCGATCGAGCTGGGCGAAGATCATCACACCCATGATAGCTCGTGGGGCTGGGGATGATCTGCCCTCGAGTCACTCATCTTCGATCCCTGCCTTGCGCTGCGTGACGTCCGCGAGGATTTGCGGGCAAGTGCGCCTTTTCCCGCTTGGCCACGTGACTCGCGCGCTGAGATTTCCGATCGAGATCGCAAGCCCAGCGCGGATCGACACGGAATCGGACATTCCCTAGTACGGCCCTCGCTCCACTCGCCGGGAAGAGCCGCGAAGAGGCCATGACACCCGAGCGAGTGAGCAATTCAGCGTCCATGCGCGTGCCGCGTCCTTGTGATCGTAGTATCGTGCGCCACAACTCATGCAGAAGCACCGATCCGCAGCCGCCTCTACCTCCGCTTCAGAAGTCGATCGTCCGTCCGCTATCGAGTGGATGCTCCTTGCTCTGCTGCTTCTGTTGACGCGCGTCGTCGTCTCGAAGTTCATCCACATCTACGACGACGCCTTCATCACCTTTCGCTACGCGCACCACTTCGCCGAGGGCCTCGGCATGGTGTTCAACCCCGGCGCCAGCTGGGAGCCGGTGCTCGGCACGACCACGCCCGGTTACACCTTTCTGCTGGGCTCGATGGAGATGCTGGGCATCGATGCGCTGACGGCCTCGACTTGGATCAATCGCCTGTGTGATGTCGGCAGCGGATTGCTTCTGGTGTTCTTCTGCGGAGCCGGGCGCGTACGTGCGTTGATCGTGGGCATCGGCTGGGCGTTGATGCCGGAGATCGCGCGCGTGTCTGTTGGTTGCATGGAGGCACCCGTGTTGCTGTTGCTCACGCTGGGAGCCTTCGCATGCCTGCGTGCCAAATGCATTGGCTGGACCGGACTGCTCGCGGCATGTGCGTGCACGGTGAGACCCGAAGCGGTGCTGCTGGTGGGCGTGATTATGCTCGAGTTGCGACGCTCGCGGCGTGACCTGATGCGCTTCTTGCTGCCTGTTGCTTTGATTGGAATTGCGTACAGCGCATTACTAATCGCTTTCTACGGTGACCCGATTCCGAACTCGGTTCGTAGCAAAGCCGCGCGCCATGGCGCTTCGCCTTGGTTAGACACGTGGAAAGAGATCGGCACGCAGGCCTTCCTGCCGCGCCTCGAATATTTGCCAGCACTGGTGTTGGCCGTCATCGGGTTTCCACGCTTGATCGTCAGCGCCGGCGGACTGGGTGGATTGGCACGCTTCGGTAGCGGTATTGTGCTCGCGTACTTGATCGCACGCCCGCACACATGGGGTTGGTACTACTACATCCCGTTGACGGTTTGGACCGTTTCTGTAGGTTTTGGTTTCGCTCGAGTCATCGAACGCATTCCGCGTCTGCAGTCGATTCTGGCACGTTGCCTGCAGCCGGTGCTAGCACTCGGCGTCGTAGGTCTGCTGGCCACCGCGCTGCTGGTGGAGAGCCGGGACAAGGTCACAAGTCGCGTCTACGAGCCGATGGCTGCCTGGGCCGAAAAGGTGGGGCTCGAACGTAACCACTTGTCCGTGCTGGCGTCGGATGTTGGTGCGATTGGTTGGTATGGCAAGGGCTTGATCATCGACAGTGAAGGTTTGACGTTGCCGATGGACGAGATCAGCGTCGATGGGGCACAGCCGGACTTGATTCGTCAATACGAGCCGGATTATCTGTTGATCACCGCCGTGCAACCCAAGCTAAGTGTGTTGCGTGACGAGGAAGACTTGTTCCGCGACTACTACCCCGTGCAGCGCTTCAGCGTGTTGGGCGAGACGCAGCTAGAGCCGAGCCTCGAAGAACTCCCTCCTAGTTGGACGCAAGACTACATTGTCTTCCGCCGACGTTGATGTCGTGAGGATCGCGCGCCACCACTGAACGAAGCTTGCGCGCACAAGCTCTCTCCGTAATGAGCGAACAAGACCCGAGCGATCGCAGCCTGCCTGCCTTGCGCCGCGATCAGTTGCGTCGCGTCGACGAACTAGCCGTTACCGAACTCGGGATGCCGACTTCGTTGCTGATGGAGAACGCAGGCCGCGGCGCAGCCGAGAGCATCCTGCGTCGATACGCGAGCACAGGCGGGCCGGCGCTCATTCTGTGCGGTGCAGGCAACAACGGCGGTGATGGCATGGTCATCGCGCGGCAGCTGTTGTGCCACGGCTTCGCTGTCGAACTCATTCATCAACACCCACCAGCCCGCCTGCGCGGGGACGCCGGTATCCAGCGCGCGATCGTCGATCGATTGCCGATTCCGGCCCACACGCTTGAAGGCCAGGGCTCGACACTGACGGAACACCTGAGCCGCGCCACTCTGATTCTTGACGGCCTGCTCGGCACCGGTTTCTCCGGCGACCTGCGCCCCGACTTGCTTGTCGTATTGGATCAGATCGAGGCAGCGCGCTCGCTCACTGGATCCCGTGTTATCGCTCTTGATATCCCCTCCGGGATGGATTGCGACACCGGCCAGCCCTCGCCTCGTTGTGTTCGTGCGGACCTCACACTGAGTTTTTGCGCGGCCAAGGTCGGATTTTCTGCACCCGGCGCGAGGGATTGGACCGGCGAGATCGAGCAGATTGGTCTGGGCGTCCCTGCTGGCACGATCCGGTCCTGGCTTGACTCCGAGGGCTGAAAATCAGCACTAGAGCCACCCGTTGCCGCCCACTCGTGCTCTGGCAAGCGTCGAATCCTCGGCCAGATGCGGCGAGTGCCGGCCTGCAGCAGATTCCTGACCAACTCCGGTCACGAATTCCCGGACAATCCTTACACCTGTTATATGCACTCTGGCTGGAATTCGAGGCAAACTCGACGGTCAGAATCCTACGGGGCCGGAAACGGCCCGCCTCGGACCGTTAGCGTGACCGGTCCACCTCACAGCGCCACACAGGCTGCAGCGGGGACTCTCGATCACGTAAAGCAGGTGGCAAAACAATGAACAAACTCATGATCACTGGAGCGCTTCTGGCGGTCGCCTACGCGGCAACCAGCTTTGCAGCTCCCCCGTCCGGAGTCATCGAGGTCGGTGACTCGGTCAGTCATAAATTCCGTAAGCCGCTCGAGAACGGCATGGGTTTGACCTCGCTCGCGGATCTGCGCGGCAAGCCGGTCATGCTCGAATTCTGGGGCACACGGTGAGGCCCTTGCGTTTCGGGGGCCGTGCCGTCCTCAATCAAGCGTGCCGAAGAGTTCGGTGACAAGCTTCAGACAATCTTCATCGAGGTCCAGAACCATGGAATGGACGATGTCCTAACCTTGGGTTACGACAAGGGCTGGATGGGAACGAACGCCGCTTGGACAGTCGAGCGTCCGAGCTTCGAGACCGGTTCGCGCGGGATTCCGAACTTCGTGCTGCTCTCGAGTGAGGGCAAGGTGCTCTTGAAGGGCAATCCGAACTCGATGCACTCCGCCATCGAAGACGCGATCCTCGAAGACATCGAAGCCAACAGCAAGGGTCCGTCGGATGCGCCCAAGTCAGTGCGTAAGGTTTACTCCGAGTTCAACAAGGGCAAGTTCGCGAAGGCCATCGCAGCTGCTCAGAAACTCGTCGCCAAGGGCGGAGACGATTCGAGTGCCGCGGAAGAGGCCATTGGCTACTTCGGTACGCGCATCGATGCCGACCTGAAGCGCGCTAGCTGGATGATCGAGAACGGTCACATGCTCAACGCCGAAGAGTCGTTGAAGTCGATGACCAAAGCGCTCAAGGGCAGCGAGCACGAAGCTGCCGCTGCAGAGCTCTTGGCCTCGCTCGACTCCGAGGAGAACAAGGCCGAGTACGATGCTGACAAGGCCTATGCGAAGGTTCACTTGCAAGTGAACGAGAAAGGCATCGAAGACAACCTGAAGAACCTCAATAAGTTCGTGAAGAAGTTCGAAGGAACGAAAGCTGCCGTTCGCGCCGGGGCGTTGATCTCGCTCAACCAGGGCTGATCATGCTGCGAGGACCCTCGGGTCCTCGCCTCGACTGCTCTTCACCTATCCCCATTGGTGGAGATTAGCGGTGACTCGATCTCATGTATGCGAGCGACTCGGACCCTCTCCGAGTCGCACGCTCTCATTTGTCGTACAGGTCGTGTCGAGCAGGCAGTGTCGCGCGGCAGCAGCAGGTGCCGTGAGGACGATCAGGGCCAGGCGGGCGCCTCTGGCTCGCCCGTCTCGCGCTGAGTTGGCCACTGCGCTCCAAGAGCGGCCAGATCTGTGCGTAGGCGCTTTGCAAGCTCGTTGAGCTGCTCCGGATGGCTGGCTGCAAGGTCCTGAGTCTCGCCCAGGTCCGTGCTCAGGTCGTACAGCTCGAAGCGTTTGGGTTGATAGAAGTAGATCAGCTTCCAATCGCCCAAGCGGATGGCGCTGTGAGGCTCGTAGCCCGGTCCTTTCGGACCCCAAACGTGTGGGTAATGAAAGAGCAGCGGACGCTCGCTCGCGCGACCTGGATCATCAGATGTCAGCAGCTTTGTGAAGTCGAGTCCGTCGATAGGGTCAGCGGTAGATGCTTCCGCTCCGCCCCACGCGAGCAGGGTGGGGAAGAGATCCTCGACCATTGTCGGTGTGCTGCGCACCTCGCCCGCTGGAACGGGGATCTGTGCCTGCGAGGGCGACTCTGCATCCGGCCGCGCCCAAGAAACGATCATCGGTACTCGCGTACCGCCTTCATAGGCGGAACCCTTGCCAGAACGCAGCGGCCAGTTGTGCGTGTCCTTGCCCGTGTCGCGCGGAGTCTTGCCGCGCGCGATCGCGCTCAAGCCACCGTTGTCTGAAGTGAATACGACGATCGTATTCCTTGCGACCTCGAGCCGATCCACCGCATCCAGCAGGGCACCCAAGCTCGCGTCCATGCCCTGAACCATACCGGCGTAGCGCGCTTCGGTCTCGTTCACACCCGCTTCACGGTAGTGTTGCGAGTAAGGCTCGTGCGGTTGAATTGGCGTGTGTACTGCGTAGTGCGCCATGTACAAATAGAACGGCTTCTGTTCGGCCACCGATTGTTCCATCTCGTCGATCGCGCGCACGGTCAACGCGTCAGTCAAGTGGATGGGCAGACCGTGAAAGCTCTCCATGCCTGGCACGGACCAATCCGGTTTCGCGCGACCGTATTTGGCGACACCTTGGTAACTGCCGGGGGCACCCGCCGAGTGTCCCGCGATGTTGCGGTCGAAGCCAAGCTGCGTCGGATCGGCTCCCGGTGTTCCGACAGTTCCCCAGTGCGCCTTGCCGACGTGAATCGTGCGGTAGCCAACATCGCGCAGTAGATGGGGCAAAGTCGGAAGGCCGGGCTGTAAGCCGCGCACATTCCAATCCGCCGGGCTCTTCAAGCGCTCTGTCTTGCCCGATGGATCGTTGCCCGTGCGTGTCCATTGCGTGACGCGATGCCGCGCGGCGTTTTGGCCAGTCATCAGACTCGTGCGCGTGGGCGAACAAACTGCGCACGAGTAGGATTGCGTGAAGCGCACTCCACTGGCAGCCAGGCGCTCCATGTTGGGCGTCTTATAATGCGCGTTGAACTCGGTTGCTTGCTCCCAGAATGGAACCGATGTGTCCTGCCAGCCCATGTCGTCGACCAGGAACAAGATGATGTTCGGACGCGATGATGCTTCGGTCTGTGGGTGGAGTTCCTCTCGCGATCCCGTGGGCTCGGCAGCCGGTGAACCCATTCCGAGGAGCGCGAAGGCAAGGACCGCGAAACTGACGCGGAGGCGCTTGACGCGGAGGCGCTTGACGCGGAGGCGCTTGACGCGGAGGCGCTTGACGCGGAGGCGCTTGGCCGGAGTGAAGGTCTGGCTCATGCAGGAGGATCTCGTAGGCGGAGTAGGCGGAGCAGGCGGCCCCTCATTCTCGAAACCAGCTGCGGTCGCCGCAACGAAGTCGGCTGGCAACCCGAGGATTTGCATGCAGGCTGAACTCCGGGCCGGAGCACTGGATTAATCGAATCCCTACCGGCTTCAGTGTTGGCGTGGAGCTTTGCAGCCCAAGAGCCGAGATCTGCCTGGATCCTTCCGGCTCTTCAAATTGCTAGACTCCTGCACGTGAACGCGACACATGCCACCCTTCCTCGCAGCCTCCGCTCGCGCTCGCGCGCGTCGATGCTGCTCCCTGGCTTGGCTCTCTGCCTTGCAGCTTGTGGTGGCGATGTGAGCAACATCGCCTACGACGACGGCTCACCCTGGCAGCAGATCGAACGCAAGGATGGACATCGACACGGCGCCTTTCGGCGTTGGCACCCAGGTGGTGTGATCGAGGTGGAAGCGAGCTATTCGCACGGCTTGCCCGACGGAGCGTGGTGCGAGTACGACCGCGAGGGACAGATGCTGCTCGAGGAGAGCTGGTCCAACGGAGTCCGTGACGGCGTAGCCAAAAGCTGGTATCCGAACGGCCAACTGAAGTCGGAAGGGGCCTGGATCCAGGGTGAGCGAGATGGCGATTGGCGCTTCTACCTGCCGGACGGCTCAAACGATGCATTGGCCAAGTTCCAATCGGGAACGCGCATCTCGATGACTCGCTACAACGAGCTCGCGCCAGAAGGCGATTGAGCCGCTGGCAGGACCGTCATGCCTGGAGCGCTCGATCGAGCCAACGTGGCGCTGGTTCATCCGTAGATGCACGTTGCGCGTGCAGTGGTCCGATGCGATGGTGAGCGCGCAACCTGCCCGGCCAGCGGCCATGCGCCGACCTACGATGCTTTTGATGATGACAACTCTCACCCTCCGACACGGACTTCTTCAAGGGCGACTGCTGCGTGGCGCATTGATCGTCGGGCCTTTGGTCCTCATCAGCGCCTGCGGCGGGGGGGATGAGTCAAACGCTGGCTTCCGTCACATACTCCTGATCAGCCTCGACACGACCCGGGCGGATCACATTGGAGCCTATGTCGAGGGGCGTGCCGCGACGCCGCAGCTGGATGCTTTGGCCGGCCAAGGCGTGCGCTTCGCTGATGTCACAGCCCCAGCGCCGACGACTCTGGCATCGCACACTTCGATGATGACTGGGACCTATCCGCACACGCATGGCGTCCCGCGCAATAACCACGAGGTGCATGAGGACAACGATATGCTAGCCGAGACGCTGCATGCGGCTGGTTTCCACACGGCCGGCATCTTGGGTTCCTTCGCACTCGAGCGCCGCTTTCGATTCAACCAAGGCTTCGAGCACTTCGATGAAGAGTTCAATGTCGAGGTAGACATGGGTGGGGTCGATCAGAATCAGCGCGATGCGGCAAGGGTCACGGACGCGGTGCTCTATCACATCGATGAGTTCGGGCCGGACGAGCAACCCATGTTCTTGTTCGCGCACTACTTCGACCCGCACCTTCCCTACGATCCACCGGCTGACATTGCTCAGCGCTACACCGGTGGGCGAACGCTTCCGGAGTCGACGACGATCGTCTGCGAGCACATGGTCGTGGAACATCAGCAGAAGACGCTCGGTTACGGCATTGGCTATCGACCGACCTTGATGCGCGGCTTCCCGCGCGAGCTGCTCGATCGAGCCGACGGCCAGCCATTGCCGACCGAAGATGTGATCGCCGGCTTGTATGCGGGCGAGGTTACGTACATGGATGGCCAGATCGGTCGTTTGATCGATGGCTTGGAAGGTCGAGGCCTGCTCGACGAGACATTGATCATCATCACCGGAGATCACGGCGAGACTTTCTGGGAGCACCCTGATTACTGGAATCACGGTTCGTGGGTCTTCCAGACGACGATTCGAGTGCCGCTGATCATGCGCTTCCCCGACGGTCGTGGCGCTGGGCGCGTCGTGGCGAATCCGGTCTCGACAATCGATGTCGTTCCGACGATATGCGAGCTGCTTGAGTTGGAACTCCCCGAGCGCGTCGAGGGCACAAGTTTAGTACCGGCCATCGATGGTGCGCCCTTTGAACGCGGATATGTCTTCAGTGAAGGGACGCAACCCTACGATGCTGAGAAGGGCGCTCAGTGGAAGAACGAGCGCAAGCCGCAATGCGTGCGCGAGGGATCTTTCAAGTTCGTGAACGCTCCCTATGTCGCGGGCGGCGGCTATCAGCAGCTGTTCGATCTTGCAGTCGATCCAGGCGAGCAAAACAACTTGCTGCGTGGAGGCGTCTCGACCGAGCACCTTGCTATCAGAGATCGATTGTCGGAGCGGCTACGCGAGTTTACTGCGGCCGCGTCACCGTTGCCGGTGCAACTGAACAAGACGCTGCAAGATGAGACTCGTGAGCGACTAGAGTCCTTGGGCTACCTCGAACCCTCGAACGCTGACGAAGACGAGGAGGAGTTGCCGAAGGAGAAGCGCTGAAGTTTCGAGCGGGCTGCCATGCAGCGCAACCGTGCTGCCATGCAGCGCAACCGTGCTGCCATGCAGCGCAACCGTGCTGCCATGCAGCGCAACCGTGCTGCCATGCAGCGCAACCGTGCTGCCATGCAGCGCAACCGTG
>JBLFWN010000029.1:0-64307 GCA_047611405.1 Planctomycetota bacterium | reverse complement strand
ACTGTCAGCAAGCGAAGTGCTGGCTTGGCGGCAGGAGTGGGGCCGGCGCAGCGTCCATCCGATGTCTAGCAACGGCCAGACGATCGAGGCATTCAGACACCACCAGGCGCAGGCGGCATGAGGGCATGGTGCTTTCCAACACGGAAGCATGGCAGTTCAGAATTGTTACGCCTCTTGCTTAGTCCCGAGACCGAACACGCTTCGCCACCCTCTAGAGGAGCTGTAGCCCGGTGCCGCACAATTTGTTGCACCCAGCCGCAATACTGCGGCGCACCGTGCCGCGGTGCTGGCAAGGCTACGGCAAGAATGCTTTGCGGTTGGCCAACTTGGTCGGCAAGTATTCTTCGATGACGAAGTTCAAGCCCCACTTCGCGAGCGCCTGCTGCTCGGCGCGGACGCCCATCTTGAGCATCATGTTCAACGCGTCAATCCACGGCTTCTGCGCTTTGAAGAAGGGATCGTTCTTCAGTGCATCCTTCGCGCGCTTGATATCGACGGCTTGCAGTTCGTGTGTCGCGTCTTCCAGCTTGAAGTCAATGATGTCCTGCGGCGTGACGCCCAGGAACTGCGCCTTCGGCACGCAGAAGAAGCGGTTGATGTGCGCCGCGTTGCCCGAACCGACCTTGAGCGTGCGGTAGATGTTCGCGATTCCGTAAGGGTCGCAGTCGACGAAGCAGTAGGTCGGGATCTTGCACGCCTCGGACAGCCGACGGACAAAGCGCCGCGTCGCGCGTGAGGGGACGCCGGCCAGTTCGACCAAGATGCACTTCGAACTCTTCCAGAACTTGTGGTTGTTCAGGCGCTGGAACATACCGCCGGTCTCGATCGCCAAGATGAACTTCGCATCCGTCTCGAACTTCAAGTGCTCGACGGAGTGGGGGATCGAGTAGGAGCCGGTACCAAAGGCCGTGCAGTCGATGCGAATCTCGGCACCAGTCTCGGTGTCGCGGTCGATCACGACTAAGTTACCGGCGATTGAGCCGCCGTGCTCCTCCGGGAAGTAGCGCAGCTGTTCACGTGATAGTCCCTCGAGGCTAGCGAGAGCCTCGATGTCGTCCATGACAGCATCAGACTCGGCCTGCTCGCGGAACTTGCATTCACCCCAGTTCTTGCTGACGTAGTACGCCTCCCGCTTAGTCGCGAAGTCGTTGTTCTCGACCATCTCTTTCGAGATAGACATCAGCCGCAGCGTCTGTGCGAAGTTTTTGACCGTATTGACCGACAGCGCGCGCGCTTTTCGGCCCGATCCCAGCTCGAAGTAGCCGACCTTCTTCTCGTACTTGACGTTAGAGAGGCTGCGCACCGGGAATTTGAGCTCCGGCAGAATGCGCTTGTCGATCGAGCGACGCACGCGCTCAGCGGTCGAGCTAATTAGCGAGAGCGTCTTCTTGTCGAGCTCGGTCAGCTTGACCGGGGCGCGCTTGGTCGCGGTCGTGACTCGCTTCGGAGGAGCCGCCTTGCCCGCCACCTTCTTCTTGGTGGCTCTCTTCTTTTTGGCCATGGATCAGAACTTTCGGCTGCGGTGCAAGACGTCTTCGAGCTCGGCGACGGTGGCGTCGCGCTCTGTGTCGTCCAGGTCAAGAATCTCTTGCAGCGCTATGCCGATGTGGGGGATGTAGGTCTCGATGTATTCGCGCTTGTCGAACTCACGCTTCAGGCGCTTGCCCTTGCGGATGTAGATGCCCAGCTGGCGGCCGCACTCCTGCAGGCCGAGCTTGATCTCCTTCAAAATCTCGGGGTAGGACGCGATCGCTTCCTTGGACTCCGAGGTGAAGGGCACCCAGACCGACGCGATGTGAACTACCACGGCCATCGCGCCAATTGGCAACGCGCCGCGCGCTTGGCTGAGACCGTAGTTGCGCCAGGCCGTCTGCATGACGCCCTTATTGATGGCACAGGCCGACTGTAGATGCAGCAATGGAACACGGTTGGCGTAGCGCAGCAAACGCACCGTTTCGTCGGCGTTACCGACAAGCTCCTCTGTCGCTGCCGCCGCTTTGGTCTTCTTCTTGATGCGGCCCTCTTCGGTGACCTCGAGCCCTACGCCGCCAGGCTTGCCGTAGGCAATGCCGACTTCGATCTGGAACGGGTTGCCGCGGTAGACAGCTGCCGGGCGAGTGGTGGTCGCGTAGAAGTCCGCTTCGAGTTCCTTCTTGAGCCCCTCCAAGAGCAGCGTCTCGCCGATCGGCGCGATGCAGTTCGTCGGCGGCGAGGAGATCTTGGTCTTCTGAATCGCTGTATGAAGTGCTGCTGCTTCACCTCGCGCGATGCGGGACGGGTATGACTTCTCGGTCAGCTTCTTGCCCGCCTCGGCAATGATCGTCTTTGCGACCTTGGGCCCGACGCGCGTGAACTCCTCTTGTAGGAATCCGGACAGCGAGCGACAGCTCGTGTCCTTCAGCATCCCGATCAGGCGGCCCAGCTCGACACCGTGCGGGTGCGGCTTGATCTCGACCGTTTCCGGCGGCATCTCCTGGGTGCTGCGCTCGTAGGTGATCTTCTCGCCGCCCGGATCCGTGAAGTGCAGCGTCAGGTGCGGGTTCGCGATCGCGGTCTGTTTCAAGTACATGTCGACCGAGCGCAGGCCCTTCTGATACTTGGCCTCCATATCGATCTCGACGCGCGTGCCGTGGTCCTTGTCCCACTCGATGGTCTCGGAACTGTGCACCTCGGGCTTGTTGCGCGCGGTGTCGATCGAGAGCACAAACTCGACGGCCTTCTTGCGCTTGCCGGTACGCGACTTGATCCGCACCGGCTTGCCGGTCGTCAGTTGGCCGTACATGCCGGCGGCCGAGATACCGATGCCCTGCTGACCGCGGCTCTGGCTGAGCTTGTGGAATTTGGAGCCGTATAGGAGCTTGCCAAAGACCTTGCCGATCTGCGTATCGATGATGCCGGGTCCGTTGTCCTCGACCGCCATCAGGAAGGTGGTCTCGGAGGTGGGGCTCAGCTCGACCGCGATCTCCGGCAAGACGCCTGCGTCCTCACACGCATCGAGCGAGTTGTCGACGGCCTCCTTGACGGCCGTCAGCAGCGCCTTCAGCGGCGAGTCGAAGCCCAGCAAGTGCCGGTTCTTCGTGAAGAACTCGGAGACCGAAATCTCCTTGTGCTTTTTGGCCAGCTCCTCGGCGCCCCGCCGGGTGGGGGGCCTCCTGGTGCTTGCCGCCTTTTCGGTGCTGGCCTTCTTCGTTGACTTCTTCTTATTCGGCACTTCGGTCGTTGGCTCTAGGTCGAACAAGGTGGGGTTCAAGTTGTCTGTGTCCAAATCGCCTCCTCAGTGGGCCGCGGATGCTCGCTCTCCTTGATAGGAATGCGCGCAGGTCATTGCAAGCCGCGTCCGCTTCCAGACGTGAGGCCGGCAAGATTCGTCAATCGAGAAGCACGCCCCCGCATGGGGCGAAGCGACTCGAATCCGGCGAATTCGAAGGTTAACGAGCCTGTGTGGCGGCCATTCCCTCTCGCCGAATTTGGCCTGATCTTCGATCAGAAATCCAACGCGATCGCGCGCGGGCGATCACTCGTCGCCAAGCCGATCGTCTGTGCGCCACAGCCAAAGGCAGTCAACGCAGCGTGCATCTCGTCGCCCAGTTCATAGATGCACTCCTCTAGCAGATACTCGCGGCAGGCCTGCAAGGGCAGTAGCCATTCCTGTGCCGCCTGTGCCGCCAGTTCCTCGGCAGCTGCGGCTCCGATCAGGCTCGATCGCCGAAAGGCCTCCAGGTGGGGCTCGATGGCCACTCCGGGACGCACGATCCAGCAGGCGAAGACGAAGGGCAGCTTCGTCTTCGTACACCACTCGGCCGAAGGGTTGTAGATGTGGCTGGCGCCATCATGCGCCAGACTGCGGTCCTCGGGGTCGCGGATCGCAAGGTACTCGCGCAAGGCCTCGTCGCCGATGCGCAACCAGCCGTCTGCCTCGGCTTCGCGCGGATCCTGGCCGGCGGCTACCTCGAGGAATGCGGGAGGACCCCCCTCGCGCTCGGCTAAGAGGACCTGGATCAGGGTGCGCGCCGTTCGACTCGCGGGATCGAGCGCGATGCTCTTCACCGCCGCCAACTCTTTGCGCAGAAACATCTGAACGCTGCCGACGTGACCTCGTCCCGCCACCGCCATGCCTTCGAGGTAGCGATAGCCCGGCTGGCGAAACAATTCGATCGACGAGACCAAGGCGACATCGAGGCTCTCGTCACGCAAGCCGTCGACGAGTCGCGCGGGGACAGCGCGCATGAATTCGATGCCAGGCTCTCGCTCGAGCCCCAGATCCAACGGGCGGCCCACCAGGTAGGGCACGCTTCCGACTCGTAGCTTGGCGGACATGGCGCGGAGGGTACACATCCAAGGCATGCCGGGGCTCGCCAATTTCGGCCGCTTTCGGTGCTTGGATTGGGGCTCCGTGCGCGAGAGCGCCAAGAGCTGCCAGAATGCTGCGACTAGAGGCAGCAGGGGCGGTGTATTCTCGCCGCCAGTGGAACCGGCTTACTTCGATCCCGTGCCCCTGCGCACCTATGCTCTGCTCGACTCCGGACACGGA
Source organism: Planctomycetota bacterium (assembly GCA_047611405.1). Taxonomy (GTDB): domain Bacteria; phylum Planctomycetota; class UBA1135; order UBA1135; genus JBLFWN01. The sequence continues at coordinate 59,776 of JBLFWN010000029.1, read as the reverse complement.
GAAAAGCTCGAGCGTTTCGGCGATATGACGCTGCGCCGGCCTGACCCGCAGGCCTTGTGGCGACCGCGCCTGCCCGAGTCCCAGTGGGATAAGGCGGATGCGAGCTTCGAGCGCGACCCCGACAGCGGCGGTCGCGGTGGTCGCTGGCGTCCGCATGTGAAGGCGCCACGTGCGATGCGGGGCGAGCGTCCCGAGTGGCGCATCGACATTCTGGGCGGCACCTTCTGGATTCGACCCGCAGCCTTCAAGCACGTCGGCTTGTTCCCGGAGCAGGCTACGAACTGGCGCTACTTGCAGCTGTTGCGCAAGGAGTTTGGAGCGAGTCCGCCGCGCCTGTTGAACCTCTTCGGCTATAGCGGCGCGGCTAGCGTCTTGGCCGCGCAGGCAGGTTATGAGGTGACGCACGTCGACGCATCGAAGCAGGCCATTCGTTGGGCGGCCGAGAATGCGGAAGCGAGCGGCCTCCCGCAGCGCTCGATGCGCGTGCTGTGCGACGATGCGCTCGGATTCGTGCAGCGTGAGGGGCGGCGCAAGTCGCGCTATGACGTAATCTTGCTCGACCCGCCGCACTTCGGCCGGGGCCCGAAGGGCGAGAAATGGCAGCTCGAGGATGGCTTGGCGCCGTTGCTTGAGAGTGTGCGCGCCATTGTGTCGGAGCGCGCGTTGGTCATTTTGTCGACCTATGCTGTCGGTTACTCGCCGCTTGCCTTCCGTAACTTGTTTACAGATTGGGGCACGGGTGAAGTCGCCGTGGGCGAGCTGGTCCTGAGGGAGCGTGAGCACACTGGCGGGGACGGCGCAGGCTCGGTCGCGCCACGCTTGCTACCGGCCGGATTCTGCGCGCGATGGGGGCGCGAGCTTCCGCTCCTTTTGGAGAGCGATCCGTCGCGCAGCTTGGAGAGCGACTCGTGAGTCAACCGCAGCTCGAGGTTCTGCACTGCGACAACCACGTGTTGGTCGTGCGCAAGCCAGCGGGTCTGCCGACTGTTCCTGACTCAAGTGGAGATGCGAGCCTCTTCGATATTGCGCGCGAATGGATCGAGGCCGAGTTCAACAAGAAGGGGCGCGCCTTCTTGGGAGTCGTACAACGCTTGGACCGGCCGGTCTCGGGCGCGATTGCGTTCGCACGCACCAGCAAGGCCGCGGATCGCTTGACGAGCGCATTGCGCGAGAAGCGTTTTGACAAGAGGTATTGGGCGCTCTGCGAGGCTCCGCCTGCGGCGGGCAACGAAGGCATGCTCGAGCAGTGGCTTTGGAAAGACGGCGAGCGCAATCGTGTGATCGTCAGTACGGAAGGACGCGTCGGAGCGAAGCTAGCTCAGACGAAGTGGCGCGTACTCGCGCAGACTGGCGCATGCCTGCTCGAACTCGAGCCCTTGACCGGACGCTCGCATCAACTGCGGGTCGCGCTCGCAAGCCTCGGGCGTCCGCTGCTCGGTGATCTGAAGTACGGCGCAAGTGCAGCCTTGCCCGATCGCAGCATTGCGTTGCATGCGCGACGACTGCAGTTTGATCATCCGACGCGCGACGAGCGTATCGAGGTCGAGGCACGCTTGCCCGAGCTGGATTGTTGGTCGAAGGCGCGCAGCTTTGAGCGCAGCGGCGGTGCCGAGTGAGTGGCGAGCGGCGTCTCTCTTTGCCGCTGATCGGCGTGTTCCTGGCCATCTTGCTGGCCGGCTTGCATTGTTTGCAGTGGGGCCGTTGGTCCGCGCTCTTTGGCGGGATCGATTTCAATGATCAGCCCTTCGAGGACTTCATTGGTATCTACCTGCCGATGGGAGCCCGCGTCTTTGACGGCTCGGGTCCTGTGCCTGGCTTCTTCTACTCGCCTGCCTTCGCGATGGCCATGTCGCCATTGGCAGGTATGGAGCAGGAGGCGGCAGCTTGGGTGTGGCTTGCCTTGCAACTAGTCGCGACCATGGCCGTCATCACATTGCCCGTGTTGATCGTCCGTGCTGGGGCTAAGCCCAGGCCCCCCGGGTATACGGGCGATGAGGCTGTCTATCTGGTGGTCGCGATCTTCTCTTTTCCCTGGCTGCACAGTCTGCATTGGGGTCAGGTGTCCATCTTCCTCGCAGCTTTGGTGCTAGCTGGGACCTTGGCCCACCTGCGGCGACGCTCGATCCTGGCCGGTGCGTGCTTCGCGCTTGCGATCACGATCAAGTTCTATCCGCTGCTGTTTTTGTTCCCCTTCGTGATCAAGCGCGAGCGGCGCGTCTGGGTGACGGCCGTGGCTTTTTCGCTGATCACATTGATCGTCGTTCCGATGACAGTCCTCGGCGCATCCGTGACCGGGGATTTCTATCGCGCGCTGATCGATGGCTTGCGAGCCGTAAGCCAGGGCAGCGGCCTCTGGCATGACGCGCCGAACATGCAGTACATGCCGGCCGTCGTCGAGCGCTGGATCGGCTCACATGCTTCGGCAGCAAACTGGGGCCGCGCACTACCGTGGATCGGGATCGGCGCCTTCACGGGCGTGCTGGCTTGTATCTGGAAGAGGCGCGCGGGCGGTGTCACAGCCCGTGACATTGCACTTATCGCCGTATCCACTCCGCTCGTGTTGAGCCCCAGCTGGCCGCACTACTTCGTGCTGGTGCCCTTCGCATGCCTGATCGCGTGGCAGCAGCGCTCGATCCCCGTGCGCGCGCTCTCCATCTCGGCGGGGGTCTTGGCTAGCTTCCCGGTCTTCCTGAGCTTCACGTCGCCAGAAGCCTATGGCCGCAGTGGCGTGCTGCTCGTCGCGAAGCTGCTGCTCTTGCTCGCCTTGCTCAGTTCGCTTTGCGCCCGACCGCGATCAGACTGAGTCCGAACAGCGGTGGGATGACTTTTTCGACGCGCTCGAACCAAGGCATCAGGCTGTTGTAGAGCCCGAGCTTACCGCCGTTGATCGTGCCCGAGAAGTTGCGCTTGCGCTTCAATATGCGGCCCTTCAACAGGTACGGCAGCGTCGCGACCATGTTCATGTGGCGGATGCGCTCGACTCGGAAGCCGGCCTGCTCCATCTTCTGACGCAGCTCGCGCTTGCCGTAGCGCCGGTAGTGCAGCGAGGCTTCGTCCATCGTGCCGAACAAGAACATATGTGCCGGCACCTTGATCAAGAAGGCGCCGCCCGGCTGCAGGATCTCGTGATAGCGCTGCAAGGCCGCGCGGTCGTCTTCGAGGTGCTCGAGCACGTCCAAGGTCACGATCGTGTCGAGCTTGTGCTGCGCCAGGTCGAGCGCTTCGGGCTTAGTCAGGTCACAGTGTGCGACCTCGACTTCGGAGCGCTTCTCGAAGCGCGTGCGCAGCGCCTCAATGTTCTTCTCCGTGAACTCGGTCGCCAGCACGAAGCTGGCCCGCTCGAGCAGCAGCTCGCTGACGTTGCCGATGCCCGCACCCGCGTCCCAGACCCGATCTCCGACGTTGTCACCGAAGGTCCCGAGGATCCAACGGTAGTAATTGTCCATCTTGGCCAGGGTGCCCTGGGCGTCGAAATGCTTCGACTCGATGTCCTTGGTCAGATCCATGGTGCCTTGCGATAGGTACGGCGCGTCGCTCGATCCTCGTGAGCCAGTAGACCACGAGTAGAGCGCCGACTCATTCCGTGTCGAACTTCGGGTCCGCCCGGCTTGAGGGCGTGTCTACAGCATATCGCGTGAGAGGCGTCACGCTCAACGGATGCGCACTCGATGCTCGCCCAGAATTCGATTCATGCCCACCAGCTGCAGCCCCTCGGCCTCACTCCCGGTGTCGATCACGATCTTGTTGGTGCCAGGGCTCAGCCAGACGCGCCTGCGGACTTCGCTGCAGTCCTCGCGCCAACGCAGATCGAGCGGCAAGTCGAAGCCGGTGTCGGTCGTGCCCTCGTTCTCGATCTTGATGCTCAGGCCCTCTTCTGTCGCTGTGATTTCGCCGCTGAGCTTGGGGTAGCCGCTGCCGTAGACCCACTGGTCAAAGAATTCCTTCCACGGGCGCTTGGTGACATCCTCGAGGACCTTGCGAAAGTCCTCCGTGCTCGCGACGCCGTGCCGGTGGCGACTCTGGAATTCCTGCAGCGTCTTGAACCAAGCGGCGTCATCATCGACGAAGTGGCGCAAGGTGTTGAGGACCCAGGATCCGCGGTTGTAAGTCGCACGCGAGTAGGCCTCTCGGAAATTCTCGTAGGACTTCGGCATCAGCGTGCTGTCGCCGCGGATGCTCATGAGTAGTCCTTGGAAGTATTCGTCCGTGATCTCGCGCCCGCGCGTGGCTTCCAGATAAAGACTCTCGGCATAAGTCGCGAAGCCCTCGTGCAACCACACATCCTTCCAAGTGGATGCTGCTACGTTGTTGCCCCACCACTCATGCGCGAACTGATGCACGAGGACGTAGTCGTAATAGCGATTCAGTCTCTGTGCAGGGTCAGGCTTGTCGTGTTTTGCGAGCCAGCTCGGGAAGGTCCAGCCATAAGCGATTGCACTGGAGTGTTCCATGCTGGCGAAGCAAGTGTGTGCAACGCCGACCTTGGCTTTCGGGAACGGGTAGGGGCCAAAGCACTTGGAATAAATTTCTAGCAACTCGGGGATCTGTGCGAATTGAACCGCCGCTGCTTCTGCCATATGCGGCAACACACAGGTGTGCAGCTCAACCGGGGACTCCAGTCCGGGCAGCTTGAGCTCGCTCTTGCTCTGTTCGTAGTTGCCGATGTTGACGGTGACGCCGTAGGTCGAGATGGGATAGTCGTAGTGCCAGCGCCACAACTTCCAGCGACCACCGCTGGCTTCGGTGCCTGAGAGCTTCCCGTTCGAGAAGCAGACCAGGTCCTTGGGGACGGTCAAGTTCAGCCAGATTAGGTCGCAGCGATCGGCTGGCTGAAAGAAGGATGCCTTGCATGGCCACCAGTGATGCGCACCGATGATCTGGCTCGACGTGCTAATCCATGGATTGTGGTCCGGATCAATGCCCCAGTGGAAGCCACTCATCTTGTCGTGGCTCTGCGGACTGCCCTTGTACTCGATGGCAACGACGAAGCGCTGCGGTGCGTCGCTGGCCTCGGGCAGCTTGCAATGCAGTTGATCGCCGGAGTGTTCGAAGTTGGCGGGCCTGCCACTCAAGGATGATTTGGCGCCGAGTGTGTCGCGTACCAGACGCACCTTCGTGACACACATCTCGTCGACCAAGTCGAATACGAGGCAGTGCACATCTTTCTGTGTCAGCACTAGCTCGATACCAACGGTGCCGGCGATGCTCTTCTTGTTCGGATCGATCTTCAAATCGATGCGATACGCGATCACATCATAGTTGTCGCGATCGTGTGGGCACGCGCACGGCTTCGAAGACGAAGGCAGAGCCACGCAGAAGTGCGAGCACACGAACATCGCCGCGAAGATCAAAAACGAAAGCCTGTGCATGGTGCGGGTAGCGCATCGACCCGAATGGCAGGGGGGCCACAAGACCGCGTATGTGCTGGGGGGGGCGACAAGGTGGCGGTCCCGCAAACTATGGCACAGGGAATTGCTTGTCGGGAGTGCGTGACAGGAAAGTTACGCGTCTCCCTCGCACGGCGAACACTTCAACCGTTCCAGGTGCTGCCCGAACATGACCGGAGCGTTAATGTCTCGTATCAATAGAGGCGAGGGCCGGTCCTGCTGGACCAGCCCTCGCCTCGTGTTATCTGGGGTCTGAGTGAACTCAGCCCTCGCTGGCTTGGATCAGGGGCAGAACAGAGCGCTCAAGCCATTCGACAGGTTGTAGCCCGTGCCACCCGGGCCGCCCGGATCGCGGAACCAATACTGGAAGTTCCAAGTGCTGCCCGGGATGATTTGGCCGGGACCGCTGCCGGTGACGCCGGTCGTGAAATCAAGCGCATTATTGTTGTCCCCCAACAGGTTCGAAGTCGTGACGGGGTTCAAGCGGAAGGTCGATCCTCCAACGCAGCGGAAGCCGTCGCCGAAGGCCTGGCTCGTTTGGTTGGGACCGTAATAGAACAGGCCAGGCTGGTTCGGCGCGGCACCGTTGGCGCTGAGCGTGAAGGTGTTCGTCGTGACGCTCATGCTGCCACTGCTGGACATCACGGCGCCCGAGCCGGCGGAGTTCGGTGCGGTGCTGCAGTAGTTGCTCGAGCCGCAAGTCGGGACGATCTTGTAAATCTCACCGTCGGCGTAATCGATGATGTAGATTTCGCCTTGCGCGTCCTCACCGAATGATGAGATCAGCGAAATGGTGCCAAGCGCCGGCTCGAGCTGAGCGGTGCGCTCGACCAGGTTCGATATCGAGCTGCCGTTGAACTCGAACGACCAGATCTTGCTCGAGCAGTAGTCACCATAGAAGTAGGTGCCTTGCAGCGAGGGGATCGCGCTTCCTCGATAGCGATAGCCGCCCGTAACCGAGCAGTTGCCGCCCGAGTGATTGAAGTCTTTGACCGGGTCTGTCAGCGCCGCCGATTGGCAGGTGCAACCGGAGAGGCCCGTGCAGCTGTTGCCTTCCATGCAGCGCCAGCCGTAGTTGCGGCCACCGTCTCCTGCGGCTTCGAAGTTGATTTCCTCGATCGCGTTTTGACCGACGTCGCCGACCCACATGTCACCGGTCAGGCGGTCGAAGCTGAAGCGCCACGGGTTGCGGATACCGGTTGCCCAGATCTCGTCGTTGACGGATCCATTGCCGACGAAGGGGTTCGACGGATCGACGAAGGGAGCCGGGAGATCGACGTTGAAGCGCAGGATCTTGCCCAGGTTGGTCAAGCCGTTTTGCCCGTTACCCTGCGGGTCACCACCACTGCCACCGTCGCCCATGCCGACGTACAGCATGCCGTCGATCGGGCTGAAGGCGATCATGCCTCCGTTGTGGTTCGAGAACGGCTGGCTGAGCGATTCGATCATCTGAACCGCGACAGGGTCCGCGACATCGTTCGTCATCGCGTTGCCCGAGACGTGGTACTCGCGCACCTTGGTCGCGCCACCACCAGCGTTCGTGTAGTTGACGAAGAAGCGACCGTTGTTCGCGAAGTCCGGGTGGAAGGCCAGGCCAAGCAGTCCGCGCTCACTTCCGGTCGAGATGATGCTGGAGAGGTTGAGGAAGGGCGTCGCGTTGATGGCGCCGTTGCGGACGACTCGGATGAGTCCACCCTGCTGCACGACGAACATGCGATCGACATCGCCGGGAGCCGAGGTGAGAAGCACCGGGCTGTTGAGGCCGTTTAGGACGCGAACGGCTTCGAAATCTTGCGCCTGCGTCGGTGCTGCGAGGGCACCAACAACCGTGGCGCCTGCCAGGAGCGAGTTGAGTAGTCTGGAGGACATGAGAGTTGGGGCGGTGGAGATGAGGGTCCGGCAACTGCTGGAAAGCATCGAGTCGTTCGCGTTGACCAATTCTGCCGGGTCTCGCGAACAGGGCCGGGGTGAGTAGAGACAGCTCGATCCTCTATGAGGAGGGCCATCTCGTCAAGCAAAGGGCCTTCAAGACCCTGCAATTGACGTATATGTTTCTACCCAGCAACACGGGTGAAGTTTCTGCTGGGGAGGAGGGAGTCACTAAAGAGCGAGGACCGGCCCTCGCCGTACAAGTGACACCCCATGGCTCACGCGAGCTTATAGGTGACGAACGTCTTGAATCAGGGGCAGAACAAGGCGTTCAGGCCGTCCGACAAGTTGTAGCCGGTGCCGCCGGGGCCGCCCGGGTCGCGGTACCAGTACTGGAAGTTCCAGCTGCTGCCGGCAAGGATCTGGCCGGTACCGCCGCCGGTAACTCCGGTGGTGAAGTCGAGTGCCTTCGAGTTGTCGCCGAAGAAGTCGGAGAGCGTGACCGGGTTCAGACGGAAGGTCGATCCGCCAACACAGCGGACGCCGTCGCCGAAGGCCAAGCTCGTCTGGTTCGGACCATAGTAGAACAAGCCGAACTGGTTCGGGGCGGCACCGTTCACATTGAGCGTCAGGTTGTTGTTCGTAACGCTGACGCTACCCGAAGAACCGAGCACCGCGCCGGAGCCGATGGAGTTCGGGCTGGTTGAGCAGAAGCTGGAAGTGCCGCAGGCGGGGACGATCTTGAAGATCTCACCACCGATGTCGACGATGTACATCTCGCCCGCACCGTCTTCGCCGAAGGCCGAAATGTTCGCGATGCTGCCGATGTCCGGAGCAAGCTGGCCCGTGCGATTCGTCAGGTTTGAGATGCTCGAACCGTTGAACTCGAACGAGTAAATGTCGTTGGAGCAGTAGTCAGCGAAGAAGTAGGTTCCCTGCAGGCCGCCGATGTCGTTACCGCGGTAACGGTAGCCACCGGTGATCGAGCAGCGTCCGCCGCTGTGGTTGTAGTCGTGAACGGGAAGCGTCAGGGGCGCGCTGCTGCATGTGCAACCCGAGCTACCTGTGCAAGCGAAGCCTTCCATGCAGCGCCAACCGTAGTTGCCACCACCGGCTCCGGCCGCCTCGAAGTTGATCTCTTCACGCGAACCTTGACCGACATCGGCGGTCCACATATCGCCGGTGACGCGGTCGAAGCTGAAGCGCCACGGGTTGCGCATGCCGAGCGCCCAGATCTCGTTGTTGGTACCACCGACGCCAACGAAGGGGTTGGACGGATCGATGAAGGGCGCGGGCAGGTCGATGTTGTAGCGCAACATCTTGCCCAAGTTGTTGGTCGGGTTCTGGGCGCGGTTGCCCGGGTCGCCGCCACTGCCGCCATCGCCGGTGCCGACGTACAACATGCCGTCGATCGGGCTGAAGGCAATCATGCCACCGTTGTGGTTACTGAAGGGTTGCCCGACCGTCATGATCTGTTGCACCTGACCCGGGTCGGCAACATCGTTCGTCATCGGGTTGCCCGAGACGTGATACTCGGTCACGCGCGTCGCACCACCACCGGTCGCGGTGTAGTTGACGAAGAAGCGGCCGTTGTTCGCGTAGTCCGGGTGGAATGCCAGTCCGAGCAAACCTTGCTCGCCACCGGAAGTCGTCAGGCTCGAAATGTTCAGGAAGGCGGCGCCGTTGATAACGCCGTTGCGCACGATGCGGATCAGGCCGCCGCGCTGCACGACAAAGAGCCTGTCCAGGTCACCGTCGGGTGCGGTCAGGAAGACCGGGGAGCTGAGCCCATTGACAACACGGACCGTTTCAAAGCCCTGAGCCTGGGCCGATCCGGCGAGAGCACCGAGCGCCATTGCGCCGGCGATAAGCGTTGCGAGAGGTCTGAATAACATGGTGTTGAGGCAGCCCGTGGGGTCGAGGCGCAACAGGAGAAGGGTAGGGGGACCGGGCAAGTGTAGCTGGACCAATCCACCTAGGCGGTCTCGTTCTGACGAGAAGGAATACTCAGGCTCAATCCAGGTGGTTTTTCGAGCAATTCAGGTGTGAATTGGACGCTTTTATTGGCCCGCAGGTTCGAGGGGAGTTATCGAAAACCGAACTGGGTGGCCTTACGGCCATGGCGACTACTCGAGCGGCCGAGTGCACAGGAGCGCCCCTCGCGGAGTCAGAGTCAGGGCTTTGGAGGTTGCCGTTGGGCGCCGCCTGCTCGCGGCCGGCCTAGGATGCCGTCAATTCTCGGTAGATCGTGTCCCGCTCGACCGGCATCCGTCCCGCATCGTGAATCCACTGCACGAGTTCCTGCCGTGCCACACGTTCCGGCGTCGTCGCGCCGGCCTCGTGGTAGATTTTCTCCTCGACCACAGTCCCATCGACATCGTTGGCTCCATAGGCCAGCGCAAGCTGTGCGATCGGAACGGTCAACATGATCCAGTACGCCTTCACGTGCGGGATGTTGTCGAGCATCAAACGGCCGACAGCGATCTCACGCAACTCGTCGACAGCACTCGGGCCAGGGAGGTGAGACCACTCGGTGTTCGCGGGATGGAAGGAGAGCGGGATATAGGCCTGGAAGCCGCCGCTCTTATCTTGTTGCAAACGCAGACGGTCGAGGTGATCGACGCGCTCTTCGATCGTCTCGATGTGGCCATGCAGCATGGTGCAGTTGGACTTCAAGCCAGCCGCATGAACTTGGCCTGCGACTTCGAGCCACTGCTCACCCGTGTTCTTCCGGTGATAGCCTTCTTTGTGAACACGCTCCGCGAAGATTTCGGCGCCACCACCGGGTACGGAACCCAGGCCGGCCTCGATTAGCTCCGGCAGTACCTCCTCCAAAGGACGCTTGGCGCGGCGAGCGATCTCGAGCAACTCGACCATCGTGAAGGCCTTGATGTGGATCTCGGGCCGCACCTCTTTGACCGCATGCAGGATGTCTATGTAGTAGGAATAGGGCAGTCGCGGATACACACCGGCGACCATGTGCACTTCCGTGACCGGATCACCCAGGCATCCGCGAATTTTCTGACCGACTTCCTCGGGCGACATTACATAAGCGCCCTCTTGTCCCGGCAGTCGTTGGAAGGCGCAGAAGCGGCACAGCTTGTTGCACACATTGGTGTAGTTGATGTGCTGGTTGACGTTGAAGAACGTCTTATCGCCGTGCAAGCGTTCGCGCACGAAGTTGGCGAGTCCGCCGACCGCGTTCAAGTCCGGACAGTGATAGAGCGCCAGGCCGTCTTCGCGCGTCAAGCGTTCGCGTGCGAACACCTTCTCTGCGATCTCGTGCAGGCCGGCGGCCGTCGCACGCGCCAAGAGGCGTGTGGGCTTGGGTTGGGTTTGTTCTTTCAGGCTTGTCATCGAATCTTGCAATGCGGCTAGCCGCAGCGCTTACCGGTGGTGAGTGCTACGCATTTCCTGGCGCTTCTTGAATTGGAACCGCAGCTTCGAAGCGATTGGCTGGTTTGCAGGAGCCTTCGTAGCGATCGTCGACGATGCCGTACCAGCTGTTGCGGCGCAGGGGGCGGAAGCCGGCCGATTCGATCATGCGTTCGACGACGGCGATCGAATCCAAGTTGGCACAGCCGGCTGCCGAGACGACGTTCTCTTCGATCATCGTTCCGCCGAAGTCATTGCAGCCATACTGCAGAGTGACCTGCGCCATCTTCATGCCTTGCGTGACGAAGCTGGTCTGGATGTTTTCAATGTTGTCGAGGTAGATGCGCGACAAGGCCTGCACGCGCAAGTAGACGGCCGGTGTCACGCGCGCCGGGTACATCGATTCTTCCGGCACGCCGTCGGGTTGCATGTTCCAACAGATGAAAGCTGTGAAGCCACCTGTCTCGTCCTGCAGCGCACGCACGCGTTCGAGGTGCTCGACGCGCTCCGCCGCGGTCTCGACGTGCCCAAACATCATCGTCGCCGACGTGCGCAGGCCTGCTTGATGGAGCTTGCGATGGATGTCGAGCCAGCGGTCAGTGGTTGTCTTCTTCGGCGCGATCAACAGCCGGACACGCTCGACGAGCACCTCGGCACCAGCGCCAGGCACACTGCCGAGGCCCGCGTCGATGAGGCGCGCGATCACGTCCTCCACCGGGCATTTATCGAGTGCGGCAAGGTGGTCGATCTCGGGCGCGGAGAGCGCGTGCAGATTGATGTCGTAGCGCTCTTTGATGGCTCGAAAGAGGTCGACCCACCAGTCAGTCTTCAGGTGAGGGTGGTGGCCGCCTTGCATTAAGAGCTGCTGGCCGCCGAGCGCCACGGTCTCATCGATCTTGCTGAACAGCTCCTCGCGTGACAGCACGTAGGACCCGACATCGCCTGGCTTGCGATAGAACGCGCAGAAACCGCAATCGGTGACGCAGACGTTGGTCGGGTTGATGTTGCGATCGACGACGTAGGTGACGATCCCTTCGGGGTGCTTGCGGGCACGGACTCCGTCGGCCATGCGCCCGAGCGTCAGCAGATCGGCGTGTTCATGCAGGTACAGCGCCTCTTCGGCAGTGATTCGTTCGCCGGCGGCGACCTTGCTTTCGAGTCGTTCGAGCTCGTCGGCGGTGGTGCCTCGGGTCGCGGCGCTCGCGATCGGGGCTCGCCAGTTTTCTGTGTCGTTGGAGATCTCTGAGATCATGGCGAAACAGTATAGGCCCGAATGCGGCCCGACCCGAGCCCCGGATCGCGTTTGAGTGTGCTTGGAATCGCTGCGATCGGGTCGACCCCGCGACCGCCGGTGGTAGACTTCGCGCCGATCGTGCCTAGCTCGATCCAGATCCGTCCCGGCAGCGGCAGTGTCCCTGCCGCTTGCTCTGAGCGCCTCGCTCGACCTCCGCGGTCGCTGGGCCTCTGGCGAGCCCTCTTCAAATACCTCGATACGAACCCAGCACCCTCCATGGCCAAGCCCAAACCCAGTTTCATGGACACGATCGTCTCCCTGTGCAAGCGCAGGGGCTTCGTCTTTCAGGCGTCGGAGATCTACGGCGGGATCGCGAATACCTACGACTACGGTCCGCTGGGTGTTGAGCTACTGCGGCGCGTAAAGGACGCGTGGTGGAACCGGACCGTGACGGCCCGGGACGATGTCGTCGGTCTCGATTCGGCCATCATTCAAAACCCGAAGGTCTGGGAGACATCCGGGCACGTCGGTGGTTTCAGTGATCCCCTGGTCGATTGCCGCCACTGCAAGGCCCGTTTCCGCGCTGACAAGCTCGAGGAGAGCAAGTGCTCTGAGAAGCCTTCGAAGCAACCCGGGCAGCACGATAAGTGCGATCTGACGGAGCCGCGCGAGTTCAACCTGATGTTCAAGACGGAGGTCGGGGCGGTCGAGGGTTCCTCTTCGACGGCCTACCTGCGACCGGAGACGGCGCAGGGCATCTTCCTGAACTTCGTCAACGTGTTGAACTCGGCGCGCATCAAGCCGCCCTTTGGCATTGCTCAGATCGGCAAGAGTTTCCGCAACGAGATCACGCCCGGCAACTTCGTGTTCCGGACGCTGGAGTTCGAGCAGGCAGAGATGGAGTTCTTTGTCCCGCCCGATCAGAACGATCAGTGGTACGAGCACTGGAAAGAGGAGCGCTACAACTGGTACCTCGAACTCGGCATCGATCCGGCCAAGCTGCGCATGCGCGACCATGGCGCGGACGAACTGGCGCACTACTCGACTGCTTGCAGCGATATCGAATACCAGTACCCCTTCGGCTGGGGCGAACTCGAAGGCATCGCCTGCCGCACCGACTTCGACCTGAAGCGTCACTCCGAAGCCTCCGGTTCGCGACTCGAGTTCTTCGATCCGCAAACGAAGGAGCACTACACGCCTTTCGTGATCGAGCCCGCCGGTGGCATCACGCGCATGGCATTGACCTTCTTGATCGATGCCTATGAAGAGGAGCAGCTCGAGAAGGACACGCGCGTCGTGCTGCATTTTCATCCGGAGATTGCGCCGACGACGGTGGCCGTATTCCCGCTCGTCAAGAAGAGTGACGAAATGGTCGCGATGGCCAAAGAGATCGAGAAGAATCTGCGTCTAGCGCGCTATTCGACCTTCTACGACCACACCGGTGCGATTGGTCGGCGCTATCGGCGCCAGGACGAAGTCGGCACGCCCTTCTGCGTGACCGTCGACGGCGACTCGCTCGAAGATCAGACCGTCACGGTGCGTCACCGCGACAGCATGGAGCAGGAGCGCGTGCTAGTTGCCGACCTGCGCAACTACCTGGATCGCTCGGTCCGGGATTGGAAGCGGCCGGAGCGCAAGGCGCCGGCAGCCGCTGAGTAAAGGCCAGAAGCGTTCTGATCGAATAATTCACGAGCCGCGCACCCCTTCGAGGGCGCGCGGCTCGTTTAGGTCAGTAGGGGAGTGATGGCCGCGGATGTACGCGTGGGGGGGGGCGCCCCGGTGCGTGGATCGAACGGCCTGTGGCGTGCGGCGCTTGAGCGGTGGCGTGATGGCACGCCAGTTTGCGTGACTCGCGCGGGCAGTGGCGTGACTCGCGCGGGCAGTGGCCGAGCGTTCAGCCCGGTCAAGATGCCACTGCAACCACACTCGTTCTTCAGAATGAATCGACCGTCGCACAGTCCTATTTATCGAGAGTTCGCGCAGGCAAGAACTCGACGGAGCCGTCTCAGTTCGGATCGAGCCGCGTTCCCGATAGCTTAGCGCCATCGAGTTGCGCACCTTCGAGCTCGACACCATTGAGCGTCGCGCCCGACAAATCCGCGTCGCGCAAGTCCGCGCCAGCCAAGCGCGCCCCGGAGAGGTCAGCGCCGCGTAGATTCGCGCCGCGCAACTGCGCGATGTCCAGGTCGGCGCCGCTCAAGTCCGCGCCCGCCATTTCAGCGCCGTTCAGGTCGGCGGCAGACATCCGCACTCCGGCCATGTCGGTACCTGCCAGGATGGTTCCGGTGAAGCGTGCCCGGCTGAAGTCCGAACCGGACAAGTCGCCACCCGAGATATTGGCTCCCGAGAAGTTGACGCCTTGCATGGACACTCCGGAGAGGCCCATGCCGGAGAAGTCGGCACCGGACAAATCGGGCTCCACACCGGGGTTGGCTGCGCGCCATGCATCCCATGCATCGGGACCTTCGGTGAAGATGTTCAGGTGCTCTTCGTTCGCCATATCGATTTTCGTGGCCCGGTTCTGCAAGCGAGGAGGTTGGCCTGTCGCGCTCTGCCCATCAACCGCGAATCATCGGCTCCAAGCCGTTCATCGGTCCTACGGGACGCATATCAGCGTGAAAATGGGGGGGCAACTTATAGCGCCCAGAGCGGCTGGCGATGAGGGGCAAGTCCCAGAATCTTGTCTTCGTAATGGATCCGTCGCTGAATCCGGCTGCTGGCCCCCCGTATCGACTGCTTTCGGGCCCAGGCAGCACTCCGAGCGCTCGCTAGGCCTAACTTTCGAACAAGGTCCAGAGATTGACGATGTCGCAGACATCCCTCTCCAAGAAGAAAGCTAGCCCGAGGCTGCAGCCGCCCACTCTTCGTGGCATGAGCGCTGGAGGGAGGAGTTTCGTTCATCAGTCCGTCATCTCGCGTAGCGCCGCTTTCGTGATCTTGCCACTGCCAGTCTTCGGAAGCTCATCAAGGAAGAGGATCTCGCGCGGACATTTGTACGCCGCGAGCCGCTCGCGGCAGTGCTCGCGCAGCGCATCCGCTTGCAACGCCTCGCCTTCGATCACGACGATGGCGGCACACACGCGTTCACCCCAGCTGTCGTCTTTGCGACCGAAGACCGCAGCTTCGAGTATGGCCGGGTGTTCATAAAGCGCGTTCTCGACCTCGGTCGAGTAGACGTTCTCGCCACCCGTCAGGATCATGTCCTTCTTGCGATCGACGATCGTCACGAAGGCGTGTTCATCCATCACCGCCAGGTCGCCGGTATAGAGCCAGCCGTCACGAAAGGCGCGCATTGTCTCGCCTTCATTGTTCCAGTAGCCCGGAGATACGGTCTCGCCGCGCACGCGAATTTCTCCGACGCTCTTGTCATCACGCGCGACGACGACACCGCTCTGATCAACGACTTCGAGCTCGACGCCAAGGAAGGCGCGCCCCGTCTTGGCGCGCCAGCGATCCTGCTCGTCACGGCTACATCCTTTCTGCACCGCATTCAATCGACTGAGCGTCAAGAACGGACTCGTCTCGGTCATTCCATACGTCTGAATGTACTCACAAGCAAAGGTGTCGACGATGCGCCGCACTGCAGCTGGCGCGATCGGTGCACCACCCGACAGCATCAACCTAAGACTCGTCGTCTGCACTTCGCAGCGCCGCGCTTCATCCAACAAATGCTGCAACATGACCGGCACCAAATTCGTCGCCGTCACGCGCTCCTCTTCAAAAGCTTGCAGCACAGTCTTCGCCTCAAAGTCCGGCTGAAACAAATGGGTTCCACCGACCCAAGTGATCGCGAAACAAGCCCACGCATCTGCCAGATGAAAGAGGGGAGCCACATGCCCCCAACGATCCGAATCATCGAAGCCAAGCTCAGCCACAGCCGCCATCGCATGCGTCCAAACATTCCGATGTGTCAGCATCACCCCCTTGGGCTGCCCCGTCGTTCCACTCGTGAAATAAAGCTGCGCAACGGCATCGCCCGCAATCAATCCGAACGGATCCGTCACCGGTGCCGCCTGCTCCACCCAGCGCTCATATTCACTGTTGCCACGCCCCTGCGTCAGCGATTCCACCTCGGCCCCCGTCTGCTCCTCCAGTTCAATCCCCGGCAACGTCACGAGCCGCGGAAGCCTCTCCCCAGCCTCCTCCAGACAAACAAGACTCCTTGCCGCCAACTGGCCCAACGCCTCCCCATAAAACAGCAGGCGTGGCCGCGACTGCACAAGAATTCCCGCCAACTCAATCGGCGCCAACCGCACATTCAACGGACAAAGAACAGCCCCACACCGGGCCGCAGCAAAGTACAGCTCCAAGTAAGCAGGTTCATTCTTAGCAAGCACAGCAACCCGATCCCCTGGCCGTACCCCTGCCTCAACCAGCCAGCCCGCCAAATTCCCTGCACGCTCATACAACTCCGAATAACTCCGCCGCACCCCCCGAAACGCAACAGCCTCCTCCTCCCCAAACAAAGCCCGCGCCCGCTCCAAAATCCCCCAAAGCATCAAGCATCTCCTAACTCTTCAACAGACAAGCCAACGCCTCGCCCAAACGCCGCAATGAGTCGAGCGGAAGCTCACATAGATCAGACATCTCTCGCCAAGCTCGAACGCGACCATTCGTCGCCCAAGCAATAAGTCATCCGCTTCCATATGACCCCGCCAAAGCGCCGTCACCCACAGCGCCAACCGAACTTCGCTCGGGCTCCACTCGCGCCCACCCAACGCAAGCATCCGGTGCACAAACAACAACTCGCTCAAGCCCCCCCCCCTCGCCCAGCCAAAACGCCGTCGTCTGGTAGCCAACAACTTCCCTATCCCGTCTCGACCACCGCCTCAACGGCGTGAGCCGTTGAGGCAATAAACAACGGATCGAGTTCTTCGAACTCGATCAATACCCGCCCGCTTGTCCGTCTTTGCGGGATTCAGAAGCGCCGTAATAAACACCCTGCTCCGCGTCATACCGAATCGCCTGATACCCCCCAAAGGGGCCGACTTTCCAGCCCACGGTATGCTTGCGCTGCACGAGTTGCCGGATGACTTCGTAGTCGAAGCCTGACTCTAAATGAACTTGACCGCCGTCAGTCATGCGCTCGCCGGTTGGCTGCGAGGACTCACTGTGCAGGATGCGCGGCGCGTCGCCTGCCTCCTGAATATTCATCCCGAAGTCGACGATGTTGATCAGCACTTGAGCGTGCGCCTGCGGCTGCGTCGCGCCGCCCATCACGCCGTATGACATCCAAGGCTTGCCGTCCTTGGTCACGAAGGCCGGGATGATCGTATGGAATGGGCGTTTGTTCGGTGCGTAGCTGTTGAAGCGGCCCTGCGTTAAATCGAAGAGTTCGCCTCGGTTCTGCAGAATGAAGCCCAAGCCGGGCGGCGTCATGCCGGAACCCATGCCGCGGTAGTTGCTCTGGATCAAGGAGACCATGTTGCCGTCGTCGTCGGCAACCGTTAGATAGATGGTGTCGCCTTCCTCGAGGTTCGGGTTGCCGGCGGGGTAGCTCTGACCAGCCTTCTTTGGATCGATCAGTGCACGGCGCTTCGCGGCGTACTCGTCCGAGATCAGCTCTTCGACCGGGATCTTGTTGAAGTCGGGATCGGCATAGAAGCGCGCGCGGTCTTCGAAGGCGAGCTTCTTGGCTTCGATGAAATGGTGCACGTAGTCGGCGCTACCGAAGCCCATCGCGGCCAGGTCGTAGGCTTCCAAGATGGCGAGGATCTGGAGAGCGGCGATGCCTTGCCCGTTCGGCGGCAGCTCCCAAAGGCGGTAACCGCGGTAGTCGATCGAGACCGGATCGACCCATTCAGAGGTGTGCTTCGCCAGATCATCAGTGCTCAGGTAGCCGCCTTGCGCCTGGACGTAGTCCGCGATCGTCTGCGCCGTCTCGCCGCGATAGAAAGCGTCGCGGCCTTCGGCACCGATGCGTTCGAGCGTGTTCGCGAGCCCCGGGTTCTGGAACATCTCGCCCTTGGCGAGCGGATGACCGTTCGGCTGGAAGACCTCGTCGAAGCCGGGGTACGGACTCAGCAGCGGGACGGTGAGCTTCCAGTAGTGAGCGATTAGCTCCGTGATCGGTGCGCCCTCACGCGCGTAGCGAACGGCCGGCGCAAGCACTTGGCTCAGCGGCAGTCGTCCAAACTTCTTGTGCAGTTCGGACCAGCCGTCTACGCAGCCGGGCACGCTGACCGGCAGCGCTCCGCGCTTCGGAATCTTGTCGATCTCCAAGCGCTCGAATTCTTCCGCGGTTAACTTCGAAGGCGAACGACCACTGGCGTTCAAGCCGTGCAGGCGTTCCCCCTTCGCATCCCAAACGATAGCGAACAGGTCGCCACCAATGCCGCAGCCAGTCGGTTCGACGAGACACAACATGGCGTTGGCTGCAATCGCAGCATCGACCGCGCTGCCGCCGGCCTTCAACACATCCAGCGCGACTTGGGTGGCCAGGGGTTGACTGGTCGCGGCCATCCCGTGCTTGGCGATGACTTCGGATCGAGTCGCGAAACTCTTGCCCGTGATGCGGTCCATGCTGGGACTGGGTAGGGAGCAGAGGGATAGGAGCAGGATCGGTACAAAGCCCATCGGTATCTCCGGGGGAAGGGGGGGGGAGCGACCCTATACGATCGAGCGGGATACGATCGAGCGGAGCTCGATCTATTGCTTCTTGGCCCAACGGCTTAGGCCGTTGGAGCGGTGAGATACGGGGCAGGGGGGTGTGGGCTCAGCGGATTGCGGGGACTCAGAGGCGTGCCCAAGTGGTGCTTCGGTTGGGCTTTAACGAGGAGCGGCCACCCAAGCTGACTTTAGCTCGGGTGGCCGCTGTCCCTTGTGAGAGACAGGCAAATGTACTGGCTACTCGAGGGTGTAGCTGAATTCTATTGCGTAAGGCTCAAGGGCCGTGGGGGTGATGACTTGGTTGATGGCCATGCCGCTTGTTTGGTCGATGGCGAAGACTGATATGTCGTGGCTGCCGCGGTTGAGGACGGCCAGGAATTCGCCGCCCGGGGCGACGCGGAGGTTTCCGGGGTTCAGGCCGGCTTCGATGACGGCTCCGATATCGCCGTTTTGGAAGTCGCCTTCTTCTCGGTCCATCAGGGTGAAGCGGACCCAACCTGTGCCGTCCGGGAGATCCGAGATGGCCGCGTAGGCCCATAGATCGTTCTGGTGCACATCGACTGCCAAGGGGCGGTTGCCGACGCCGCGGCCAGGAAGGATTGGGAGTAGCTCGCCGGTTGCGCGGTCGATGTTGTACGGAATCAGGATGTCCGAGCCGTTTCCGCCGAGGAAGGCGCGATCGCCACGAGGGGAGAAGCGGATGCGGTCCGGTTGGCTGGGTGCCGGGCTGTTGATGGGACCTTGGATGAAGATGCCATCTTTCACGCTGTAAGCGCTGGCTGTGCCTGAGTCGAAGTTGGCGACGTACAGGAAGCGACCCGTCGGGTGTAGCGAGAGGCTACGCGGCTGCTCTTGCGTCGGCGCCTCGTCCAGCTTGGTCAGGAAGCCCGTCGCCTCGTCGATGGTGTACGAGATCACCTTGTTCGACGTGCGGGCACTTACGTAGAGGATGCGTCCGTGCGGGTCGATGCCGAGGCCGCGCGGCGCCTCGTCGATATCAATCTCCCACAGGTTGCTGAGTCCGCCATCGGCGTCGATGCTGAGTACGCTGATGGAGTGACCCTGCGTGTTCGCGACGAAAGCGAAGCGACCGAGCGGGTCGAGGCGCATGTCACGCGGCAGGTCTCCGACGGGCGCGGTACCGATCTCGGTCAGCTCACCCGTGTCGGGGTCCATGTCGTAGGCAACGAGCTCGTTTGCTTGGCTGCCCAAAACATACATGTGCTCGGGGCGCTTCAACACAGTTTCGGCGCCGGTGATTAGCGTCACGGCCGAGGGTCCGTATTGCGTCAGCGTGCCACGCGGGTTCATCAGCTCGCCGGTCGCCAGGTCGACATCGTAGGCGGTGACTTCGTTCGTACCTTGGTGGCAGACGTAGGCGTACAGGCCTGATGCGTCGAAGGTGATGTGGCGCGGCATGCTCTCGACTTCGAGCGAGGTGCTGGCGATCATCTCACCGGCTGTGTAGTCGAAGTTGTAGAGGCCGACCTCGTCCTCACCGCTGGCCGTCACATAGATGAAGCGTCCGGTGGGGTGAACGGCGACTGCCTCGGGAGCCTCGCCCGTATCCAAGCCGGAGCCAGGATTCGGCTGCAAGAAGCCAGTTGTCGGGTGCACAGCTGCAGGATTGACCTTCTTGTTGCCGGTGATGACGAAGGCCCAGGATCCGTCGGGCGCCGTACCGACGCGGACCGGGTTCTGACCGACGAAGGAAGTGTCGTCGCCCTCGTGGTTGAGTTGACCACTGTCTGAATTGATGCTGTAGGTGCGTATGCTCTCGTCGCCCTTCTGGACGACGTAAACGAAGCGACCGAGCGGGTCGACGGTCACCGCGCCGGGTGCGCTCGGAGCAGGCGTTGTACTGGGACCTTCTGTCAGCGCGCCGGTGTTGCTGTCGATCTTGAACCCACGCAGGCTATTGCCGAGCTCGGAGCTCAGGTAGAGCGTTTGGCCATCGGCGGAGAGAGCTGCCTGGTGCGGGCCTTGATCCAACGCGACGGGCGTCTGTGCGACGAGGCGACCGCTGTTTTCTTCGACGCGATAGATCGAAAGAAGGTTGCTCGTGGTCGGCACGTACAGGAAGCGGCCGTTCGGGTGTAGCACGACCTCTTCGGGGCCTTCTTGGCCGACCGGGGTCGACTGGATGGCGTGCAAGCTCAGGTTGCCGGTCAGCGGGTCAACCGTGTGGACGGAGAGGGTGCTATCGGTCTTGCTGGCCACAACGGCCAAGCGCGGTTTGTTCACGACAGCGAGCCGGAGCTCAGCTTGGACCGTATCGCCCAGACCTTCGCCAAGGATCGTGTAGGTGCGCGCCTCCGATTCCGACATCGGGATGCCGGTCACCGAGCCTGTCTCGGAGTCCAGGCTGAGCCCGGTTGGGAGAGCTGGGTTGACCGAGAAGGACTCGACCGTACCCTCCCATTCCGGGGTATTGGCCGGAATAAGCACACCCTGGATGTAGTAAGCGACATCAGCCCCGTAGGCGAGGTCGCTGGGCGGCGTCAGCGGCTGGGGAGTCTCAGTGGTGGCGCTACCGCCACCGCCGCTTCCACAGGCTGCGAGTGCAAGGGCTGCGGATAGTGCGAAATCTTGAATTGTGAGCTTCATATGTCCTCCAGGCGCCTGTCAGCTACCCAATTTCTGGGCAGTGCAAGCTTTCCATTGAACGATGCGGGTCTGGTTCTGGGGGACCGAGCCTCGGGCGCGCCACGCGCGTTCCCGACTCGAAAAAGTACCCCGCCCAGATCTACCGTGCGCCAATCGGAGGTATGGAATTTTCAATAGCCAAAGAAATGGAGAGGTCAAGCGGCTGCCGTACACCACTTTCGGTGTATTCGCTTAACCAGGTGATACTATACTAGGAACTTGCTGAATGTAGGGGTGCAATTCTGCAACCATGGAAGATCCGCATCAGGTCATCGAGGTCGACGCCGAAAGGTTGCCGGCTAATCACGAATTCTCTCCGGAATCCGAGCGGAAGGCCGTCCGCGAGCGCCGGAAGCGCGCTCTTGGGCCAGTTTTAGCCGGTCTAGCGATCGATTTGGTTGATTTCGCTACGATTGGGCCACTGCAGAGGATTGTTGGACTGCCCTTGGGGACCGTCCTGGGTTGGCAGATGTTCCGCTACTTTCGGCTTCCCACCCAATTCAGGATGGGATTCGCGATCGCTTGCGGATTGTACTGCGGCCTCTTGCCGACCAATTTTCTGCCCTTCGCCACAATCTTGGGCGCTCTCGCCCGAGTCATTTGGCCTGAGCGGAGCAGCAGCGACTAGGTCTGTGCGCCCAGGAAGTCCAGCGGCGCGCTGGCTCCGACCCTTCTCGGTACAGGACTCGTGAGAGTTACAAGCAGAGCAGCGCTCGTCCTGATTGACAGCGATCACGGTGGTCAAGGATAAGCTACGCCCGCGAATCTCGGCCGCAGGCGGGCAGCCGGAACGCCTCTGCTGCTGATCACGGGTCGAAGACCCATCAAGTCAAGCAAACAGGGCAGTTCCAGGTCGTCAAAATCGTCGACATGATGCGACCGCTCACGAAGTACACGAGGCCGTTGGTGAGCGCAGCCAGCATTCCGTCGCGCGTGCGCGAGTCCTTTCGAATTGCGCAGGAAGAGAAACCCGGCGTAACGCGTTTGGAACTGCCGGAGGACATCGCCAGCGAACACACGGATGAGCGTCTGATTCTGGCCAGCCTGGTAAGGCGTCCTATCGCTGAGCGCAAGTCCCTCTCGGCTGCGCTCGAGCGCATTCAACAGGCCGAACGGCCTGTCATCGTCGTCGCCGCGGCAGCCAATCGGAAGTTGACATGTAAAATGCTGCGCAAGCTGGTCGAGCGTTTCGAGATTCCATTCATCACGACTCAGCTCGGGAAGGGCGTGCTGAACGAAAATCTCCCGCTCTTCCTCGGCAACGCCACGCTCTCGGCCGGAGACTTCGTGCATCGCGCGATCGGGTCGCGGACCTGATCATCAATGTAGGGCACGATGTCGTTGAGAAGCCGCCCTTCTTTATGCAGTCCGGCGGCGTGACCGTGATCCATATCAACTTCTCCAGTGCAGAGGTCGACGCAGTCTATTTTTCGCAGATCGAAGTTGTCGGGGACATCGCCAATAGCGTTTGGCAGATCACCGAGCAGCTACAGAAGCAGGAGCATTGGGACGACTCCCGTTTGCTCGAGATCCGTGCCACCGGGAAAGTTTATGAGGCCGAGGGAGTGGACGCTCCGCGCTACCCCGTGCACCCGCAACAACTCGTTGCCGAGGTGCGTAAAGCGATCGAAGGGGAGGGCATCATTGCTCTGGACAATGGTGTCTACAAAATCTGGTTCGCGCGCAACTATCGCGCAACCTCGTCAAGCACCGTGCTATCGGATAACGCTCTGGCGACGATGGGTGCCGGATTGCCGTCGGCGATAGGGGCCAAGCTAGTCTATCCAGACCGGTAGGTCATGGCTATCTGTGGTGACGGGGGGGTCATGATGAACTCGCAGGAGATTGAAACAGCTGTGCGACTTAGGCTGCACATTGTCGTACTGATCTTGAAGGACAACGCCTACGGGATGATCAAGTGGGAGCAAGCAGGAATGGGCCTGGACGATTATGGACTTGACTATGGCAATCTAGACTTCGTCAAGTACGCGCAAAGTTATGGCGCCAACGGGTATCGAGTGATGCGCACAGGGGACCTTGGTGAGTTGATGCGTCAAACTCTGTCCGAGCCTGGAGTGCACGTGATCGAGATACCCATGGACTACTCAGAGAATGACCGCATTCTGACTCACGAGCTCCAAGAGCGAAGCCGGAGCGTCTGAACGCGAGCCACCATTGCCTCATGAACACGTATCCCTACTACCTCGCAAACGTCCCGGAATTACCCAATTCGGATCTGGCGGTGACCGACAAGTTCAGTGGCGAAATCGCTTACCGCGTGGCGATGGCTGACCCTGCTGCTATCGATCGTGCGATCGCTGCAGCAGCGGAGGCCGCGCGTCCCTTGGCTCGCATGGCACCGTACGAGCGTCAGGCTGTGCTCAATCACTGTGTGCTTCGCTTCGAGGAGCGTGCGGAGGAATTGGCGCAGTCGCTGTGTGTGGAAGCCGGCAAACCCATTAAGGATTCGCGCGGCGAAGTCGAGCGGTTAGTGGATACATTCCGCATCGCAGCTGAGGAGTCTGTGCGCATGACAGGGGAGATTATGAACTTGGAGATTTCCCCTCGGACTCGCGGCTACCGTGGCATGTTCCAGCGTGTGCCAATCGGCCCATGTTCCTTCATCTCGCCCTTCAACTTTCCGCTGAACTTGGCTGCCCACAAGGTCGCACCAGCTATTGCGGTGGGTTGCCCGTTCGTGCTCAAGCCGGCAAGTCGCACGCCGATCGGAGCGCTGATCATCGGAGAGGTATTAGCCGAGACCGACCTGCCCAAAGGTAGCTTCTCGATCTTGCCTTGTAGTCGGGACGGAGCTGATCTCTTCACGACCGACGATCGATTGAAGTTATTGAGTTTTACAGGCTCTCCGACAGTTGGTTGGAAGCTGAAATCCATGGCGGGAAAGAAGAAGGTCGTCCTCGAGTTAGGTGGGAATGCCGCATGCATAGTGGAGAGGGACGCGGACTTGGTCGATGCGATCCAACGTATCGTCATTGGCGCCTTCTACCAGTCAGGTCAAAGTTGCATTGGAGTCCAGCGAATTCTCGTTCACAGCTCCATCTACGAGGAGCTGAAACGAGGCTTGGTGAAGGCGAGCGAACAGTTGATCGCGGGCGATCCAAAGCGGGAGGAGACCTTTATCGGACCGATGATTTCCTCGGGCGAGGCCGAGCGCTTGCAGGGCTGGATTCAGGCCGCAGAGCAGGCTGGAGGCCGGCTCCTTTGCGGCGGGCAGCGTGAAGGCGCAATGCTGCAAGCCACACTCATGGAGGATGTCCCCAAGGATCAGGCCCTCTGCACCGAGGAGGCCTTCGGTCCAGTTGCGATCCTGAGCCAATTCGAATCCTTCGATGAGGCGCTAGCGGAGGTCAACGACAGTGCCTTCGGTCTTCAAGCGGGCATCTTCACAAGGGATCTGTACAAGATGCAACAGGCCTGGGATGAGCTGGAGGTTGGGGGAGTGATCATCGGAGATGTGCCCTCTTGGCGCGTCGACAACATGCCTTATGGCGGCGTCAAGGACAGCGGCCTCGGACGCGAGGGCATTCGCTTCGCGATGGAGGACATGACCGAAATCCGCAACCTCGTCATTCGCACGCCCTTGGGCTGAGCGCGCTTGGACGTAAGCGGCTCCGTTGTCAACGCAGGAGAGTCTATGCTGTGCACTTCCGGTTCCTGCCAATCCTGATGGGATGCGGGAGGGCCATGTGGCGCGGCTGCACATCGGTTCTGATCCGTTGTCTCTCTACCCTCTTGAACATGCGCGCTCCCCTGTTTCTGTCGATCGTTGTTGGTTTCGCAGTCACGCCCCCTATTTCCGCTGCACAGGAAGCAGCCACGCTCAATGAGACGGCTACTCAGCTTCTCAGCAGCGAGACGCTGGAAGGCCTGAAGCTCCGAAGTATCGGACCTGCCCTGATGGGCGGGCGCATCTCCGACATTGTGGTGCACCCAGGTGATCGCAGTACCTGGTATGTCGCCGTCGGCTCCGGCGGCGTGTGGAAGACCGAGAATGCGGGCACCACGTGGATAGCGATCTTCGATGAACAGGCTTCCTATTCGATCGGTTGCATCGCACTCGATCCGAATAACCCGGAGGTCGTTTGGGTCGGAAGCGGCGAGAATGTCAGCGGCCGGCACGTCGGCTTCGGTGATGGTGTGTACCGCAGCCGAGACGGCGGCGCACACTTCGATAATGTCGGCCTTCACGATTCGCAGCACATTAGTCGCATCGTCATTGATCCGCGCGACAGTGACGTTGTGTTCGTTGCTGCCGAAGGCCCGTTGTGGTCCTCCGGTGGTGATCGCGGCCTCTACAAGACTGTCGACGGTGGATTGACTTGGCAGCACTCTCTGCTGATCGATGCGGAGACAGGAGTCACCGATGTTCGCCTCGATCCAGGTGACCCAGATATTGTCTATGCCGCCTCCTACCAACGTCGGCGTCATACATGGTCTCTGCTCGCTGGTGGCGATGGGTCGGGTATTCACAAGTCCTCGGACGGCGGTGTGACATGGCGACGCTTGTCTGCCGGCCTACCGACCGGGGACATGGGAAAGATAGGACTGGCCGTCTCACCTTGCGATTCGAATGTCGTCTATGCGACGATCGAAGCGGGCAAGAGTGAGAAGGGCTTCTACCGCTCTCTCGATCGCGGTGAGACTTGGGTGAAGCGCAACGAGTACATTTCCGGAGGCACCGGACCGCACTACTATCAGGAGATCGTCGCTTCCCCGCACGATGTCGACACCGTGTACCAGATGGACGTGTTCATGAGGGTCACTCGGAACGGGGGCGCGGACTTCGAGATCCTTGGCGATGGTCGGAACAAGCACAGTGACAATCACGCGCTGGTCATTGATCCGCGAGACCCCGAGCATTTGATCGCCGGAACTGACGCGAGTGTCTACGAGAGCTTCGACGATGGCGCCGCCTGGCGGCAAATCTCGAATCTGCCGGTGAGCCAGTTCTACAAAATAGCGCTCGATGACGCGTCGCCCTTCTACAGCATCCTCGCGGGCGCGCAGGACCTCGGTACCTTACTCGGGCCATCCCGAACAGATCATGTAGATGGCGTACGGAACCGGGACTGGTTCGTGCCATTGGGCGCCGACGGATACGGCGTCGCGTTCGAACCCGGCAATCGAAATGTTGCCTACATGGAGTGGCAGGAAGGGGAGCTCTACCGATACGACCGCGTCAATCACGAGCTCCTGGGTATCAAGCCCCAGGGCGGGCCCGGCGACCCTCCGGATCGCTTCAACTGGGACTCGCCGCTCCTGCTCAGTCCACACTCGGCGACTCGGCTCTACTACGGTTCTCAACGCATTTGGCGCAGCGACGACCGCGGGCACTCGTGGACAGTGGTGAGTCCTGATCTAACGCGCAATCAGAACCGCTACTCGATGGAGGCATTTGGGCGTGTGTGGAGCGTCGACGCGATGCACGACAGCATGGCGATGTCTAAGTACGGCACCACGACGACGATCTCGGAGTCACCCAAGCTCGAGGGACTTCTCTATGTCGGCACTGACGATGGTCTCGTTCAAGTGAGCGAGGATTCCGGTGAGAGCTGGCGTGAAGCTGGAGCGCTTCCTGCTGCTTGCTCCGAGACCGCTTACGTGAACGATATTCAGGCATCTCTTCACGATGAGAGTGGCGTCTTCCTCGCGCTCGATGCCCACAAGGTCGGCGATTTGCGCCCGTGGTTGTTCCAGAGCCGCGACAGAGGCCGCACATGGCATAGCATTGCCGGCGACTTGCCGGGTGACGCCTACGTTTGGTCGATTGTTCAGGATCACGTCGTCCCCGATCTCTTGTTCGTAGGGACCGAAAAAGGCCTGTTCTTCTCCCCCAATCGTGGCGAACGTTGGATTCAGTTGAAAGGCGGCGTTCCGACGATCTCGTTCCGCGATTTGGCGATACAACGTCGGGACGAGGACCTCGTCGCGGCGAGCTTTGGTAGAGGGATCTTCATTCTCGACGACTACTCAGCCTTGCGGGAAATCAGCCGCCACGAAGGTGATGCTCCCTCGATTCTGTTTGCTGTGCGAGATGCTTGGTTGTATGTGCCCTACGAACCCATGCAGGCACGCGGGCAGCCTTCGTTGGGCAGCACGAGCTATCGTGCCGAGAACCCTCCCTTCGGTGCGGTCTTTACATACTTCCTTGCCGAGAGCGAATCGACCTCCGCCGAAGTTCGACGAAAACGAGAGAAGAGCGTCCGTGCAGCCGAGGGTGATGTGGACTTCCCCGGCTGGA
Organism: Planctomycetota bacterium; assembly: GCA_047611405.1. Lineage (GTDB taxonomy): Bacteria > Planctomycetota > UBA1135 > UBA1135 > JBLFWN01. The sequence goes on along the minus strand of JBLFWN010000029.1, from coordinate 32,394 downwards.
ATCAACTCGCGGCGGAGGCGGTGGAACGAGAGCCCTTCGTGTTGTTCACGATTAGGGACGGCGATGGCCGGCCGGTTCGTCGCTTGCGCGCGGCGGCCAAGCAGGGACTTCATCGCACTAGCTGGGATCTTCGTGGCAACGCGCCTGCTCCGATCCGATTGGAGATACCGAGCTTTCGGCCGCCTTGGGCCTCCGATCCTGTGGGGCCGCTCCTCGAAGAGGGCGACTATAGCGTCGACATGGCGTTGGTGACTTCTTCGGGCGTCGAGGCAGTGGGAGTGCCGCAGCCCTTCTCCGTTAAGTCCGTTCCGGGCGCGGCGCTTCCAATCGAGGACCGCAGTGTGGGCGCGGCCTTCCAGGTCGAGACTAGCGAGTTCCTACGCCGTGCCCTCGGTGCGAGTAAAGAGCTCGATAGAGCGCGGGAATGGTTGCGACACGTTCGTCCGGCACTCATCGCCGCTCCGCATGCAGACACGCAGTTGTTTTCGAATCTCACGACAATCGAGACTACGCTCGCGGGACTCGTTCGCCGACTCGATGGAGACCCTATCCGTGGACGCTTGAACGAAGCCTCCACGCCGTCCATCGTCTCAAGGGCGCAGCGTGTTGCCGGCGAGCATTGGTTCACGAGGCAATCGCCGACCATGACACACCGACAGAGCTTGGCCAGAGCACGGAACGAGTATCAGGTTCTGATCAAGGAAATGGAGATGCTGCTCGACGCGGACATACCTCGTTTCGAGGCAGCGCTGAAAGCAGCTGGCGCCACTTGGACGCCTGGCAGCCGGCGCAAGTAAGGTCGATCACCTGCGTTGGTGCAGTATTCACCTGCTCAGTTGTGCATCAGGGCCTCCCAGTAGGGAACTGAGACGTTATTAGAGAGTCCCACTTGGGGTGCGAGCTCACTTTGCTTCACCAGAATCAACGAGCTATGGCTTCTGGCTTCCGTTTGTCAAGCGCCCGGTCCTTCCTGGAAATCCTGTAAGCAGCCTCTCTGTCTGCCCCGCCATCTTTGAGGCCACTGAGCCATAGTGGGCCGGTTGCGCGATCAAAAGCTCAGGTTGATCATCTGAGCATGCCCGACCTTTCGCGTCGCTCGTCAGTCTGCGGCAGCTCGCAGGCAGGGATGCACCCAGCTCGTCCTTGAGAATGTCGCGTTCCACCATCAGCTCGGAATGTACGAGCGCAGCGTGAAACGCCCCATCATCAAGGGCATTGGTCGTGCAGGCGATCACGCTTCAAGCGCAGTACTTCTTCGTGGTGATGTCAATCGACCCGAGGAGCATCTTGCACGTCAACGTGACGAAGCATCCAACGGCGGAATAGGCTGCACAGCAGCTTAAGGCCCGTGGGCATTCCCTTGCGCACGCTATGCGAATGGCTCGATTGCTGCGGCGATACTCGGCCTATTGCATCTTGGCTGCGGTCAAAACGTCATCCCAATACCAATGCTGAACAGGCCGTTCGACATCTCTTCCGCTTCTCCACTGAAAGTGTTCACGGACTGGGCATCGAAACGAAGGTGGAACCTCTCGTGCACGCGCCACTGACCGCCGAAACCGAAATACATCAGGCTGCCACGATCTGATTTGTCGGCTCGAAAGACACCCCCTTCGTAGGTTCCCAAGCCTGCCGTCACGATCGGTTCGAAGACATCCGATGGTGAACCAAAGTGATGGGCATATCCGATCATGGTGTATTGCATACCAAGGCCAGATCAGTCGCTTGGAGCCACGTAGGTATTGGTCTCGACTTCTGCGCTAGAAATCGTGCTTTCGCGGCTTCGCCTCATTACCTCGCTCAGCCGCGCTGGATTTGAACCAGCATTTTGGCGGCCAGTTCGCGCGCTTTGATCACGCACTGATCCGAGTTGTCGTACTCGAAGCGGCCGAAGCGCCCCAGGGTCACGAGGCCGTTGGCCTCGAACCAATCCAGGGCAGCCTTCCGGCGTCGTGCGTAGTCGTGGTCGAAGACGACGTACGCATGCCGGGCGCCGGAGCGATCGGTGAACAGCACTTCGTCACGCTTCATCAGGCCGGCGTGCTCGAGTCCGGCCAAGGTCTCGGCTTCTAGCTCGGACCCAGGGATCGGAGCGTCGCCCGGGATCGTGACTTCGACCAGGAAGGAGGTCTTGCCTTCGGGCGCGTTTCCCGGCGAGTAGTTCGACATATAGGTCACGCGGTTGGCGGGACCTTGCTCGGGATGGGGCAGGTAGATCCATGATAGATCGGGGTGCTCGGGTCGATCGAGTGCGACCAGCACGCATGCGATCGAATTGAACTCGAGCGTCTTCATCGCGTCGGCCACATCGGTGGGGACGCCATCCACGATGTCCGGAATATCGGTCAACGGAAGCGTTGAGACGACCAAGTCGAACTCCTCGTCATTGACCTCCCAAGCTTCGCCTTTGCGGCGCACGCTCTTGACTCGTGTCGAGAGACGAATGCGGTCCATCAATGTGCTGGCCAGGCCGTCCGTGATCGCCTGGAAGCCGCCATTCTTGGGATAGTAGAAGATCGCTTGGTGCGTGTAGCCTTCGGTGCGCATGCCGATAGCTGCTCGCAGGATGTCTTCAACCGGAGCATCGGGCACGCGGCCGGCGACCCAGTCGCTGGTCAAGAATTCGAGCGGGCGCTTCCAGACCTTCTCGTTGTACGGGTCCATGAAGTGCTTCGCGATCCCATCACCGAAGCGCCATTGCACCCATGACTTGAAGTCCTTGGGTGCCTCCGACTTATCCATCTTGCGCGCGTGCCACGCGCTGACGTATCCGTTCAAACAGTCGAAGTTGGCCTCGTCCGGAAGGTCACCGATGCCATTCTCGAACGGATAGTGAACCCAGCGATCACCAAAGCGAATGCGCGTGTTGCGGTCGCGTTTGACGAAGGCCTCGTCACCTCCAGCCTGGTCCTTCATCCACTGCATCGTGTCGGCATCCTTGCTGAACAGGATGTGACCGCCCGTGGTGTCGTACGTGAAGCCGTCGACCTCCTTGGACAGGCATAAGCCGCCCGGCACGGAACCAGACTCGAACAGAGTCAGGGAATCGAGTGAGACGCCGCCTTCGACGAGTGCACGAGCAAGGGCGAGACCGGACACTCCGGCGCCTAGAATGGCGATCTTCAACGGTGGAATCGGGTAGGGCAGAGACAGAGGGGGAGAGGGTGCCGAAGACTACACTGCGATCAGTGAGCGTGCCTCGCTGGATGGACAGTTCTGGAGGGAGGAGTGCAGGAATGCGCCACTGAGTGGACTGTCTAGGTTGCTGTTTGGCTCGAAGGCCGTCGGATTCGCGTACGAGCGGCCCATAAAACCCAGTTTCGAGCCAGGCTGGGCCCTTGCTGGATCGATAGGTGTGCATCTGGGGTCTCGACCCCAGATGCGCCGAATGAGTCCCCAACCCTGCACAGCGAAAGAAGCGATCCCAATCTGGATCGAGCCACGCATTCTTCACGTCGCTTCTCTGACTCCGGCCTCGTTCTCTGAGTCCCAAACGGAGATGCTCCCTTGAGCATGGACGAGGCTCTGCGCTTCCTTGTCATTGATGACGATGCGAGTGATCTTCGCATTCTCAAGTGGCACTTGCGTGACATCGAGGACCGTCGCATCGAGGTCGCCTCGGAGACCGACTCGCTGCGTGCGATCGAGATGGCGGGCAGCGAACGGATCGACCTGATCTTCCTCGATTCTCAGTTCGGCGATACGCCCGGTGTCGCAATGCTCAGGTGCATTCGCGAGGCTGGCTTCGAGGGTCCAATCGTGATGCTCTCGAATGTGCAGGACGAGCGTCTTGCAGTGGAGGCTCTGAGGCACGGCGCCGCTGACTACTTAGCCAAACGTTCGCTGACGACAGAGCACTTGAATCGCGCCGTCACGAACGCCCTGCAGACAGCCGAACTGCAGCAAGACCTGAAGAACCATCGCGACAGCTTGGAGCGATCGAACGTGGACTTGCTTCATCGCAGTCACGAGATCGAGACCTTCTATCACACGCTCTCGCACGAGCTGAAGACGCCGCTTACCTCCGTGCGCGAGTTCACCGCCATCCTGCTCGACGGCTTGGCGGGTGAACTGATGCCTGAACAACGCGACTACTTGGGAATCATTCTCGAGGGTTGCGAGCAAATGCGCCTGTTCCTGGACGACATCTTAGATGCCTCGCGCTTGGAGACAGGCAAGCTCGCGGTCGAACTCAGCAAGTGTGACTTGTCCAAGGTCGTGCTGCGCACCGTCGCATCGATCTCGGCCCAAAGTCGGCACGAGGGAGTCGTCTTGAGCTCGAGTGGCCTAGCCGATCTACCCGCGGTCATGGGCGATGAGCATCGCATCGCGCAGGTCTTGAACAACCTGATCGGCAATGCATTGAAGTACACACAGACCGGAGGGCGCATCACGATCGAAGCGTTCACCGAAGGCGAGGGTCCGGACCACGTCCGCGTCAACGTCAAGGACACGGGCTGTGGCATCGAGGAGGAGAACCTCGCGCCTATCTTCGATCGATTATTTCAAGTCCGCGAATCCGACACTTCCACACACGGTGGACTCGGACTCGGATTGCCCATTTGCAAGGGGATCATCGATCTTCACGGGGGAGAGATCTCCGTCGCGAGCGAACCCAGTATCGGCAGCCAATTCACATTCACTATTCCTTGCTACCAAGGGGAACCCCACACCAGCCCCAGTAGCCCTGGAGACACGCTATGACCAAGATCCTTGTCGTCGATGACGATCTCCGTATCGCCCAGTCCCTTGGCATTCGCTTGAAGAGTGTCGGCCTTGAAGTCGTCATGGCTAACGATGGCTTTGAAGCGGTACAGAAAGCTATCGGCGAACAACCCGACCTTATCGTGCTGGACATCTCACTGCCCGCGGGCGATGGCTTCACGATCGTCGAGCGCATGCGCACTAATTCGAAGACAATGATGATCCCCGTCATCTTCATCACGGCCAGCAGGCGCGCATCCTTCCGCGAGCGCGCCGAGTCTCTGGGCGCCGCCGGATTCTTCGAGAAGCCCTACGTGTCGGCTGACTTGATGGAGTGCATTCACAACACACTCGAAGCCGCGGCCTAGCGAGGGGAAGCCCTGAGTGCGGCGATCCTTAGCGGTCTCGGATCAGGACGTTCGCAGGGACGGCACTTTCCTTCAGTGCGCTCGCTGCGTCTTTGAGCCAACGTCGCGCATCGGTGACATAGCCGGCGCACGGTCGCAGTTCCGATTGGAACTGTGCAAAGTAGTCATTGAAGGCCGTCATGCTGAGTTCGCGCGCATACTTTGCGAAGCAGGACCCAAGTGCGACGCAGAACGACAATTCCTCGGCTCGCTCACGCAGCCGCAGTCGCATCACGCGCGAGCCTTGCCGAATGTGGTACTCGCAGCCACCGACGCCTTCGCGCAGTGTGCGAACCTTCGCCTCCGGAAAGCCCTCTCGCAGCAGAGCCGCGTAGTGAGTGCGGCCGCCTTGCCGGTCGACTACAAGGTCGAGTCCGGCCTCTCCGTGCTGCTCGAACAGGTGTTGCATGATGGCGTGGCAGTGCTGCCAGACCGTCGTGCTCTTGTTGCTGGTCTGAGCGAAGGACTTGTTCAGCTCGCCGGCGGGAACGATGCGCACTCCGGCTGAGATGACGCTCGCGTCGATTCGTTGCAAGGCTTCGCCCAGGCTGGATTGCGCAGCGTCGATCGCACCGGCACTTGTCCAGCGCGGGATATCGGTCAAGCACTCGTACCATGGATGGTCTGCGATGACCTCTTGCCGTGTGCAGAGTGAAGGAGGGCCGCTGCGGAACAAGTCGCGCGCGTGAAGAATCGGGTGCGAGCTGGCTCTCTGCATGAACGTCAGAGCCGTAAACTCGAGCCGCTCATGGCCTTTAACGCTGCGGTCGAAGAGCACTTTGGAGTCGGCCACGATCAGGCCGTCTTGCTTCGGATCCTTGCGCTTCGGGACCGTCTCGCGCACCGCTGGGCTCAACAGCGTCCATGGCGCCGCTGCGGAGTCGTCCGGCAGCGCCCCTCGGAACTCGAGCGCCGACCACCCCATGGTCAAGGGGCCCAGCATTGGACCCAGCCCGGCTTCGTCGATACCTGCGATGATCGGGAGCGCGGGGAGATCGCTCCGATCTCGCTCAGGCGACTCGCTGACAGGTTCGTCGTCGAACAGCCCGCGCATCAAGAGGCTTCGCTTGGGGCTGCTTCCTCTTGTGCCGCCTGAGGCTCGTCTCGCCGCCCTTTGTTCACCAACAGAAGGACCAAGCAGATCAAGCCAAAGCCGATCGAGATGACTTGTGAGGTGGACAGCGCGCCGTCAAACCAGAGGCCGCGCACTGAGTCACCGCGCTTGCTCTCGATCAAACTTCGCATGACCGAGTACATCACGAACATCGTCAGCGCGGACTGGCCCGCGTAGCGTCGCTTCGTGAAGACCCAGTGTCCGATCTTCGCGATCATGAAGGCATTGACGCTCATCCAGATCTGGGTGTTCCACAGGATCCTGCCCGCGTTCTCGACACCGAACAGGCTGCCCTCCGGCAACGGGTCTGGCACTTGGATCGTCAACGGGAAGGGGAGTGAGTCCAAATTCGATGGCACGATCTGACCGAAGTCATCACCGACCATCAAGCATCCGATGCGGCCAATACCGAGGCCCGCGTAGCACGAGATCGCACCCGTATCGAGCGTGTACGCCATCGGCAGTCCGTACTTCTTGATGCACAGCATGGCCGCTGCGATCGCACCGAAGGCGCCGCCGTACATCACCAAGCCGCCCTCCCAATAGAAGAGCATCTCCCAAGGTTTGGCCAAGTAGTTTTGGCCGACAGGGCTGTCGCGCAAGATCTCGACGAGGACATACATCATGCGCGCGCCGCTCATGATGCCGAGCAAGACCCACACCGGGAGCGCGGCATAGCCTTCGCGCTCGCGATCCGTAGCCGACTCGTTGACGAGCTTGGCGTGGATGTGAGTCCCGAACAGGAAACCGAGCACAACGAGCAGGCCGAAGGTCGGTGGGAAGCGCAGACCGAAGAGATGCGGGTACATACGGAGCGATGGGTTCGTGTTGCCGCGGGTCGGCGTCGCGCGGACGCCACAGGCCAAGCGTGATCAGGAGTTCCAGAGGGTCGCTGGGCCGGTGGGGGGGGAGGCCAGAGCGGGCTGCACAGCGAGCGTTATAGCTTCAGAGGAAGGGGATAGTCAGGCCATCTCAGGCCGATCTCGACTCGACCGGCATCTGCAGCATCCAATTCCTTGCGAAGGGCCGCGAAAATGGCTGCGCGCCGCTTTTCCGGTTGGGAGTGCCGAATCCCCGCGCCGTAGCCAGCCAACGCGGCGGTGCGCGATTCCGTGGACAGCTGCTTCTGCGCGAGGCGCTCAGCGAAGGCAGCGGGGAGCGTCAGGTCGCGACTCTTTTCCGCCGCTCCGAAACCGAGGCCGAACCAAAGATCCTCGGCCGCACCTGGCTTGGCCGAAGACAGGAAGGCGTCGACGGCTCGGATGTCCGAGGCGATACCGCGCGTCAAGAATTGGCCACAAGCGACACCTTGCCCGCGCCAGAAAGCCCAATGCAGGGCTGCGGGAATGTGCGGGCCGATCCAGCGATTGTGGCTCAGCGCCGAGCGTGTCTTGCGCGCGAGCGGAAAGTTCGGGTCTTCGCACAGACCGTAGATCACGTGCGCGAGCTGAGGATGATTGTCCTGGATCAGTATCGGCAGCCAATGCGTCAACCTGCGCTTGGCCTCTCCTTGCGCACTCGGTGATCCACGCAAGAAGGAACCCACGCCGCGCGCAATGTCCAAGTGCAATTCATTCGGGAAGTAGGACAGGACCAACGCGAGGTCGACGCGTGCGGCCTGAGGCTCTGTCGCACGCTTGATGGGCGGCATGCTCTGTTCGTAGGCCGTGTAGTTGCCGACACCGATCGCGCTTCGAACTCGCTCGGGGAGAGGGAATTCAAGCAGTTGGTCGCGCACGCGATTCATGTCCCACGTCCGTCGTCCTGTCACCTCGTTGAGGACCATGTCGCGCTGCAACACATTGTTCTGGAACGCGAACTCGAAGCCATCGTACTTGGTGCCCAGTCCCACGTTCTTCGCGCTGAAATCGATGATCGGCAAGCTGAACGCTTGCGTGCTGATGCTCGCCACCGCCAACAGCCATCCGGCCTTACGCACGCCGCTGCGATCGCTCATCCATAACTGGGAGACGGCGATACCGATTAACAGGCAAGAGAACATGAAGTGCGGCACTAGGTAGCGAAACTGGCCGACTTCGACGGGAGGGCCGTAGTACTTGAACTCGAAAGTACTGAAGCCATACAGCAGGATGAAGGCCGGCAAGAAGGCCAGCAGCGGAGCTGCTCGTAGCGCTTGAAAGCGCTCGGCTTCCTCGCTGGCGCGCTCGTTCTCGTCCTGGCCATGCGGCCGGAGGCAACGAGCCAGTCCTCTCATCACACGCGGAATCAGGATCGCGAAAGACACGATCCACGCAATCAGCAGAGTCCACTCGGCGATGCTGCCCGAGATAGGACCGAGATCCTTGAACACGCCACCGCGCGGCAAGAAGTCCGTCACGAGCTCGCTCATACGGTTCATGGCCGTATCCAGCCCGGGCCTGTTGCTGCCACCCAGCTTTGCGTTCAGGAATCCAGCGGGCCGCAGGTTGGAGTTCCAATGCACCCACGCCAGCGGGATCAGACCGATTGCGACGCCGGGCAGTGCGCAGCGCAGATCGAGCACAGCCCGCTTCGGGCCGCGGATGCACAGATGCATGAAGGCCATCAGGGCCAGCATCGCCATCGATCCGAAGTAGAAGAAGATCGCGAAGCCCGAGCAGGCTCCGAACAGCATCAACCACTTGCGCTTGTCGCGGCTCGTGTGCAACCGATAAAAGCACCACATCGCCAGCAGCTGGAAGAACAGGTTTTCGAAGTGGTTGCCCTTGGCCAGCATCGAGTACTTCGCCAGCGTCGGCGGTCCGATCGAGAATAGCAGCACGGCGACGGCGGCGGCCCGAGCGTCAAAGTGGCGCTTCAGGATGGCCCAGATCATCAGCATCGAGAGTAGCCCGAGCCCGACCGGCACTAGCTTGAGCGCTAGATAGCTCTGGCCGATCGCGCCGAACAACGGGATCGACATCAGGCCGGTCACTAGGTGCCCTCCACAGTTGTCGTAGTACTGGGGCAGGGGCGGTCCATAGCCGCCATCGGCCACGATCTTGCCGATGTTGCCCATGTAGAGCTCATAGTCCGGCAGACAGACCGCATCGAAGGCCGTGTACAGGACCAAGCCCCGGAAGACCACATACAGGCCAAGGGCGATCAGGAGCGCGATCGTGGGACGTCGAAACATGGGGGCTGGCGGCAGCGGGGCGGCGGGAGTGCGAAGGGCTCTATCGGCGCGGCCGTTTGCGGTTGGGACATCATATAGGTGCCTCCCGGGACGGCTAGCAAGTGACCGCCGGGAAGTCAGAACAGAATCAGACTCGCGCATCGGACTGCATCAACCGACGGGGCTGCGGAGAAGTGAAGTTCCTGCGGCTCTCACGGCTTGCAGCCTCTGGCATGCGGGCTATGCTCTCGCCCTCCCGAGAGCAGAACCCGGCTTCTCGATCCAACACAATCACGCTCCGCGGAGCCGGCTGACCACGGGGTCGACGGGCTTTCGCTCAGAATCTCGAGTCGATCCCAGACAGGACTCGGTCGAAAGCCATGGCTGATGCCGGCCGACGATCGCTAGCCGACCAGGATCGAGACGAGATCCCCCCAGCAGCTGGTGTTTGTCGCGGACCCGCCGGGCCGAAGCTTGGCGAGGATTCGAACGTTCCACTCGTTCCGGGCTCGAGCGCCCGTGCCAGATATGAATGCGCCCCCCAAGGTCAAGGTCTTCGTCGAAGGTCGATACAACAAACTGACCCGCGACCTGCCTCAGACCGTCTTTTTCTGCCCCGACTGCAAGGGGCATCCGCGCCGCCGCCGGGGTTGCGAACGCTGCGAAGGCTTCGGCAAGCTGACGCGCGACTCCGTTCAAGAGCTAATCGGATGGGTGCTGGGCAAAGGCTTTGGCACACGACGCAACAAATTCCACGGCGCGGGCCGTGAGGATGTCGATGTGCGCATGCTTGGCGAAGGGCGCCCCTTCGTGATGGAGATGATCGGGCCGAAGGTCAGCGAGGTCGACCTGGCCGCGCTCGAAGCCGAGATCAATCGTCGCAACGAAGGCCGCATGCAAGTCCGTGGCCTGCACTGGACCGAAAAGGTCCGCGTGCGGCAGCTGAAAGAGGGCAAGTTCGCGAAGGAATACCTCGCGCGTGTGCGAGTCGAGACTGCGCCGGATGCGCAGGCGATGGAAGACTTGATCGGCAAACGCGTGACGATCCAACAGCAAACGCCCTCACGCGTTGCGCACCGCCGTGCAGATAAGGTTCGCGAGCGTTGGATCGAGGTCCGCTCGATCGAGGCAACCGATGACGCTGATCTCTTCGAGGTGCGGCTCGCATGCGAGCATGGCACCTATGTGAAGGAAGCCGTCAGCGGCGAGGGCGGCAGCACCGAGCCTTCGCTCGGCGCTCAGCTCGGCGGCATCGCGTGCACCTGTGAAGCCTTGGACGTGCTGGCGATTCTAGAAGAGGACGGCGGCGAGGCAGTCTTCAATTCGGAACGTGAGACAGGCACGCGCTTCGGCGCAGGCCTGTAGCGCAGCGAGACGAATCATCGGCGCGGCTTGGGGCCTGTTTACCTGTAACGCGGGCTAGACGACCACGCCGATGATCTCTGCCTCGAACACACGGCTGCCGTCGACCCAGCCTTCCGTCTCATAGACGAACATGCTTGAGCGAGCGCGCTTCAGTACCGCACAGATCAGCATCCGTGCGGGGGGGGACACGATTCCGCGAAAGCGGACCTTGTTCATGCCTCCGAAGCCGACGAATTTACCGTCGCTGACTCCGCCACGGTTCTTCATGAAATCGTAGGAGCTGAGCTGCGCCGCGCACTCGACCATCAGTGCGCCCGGGAACAACGGCCGGCCCGGGATGTGGTCGGCTGCCCACCAGTCGTCTTCTGCCAAGTCCTTGAAGCCGACGATTTGCTTGGCTTCCGCGTCCTCAAAGAGGACGCCGTCCAGCATCGCGAAGGTGCCACGCTGGGCGAGGAGGCCCTGCACATCGGCTTGGCTTGCGACAGTGTTCGTGAGATCGAGCTCTTCGAGTGGGAGCAGCGGCGGAGCAGCCATGATGTCGGGTGGTGGTGGGACTGGGGTGGGAAAGGTCCGCAAGTGGTCGGGATGCACGGACTTGTGGGTGCACGAGTGTAGGGTGACCGTTGCGTTAGCGCCATTCGGCGGTGCAGGAGCGAGCGGCAGGGGATCGGGCTGCATGGCAGATGAGATGTGTCGTCACCTGGCTTGGTCAAGGCGCGGTGCGCCTCATCACTGCTTTAGATCAGGGCTCGGACTCTGGCGCGCCCGGTTCTCGATGCAGCCAATCGCCACGCTGCACCAACCACGTGAAAGCAGCTGCCTTCATGAGGGTCGTGATGTTGATCGACCACCAGACGCCGGCGGCGCCCATGCCAAGGTGGGTCGCCATGAACCAGCCCAGAGGCACGCGCAACGCGTTGCCTGGAACCGAGACCCAAAAGATCGGGCTCGTGTGACCGGAACCGAGCAGCACCTTCTCCCCGACTGTTTCGTATGCCACGAACAGCTGGGAAAATGCGAGCAGCTGGATGTACAAGATCGCCTCGCGCGAGACCCCGGCGTCGTCCGTGAAGGCTGGAACGAGCCAAGGTCCGACGAACCAGAAGATCAGAGCGAAGATCAAGCCGGTCACGCCCCCGACGCGGCGCGTGTTGCGAACGGCAAGCAGAGCCAGCTCGGGTGCTTTGGCACCGAGGTTGCGGCCAACGAGCGAGGAACCGGCGATCGAGACTCCCAAGAAAAACGGGAAGCTGATGCCCTCGAAGGCATTGAATCCGATGCTCAAGCCGGCCATCACGTCGCGACCGAGACCGCTTAATACCCAGCGGTAGAGAGCCACATAGACGACTGCATAGCACCCAATCGAGACACTGTTCGGCAGGCCGATGCGTGCGATCTGCAGCAGCCTACTTGTCTGGATCTTCAGCGTGCGCCAGGGGATTACCTGGAAGCGCAATCTCAGGATCAACAAGCCGATAACGACCGCAAGACCGCGAGAGACTGCAGTCGCGAGCGCGGCTCCCGCCATGCCGCGCGCTTCGAATGGACCCCAGCCATAGATCAGGCAGGGGTTGAGCGCGAAATTCAGCGAGACAGCCACGCTGGTCAGCAGCAGCGGAACCCGCGTATTGCCCATGCCGATGAAGATCGTGTCGACCAGCGGCGCCATCGCCATCGGAAGCGCGAACAAGTACATCGTGCTCAGGTACTCTGATCCCAAGCGTGCCGTGTCGCCAGCGAAACCGAGACTCTCGATCACGAAGGGCACGATCCACGGACCGGCCAAGCTGAGCAGCACAGCGAGCCCACCACCGAGCACCAGCGAGTGGCGAATGGTCGTCTCTCGATCGGCCTCGTCGCGTGCACCGGTCGCGCGTGCGATCAGGGTCAACGAACCTGCAACGGCCAAGAAGTAGAGCGCGAAGTTCAGGACCAGAATGAAGAAGGAACCGCCGAGTGCGGCTTGCGCATCCGGGCCCAATCCTCGAATCCAGTACTGGTCATTGACGCGGTACAAGCCGTTACAAACGAACGACAGCACCGACGGCCAGGCGAGACGTAAGACATCCGAGATGCCGGCGGCGGCCGAGCCACCGTTATCCGCGGATGTGCTCCTCACCTTGGTGAGCCTGTGATTTTGCGCATGCTAGCGGACTCGGATCTCGATGATCTTGCCGCGTTCGGTGCCGTCGACATCAACTGTCATCTTGCCTGTCCCGCCCGCATGATGCTGAACGCGCAATTGGTATTTTCCAGGGCGTAAGTAGCGCGCTATGGCTTCGCCGGATGCATCGCTGATCACATCGACCGAGTCTCCGCTCGAACCCGCCCCGCGGATCGTGGCTTCCTCAATGAATTCGTTGTAGACGCCTACGATTTGAAAGGTCAGCCAAGCTGTGGGGGGCAGCCTGATTTCGTCGACTTTTGTCTCCGCGCCTTCGACGGCGATCTCCTGCACATCGATCAGCGGGCGCACAGGATTGCCGACCGACAAACGATAGACACCATCCCTCACGGTCGGGAAGAGGTACTGACCTCCGGGGCCCGTGCGAGCGGTAAGCCGCGTGTCGCTGTTCACATCTTGCAGCGTGATCAAGCAGTCCTCCGCACTGAGCCCGTCTCCATCGATGACACTCCCATCGACGAAGCCAACGGGTGCCATTCTTAAGTTCACGCGCACATTAGTGCGGCCCGGTGCATCTGGCTCATCCTTGATCTTGAACAAGATGAAGTCGCGTTGGGTGCAGTTCATGTCCTCGGCCGCGACGGCAAGCGAGTAGCCGCCGAGTGGCAGATCTTCGATGGTCACCTCGACCGTGTCGCGGTATGCGCGCTTCTCGATCTCGTACTGCCCCCGCTCGAATTCAATTACGCGTCGCACAGCAGTCTCGCGGCCTTGGAGCATCTTCGAGGGCTTGAGGACTACCTGCCAGTAGCCCGGGAACTCGACATCGGGTGGCACATCGATGACGACGGTGACCGAGCCCATTCCGGTGAAGCTCTTCTCGAGTGATGTCCGCTCGGCGCCGACCGAATCGGTGAAGTCCATCCCGCGCACATCCTGGGAGGACTCAAGCTCTTCCGTGACAGCGAAGGGAGGCCCAGTCTCCGCGGCCGAAACTGGACTGGCCTCGATTCCTCCTTCACCTGACTCAAACGCAACGGGGCCCGAGTCGTAAGAGAGCATCCACAAGGCGCCAGCGACCAAGATCAGCGCCAGCATTAGCAATCCCGCGCGGCCTCGGCGACGGGTCGGGTCCTCCCGTTTGACGGCTTGCCCGCATCCCGGATTCGGTCCAGATCGCCGTTGCAAGCTCAAGATTCCGACTTGCTTGCGATCCATTCTGCTTTCCCGCTGTATGGGCCTACTGCTCTGATGCTTCAAAACTCGATTCCATTGGCTAATCGCGATTGCGAACGAGAGTCCGATGGGTACGCTCGCGCACCCCTTGGAGCTCGGAAGACCGCCAACGGTATCTCGGACCCAATCACTGATGAGCCCCCGATTCCGGAAATCCCGACCTCTTTCTGTCCGCCGGGACGATGCACCGACCCAGACGGATACCGATTCGAGCCACAGACTCGAACCTGATTCTCTAGCCGACATGCCCCTCCTCAAAACTCTGTCATCTCTATCCTTTCGCCTGACCTGGGCCGCCGCCCTGGTCATGGCCGTTTTCAGCCTCACGAGCCCCGCCAGCGCATCGAATGAAGAGGGGCGAGTGATCGTCCTTGGCTTCGATGGCGCGGACGCGCGCACGACCCAAGCGCTGATGGACGACGGCCAACTGCCGAACCTGAAGCGCCTGGCAGCCGACGGAACCTTCCAGCCGCTGGTCTCGACCAACCCGGCCGAGTCCGCGGCGGGCTGGGCCGCGATCAACACCGGCGTGAATCCCGTGAAGAACGGCGTGCCGAGTTTCGTCGTCCGGAACTTCAACTCTGCGGGTGATCCGCAAGTTGGCGCCGGTCACACGACCTCGGCCGACATTCCGATCGAGGATTTCGAGCTCGGCGGCTTGATGGGCCTGCTCGTCAAGTACGACCCTATGACGGCCGCGGCAGGCGCAGGTGTCATCGTCTTCGTCGCCTTCTTCGTGATCTTCGGTTTGCTTTTGAAGGTGCGCAGAGTGCTGGCGCTGATCCTGGCTCTGGCGCTCGGTAGCGTCGGTGGTTGGGGAGCGCAGCAAGCGAGCGGGTATGTCCCGTCTACGATCTGGGGCGTTCACCAAAACCAAGTACAAGCAGATGGCTTCTGGGATCACGCGGCGCGTGCCGGTGTGCATTCCATTTCACTCGATGCCGCCTTGGCTTTCGGTCGACCCGAGACCGAGGGAGCGCGTGTGCTCTCCGGCCTTGGACTCCCTGACGCTCGTGGCGGCGGCAATGGTGAATGGTTCATCTACACCACGGATGACTTGGAGATGGGGCGCGTGCCCAATGGATCGGGTACCAAGTCGAACGCCGGTACCGTGTTCCGCGTCTCCGAGCGTGAAGGAAAAATCTCGAGCTTCATTTACGGACCCGAGGACTTCTGGCAACGCAGCTTGTGGGAAGCCGAGCTGGAAGAGATTGAAGAGGCGTTGGCTGATCCGGACTTGGGTTGGAAGGAGAGCAACACGCTGCGCGATCGCTCGGAAGCTCTCGAGCAAGACTTGAGCTACGGGAAAATGGCTGAGCGTCGTGTCAAGGTCCCGATGGAGATCGAGGTCAAGGAGGACGGCGCGCAAATCACGATCGGTGGCCAAGGTCACTTCGTGAAAGAGGGCGAGTGGTCGGGTTGGTACAACATCAACTTCAAGATGAACCCCTTGCTGCAGGTCAAGGCGGTCACGCGCGTCAAAGTGCTCAACCTCGACGATCCCTTCGAGCTGTACGTCAACAACCTCGAGATCGACCCGCGCGATCCTGCGTTCTATCAGCCCGTCAGCTCGCCGCCCGGCTTCGCTGCCGAGTTGGCCGACTGGATTGGCGAGCCGTACGAGACGACAGGATGGGCGTGTCAGACGAACCAGCTGAAGGACAAGGTTCTCGGGCCCGACACCTTCATGGAGGATGTCGAGTTCACGATGAACTTCCGCAAGAAGCTGACCTTTGCGGCGCTCGAGCGGAACGACTGGCGCCTGTTGTTCAGCGTCTTCAGCACGACCGACCGTACGCAGCATATGCTGTACAAGTACTACGATCCGAAGCACCCTCTGTACAACAAAGAGGAGTCCGAGGAGTACGTCAACTTCTACGGCGAAAGCATCCAACTCAAGGATGCGATCCCGGCCATCTACCGCCAGATGGATCGTATCGTCGGCGAAGTGATGGAGCGCTTTCTTCAGCCCACTGACGTGCTGATGCTCTGCGCGGACCACGGTTTCTCCAGCTTCCGGCGCGGCCTGCACGTCAACAACTGGCTTGCGGCTGAAGGCTTCCTGACGCTGAAGGAAGGCGTCTCGAAGAGTGACGCGAACTCGCTCGGCCCGTACATCGATTGGAGCCGCACGAAGGCCTACTCGTTGGGTCTTGGCATGGTGTTCTTGAACCTCGAAGGACGAGAAGCCCAAGGCATCGTCACGGAGGCGGAGGCAGAGTCCGTGCTGAAAGAAATCCAGGCTGCCTTCGTCGCGCTGGAAGATGACGGAACGCGGCGCGGCAAGGAGCCGAATCCGAGCGTGATTGGCAACAGCGTCGGCATGGACGCGATGATCATGAAGGATGTCTACGAAGGCCCCTGGGGCACCGCCGACTACAAAGTCGCCGACATCATGTTGGGCTTCGACGAGAACTATCGCGTCTCGTGGAGCACGGTATTCGGCAAAATCAAGCTGAGTAAGGGCGAGGATGGTCGCTACGGCTTGGGTGAGATGTACGAGGACAACCCGCAGAACTGGTCGGGTGACCACGCCTCGAACTCGCCGAACCTGGTGACTGGCATCTTCTTCTCGAATGAGATAATCGATGTTCCCGAGGAGGGCGTCAGCGTGTTTCACATCGCGCCGACCGTGCTCGACCGACTAGGTGTGGAGCTCCCGAAAGAGCTCGACATGCCGGCACTCGGCACGAAGTAGTCAGCAGGAATCGCAGGGGATCGCCGGATGCGGATCCCTCATACGACAAGAAACACCCCGGTCGGAAGTGGGAGCTCTCGAGCTCTCGCTTCCGGCCGGGGTGCGACTTTTCCAAAACTTCACGCGTGAAGCATGGGCCTGGTGCGTATTTACCTCTGAATGCACCGAGGCCGGCGGAGTAGCGCCGGGAGACACGAGAGAATGTGCCGTAGCACCGACCGAGGGACGCTTTTTTTGACACGCAGCCCTCATCGGAGCGGGGTCGCGAGCCGGCGACTCGCAAGGCTTCCACGCGTTGCGCTGGTCTCGGAGTATCGAATCGAACATCAGTGCCCGTTCGCGCCGCACAGGAGCGAGCCGGGAAATCGGACAGAGCATCCCCATCTGGGGAATAGAGAGCTTCCCCATCAGGGATGGCCTCGCCCACTCGCTAGGGCGCGGCAATAGAGACATGCAATCCAGACCCATCGAATCAACGAACCTTCTCGCCCGCGGAGACGCCCGTTCACACGGACAAACCTCGCCTACTTCGGCCCGCTTTGCGTGGCTCGATCGAGAGAGCGGCGAACGCCTCGAGATCACGCTACGCGGTTCGCACACCTTCTTCGAAGCGCTGGAAGCCTGCGGCTTCGAGCGCATTGCTCTGGAAGAGGAGACTCCCGAACCACATCAGCACGAACGCGGCGATAGCCGTGTCGCCTGATTCGAATGCGGCGAGTGGCGCGTCGCCTGATACACCCCACTAGGCCCAATCGTCGCGGATGGGTCAGCCGGATCGCGGCCAACGCCAAGGTCCGAACTTTCGCGGCTTGCTTGTGCGAGCTGCCGAAGACAGAGTGGCTGCATGACACAGCCAGCGAGTGTTCAGGTGCGCGAGCGCTTTTATCGGCCAGATGCCGGGGACAAGGTTCGCGGGCGTGCGCTCTATGTCGCCGACCTCGACGTACCGGGTGCTTGGATTGGGGCCGTGCTGCGATCGCCTCTGCCGTGCGCACGCCTTCTCGGCTGGAATCGTGACCCGTCCTTCGATTGGAGTCGCGTCGCAGTCGTGTTCGCGGAGGATATTCCAGGTGACAACGTCGTCGCTCAAATCGTCGACGATCAACCCCTGCTGGTCGAGCGCGAGATTAGGCACGTCGGCGAGCCGCTTGCACTTCTCGCGGCGCCAGATAGAGAGCTGCTGCGTGCCGCTCTAGATGCGTTGACGCCGCGCCTCGAAGCAGCGCCTGCGCAGCTCGACGCCGATGAGAGTCAGGACTCTCTGCACGAGATCTTGATCGAGCGCGGCGACATCCAGCGCGCGCTGCAGCGCGCCGAGCATGTGATCGAAGCTGAGTACCGCACGGACTCGCAAGAGCAGATGTACATCGAGCCGCAGGGATTTGTCGGCTTTCCGGCCGACGAAAAGGGCGTGCTCTCAGTCATCGGATCCTTGCAGTGTCCGCACTATGTGCAGGCGGCGCTTTGTCGAGCTTTCGCAATCGAGCCGCACCTGGCCCGCGTCCGGCAAGCCACAACCGGTGGCGGCTTTGGCGGCAAGGAAGATTATCCTTCGATCTTGGCCTGCCACGTGGCCTTGTTGGCGCAAGCCGCCAAGCACCCGGTCAAGCTGATCTTCGATCGCCACGAGGACTTGGCGGTGACACCCAAACGCCACCCGTCACGCGTGACGCACCGCACTGCGGTCGATGGCAGTGGCCGGCTGCTTGCGATGGACATCGAGGTTCAGCTCGATGGTGGTGCCTACACAACTCTGTCACCTGTCGTATTGTCGCGTGCATGCATCCACGCGGCCGGCGCTTATCGTTGTGACAACGTTCGTATTCGGGGCCGGGTCAAGCGCACGAATCATGTGCCCTATGGCGCCTTCCGCGGCTTTGGTGCTCCCCAGGTGTGCTTTGCAGTCGAGCGCCAGATGGATCGGATCGCGCGTGAGTTGGGACAGCATCCTGCCGAGGTCCGGCGCCGCAACCGCTTGGGTTTTGCTGATCGCACGGCGACCGGCCAGCAACTGCTCGCGAGCGTAGGCGCGTCGCAAGTGCTGGAGCGCGCACTCGCTCGTACCGGTTTCGATCGCTATGACTGGGGTCGCGGAGCGCAGAAGCGTGCCGAGGCAGAAGCCGCGGGCTCGAAGGTCGTGCACGGACGCGGCATGTCCTTTTTCTTCCACGGCACCGGCTTCACGGGTGATGGCGAAGAGAAGCTGAAGGGCCGCATCGCAATCGAGCTGCAACAGGATGGTCGCTTGCTCGTCAGCAGTGGATCCTCCGAGTTCGGCCAAGGCACCGAGATGATGTTTCAGACGATCGCGTCCGAGACGATCGGGTCCAAGCCTGACGATGTGGTCATCGCGCCGATCGACACTGCCAGTGTCCCTAACTCGGGGCCCACCGTAGCCTCGCGCACCTGCATGATCATTGGCGGTTGCCTCGAGCGAGCATGCGAGCAATTGCGTGAACGGATGCAGCAAGGTCCAGCAGCTGGCGAGCAAGTAGAAGCTACCTTTCGCGAGCGTGCGATCGACTTCCTGCGCGGCGGGGGCGATGCACACGTCGAGGTCGGTTATCAATCTCCGCCGGGACTGAAGTGGGACCAGGAGCACTACAGGGGCGATGCCTATCCCGCCTATGGCTGGGCAGTCGATGTGGCCGAGGTCGAGGTCGATCTGGGCAGCCTTGAAGTGCGCGTCACGAAGTTCACAACGGTGGCCGATGTCGGCCGCGCAGTGCAGCCGGCCCTGGTCGAAGGCCAGCTGGAGGGCGGTGCGTTGCAAGCGATCGGTCAAGCGCACTTGGAGTGTGTCACGACGGAGGCGGGGCGCTTCCTGCAAGACCGCATGGCGACATGCATCATTCCGACCTGCTTGGATGCGCCGCCGATGGAAGTCGAGTTGGTTGAAGAGCCATTCGCCTACGGCCCGGGCGGGGCGAAGGGCGTAGGCGAATTGCCGGCGGACGGTGGCGCCGCTGCGGTCGTATCGGCCATCGAAGATGCGCTCGGTGTCACCCTCGAACATCTGCCTGCGTCTCCTGAACGCATCGATCAGGCTTTGGCGATGAGCTCCGAGACACAAGAAGAACAGGAGACCGCAAGCAACGCTGTATCTGCAGTGAGCGCTCCGTCCAGAGGCCCACAGGCGGCGCCGCGCGGCGAAGCTGCGAGTGCGACGCAAGCTGAGTCTGAGCCCGTGCCTGAGGCGGCTACAATTGCCGTGAACTTCGAGTTGAACGATCGGCCCGTCGTCGTATCGAGTCCACCGATGGCGCGCCTGCTCGATGTCTTGCGCGAGGACTTGGGCTTGACCGGTACGAAAGAAGGCTGCGGAGAAGGGGAGTGCGGCGCGTGCACCGTTCTGGTGAACGGGCGAGCGATCAACTCTTGCCTCGTGCCAATCTGCCAGGTCGAAGGCGAAACCGTGCAGACGATCGAAGCCGCCGGCTTCGAGCGCGAGCAGTGTGCATTCATCGAAGAGGACGGCGCGCAGTGCGGCATTTGCACACCGGGCATGGTTTTGGCGACGCACGCTTGGCGTCAGGATTGTCAGCGCCGCGGCATCGAGGCAACAGCCGAGTCAGCGCGCATCGGTTTGTCCGGCAACCTCTGTCGCTGCACGGGTTACGAGAAGATCGTTGCCTCGGCCATGGCGGCCGAGGATTCGACGCGGGTTCTGGAGGACGAACGCGAGCAGCACACAGCTGGCACAGCCGTGATCGCTGCCGCAACATCCGAGTCGGATGATAAGCATGACCATTCATCTGCGAATGCTTCCCAACATGCGAGCGGCGTGACCCCTGTTCCCTGCAGCGGCCGCACTCGCTTCGAGGGCATTGACGTGCACACTCCCTCCACTCTTGCCGATGCCCTCGATGCACTGGCAACGATGCCGGATGACTTTTGTCTGTTCGCGGGCGGAACGGATCTATCGGTCGAGCTGTCGACGGGACGGACTGTTGCCAAGCGCATCCTGAACCTGTGGCAACTCGACGAACTGCGCGGAATTCGAGAGGACGCTGATGGCCTACGCATCGGTGCGTTGTCGACTTGCGCCGACCTAATCGAGTCAAAGCTAACCGCCTGGACAGCTGACATTTTGGTGCAAGCCGCGCGCTCTAGCGGCGCCGCGCAAATTCAGAACCGCGCGACCCTTGGTGGCAATCTCGGAACGGCCTCACCCGCTGCCGACTTCGCGCCCGCCTTGATTGCACTCGGCGCCAAAGTGCGTCTCGTCAGTACGAGCGGCCAACGCGAAGTGCTGGTCGAAGACTTTTTGTGCGGCTACCGGCAGACCTTGATGGAGGCTGGCGAGTTGATCGAGTCCGTTTGGATTCCCGGCCGCGGCGCAGACGAAGGACGTGCCTTCCGCAAAGTCGGCACGCGGCGCGCGCAATCCATTGCCAAGGTCGTCTTGGCACTCTCGCTCGAGTTCGAAGGCGAGGGAGCTGCGCGCAGGATCCGCGTCGTGCGCGCGGGCGCAGGCTCGGTTGCAGCCAGGACCTGTCGCTTGCCTGCCTTCGAGGCAGCCATGCTCGGATGCTCCCCGTCGCAGCCCGATTTCCGGGCTTGCGTGGAGGCGGCGGCGAGGCTCGCCGCAGAGACGGATGTGACCCCTATGAGCGATGTACGCTCCACCGCGGCGTACCGGCGCAGGTCGCTGCGCAGGGTGCTCGCAAGCATGACGCTTGCAGCCAGCCGGCCGGAGCTTGCCTTTCAGCCCTCCTGAAACTGACTTCGCCC
This sequence comes from Planctomycetota bacterium, assembly GCA_047611405.1. Taxonomy (GTDB): domain Bacteria; phylum Planctomycetota; class UBA1135; order UBA1135; genus JBLFWN01. The sequence continues at coordinate 10,914 of JBLFWN010000029.1, read as the reverse complement.
TCGGTTGGGGCCCCTTCTGAGCGCAGGAGAGGGGGGGAGCTGATTCTGAGCTCAGGAGAGCGCTATTTTTTGGCCGAGAAAGGCGCGCCTACTGGACCCGGTCGCTAGACTCCGCGGTCTTGAAATCGGCGCTCGGACTGTTCCGAACGCCTCGGGAGCCATCTCCGAGCCCGCAGAATCGCGCGCCGGCTGATCCCTCCTCCGACTCTCAATCGTCTCAGACATACCTTCAGGAGCTCGACCATGTCCCGCGTCTGCCAAATCACAGGTGCTGGTACCAAAGCTGGGGGTAGCATCGCCCGCCGAGGACTCGCCAAGAAAAAGGGTGGCGTCGGCCTGCGCACCACCGGCCATACCAAGCGCAAGTTCAAGGTCAACATTCAGAAGAAGCGTATCTGGATCCCTGAACTGGACACTTTTATTCGCGTCAAGCTCTCGACCGCTGCCCTTCGTACGATGACGAAGAAGGGTTCGTATCGCGTGCTGCTGGACGCCGGCTTGATCAAGCCCGCTGGCCACCCGAGCCACAAGAAGCCGAGCTGAGCGCGAGCTGGTTGCTACTTCGATGTAGCGACTGGTGACACAATCAAGAAGAGGCCCGGTGCAGCTGCACCGGGCCTCTTCTGATTTGTGTCAGTGTGCCGTCTCATCCAGGGCAAGCGCTTTGAATCCTCACTCATCCTCGTCGTGCTTGAGCACTCCGATCATCGCGCGTGCGCACGAAACGGCCAGGCCTGTGAGAACGGTCAATAGGAGCGCTGTCAGGAAGAACTGACCACCTGTCTTCTCGATGTCGAACTGGCCAATCCCCCAGATGAGCATCACGCCGGAGGCCGCCGCGGTCAGGGCGCAAATCATGAAGAGGCCAAAGCACCAGGATGCGAGCAGGCGCAAGATCTTGTGGTTCATAGTGATGGTCAGTTTGAGGGTTGGCAGGCGTCCCAGCCGCGCCGAAGCTCGTCGTGATCGAGATCGCGGCCGATGATGAGCATGCGCGACTGCTCGGGAGGGGAGTCTTCACCCGGCCCCAGTTCGAGCCATTGGTGAATCGCATGCACGACGACCGACTTCTCGTGTCCGGTGCAATTCAGGATTGCCTTGAGACGCATCAGCTCTTGACCCCGGCGGCTGGTAAGAAACTGCAGCCACATCTTCAAGCGCTCGAGGTCGAGCGGCTCATCGGACTGAAGGACGAGACTGCTGACGCCTTCGGAGTGAGCGCTCGACGGGAGGTCTCCGGCTCGCAGCGACGCCGTAGCTCGCGCTCCTGTTTCCCCATCCGGCGCGAACAAAATATCCAGCGGGACGCGCGCGCGTTCACTGCGACGCACCTCGGTCTGAGGCACGCGTTCGCGCAGTGCGCGCTCGGCTAGCTCGAGTTCTTTCGCGTCCAGCCGATCGATGTGATTCAGCAGGATGACATCGGCATAGGCGAGTTGTTCGCCCGCCTCGGGATGCTGCTCGAGTTGATCCGCGATGTGGCGCGCATGCGCAAGCGCGACGACTCGGTCCAGACGGTAGGCTTCGGACAAAACCTCGTCCAAGATCAGCGTCTGCATCGCAGGGCCAGGCGAGGCGAGTCCGGAGGCTTCGATCAGCACCCGGTCGAAGCGCAGTGGGCGTAGCTTGCCGAGCAAACCAGCGCCGCGCCGGCGTTCGAGCAAGTCCTTCAAGCTGCGCGCCAAATCGCCGCGCATGTTGCAGCAGATACAGCCGTTGGCCAGCTCGATGATCTCCTCGTCGCGATGCAAAATCAGGTCACCGTCGATGCCCATCTCGCCGAACTCGTTGACGATCACCGCGATGCGCTCACTCGTGCGCTCCTTCAGGATGCGGCTGGCAAGGGTGGTCTTGCCGCTGCCCAGGAATCCGGTCAGCAGCGAGACGGGGATCGATGTTGCGGGTGTAGTCAAAGCAGGAGGGAGTGGTCTTGGTTCGCCGCCGGCGGCCGGTGCCCTCTTGCGGACACTCGCGAAGGACTAGCAATCAGATCAGGGCGACCGGATCAGGCATCCAGTGTGCGAGGCAGAGCATCGCTATTCCAGCGATCGCCAGACTGACGATCAGAACGAAGGCAAACTCGAGTGCATGCAAGCGCAGGCTGACGCTCGGCGCGGCACCAATGCGAATCAGAGCACGCATCTCACGCTCGCGCAGGCGAGTGGACAGGGTCAACACGAGTGCCAACAGCCCAAGCGTGCCGATTCCGAGGACGGCCAGTAGCGTCTCGATCGCGCGCTCGATCCGAAACACGAAGGCGAGCAGCTCGTCGACAATGCGATTGGGCGCGATCATTTGCAGGCCGAGCGAGCGGTTGGTGCGTGATCCGACGAGCGTGGCTGCTTTTGGGTTCTTGGGGAAGAACAGCACGGCGGACAAAGGCAGCTCATCGATGGGACGATGGAAGTGGAAGCTTGCCAGTCCTTCGGGAGTGACCTCGCTGTACTCCATGAGCGCTGCACTGACCGCGATATGCGACTCGTTCTGAGCCAGGATCAGTGCCGGATCGATATTGCCCTCTGTCACATCATCGTGGCCGTGTGCCAGGCCTTCCAAGACCCACGCCGTCTTCACATCGACGAAGACCGCGCCGTCATCGGGAGTCTTGCACGGAGCCAAAACTCCGACGATGCGCATCTTCAACGCTGGTGGTTTCGAGATGTCATACAGCTCGAGCTGGTCGGAGAAGAGGTGATCTCCAGCGCCTAGGTCAAACGCACTCGCGACTTCCGCACCAAGCACGCACTCGCCGAGCTTCGTCGCTGCGCGACCGGTCGCGATCGAGAGGTCGCGCCGTTCGAAGTATTCCGGGCTGGTACCCACGATAGGACGTCCACGCGCTTGGAAACGCAGGTGTAACGGAATGGCCAAGCCTTCGCCGCCATCCGCGATGCGTTCACATTCGGCGAAGGGGAACATCTCGAGCGGCACTTCGCGGAAGTGCAAGGCGGCCAGTACCAGGCCGAAGCGGCTGCCCTTTGCGCCGACTAACTGCGGCGTGTTGGCAGCGCGAGCTCGCAAGCCATCCTCGTAGCGTTCCGCGAGTAGCTGAGTCGCGAGCAGCAAGATAATCGGTATCGTCAAGCACGCGATCAAGATCGCGCTCTGCCCGCGGTGATACAGGAGGTGGCGCCAAGCCAAGTAGAGGGAGCCTCTCAAGGGGGGCCCGCCTTACATTGCAGGTCACTGTCCGCCGCAGCAGTCGAGCTCTGCGCCAGATCGACGACACGTTCGAAGCGATCCAACAAGCTTCTGTCGTGCGTCACAAAAATCAGGGTCGTCTGCCGCTCTTCGACTGCATCGAACAACAGCTCAAGACTGCGGTCAGTTGCTCGCGGGTCCAGATTGCCCGTCGCTTCGTCGCACAACAGCAGCTTCGGCTGTGTGACGAGCGCGCGGCATAGCGCGACGCGTTGGCGTTCGCCTTGGGACAGGCGCGCGGGTGATCGGCCCAGCTTGTCCGCGATGCCTAGGCTCTGCGCGAGTTCGCGCGCACGCTCCCTGTCAGCAGGCGCCAATGCTAGCGAGTCGGAGATGTGGAATGGCAGCAAGATGTTGTCGAGCGCGCTCAGGTATTCGAGTAGCTCGAACTCTTGAAAAACCATGCCAATGTCGCGAATACGGACTTCGCGCCGCTCGCGATCGCTCATCGACCCGAAGTCATGCCCATCGAAGCGGACCCGGCCTTCGGCGGCCTGCAACAAGCCGCTGATCAGGTGAATCAGGGTGGTCTTGCCGCAGCCGCTCGGCCCGACGCAAGCGATGCGCTGCCCGCTGGCGACGCTCAACTCCGGGACGCGCAGTTCGAAGGCCTGCAGCCCGTAGCTGAAAGATACGCCCTCTAGCTGAATCAGGTAGTCGGGCGTGCTCACAGCTCTCCGATGGTTTCCGGGTCCAGCTTAGGTACAGGCGGAGTGGGGGAAGAGCTGACGCGGAATTGCTCCAAAATCTGGCTCTCGCCAATGCGCCATCCGTCTTCGCCTCGTTGCACCCGGTACTGCGCCTGGTACTCATTCGTGCGCCAGTGCGAGTGACCCCAGTGATACACCGCACCTTCGACTTGCCAGCGCGCCGTCACATCAAAGACCGGTTGTTCTGTGCCCGCCGTGCGCTGGACTGTGTCTACGCTGGCGTCGCGCATCATCACGCGTTGCACTTTGCAGACAGCTCCACCTTCTTCGGCCAGGACCAAGCTGGAATAGATCTCGTTGTACAAGTCATCCAGCAGTTCGCCATTCGCGCTACGAGCGAGCGCGTCGTAGACATCGCTCTCGCTCTCGTAGTCGAAGGCTCGGTAGATGTTTGCGTGCAAGGGGCGGAAGATCGCCAGTGCTTGCTCGCTTGTCGGCAATGCCAGGTCGGTCGGCGCAGCGAAGGGCATCTGGATCGTCCAACGCTCGCGCGCCAGTACCGCAACGAGGGCGAAGGCTGCGCCTATCCCCAAGAAAAAGGCTCGACCGCGTGAGATGGCCATGAGCAACAAGCCCAGCAGAATCGCGCATGCGCTGACCAGCGGTAGCCTGGGCGCTTCCTTTGCCTCGACATCGGGCACGGCTTGGAAGCGATCGATGGGGGAGAGCAGCGACCCGCGCCACAAGTGACTGGGGTCGTCGATTGTGAGCGGGAAGACTTGGTCCGAACCATTGATCGACAGCTGCATCTGCACTTCCAGCGGCAGCGCGTCCTCGAGGTCGGCCACTGCCGTATCGAGCGGATAGTCCGACCAATGGATGCGCACGCTCTCGGGCGCGGCCTTGACCGGAAAGTCCAAGACCGAGCGTACGCGGATCAACGCGCGCGCACCCGCGTTCGGGAACAGCATCAGCAAGCTCTCGTCCGCTGGCTCACAACCAAAATCGTGTTCGACCGGCGTAACCGCCACATCGTCAACGGAGATACGGAAGTGTTTGCGCAGGTGACCGACCATGTCCTCGCGTAGGCCTTCCAATTCCGCGGGGTGGATCGAGTCTTCCGATTCCCGCGCGACCGTGAGGATCTCGTCAATGAAGGCCAAGTTCAGCGTGACGGACGCGCGCACGTTGGACTCTTTGATCGTGATGCGCAGGTCGACATCCGGTCCGTCGGAGGGATGCAAGTCACGCGCGCCCTCGGATGAAGCGATCAGGGGAGCGGACAGCAGTGCGAGCAAGGCACAGGCATTTCCCAGTCGCGAACGCGACGGCATCGAAGGCGCCAAGAGGGTGCGTGTCTGCTGTCGGGGCATGAACCGGTCTCGTTAGATGGAAGACTTACAGCTAGGAATCGGGCTTGGAGGGCGCGTCGCCGCAATTGTGCGATCTAGTCGGCAATCGACAGCCGTGACGCGGGTGAGTGGACGTTATTCTATGCGCCCCGGGTCCTCGGCCGAAGCTAGCCAGGACATCTATCCCGCGAACGGATCGCGGGCTGGCCTTTTTCCGAACGGCTTTCCCAAGCCAATCCGCGATCATGAGAATCCAGACGCAGCTCTCCCTTACAGCCATCTCACTCTTTGTCGGTTTGCCTTGCGCCGCACTGTCCGAAGGCGAGACCGAAGCGCCGATCAGTGCGTTGCTAGAGACGCTGCCCGAAGACGTGCGCGTGTACAACGACCACCTGGTGACTCTCGCAAGTCCGTGGATGGAGGGGCGTGTCCCCGGTTCGCGCGGCATGGAACTCGCGAAAGAGTATTCCGAGTACTACTACAAAGAGGCCGGTCTCGAGCCGCCTTTCGATGGCAGCTACAGGCAGCCCTTCGAGTTGGCCGCACGGGCGAAGTTGCTGTCGCAGGCGCTGAGCTACGGCGATGGGAGCCACGAGTTCCTCGCGGGTGAAGACTTCGAAATGCTCTCGATCGGTTCGGGAGGAACGGTCGAAGGGCCTATCGTCTTCGTCGGCTACTCGATGGAGAAGGGTCCCGCGCGCAGCAAATACGAGACCTACGGCGACGGTGACGACCTGACCGGCAAGATCGCGGTGATGTTCCGCTTCGAGCCGATGGATCACAAAGGCAAGAGCCTCTGGGGCGGCAAGCCCTGGACCGCGCGCGCTGGCTTCTCGGGCAAGGTTCGTGCAGCTGCCAAGCGTGGCGCTGCGGGTATCTTGATCATCCAGACCCCTGGTGCCGACGACGAGCGTGTCAACGAACTGACGAGCTTCACTAGTGCCGGTCGTAGTGTGGCTGATGTTCCGGTCGCGATGGTCACGGTCGAGGTGGGCGAGATGCTGCTGAAGGAAGTGTCAGCTCCCTTCTCCCTTATGGACATGCGCGTGCAAGCTGATCAGGACGGTGGTCTGTACGAGGCTGGAGGCGTCATTACGATGAACGCCGAGATCGACGCGAAGCCGCTCATGGCCGAGAACGTTGGGGCCATCTTGCATGGTCAGGGCGCGCTGGCTGATGAGTTGATCGTGATCGGTGCGCACTTGGATCACTTGGGCATGGGCAGCTTCGGCAGCCGCGATCGCGAGAATGCCGGCAAGGTGCTGCACCCGGGAGCGGACGACAATGCATCGGGCAGCGCTGCGCTCTTGATGTTGGCTGACAGACTGCACTCTGATTATGAGGCGCTGCCGGTCGGGTCTGATGCGCGCTCGATCTTGTTCCTCTCCTTCAGCGGAGAAGAGTCGGGGTTGAACGGGTCACGCCACTACGTTGACAATCCGATTCGGGGCGTCGATCAGCACGTGTTGATGATCAACTTTGACATGATCGGGCGGATTGAGAACCGACGCTTGAGTGTCTCCGGTGCGAAGACGGGCGAGGGCTTGGAAGACTTCGTGCAGCCTTACTTTGAGAGCTCGCCGCTGGACATTGTTCAGCCCGAGAACCTTTCGGGTGCGAGTGATCACACGCCTTTCATGCGTAAGGAGATCCCGGTGCTGTTCGGGATCATTGCTGACTTCCACGAGGACTATCACACACCGCGTGATGTCAGCTCGAAGATCAACCGCGTCGGTGCGGTGCAGACTATCGACTTGTTCCATAAGGTCGCGCTTGCGGCGGCGACGCGTACGGAGCGCTTTGCTTATAAGGCACCTGAGCGGCGGAGTCGTACGCGCGCGGCCAGTGCCGATGCGGGTGGTGACGAAGACAAGGCTGAGGCGGCCGTGGCGGCTGCGCCTTCACGTGGGGCGATTAAGGTTCGCTTTGGTATTGCGCCGGGTAGCTATGAGGAGGGTACCGGTGGGGTGTCGGTTGGCAGTGTGACGGCTGACTCGGCGGCGGAAGATGCTGGGGTTGAGAAGGGGGACGTGCTGACTAAGTGGAATGGTGAGGACATTGCCGATATTGGTGCGTGGATGGGGATGCTGGAGAAGCACTCGGCTGGTGACAAGGTGCAGGTGACGGTCTTGCGTGGTGGCGAGGATAAGGTGCTTTGGGTGACGCTGAAGGGGAGTGGGGCTTCGGACCAGTAAGAGAGAGGGCGTTGGTGAAGTTAGGCGGGTTCCGTAAAGGGGCTTGTGAGTGGGCTGGGGCTCAGCTGATGCGTTGTCGGCTGGGCCCTTGTTCGTTTGTGGGGCGGGGTGGCAGTGGGGTGGCGCTTTGGTTCAGGATCAAAGCAGGGATGGCGCGCGCTCGCCCTTCTGCCCATCACCATCACCTTCGGCCCGATCGGCCGCAGACGGCCGAAACCTTCGGTTGGGGGCCGAAGGTGATGGTGATGGGCAGAAGGGCGCACGCGGGGCGGGGGCTTGTTGGGGGGTGGTGGTGTGGGGAGTTGTGCTCTTGTTTCGTGCGTAAGGCATCGATCGAGACTACTTGATTCCGGCAGACAATTTGGGCCGGAGGTTGGTGTCTCGATTGGTTTGATTTAGCCAATAGATGCATTATTCGATGTTTATTTGGATGTTTGTCTGTAGCTATTGAGCGTCTCGCGGACTAGTTACTTAGGGAGAGAAACATGACCTGACGACAATCCGTAATGACTCAAGGCTTCCTTCGATTTGACAAAGCACACGGAGGGTGGCTTCCCGGTGCTGGCCGCAAGAAGCGGCGCCTTTGCAAAGGAGAACGAAGAGTCGCAAGCCATCAGAAGCGTGAGGGCTTCACTCGCCTGGACACTCTTCACGTAACGCTTCGTCTATCCAAGGGTCTTCCTTCGATGAGACGAACTGCGACCTTTGAAGTCATTCGCAATTGCTTCAAGGTCGTGAACAACCATTTGGGCATGCGCATCCATCACTACTGCGTGATGTCCAACCACATACACCTGGTGGTTAAGGCGACGAACAAGGAAGCACTCGCGTTGGCTATGAGAGGACTGAACGTCCGCATCGCCCGCTCGCTCAACAAGCTTTGGGACCGCACAGGCTCCTTCCTCGCGGAGCGCTACCACGTAGCCATCGTTCGGGCCCAAGCTCGCTACCGCAAAGCACTAGGGCACCTGGTCAACTACGTCCTCAACAACGCCGCCCACCATGGCCTAAGTCTCAGAGGCCCTGACCCCTTCAGCTCTCGAGCCGATGCGTCTTTCCTCCAGACCACTCATCCCAGATTCCTCTGGACCGGTCACTCAGATAGCGTTGCGGCGAACGATACGGTGCCAGCGCATCTGTTGGTGCGGTGTTAACAAAACGATGCCGCGCAAGCTGTTGTCGCCAACGGGTTGCGCGGCACTGGATGGTCCGCGGGCGACAGGGTCGGCCAGCTGCTAGTCGCGCACTTCGACCGTGCGGGCGAGCGAGATGATCGAGAAGGCTGTGCCGTAGGACTTGGTCATCGAGGCGATGTAGAAGTCCCAGAAGGCGCCGTCTTTCTGGCGGCACTTCATGATGTGGTGGCGCAGCTCTTGCTCGTAGCGCTTCTCGAGCTCTTCGGGCAGCGTGTCGATCACGGCTGCGGCGTAGTAGTGGCCGAACAAGTAGAAGTAAGCGGCGACCGCGTAGTAAGCCTCGTGCGGGATCGGCTTGTTGCGGCCCGCGTCGAGGAAGGGGTGGTAGCGGAAGAACAGGTCCAAGCCGTCCTGCAGCGCGCCTTCCGGCAGCTTGCCGCCGGCACGGTGCAAGGCTAGGTTGCAGACCTGAATGCGGCCGAGCGAGCCCTTGACCTGGTTGATGGACTCGAGGCCCATACGCGGCGGGACTTCATTGACCGAGTAGGAGTAGGCACCGTTCGGGAGGCGGCAACGCTCGACCGAGCGCGTTGCAGCGTCGAACAGCTTTTCCGGGACGTCCAGGCCGACTGCGCGTGCTTCGACCAAGGCCAAGAGGCCAACGGCTGTCGTGAAAGAGGTTGCCCACTCGGGTTGCCACAGTGCGCGCGCGCTTGAGTAGTAACCCCAGCCACCGCGCGGCGAGGCGTAGTGCAGCAAGCCGTCGACCATGGTTTGGCCGGCGACGCGCAGCTCGGCTTCGCGCTCTGTACCCGCGAAGCGTTCGTGTGCGATGGCTTTGGATAGTGTGTCGAGGCCGTAGGTGAGACCCCAGACGTTGTCGACATCCCAATCAGCGGGGCGCTTCAGGTTGGCGTTGGCCATCAAGAAGTCGAGGCCACGGTCCGTCGCGGCTTCGGCCTCGGGGCTCTTGCCGAGTTTCATCGTGGCCAGTGTCGCCAGCGCGGTCGTGCCGACTTGCCAGCACTTGTAGGTGGCCGGGTTGGCGAAGCCGCTGGTGAAGGTGGCGTTCTTTGTGCTTCCCCACGAGCCGTCATCGTTCTGATGCTCAAGCAGGTAGGCGAGGCCACCGGTGATGGCACCGATGACGGCTTCATCAGAGGTGTCGACCTTCTGTTCGACCAGAGGGATCGCTGATGCGGTGCGGGGTGTCTCGGTCTCTTGCGCTGCGGGCAGGCACAGCGTCAAGAAGAGGCTCGAGAGGATCACTGGTCCGACTCCGTTGCGTCACTGAGCTCTTTCTCGAGCTTCTTCAGTTCGCTCTGAGCTTTCAGCAAAGAGATCTCTTTTTGGATGCTGCCGCTCTTTGCAGCCAGCTCGGCGGTCTCGACCGAGTACTGCTTGCGGGACAGGTCGAGATCGAGCGACTTCTTTTCGCTCGGCAGGTCGTGCTCCATCAACGCCTTATGGTCTCGCTCTTGCAGATCGAGGGAAGCCTTGGTGCGCTGGGTGTCACGCTTGCCGCGGTTGATCACGAACTCGGAGGTCAGGTCATCCAGGTCTTGATCGCGATACATGATCTCAAGTTGGCGTAACTCTTCCTCGGACTCCGTTGCACGATCGCGTGAGCGTTGCAGTGATAGCGCGCTGCGTATCTCGCGGCTCTCGCGCTCGAGGCTGGCGAACTTGGCGTGCTTGGCGGTCGCAAGCTCGAGTTCGACGTGGGCTAGACGGACGGTCTCAGCCGACTTGGATTCGTGCGAAGTGAGTTCCAAGTCCGCGTGGGCGAGTTGCAACTGAGCGATCTTGATCTTGTGCTCTAACGCTTCGACATCGACCTTCTTCTCCTTGCCGGCCTGCGCTCCCGGGGCATCGGAGGCGTGCACGCTTCTTGTGCTTCCGCAGGAGCTGGCAAGGATCAACAGAGACGAAGCCAGCAGGGTGGCGGGGTGCAATTTCATGGCCGAGTAGGGGGGCAGGGGGGTGACGGGGCTAGCGAAGGACTGCGATCCTAACTCGCAAGACTGCCGAGTTTCGAATGCCCTTTGTTCCAACTACGTGCACCCAGCAATAGGGCGTGCCAGAGGGCATTCCCTTTGCCCATTCATGGGCGAGCCGCTGGGCCCATGTCCCGACAACAGGGTGTGCGACACCAAATTGTCAGGCCGAACGAAATCAGTCGCGCAATACGACTTTCGTCGGCACGCCATCAGGGCGGCGCGGGACGATGATTGTGCGCACGCGCTTGAGCGTGCGACCCATTGACTCGAGCCACAGGCGGCGTCGAGTGATTTGCGGCTGAGCGCGGGCTTCGGTCGCGAGCTTCTTGAAGCTGGACGCGGCGCCCTTGGCATCGTCGAGCAACTCGGTGGCGTAAATG
>JBLFWN010000028.1:0-65193 GCA_047611405.1 Planctomycetota bacterium | reverse complement strand
CGGCGGGGGGGGCCGCCGGGTTGAGGCCGCCCCCCCCCCCCCCGCCAGTCATTTATTTGGGCAGTATTCGCCTCTGGACGTGCATGGCGGACACTCGGTCAGAGTCGGGTCCCCGCGAATCCCTCCGAGCGGGCACAATATGAGCGGACGAAACTCCCTGGGCGCAGCTCCTCATCAGCCGGAAACGGTCGAAGAGCTGTGCCCAATCTCATTAGCAGGCCTGCAATGAGGAGGCAGTCGCATGCGCTGAATCCCTGACGAAGGCAACGGGTCATCGCGACTGCATCTCATGCGCAGGCGAAGAGCGCCCACGGTGCAGCGGGTCTGATTGGCCCGGCTTCGGTGCGGGGCCGATCGGCTCCGTGTGCACCCGCGGCTGTCTGGGCCCAAGCCCTCTACTGGCTCCACGGATCCGCGAGACGCCTGGCCGACGGAGTGTCCGGCACTCGGGCTCGCCTGTGCGAGCGAGCGCTGCCCGGAAGTGCGGCTGCGGGCTCGATTGAAGGCGTCAGGCCAAGAGGGTTGCCAACTCGTCCAGCGCGACCTCTTGGCTCTCGCCGCTCGCCAAGTCCTTGACCTGAGCGACGCCGCGTACCCATTCATCGCCGCCGATGATCAGTACACGCTCAAAGCCGCGGCGTACCGCGTACTTGATCTGAGTGCCGAGCTTCTTGGGATCGGGATACAACTCGATATCGATGCCGGCCCTGCGCAGCTTCATTGCGAGCGCGAGGTAATCACTGCGATGCTCCTTATCGAAGAATGCGATCATCGTGCGTGCCGGTGTCGAACGCTTCTCGATACGGCCCAGCTCTTCCATCGCGGCCAACAAACGATCGACCCCAAGCGAGGCACCGATGCCCGGCAAGTGCTCCTTCGTGAACATCGATGCTAGGTCGTCGTAGCGACCACCCGAGCAGACACTGCCGATGCTTGGCAGCTCGACTAGGCTTGTCTCGTAGATCGTGCCGGTGTAGTAGTCGAGGCCGCGTGCAATCGACAGATCCAGCACGACGCGCTCATGCGGTACACCCGCGTCTGCCAGGCCTCCGACGACGCCCGCTAACTCTTCGACGCCGGCCGCGCCAAGCTCGGAGCCCGCGACGAGCGGAGCCAGCTTGTCGATGCGTTCGGTGTTGCTGCCATCGATCTCGGTCATGACGAGGACTTCGCGCGCCTGCGTCTCGGTCGCTCCGGCTTGCGCCACCATTTCGGCCACGACCTTATCCGGGCCGATTTTGTCGAGCTTGTCGAGCGCTCGCAGGATCGGCACGGCGCGATCGAGCAGCGAGAGCCGCTCGAGCAAACCGCTCAACACCTTGCGATTGTTGATGCGCAGCTGAATCCCGGGCATGCCCAGGCGATCGAAGAGCTCTTGGATCACCAGGCCGGTCTCGATGTCCGAGACGAGACCTGTCGTGCCGATCGTGTCGAAGTCACACTGCACAAACTCGCGATAGCGGCCGCGGCCTGTGTTCTCGCCACGCCAGACGGGTCCGACATGGTAGCGCTTGAAAGGCATCCCCAATTCAGAGGAATGCTGGGCGACGAAGCGTGCGAGCGGGATCGTAAGGTCGAAGCGCATCGTCACATCGCGCCCCCCATTGTCCTCGAAGCGGTACATGACCTTGTCGGTCTCCTCGGAACCCTTGCCCAGCAGGATCTCCGTGTACTCGAGGACGGGTGTATCGATCGGCGCGAAGCCAAACGAGCGATAGACCGACTTCGCGGTGTCGATGATCCCCTCACGCGGCATCATTAACTCGGGCAGGAAATCGCGAAAGCCCTTGAGGGTTCGCGCCTGGATCTTGTTCTTGGCAGCCATGATTTTTTCGTCGAGAGCGAGAGCATAGCCCACCATCGCCGCGCTTCCGCGCTGCTCGATCGCACAACTTTTCGTAGAGCCAGCTTTGCGTAGCGAAACCGGTCTCGAGCGACGGAGCCAGGCTCGCGCAGTGCAGATAAGTGTCGGCGCGGCTCGCTCAGTGCCAGTCCGTCTCACGCAGGTCCAGCCCGCTCCGGGCAACACCGTCCTGTCCGGTGCCGAGTACCAACTACGAAGCGGCGGCAGACACCTCTACCCTGATCACGAGGTCTCGGGCGAGTCCTTCGAGCAAAGCGTCAAGCCGCAGTTTTTGCCTGATCGCTGTCCAGCCCGGCTCGCTTACGACGCGGCGGCCACAGTATCCAGCTCAGCAAGACAAGGGCACCGAAGCCGTAGTAGATCTTGTTCAGAATCGCCTGTTCGACTTCGACATACAGCACGTCACGCGCGAGCCGACCAACAAACGACACATCATCCGGCTGCTGTCCTGCAGAGCGGCGCAGGTCAGCTTCCCAAAGAGTGAGGAAGCACAGCTTACCGATCGCAGTCTGACCCACCACGGCCAAGATCATCAGCGCGTGGCTCCAGCGGAACCACATGCTGCGGATCCAGGTGCGCCGCATACAACCGCCCGCGACGACTGCGAGCTGCCCGAACAACACGAAGAGCACGACGGCCAAGTGCACAACCACGATAAGATCTGCTAGGAGCAGCGCATCCATGCCAACATCATGGGCTCTGATGGCGCGGATGGATACCACCAGGAACGGGCTTCTGCAGCTTCCTCATCGAGTTCGAACAACTCAGTGAGGGGCACATGCGCCCCTTCGATGCCAACGCTCAGGCAGCCTTCGATTCTGTGGCACGTTTCGTCAAATAGCGCAGCGCTGCTTCGTAGAAATCAGTGGAGAGCTCGAGCCTCTCGTGGATCAAGTGGGGCACGGTGCGCATGAGTTGATCGATGCGCATACCCATCTTGCGGTGGAGGTCGCTTTCTTTTTCGATGCGGTGCTCGACGATTTCGCCGGCCACATAGATCAACGAGACCAAGGGGTCCGCCTCGGCGACGCGCTGATCGTTGTGATGAAAGCGCGTCGTTTTGACGAAGCTTTCAGGCAGGCTCCAGCGCTTAACAAGCATGGCTCCGAGGTCGTTGTGACTGAAACCAAAGGTCTCTCGCTCGACCGATTCGAGCGAACGCGACTCATCAACGGCCTTCTTGCAGGCGATCGCGAAGTCATTCCCGAGCCCATCGAACATCGCGTAACGACCGATGTCGCACAGGAGTCCATGGATCTCCAACTCGTTCTCCTCGAAGCGGCGCGCAGCCTGCAAGTTCGAGTGCATCCAGACGCACAAAGCAGCCGTAGCTGACGAAGTCTCCCACAGCCCGGTTATGTCGTAGCCTGTCTCGGCCAGCACACGCTTCTCGTCGAAGGTCGGCGCACGCATGATCAGGTTCTGCAGGCCACGCACTCCCATCACCGAAGCCGCATGAGTGGGTTCGAACACTGGCTCATTCAGCGAGTAAGCCGCACTGTTCACGCCACGCAAAAGGCGCGCCGTCAATGGCGGATCCTGACGAACGAGCGCTGCGACCTCGGGCAGACTGACGTCCTCCTGCTTCAGCAAGAGCCGAGCGAGTTCTGCGTGTCGTTGCAACGAGGGCATGTTCATTTTGCCCCCGAGTCGTTTTTGTATAGCTTCAGCGTCCATTCGATTCTCGTGCGAGCCGCACCTTCCGATTGCCGTTCGGCGAGGAGCAAGCTGACATCCCCATTAACGGCAGTCGAGGCTCCCTGGCTAACCTAAACGAGTCTGCATTTTCGTTTCTCTTGCAATGGGGGCCAAGTTGCGGGCTTAATCCGCAGCTAAGTAAATAGCACTAGGCCCAAGGCGCTAGCCGTGTGGGCGTGGGAGGCTCTTGCCGAGTCCTAGTCGAAGCCCGTTTTTTGCGAGCCCATTCAAGCGACTCAATTCGAGCGAGCCAGCGACGAGCGCCGGCACAGGAGGATCAGGCTCGTGCGACCTCGTGCACCAGGCGCCCGGCCTTGACGACGGCACCCACTGGGTTACGACCCAGTTCATAAGTCAGGTGCCGATAATTCGGAACATCCAGTACGAGCAGGTCGGCCCGCTTGCCGACCTCGAGGCTACCGACCTCGGCACCTAGACCGAGCGAACAGGCGGCGTTCAGCGTCGCTGCACCCAGCGTCTCCGCGGCACTCATTCCATAGCGCAACGCAGCCCAGCTAAGCACCTCGGGCATGCTCTGCATGAAGCAACTGCCAGGATTGAAGTCAGTCGAGAGAGCGGGGGTCAGCCCTCGATCCAGCATGCGCCGCGCCGGCGCTTCGTGATCACCCTCGCGCAAGAAGAGCGGCACGACAGGGCAAAGCACGGGAACCACACCGGCCTCACCTAGCGCGGCGATTCCCGCTTCACTGATGTGCTCTAGGTGGTCCGCGCTCTGCGCTCCTAACTCCGCGGCGAGTTCGGCCCCGCCGAGCGAGGTCAATTGATCGACGTGCAGCCGCAGTCCGAGGCCCAAGTCGCGCGCACGCGTCAAGATGCGACGCGAGGTCGGCACATCGAAGACATGCGCCTCCGTGAAGATGTCACAGAAAACAGCCAACTTCTGCTCGACCACACGCGGCAACATCTCGTCGATGATCAAGTCGACGTAGCTAGCCTTATCGTGCGCCGCTTCGGGAGGATAGCTGTGCGCGCCGAGAAAAGTAGGAACGAGATCAACCGCATGCCGTGACGCGGCTTTGGCGATCACACGCAAGCTCTTCAGCTCGTCCTCGACCGTCAGTCCATAGCCACTCTTGGCCTCGATCGTCGTCGTACCCATGGCCAAGAATCGATCCAAGCGCAGCATCAACGCAGCCTCGAGGCTCTCTTCGCTGGCTTCGCGAACTCCGCGCACGGTCGACAATATGCCCCCACCCGCTTGCGCTATCTCCAAATAGGTCGCGCCAGCGGCGCGCTGCTCGAACTCGGCTTCACGCGTACCCATGAAGACTGGGTGCGTATGAGCGTCGACAAATCCCGGAACGATCACGCCCCCGCGCGCATCCACGATTTTGGCCGCGCTGTAGCGTGTCCGTAGGTCGTCACTCGTGCCGACAGCGACAATCTTTCCCGCCGCGCATGCGACGCCAGCGTCCTCCACAATCAGGGGACGCGCCAATGCCTCTCCTCCGATCGGCTTTGTCCCGAGTGGTGTGACAAGTTCCTTGGCCCCGAGGACCAACAAGTCGGCTGCTATCTTGCTCATGCGAGCGTCAACATAGCGCTTGACCGAAAGCTTGGGAAAGCTCGTCCCGCGCTGAGCGCTCGACTCGTCGGACCTCAGGTCAGACGGACAGCTCGGAGGAGTGAGCCGCCCCTCCTCGCTGGCCTTCAGCCGACGGCGCGCATGTTGGCCGTCCCTCGGTCTCCACCCAGCCCTTGAGCATTAGGCAGCCCGTTCCGCACGCAGCTTTGCGTTTCGGCCGGAGTCTCCGGCATCGATCGAGCGATCAACGCGCGCAGCCGCTTGCGAGCCCGGAACATGATCATCTTCATGTTTGAGCGCCCCACCTGCAGGATCTCGCCTGCTTCGTAATAGCTGAGACCTTCGACTTCAATCAGCTCGAGCGCGCGCTGATCGCGCTCGCTGAGGTCTTGGAAGGCGCTTGCGTAGTGCAGCAGCAACAAGGTCCAAGCCTTGCTCATGTGGATCGTCGCTTCGTTCGACTGGCAATTCTGCTGGGGCCCGGCACGTTCGTCGATCGGCTCGGACACGCCGTCCGGCAGGGCTGACAGGTACACGAGCCGCCGTTTCATCGACGCCCGGCGAATGACGTTGGCTGCAATCGTGCGCGCCCAGCCTCGGAAGCTATTGCCCTCCTCGGATCGGAAGCTGCGCGCGTAGCGGAAAATGTTGATGAAGGTGTCCTGCAGCACTTCGAAAGGATCGCCATCTTGGCGGCGCGTCGCCATGAGCTGCGAAATCCAACGCAACATCGAGGCACGCGCTTGGCGATACATGGTCTCGAACACGTCCTCACGACCCGTATCGCGGAAAGCTGTCATCAAAGCGGTCTCTAACCACCGCTGGCCGGCATCACGCTCTGGCGGGCAGGCAGTGGGCTCGAATCCGCTCGCTCGCAGAGCGCGCTGGATCGATTGGGGGAGCGGCAGGGACAGGACAGATCCGGAATCCGGGATGATTGAGCTTTGCACATCCGGGAGAGTGCGAGTCCCGTGCCAGCCTCGGGACGCGAGGACACAGAATCACGCTAAACAACACGCTCATAACAACTTACACCTATCTAGCGCAAGTGATCTCAATACCAGAACCGCAACGCTCGGCGCAGGATGTTTCGACTGCGTAGCAGCCTAGCCCCCTTTCGGAGCAAGGGTTGATGAGCCGCGCACTTGGTGGATAAAGGAGATTGCAACTAGTCGTCGATGGAGAATAGAGCGCTAGAATAGCCGTAGATGGGCTCGCATGAATTCGAGCCTGGAGTCACCGGAACTTGGCGCCGGAAGACTCGATGCGGCCCCAAACAGCCCGTTCGTTGATCACCATCCCCCCACCTAATCCTGCTCGTTTCCCCGCGAGCCTGCCCTTTTCCATCCCGGACACCTCGGAGGGCGTATTGGTTGTGGGGATCGCGGTCGTCTCGCTCCTCGGCTCGGGCTACTTCAGCACGCTTCGCGCGTCGCTGTCGTTCTCGCACGGTCCACGGGTGCTGAAAACACTGCCCGATGGTGCGCGGAAAAAGCGCCTCGGCTCGATCCTTGAGCGCGTCGATCAGCTCACGAGTAGCGCAGCGATCTTGAAGATCATCTGTGATCTGCTGCTGGTCACTTGCACGCTGTCCTGGCTGAGTTCGACTGGCGATGGTGCGGCTGTGACGCTGAGCTGGGGCGAGATTTCGGGCTTCATTCTGCTGCTCGCGCCTTTGCTGTTGCTCGTCACCGAGGCGCTGCCCCGTTCGCTCGCACGGGCCTATGGCGATTCATTGCTAGTCTCGACCTTGCCGACCTTTGACTGGATTCAATGGCCGTTGGGACTGATCGTGCGCGCAGTCGAATCGATTCGTTTGGGCACTCTGCGTGCCTTTGGCATTCAAGAAAACAGCCAGGCCGCGCGCGGGATCGTCGAGGGTCTACGCGATGTCATCGAAGACGCGAGCTTGACCGAAGATCTCGATGAAGCTGAGCGAGAGATCCTCGGAAACGTGCTCGAGTTCGGAGATGTCGATGTCGCCGCGGTGATGACACCGCGCACCGAGGTCGATGCGGTCGACATCGAAGACGGCATCGAGGGAGCTCTCGCGATATTCGCCGAGACGCGGCACTCGCGTCTGCCTGTTTTTGACGAGAGCATCGATACGATCATTGGGACAGTCACAGCACTCGATCTGATGCGACTCGTCGCGAACGGTGAGCTGGAAGGTGCATCCCTACGCTCCTACCTGCGGCCGCCCTTTCTGGTTCCCGAAACCAAGCTGATTTCGGACCTATTGAGCGAATTCCGCAGCGAGCGGCAGAAGATCGCGATCGTGCTGGACGAGTACGGTGGAACAGCCGGCATGGTGACGATTTACGATGTCATCGCCGAAATCGTTGGCGACATCGAGGATGAGAAAGATGCTCCCGACCAACGTATGCGCGAGATCGAGAGCAACTTGTTCGAGGTCAGCGCGGGCATGCATGTGACCGAGGTGAACGAATTCCTGGGACTCGAGCTTCCCGAAGAGAGTGACTTCGAAACTCTGGGAGGCTTTGTCCTCTCCGAACTCGGGCACCTGCCCAAGGAAGGCGAAGTCTTCGTTCGCTCGAGCGTCGAATATCGCGTCATCGAAGCGACGGATCGCCGCATATTCAAGGTCTCCGTCCGGCGCGGCGCCTGACCTTGATTGGCTGACCGGCGGGTCCAGCTGTGCTCGAAGTGGGATCAACCCTGTGCTTCGATTCCTCCAAAGTGACTGGCTGAGTTGCCATAATCCACGAGTAGCGTGCGAGGATGCGCGCTGGCTGGCACCTTGCCAGCCAATTGCGAGCACACAATCCATGAACCGGCTCTTCTCTACGAACAACTAGCCGTGGTTACTCGCACGGACTCCGCCATCCTGCTGCGCAAGACGCCTTACGGCGAGACCTCTCTCGTCGTCCACGTCTTGACGCCTGCTCGCGGACGCGTGCCCTTGATGGCCAAGGGGGCGCATCGCCCCAATTCACGCTTCTGTGGAGTTCTCGACTGGTTCGACACGCTGACCCTGGAATGGTCCGAAAGCCCGCGGCGCGAGCTGCAGCTGTTGGCCAGCGGCGATTTGGAGCAGCGACGGCGATCGATCCCGCGTGCGCTGGGCGCCTATCGCGCCGCCCAAATCATGCTCGAATTGAGTGAACTCGCGACGCGCCCGGGCCAGCCCGAGGCCGGACTATTCGTCAACCTAGCGTGCGGCCTCGACCGACTCGACCAACTGGCACGGCTCGGAATCGATGGTGAGGCGGATGCAGACAGCTTGGCGGCAGCCACGGACCGAAGTCTGATTGAGTTCGAGCTCGCCTTCCTGCAGAATCTCGGCATCCTGCCGGCGCTGGGAGCCTGTGCGGCTTGTGGTCGAGAAGCCCCACCGGTGACACACGACCGACAGGATGCGCGCGTCGCGTTTTCAGCTGATTCTGGGGGTCGCCTCTGCCCAAGCTGCGCCGCAGAAGCACGTGCGCGAGGTCGTCGCGTCGGAACCCTGCCACAACCCGTACTCGACGCCGCCAACGCTCTGCTCGAAGCGATGACCTCGCCCGACGCAGCACTCACCGCAAGACAACCCGGCTCTGCAACGAACGGCCCGCTCGACGGCGCAACCGTGAGGCTCGATGATCACGGCCCGGAGATGACCATTCGCATGCGGGACCTTCTCGAACGATTTCTCGACTACCATCTCGATGCACGACCGAAGACGCTGCGGCGCTTCCTCGACGCTCCCAATCGCAACGCACCAATCGTCCACTCACCGTGACCTCAAGCCTGAGGCTCGCGTCGGTGCGCCCAACGATCACGAATCGCAATCGCCTCATGTCCCGACGACTCAGCCCCATCGCATCCTGCATCACGGCCCTTGCGCTGTTGCTCACGGCTGCTTGCAGCAGTTTGCCGCCCGGTGTCCCGAGTCGCTACGAGCCAAGCGAAATCCCAGGCGCGCTGATCGAGATCGATCAAGAGCTCGAAGCCTCGCAACATAATGTCGCTCTGGCGCGGGCGCGCATCGCCAGCGAGACGAAGGGGTTGTCACCCGAGCAGCGACGCGATGTGCAACGCCGATTGGAGCGTGCGGCGCTCTCGCGAATCGAAGAGCTCGCGTCTGGCGAGGGTGATGCGGGTGCATTGGAGGAGATCTTCGAACTCGAACTGCCGCGGCAGCTCTCGGTTTCGGCCGGCATGCGCTCAGCAGAAATCCTGTTCCGCGAAGGCGAACGGATGGAGTCCTACCGGATGATCCGGCGCGTCGACCTGAAGTATCCACAACATCAGGAACGCCCACAGGCGGGCGCTCTGTTGTTCGCAATCGGCATGGATTTCGAACAGGACGAGAGCAGCTACTTCCTGTTCTTCGACTATCGAGATCACGCGCCCGAGGTGTTCGAGTACTTGGTGTTGAACTACCCCAGCGAATCACGCTGCGACCAGGCCTACTGGATCCTCGCGAATATGTATGAGGAGGACGAGCGCTGGGAGCTGGCAATCGAGCGTCACGAAGACCTCCTGCTCTGGTACAGCGGCAGTCCCTATGTGCCGCAAAGCCGTGCACGCATACCGGGCCTGCGCCTCTCTTCCTTGGCGAGCCCCGAGTACGACCGCGGTCAATTGACGATCGCGCTTGCGGAGCTTGACCGTTGGTTGAGTGACTTCCAGTCGCTCACCGAGACTGAGCCGGCATTGACGAACATCGTTCACCGCGATCGCCTGGATACGCTGCAGCGCTTGGCCGACAACGACATCGCTGTCAGCCATTTCTACCACCGCGTCGACAATGGCAAGGGAGCGCTCTATCACGCGCGCCGCGCAGGCGAAGAGGCGCGCGGTGGAGGCTCGCTCGATCAGATCGACGAGGCCCAGCGCTGGCTTGCCAGGGTGCGCGACGACTTCCCGGATGCCGAAGAACTCAGCCCGCCCAAGGTCGAGATCCCGCTCCCGACCAAGCCCACTGAAGACACGACCAGCGCTGGCTCGGCCGGCCTGAATGGCTCGGAGGGTTCATGAGCACGCATGGCACCACACGCGGCAGAGCAGCGGGCTGTACCCTCGCCCTGATGCTGCTGTGTTGCCTGAGCGCTTGCGGCTACCGCTCGGGCCTCACGCTGCGCGGCGACTACCGCAGCATCGGCATCGAGATGTTTGGCAATGACGGGCCGCTACCGGGGATCGAACAGGAACTCCACGAGCAGGTCGTTCGCTCGGCTCGCAACCTGCTGCCTTTGCCAATTCGGGCACCCTCCGACGCCGACGTCACTATCCGTGGCGAGATCCGTACATACAGCTTGCGGGGCGGGTTGCGGACGCGCGGCAACCAGCTTCGTTCAAGGTCTGTTCGAATCCAAGCCGTCGCGAGACTGGTCTCGGCCAGCGGAAAGCTCATCAGCGGGCCCGTGCGAGCCTCAGTTTCGGTCGGCTTCGTGAATGGACCCGGCACACTGGACGAAGAGGCCCGAGCGCGCGCAATGAAGAACGCCGCCGACCTGTTGATCCTGCAACTGCTCGTTCCTAAACCTATGGGATACGAGGATGACGACGCGAACCGCCCGAATGGCCAAGCCGGCGACGAGTTCGAGGACGAGCTGATCGACTTCGAAGACAACTGATTTGCACGCAAGCACAGCGTAGAGCCGCATCAGATGCTGAGACACGGGCTCGAACACGGTATTCTTGAGACTTGAGACAGAGCACCCCTGGAGCCATCAGGCTTCTCGGACGATACAGAACCTATGAGCGAAACTCCGAATCCGCCGGGAGACAAGGTCCGCCGCAATCGGCCCTTCGGTCCCTTCTTGCTCTTCCTGACGATCCTGATCGTCGTGCTGGCCCTATTTGGTTCCGACCAGTTGGGCAGGCGAGAGCAACTGACGCAGGATCAGTTCGAAGCCAAGCTGTACACGGGCCAGATCGACAAGCTCGAGTTCAAGGGCTCGAGTGAAATCGAAGGAACCCTGAAGAGCCCGGCCGACGCTCGCTTCCAAGTCAGCTTCAGCAACCACGAGAGCCGGCAAGAACACTACCAGCAGCTCAACGCGGTCTACAAGTACCGCGAGATCACCGAGGCCCAGCTGCAGACTGCGGTGGTTGGCCAGTGGTACCGCCCACAGCTCTATCGCCACCTGACCT
This sequence comes from Planctomycetota bacterium, assembly GCA_047611405.1. GTDB lineage: Bacteria > Planctomycetota > UBA1135 > UBA1135 > JBLFWN01. The sequence goes on along the minus strand of JBLFWN010000028.1, from coordinate 53,983 downwards.
TCATCAAGGATGGCCACGAAGAGAGCGTCTCTACGGAAGGCACTCCGGAGGTTCGTCCCGGCACGACCCAAACCGACAGGCTCTTCGTCCAAGTCACAGCTCGTTCGGAGGATGCTTATCGCGACGAGAACCAAGGCCGGCCGGGCGAGTTCCCGTTGATGGAGAAAGACTCGGGCTCACTCTGGATCGAAGTGACCGAGATCGAAGACCTCGGCAGCTTGAAGGATGACTTAGCCGCGACCGGCGCGACCGCGGAAGAGCTCGCCTTTGACCTGCGCAAGGATCACGGCACGAGCCATGGTGCGGCCAGCGCCAGCGTTGCGCAGATCCTGCTGATCTATGGTCCCTGGATCCTGATCATCGGTGTCTTTGTGCTGTTCATGCGCCAGATGCGCAACCAAGGCTCCGGTGCAGGCGTGATGTCCTTCGGCCGCTCGCGAGCCCAGCTGTACGCCAAGGAAGACAACACGAACACCACCTTCGACGATGTCGCGGGTGCACAAGAAGCCAAGCAAGAGGTGCGCGAGGTCGTCGAGTTCTTGAAGAACCCGGGTCGGTTCACGCGCATTGGTGGCCGCATTCCGCGTGGCGTGATGCTGGTCGGCCCGCCGGGCTGCGGTAAGACGCTGATCGCGAAAGCGATCGCAGGCGAAGCTGAAGTCCCCTTCTACTCGATCTCCGGTTCGGACTTCGTTGAGATGTTCGTCGGCGTCGGCGCCAGCCGCGTGCGCGACCTTTTCAAGCAAGCCCGTGAAAACAGTCCCTGTATCATCTTCCTGGACGAGATCGACGCCGTCGGTCGCCGTCGTGGAAGCGGCATGGGCGGTGGTCATGACGAGCGCGAGCAGACGCTGAACGCGATCCTAGTCGAGATGGATGGCTTCGGTACCGACGAGGGCATCATCGTCGTCGCCGCTACCAACCGCCCCGACGTGCTCGACCCTGCCCTGCTGCGTCCCGGTCGCTTCGACCGCGAAGTCACGATTGACTTGCCCGACCTCGAGGGTCGGCGCGAGATCCTGCGCGTGCACCTGAAGAAGGTAAAAATCGACGATCAGGTCGATGTCGAGACGCTGGCGCGTTCGACGCCCGGTTACTCGGGCGCGGACCTGGCTGCGATCACGAACGAGGCCGCAATCATGGCGGTGCTCAACAAGCAGGAGCTGATCTCGATGCAAAACCTCGAGGAAGCTGCCTCCAAGGTGCGCTTCGGACGCGAGAAGACATCGAAGAAGATCGAGGAAGAAGATCGCAAGATCACGGCCTACCACGAAGCGGGTCACACCGTCGTGGGCGCCCTCATCGAGGAGCTCGACCCTCCGCACAAGGTCACCATCGTCCCACGTGGACGCTCCCTCGGCTCGACCATGATGCTCCCCTTGAAGGAGAGCTATCACATGCAGAAGAAGCGTCTGCTCGGACAGCTCGCGATGCTGTTCGGTGGTCGCGTGGCCGAAGAGATCTTCTGCGGCGACATTTCTGCAGGCGCATCGGACGACATCAAGCGTGCGACCGAACTCGCCCGGGCGATGATCACCGAGCTGGGCATGGGCGACACCGTCGGTCCGATCAACTTCGCGGATCGCCAGGGATCTGATTTCCTCGGTACCGAGTTGATGGCCAGTAAGTGGCATTCTGAAGCGACGGCCCAGATCATCGACCAAGAGATCGAGACCATCATCTTGGCCGCCTATAAGCGCGCGAAGAATATCCTGCTGGAGAACCGCGACGCGGTCGAGCGCATGACCGAAGCCTTGCTTCTGTACGAAACGGTCAATGCGGGCGAGATCGCCAGCTTGGTCGGCGGGATGCCCGTCGCCGACATGCGTCCTGAGCCGGAAGAGGAGCCCGAGCCGGAACCCGTCCCGCGCGCCGCCCCGTCCGAAGGCAATGTGAGCGATCCCATCCCGGACGGAAGCGAACTCTCGGGCGGCGACATGCCCGGCGAGGCCGGCTTCTCCCCCGCCTGAGCCTAGCGATTCGATGACTTCGAGGCAGGAGGCGAGAGGGTCGTCGCCCCAGCCCGACGCGCGCAGGCACGAGCCAGAGGATTCTCGCTCGTGCATGCCCGGCGCCGTCGCACTGATGGGGGTCGTCAACGTGACACCCGACAGTTTCTCTGACGGCGGGCGCTTCCTCGCACCGGAGCGTGCGATCGAGCATGGCCTGCAGCTCGTACGTGAGGGTGCCGCCCTACTCGACATTGGCGGCGAATCTACCCGCCCGGGTGCAAGCCCTGTGTCCGAAACGGAGGAACTCGAGCGCGTGTGCCCTGTCATTCAAGGCCTGATTCAGGCCGGCGTACAAGCTCGAATCAGCATCGACACGACCAAGGCCGCCGTCGCACGCGCCGCACTCGACGCAGGTGCCGAGTGGATCAACGACATCAGCGCGGGTGAATCGGACCCCGAGATGGTCCCGCTCGCCGCCGAACGTGACGCGACTCTTGTGCTGATGCACATGCGTGGTCGACCTAGCAGTATGCAGGCCGACCCTCGTTACCAAGATCCCGTCAGCGAGATCGTGGCCTACTTGCGAGAGCGCCAGCAGTGTTGTTTGCGAGCGGGCATGGCGCCCCATAAGATCGTCCTTGATCCGGGCATCGGCTTCGGCAAGCGCCTCGAGCACAACCTCGACATCTTGCGCCGACTCCCCGAACTTCGACTCGGCGAGTCGCCGCTGTTGCTCGGCGTCTCTCGCAAATCCTTCATCGGGCATCTGATGGGAAGCGAACGTCAGGCACAGTGGAGCGCATCGGGCGCTGATGAGACGCAGCGCCAGCGCGCGGCGGACCGCATCGGAGGTACGGCTGCAGCCGTGACAGCCTGTGTGCAGGGCGGCGCTGACATCCTGCGTGTGCACGACGTACAAGTGATGGCCGAGGCTGTCAGTGTCGCGAGCGCTCTGTGCGGCCGTCCCGCGCCGAAGTTCGCCGAGCATGCTGCGGGTGACAACTCATGATGAGTCTCAGCTCTGTGTTGCAGGTCGCGATCCTCGCCACCGGTATCTACGTAGTGCTGGGCTTTTTGCGCACGACACGCGGTTCTGGCCTCGTGCGTGGACTGGCCTTCGCGCTCGTCGGCGGAGTCGTCGGCTTGTCGGCCTTCGCCGAGCAGCTGCAGCTGGAAGAACTCGACTACATCCTCGAGATCATCACCGGCTACGTCGTCGTGATTCTGGCCATCCTATTCCAGCCCGAGCTGCGACGCGGAATCGTGCAACTCGGCGAGAACCCGCTCGTCGGCCGGTTACTGGAGGGACGAAGGCACGAGGTCGTGACCGAGGTCAGCCAGGCCTGCATCAGCATGGCGAAGAAGCGCCAAGGCGCACTGATTGCATTCGAACGCAAGACAGCGCTCGACACCTTCATCGATGGTGCTGTGCGAGTCGACTCTGAAGTCAATCGCTTCTTGGTCGACAGCATCTTTCATCACGGCAGCGCGCTGCACGACGGAGCGATCATCTTGCGTGGTGATCGCATCGAAGCTGCGGCTTGTCTGTTTCCGTTGACCGAGAACATCGAGATCAGCAAGTCGACCGGCACGCGTCACCGCGCTGCGCTGGGCCTGACAGAGGAAACCGACGCCGTCACAGTCGCGATCTCCGAAGAGACCGGCGGCATCGCCGTTTGCAAGTCAGGCGAGATGCAACGCAACGTCCCACCCGCGCGGCTCGAAGAGATCTTGCGCGAGAGTATCGGGAGCAAGGAAAAGCCCGAAGGCAGCCTAGGGAGCGATGCCTCCGGCGGATTGTTGCGCTGGAGCTGGAGCCTGTTGAGTGAAAACCTGTGGCTAAAATCAGGTTCGCTCGTGATTGCCGGCGGTCTGTTCTGGGTCGCGCACCAAGACATTCGCCGCGAAGAATTTCACGCATTGCGCGTGCGTGTTGACCAAGCAGTCTCGATCCACGAGACCGAAAGCACGATCTACTTTAACCTGTCGAATGACCACCTGCGCTTGGCCATGCCGACCGAGGGGACCCAGATCCGCTTGAAACTGGGTGGATCGCGCGCGCAGCTCGACGCGCTGCCGCCGACGCTGAACGCGCGCTATGACTTCGGCACTCAGCCCGCAATCGGGCGCAAGGAGCTGAGCCTGAACAATCTGGTCTGGACGACCAGTAGCGTCGAAGACCTTCAGGTCAATTGGGACGGTTTGACGCCGATCGTCGTGATCGAAGCGACTAGCGAGAAGACAATCAAGCTCGCGCCCGAGCACGTCAAAATCATCTCGGAGTCGCTCGATCCTCGCTATCAGGCGGCCAAGAGCGAGCTACGTTTCACACCGACTCAAGTCAGCCTGATCGGACCGAGCGATGTGATCGACACTCTGGGAGACACCTTGCCCCTACGCCTTGCGCCGCTGACCGTGCCCGCCGATCAACGCGGTGATTTACAAGCGGACCTGACCCTACACCCGGACCTAATCGCGCAAGGATTCGCGTTTTCGGCCGACCGGGAGCACGTCGTCGTGCATCTCCCGATCGCCCCGATCGTGATGAATCTACGCGAGATCAGCATCGAAATCGTGCTGATCTCGACCGATCCGAATCGGAAGAACTTGAAAGACAAGTGGCTCGCTCCGGCGCAAGAGGCCGTTCTCGAAGTGCGCACGCGCGGCGTCATTCCGGACCTCGATGCGAACTCCTCCGCTTATCAGGAGAAGGTCAATCAAGTCAGGCAGTGGGTCAAGAAGAACTACAAGGTGGTCGTCGATGTGGCGACCATTGAACCCGACAGCAACTACGGCCGCGTCAAGGTTCTGGAACCAGACGACGATTGGCGTACCGTCTTCTCTACCGATATGGGCGCAGGCAATGACGAGGCAGAGATCATCGTCGTGCTCGCTTCGGAACAGACAACACTGCTCGAGGAGGCCACTCAGCCTTCCGCTGGCGGCGAGGACGAAGACAATGAGTAATCAGTCGAAGACGTCGGACACCAACTCGGGATCGGGAGTGAGCACCATGGCGCAAGAACGCATCTTCGGTACGGATGGCATTCGAGGACGTGCCTTCGATGGCTGGTTGACCACGGATGCAGTCAGTGCGCTCGGTCGTGCGCTCGGTCGTTTGCTGAAGCAAACGGATCCGAATGCCAAGCACCTGACGCTGATCGGTCACGATGGGCGACGCTCCGGCCCGGCGCTCGAGACAGCATTGGCATCCGGCCTGACTCAAATGGATGTCGAGTCCGTCAGTGCTGGTCTGATCCCGACGCCCGGTTTGGCTTGGCTGACGCGCGACAAGGATTTCACGCTAGGCGCGATGATCAGCGCATCCCACAACCCGTCACAAGACAACGGGATCAAGCTGTTCAGCGCCTCCGGAGGCAAGCTGGATGACGAAACTGAACTCGAGCTCGAAGCCTTGTTGCGCGAAGAGCTCGCCCAGCCCTCGATCCCGGGCCGCTCACCGCGCCTGAACGGCGAGTTGGAGCTTGAGTACCTCGCCCACTTGATCGAAACCGCCGGAGCCGGCCTAGACCTGTCGGGTTGGCCGATCGTCATCGACTGCGCCAATGGCGCCGGTAGCCGCGTTGCGCCGCGAGCATTGGGCCGCTTGGGTGCGCAAACTCACCCCATCGCAGCCGAGCCCGATGGCGACAACATCAATCAAAACTGTGGCTCAACCCACCCCGAAGGCCTGCGAGAGACCGTCCGGGCGCGCAAGGCGAGCATTGGAATTGCACTTGATGGCGATGGTGACCGCTGCATCCTGGTCGATGAAAACGGCGAGGTCGTGCACGGCGACGGCATCATGACGATGCTCGGAAGGCATGCGGCGCAGATGGGCCGTATGAAGGATCCGCGCATCGTCGCGACGGTCATGAGCAACCGCGGTCTGAACCGAGCCTTGCGCGAAGTTGGTGTCGAGGTTATCGAAGTCGGAGTCGGCGATCGCGCCGTGGTCGAGCGCCTGCGAAGCGAAGGCTTGGAGCTCGGTGGAGAACAGTCTGGGCACATCGTCCTCGGCGAAGCGAATGCCTTCATTGGGGATGGCACCTATACCGCACTAGCGGTTCTGCAAGTCATGGCGGAGAGCGGCAAGCCGCTCTCCGAGCTAGCGGCCCCCTTCCAGCCCTTGCCGCAAATCCTCTTGAACGTCCCCGTCAGAAGCAAACCCAACTTGCGTGAGCTGCCGGACGTACTCGAGCTCGTACAGCAGACCGAAGACGAACTCGCGCCCGACGGCCGCGTGTTGTTGCGATACTCCGGCACCGAGGACCTTGCACGTGTGATGGTCGAAGGTCTCGACCCGGAGCGCATCGGGGTATTGGCGCGTCAGATAGCCCATTCGATCCAACGTCAGATTGGCACCGAGACTTCCTGAACGATGGTGCAAGTTGCACTCGAGACTTCGATCCGGCCGGCCCGAGTCGCGCTTCGCCTGACTGAAGATCGCATCGTCGAGCGCAGCCTCGACGACAGTCGCGCGCACGCTAGCGATTTATTGCCCATGCTAGACGGCCTTCTGCGCGAGCATGGCGCCAGCGTGAGGGACATCGACGCCGTCATCGTCGGTACCGGCCCTGGCAGCTATACGGGCCTGCGCGTCGGCGTAGCGACAGCCCTCGGCCTGCTTCGTGGTCGCGCATGTGCATTGTTTGGGATTCCATCCTTCGAAGTCCAAGCCTTCAGCGCACTGCAAGTCGGAGAGGAAGCCGATGTCTTGATGGACGCACGCGGCGGGGTGCTCTACCTCGCGAGCTATCGCCGGCTCGAACAAGAGGTCCGAGTACTGCGCGCTCCCTGCGTGATGAAGCCAGCGGACATCGCAGCGGCCTTGCTTGAGAAAGGCGCGATTCTGGCGGATGATGCAGCGCTGCAAGCAGCAGGCATTCACGAATCCCTGCGCAGTCGCGTGCGCACAGACAGTATCGCAAGCGCCAGCGCTCTGCTGGCACTAGGCGTTCCGCGCTTGGCTGCCCAAGGCAGCATGCAAGTCGAAGACGTGATGCCCCTGTACTTACGCGCTTTCGAAGCAAAGCCTCGGCGTCGCTGACATTTAGCAAGCTGCCAGCGCGATCGACACAGATATCGCTGCGCGCAGCGAGTCTCCAAGATCCAAAAAAAAACTCCGGCCACCAAGAGTTACCTCTCAGTGGCCGGAGTTGAACGTACCCAGGTCTGCTCCCGTCGTATGTTCGAGATCGTACTGAATCAGTGCGTGCCCGAATCGGTCCACAGCGAGTGCGGACCCTGCGACGGTGTCGACCCTTCTGTTGGCACTTCCCTACAGATCGTGCGGACGAAGCGTACGACGACCGTTGTTCACGGCGCGCTCTTCGGCAGCAGCAATCATGCCGCGAACGGCTCCGTCAAGCGCGGCGTAGAACTCACCGGAGACATTGATACCAGCAGCAGCCTTCGTGCGGCTCTTGCTGATGATGAAGTCGGCAGCGGACTTACCCTTCTTGCCCTTCTTCTTCGATGCTTTCTTCGAAGCCTTCTTCGATGCCTTCTTGCGGGATTTCTTCTTTGCCATGAGTGTCTCTTCAGGTCTCCCTGGGGGAGGACGGTCTCGTGGCTGTGCCCCGAGACGAGGTTTATACGTAACGCAGACCAGAGAATGGAAATCGTTAGCGGACATGTCAACTAAGCAAATCACCCGAATTCGGGTGCTTATGAAGGAATCTCGCCAGTCTGCGATGTGTGCGAGTCCTTGGTCCGGACGACTCGACGGACTATCTTGAGCGAGTGAACAGCTATCGAGCTTGGATCGAGATCAATCTCGACGCCCTTGCCCACAACATCGCGAGCATCCGAGCCAGTGTCGGTGAGGCACGGAGGATCATGTTGGTGGTCAAAGCAGACGCCTACGGCCATGGGGCCGTTGCAATCGCCCGCGCGGCTCACGAATTGGGAATCTCCGCGTTGGGAGTGGGCACGTCAAGTGAGGCACTGGAACTGCAGAGTGCAGGCCTTCGATTACCGATTCTGGTGCTTGGGACGGTCGTAGAGCACGAATTGGATGACTGCATTCGACATGGTGTTCACCTTGGATTGCACTCCTTCGATCGCTGCTACTCCCTTCAAGAACGTGCCAAGAGTCTTGGAAGGACGGCTCGTGTGCACGTGAATGTCGACACAGGCATGGGCCGTTTGGGCGTCGGACCAGAGCTGGCGGTTCGCCTATTAGAGTGCGTAAGCGAGTCCAGTCACCTGCATCTCGCGGGCCTGATGTCTCATATCAGCGCGGCTGACGGAGCACTGGATCCGAGCGCAGGGGCACAGAAGCGTCGATTCGACGCTGTCCTGGGCGCAGCACGCGATGCAGGTATTGAGCCGGACACGGTTCATCTTTGCAATTCGGCAGCGATTGCGACCGGATTTGGTGATGCCTACGACACCGTGCGTCCCGGAATTGCAGCCCTCGGAGCATTGCCCCGCCACTTGCCAGGTGCAGCGGAACAACGTCCAGTGCTCGCTCTGCGCAGCCAGGTCGTCTTCTTGCGCGACATCGAAGCCGGTACGCCGGTCGGCTACGAAAGCGTCTGGCGCGCCCCGCGCGCGACGCGCATCGCGACCATTGCGCTCGGCTACAACGACGGTGTCCCATGGCGCTTGTCGGGGCGCGGTTCTGTACTGATACGTGGCTGCCGTGCGCCGATCATTGGTCGCGTCTCGATGGACTACACCACTCTGGATGTGGGTCATATACCCGGTGTCCAGGTAGGTGATGTCGCCACCTTGATTGGGCGTGACGGCGCAGAGAAAATCACTCTGCAAGATGTCGCCGACCTGGCGGGCACGATTCCGTATGAGATCAGCTGTTCTGTTGGCCCGCGAGTGGCCCGGATTTACTTGAGTTCGAACATGGATTTGGACGCGATTCGACCCTTCACGGGCCCATCGCCGCCCATCGTGCACCGCAAGCACAGCAGTTGTGACATGCTGCCCGAGCCGAAGCCCGAGCCGAAGCCCCAGCCGAAGCCCCAGGATCAAGGCCCTCTGGGTCAATAGAAGTAGCGGAAAAGCGTCAGCTCTCCCCCACGACTCGAATGCCCACTCAACAGGCTGAGCAGCAGGCCGTTCAAGATTCGGCCAAACAGCAGCGACGGCGAAGCCGCAGCGTGCGCACGCTGCGCTTGCTGGGTTGGTCTGCGTTTATATGTTTGGCGGGATCGAAAGTCGTCGAATCGACCGACATCCCACGCAAGTTGGTGCAGCTCCAACTCGAACGAGCCCTGGGCGCCGATGCAGGCGAGGTTCAGCTTGATGCGCTAGACGTTCACTGGAGCGATCGGTCCGTCGAACTGCGAGGCCTTCACTACGGCGACCTGTTGTCCCTCGACCGAGTGTTGGTAACGCTCGGTAGCAGTCCGCCCTCGATGCCTCCGGTCGAGCGGATTCTGATCGAAGGTGGAGAGTTCATCTTGGGAGATGAACTCGAGCGCGCCTTGGATCGGATACGTCAGGTTCAACAAAGCGGAGACACCGGTTGGATTCCGACACTGAAAATTTCGAACCTCGGACTGCAGCTCGTGCGCATAGACGCCGTTGAAAATTCAATCGACAGGATCCAACTCGGGCGCCTCGATGGACACCTGACCAAGACGGAGCAAGGGCGCATGCAGCTGAGTGCGCGCATCTTGCGCGAGCGTGGCCCAGCGCGTAAGCCGGAACGTGTCAGCCTGTCGGCCAGCGAGCGCGACGACGGTCGCCTGCGCGTCACGCTCACGGGGCGCGAGCTGGATCTTGGTTCTGATTACTGGGTCGGTGCGTGGCTTGGGAAGTTGAGAGAGTTCGCTCCGAAGGCTCTCTTGCACCTGGACGCGACGGCGGATGTGGCCCTGCCTGGCGAGGGTGCGACGTCCGCGCTACCGCTCTTGCACAGCGCCGAACTGAACGCGAGTCTGCGGGATGGTCAGTTGCAGTTGCCATTTGCCTGGGAGCTTCCGACAGCGAATGATTCGGCGCAGCTGAATCCGGAAGTCCTCAGCGCGATCAAGCTCGACCTTCAATCGAGACTCAGTCCAGTTGCGCCAGGTGTGAGGCGTGATTGGCTGGATCCCATGCAATGGGCGACGCGACTCGAGTGCAGCGCAAAGTGGATCGAACAGCAGCTGGCAGTCGCGGCGCGAGCCGGGCAGGCTGCAAGAAGTGGCTCGCGACTCGAAGCATGGATAGAGACCCCACGCACCGAGTTCACGCCCGAACTCAGAACGCTGCTGGACTCACTACCTGCTGCAGCAGAGCTCATCGGCATGCTCGAACCCGAAGGCGCCTATGCACTCAGCGCGGGTTTCCGCATTCCGCTCGAAGCTCGCGCCGGCCTCGACTTTCGCGAGCAGATCCCGCTGACCGTGTCCATCCGGCCGTTGGAGGACTGCTCTTTCGCCTACCATGGCAATGTCGGACCGCTGGGACGCGTCTATGGCTTCCCGTTGCGGATGAGAGATACGACCGGCCGAGTGCTGCTCTCTGAAGCGGGCAGGATCGACATCCCCTATCACTCGTTTCTCGGGATCATCGCTGTAGCGGGGCAAACGATTGACGGTGCCCACATCGAAGTCGAAGCGAGCAGCCACTCCTTCTCGCCAGTTTTCGTACCCGATTCACCGATTGGTCGCGTGTCGTTCCGAATGCACGCCAAGTCTCCTGACCTGGAAGTCTCTGATGCTGTCTCGCAAGCACTGGAAGGTTTGACTGGCATCGTCGCGCGCGAGGTCGCGTGGGACAACTACGGCCCGGTCTCGGGCAAGCTGCCGGTCGATGTCAGCTTCTGGCGAGACGAGAGTCGTCCGCGCCTTGCGATGCGCTTGACGATTGGAATCGAGCAGGCGCAGATGAACTGGAGTCCGTTGCCGCTGCCCATGCGGGATGTGAATGGACGGGTCGCGATTTCAACAGATGGCCGGGACTCGACGCGCGAATCTTCCCACTTTGCGACACACATCCAAGCAAGTGCCTCGCACCCTGCGATGCGAACGCCGATCGAGCTTGACCTGTATTCATTGACCGGCCGTCGGCGCGACACTTTGGAATCCATGCCGATCGCCGATCCGATCGCAAATCAATTCAGGTTGAGCATCGAAGGCTTGAATCCCAAGCACTCGGCCCTGCGAGCCGTTGTCGAACAATCGATGCCGAAACTCGAGCAGACGATTCGGGACATCGCACCGCAGGGCTTCTTCGACCTCTCGATCGTTCGCAATCTCGAACCCGGAGCAGGACGAGGTCGCACTCTGCTCGAAATCGAGACTGCAGAAGGTGAGAACCGCATTCGACCCGCGGCCTTCGACATGCTGACAAGTGCAGTCAAGGGCCGCGCGATCGTCGCGTGGAAGGACCCCGAAGATCCGCAAGTGACCGAGTCTTTCGCGCCGGATGTGTTGGCGATCCCGATTATCGGCCGCTGGGGAACCGCTGTGGCTCCGATACCGGTTGGCGCACACATTGCGCTTGGTAATGGCGGAGATGTTGAGCTTGAGCTGTTCGGAGCGGGCGTCCCGCTCGCCAATGCAGCGCTACTATCGACCTTCGGACGCACCTTGAATGAAGGTGCGTCCGATAGTGACATCGACCTCTCCCGCACAGGAATGGATGGTCAGCTTGATGTAGGCGGCAAGCTCAGCATCAGGGGTAAAGATTCGAACCGACGAATCACGCCGAACCTGAATCTCTTCCTGCGCGACGGTACGCTCGCGATCGCCAGCTTGGACGAGCGTCCATTCTTGGAGCGCATGCGCGGCAGAGTGCGGCTCGATGATCAAGGCCTGCGTGAGGCACAAATCGAAGCTCTGCTGCGAGACACGCCGATCCGGATCGGAGCGATTGCTATCGAGACAGTCGGCAGTGCGACGGTCATCTCGTGTGATCTGACCCTGCGCAACTTCCCTATCGACCGCGAACACCTCGAACCCTTCTTGGATCGAACGACACTACGAACGGTGCTTGAGGACCTGCAATGGAAGGGCTTGCTGAGTGTCGAACAAGGTCGCTTGAGCATCACCTTTGCAGACGAAAGCAGCGAGCCTGTCGTCAGCTTCCGAGGAACTGTCGAGGTGAGCGAGATGTCGGGCGTTCTCGGCGTCCCTGTGACCGTCAGTTCTGCCCGCCTGGATCCGCTACACATGGTGCTCGAGGGCACGGATCTGCGACTGTGGGCGCGCTTACGCAATCTCTATGGAACTCTCGCCGACCGACGCCTGAGCGATGCAAGCCTGCTCACGACCTATGTGCACCCGCACCTGTCGATCCGTGAGCTCGAGGGAGAATTTGAAGGCGGTTCGCTGCAGTCCATGGGGCTCGAAGCCGGTGGCAGTGCCGATTTTTTCTCGCTCGACTTAGTGCCGCCCTTTCACTTCCGCCTGGCCGCAATAGCGACCGGCGTGGATACCGGAGAGTTGACGCGCGGTGTCTTCAACTCGAGCTTCGCGAACCGCGGCGAGCTCGACGCTAGCTTGGCCTTGGAGGGTGATCTGGGCAAGCTGCTCAGCATCCGCGGCTCGGGACACGTGAAGCTCTCGAATTCCAGCCTCTGGGCCATCCCGGTCTTTCAGCAACTCTTTGCCCAGCTCGGCTTCGATACAACCGCGATCTTTCGGCGGATGGAGTGTCGAGTCACGGTCGCCGACGGCAGCATCGAGATGCGCGACATGAGTCTCAAGAGTGATCTTCTGTCCCTCGTCGGCAAGGGTAAGATCGATTTCGATGGCCGTATGCGCCACGATTTGGACGTGCGTTACAGCTTGATCGATCGACTCGGGCCGTTGACGCTGCTGCTGTACAAAATCCAAGAGGGTCTGCTGCACGTATCCATCCGCGGTGACTTGAGTCGACCGCGCGTTCTGCTGGGCGGCATTCTGTCGCTCTTCATCGGGACGGGCGACGAACAGGGCCGCGAACTCCCCCTGCCGGGATCGAGCTCGCTGCCCGACCATTTTTGAGCAGGTGAACCTGCGCCTAGCAGTCCGTATGATCCGAGCATGTCGAACGATCTGCATGTGGTCTTGATGGCCGGAGGATCGGGGACTCGCTTTTGGCCAGCGAGTCGCTCGTCACGCCCCAAGCAGTTTCTTCCACTCGGTAGTGAGAAAACGATGATCGCGCAAACCTGCGATCGTGTCGCGGCCCTGGTTCCACCCGAACGAATATGGGTCGTCTGTGGTGAGAGCCATCGCGATTTGGTGCAGGAGTCGCTGCCCGACTTGCCGCTGGAGAACATCCTGACCGAACCGTGCGCACGCAACACTCTGGCCTGTATCGCGCTGGCGACCTATGCGTTGCAACGCCGCGACCCGAACTCGGTCCAGCTCGTGCTTCCCGCAGACCATGTGATCGAGCCGGCTGAATCTTTCCACGCGAGTGTGAAAGCAGCGGTGCGCGTCGCGATTGAGCGCGAATCCCTGGTGACCTTTGGGATCCGGCCGACCTTCCCGGCGACCGGTTACGGCTACATTGAGCTCGGCAAGCAAGCTGCGGATTCGCTGAGCGAATCGGTCTTCGATGTCGTGCAATTCCAAGAGAAGCCGTCGCTTGAAGTGGCCAAGGAGTTTGTCGATTCCGGTCGCTTCTTGTGGAACAGCGGTATGTTCGTGTGGACGACTCAGACGATCGCGAATTCGATTGCGAAGCACTCACCCGACATCCACGAGGCATTGTCCACGTGCGAAGCCGATGCTCTTACCGAGGTGTACGCGGGCCTGCGCTCCGCACCGATCGACAAGGGCGTGATGGAGAAAGCGTCGAATCGCAACGTGCTTCCGATCGATTATCGCTGGAGCGATGTCGGCTCTTGGTCCGCATTGGAAGAAGTGCTACCCGCTAAGAAAGCCGGCATGATCGAGAGTGGTTCCGTCGAACTGATCACGCATGACTCTCAAGACTGCATCGTACACGCTTCTGAAAAACACACGATCGCCCTGGTCGGCGTCAAGGACTTGATCGTGGTGCACACCGATGGTGCAACTCTGGTTTGCCCGCGCGATCGCGATCAAGACGTGCGCGAAATCGTCGAGCAGCTGAAGGCGCGCGCTTCGGACCGAGCCTGATCCGTGGCATGAGTACAACCGCAAAGAGCGCCGCGCTCGGTATTGACCATGGTGACAAGCGAACCGGCTTTGCGTTGACCGACGCGGGCCGCATTCGCTGCGGCCCGCTCGATGTCTTTCACGGCCCGGGTGACGGCGATGCGTTGTTGCAGGCAATCGCCGATCGGTCTGAGGAATACCGCGTGGGCACTTTTGTCGTTGGCTACCCGCTGAATATGGACGGGACGCCCGGTGGTCGAGTCGCCATCGTCGATGCCTTCATACAGCGATTGCAAGCGCGTTTTCCCGATGCACTTATCTGTCGTCAAGACGAACGCTTGACGACGAAAGAAGCCGAAGAACGGCTGCGTGAATCAGGCCACCATGGCGCTGCGCGCAAGGCTCGGCGCGACAGCTGGAGCGCGTGGGTGCTGCTCGAAGATTGGGTCGCTTCTGGCGAACCCAAAGGCTGATGCACCCAGCTCGGCTACGAATCGAGCGCATACATGAGCGCATACATGAGCGCCCGTCGCGGCATTAAAAGAGTGAACGCTCAGCTCGCCTTGGAGACCACAGTTCAAAAATAGTGGAAGAGTTAGTAGGTCTCAAGACGAGGCTGAGCGGCCTCGGTTGGGCGCCTCACGGCGTGCCATCTGACCCTCTAAGCGGGAGAGTCGCGCTGGCCGAACGACCTTTGTGACTGATTCTGTCGAAAGCCCGCTGAGTGCTTCACTGGCGCCCTCATGAAGACCTTGGTGCGCACTTCTTGATCCGAATCGAGAACGATTGCCCGAACGCGGACAGCCATCGGTAGATGCGACCTTCCCGAACGGCACGAATCCTCGTGCCAATCCGACCCATCGCAGCGCAAGCCATCAGCAAGCTTCAAGCAATCCAGCACGCTATTCGGCCAGAACAGCCGGTACCCGCCATGCCAGAAGCCTGAGCAGAGCGACTGAATGACGCCCGTTGGATGAGCACAGCAGCCCGCCTTAGACAGCCCAATCATGGATTGGGTTCGTCGGATTGACTGGCAAGGCGCCAGCTTCCACGCGAGTCGGATGCTAGCGCAAGGTCGGTGCTATCCGTGGGGTCTGATAACACACCAGACGATTCGGAGGACCCGAGACATGGATCGGAGTCTTTAGATAGGGGCCGCTAGCTCGGCGCGCGAACGTGATCACTCACGCGGCAAGGCGCTGTCCAACCAACTCGCGATCGTCTGTGCGCATGCATCACGTTCACGATCCTGCAGCAAGTGATGGCGGCCTCCTTCGATAACCTGCACTTCAATCCCAGCGCAAGCAACGGCCTGGCTCTTGCTCACTGCACTGATGGAATCATCGCTGCCATGCAGGATAAGGATCGGAATGCCCAGTTCAGACAGCTTCGGAAGATACTGCCGCGCTGCATCGCTCGCTTCCTCGATCGCTCGTTGTGTGATGACATCGTGCACGCGGGGATCAGCCGCGTAGTCACTCGCGACCGCCTCGTCCGCGGTCAGTGCATCCACTGCATAGGCGACGCGCCCCGGTGATGTCGGTCCGATCTTGTTGAAGAACTTCTTCAACCCCTTGGGTGCGAGTGGCGCTTCGAAGCTCGGCTCGAACAGCGGTGCCAGCAAAACAATAGCGCGCGCCATGCCGGGCTGCTCGACCGCATACGTCACACAGTGAATAGCGCCGAGCCCCTGACCAATTAAGACCTTGGGTGAGTCCGGTAGCCTGTAGGCCAGGTGGTTCTGCACCTCAGTCAAGTCGCGCACAACCTCACGACTCCCGGCCGAGTGTCCACGCTCCCCTTCGGTCCCGCCGTGCCCTCGCATCGATGGCAAAGCAACCGCCCAGCCACTAGCGGCGAGGACCTTGGCGAACTCCTTGTAGCGGCCGCCATGCTCTCCAGCGTCATGCACGACCGTTACGGTTCCGCGCGGTTCGCCGATCGCGGCCAGCTCGAGCACCTCGAACAGCAACATGCCCTTCATCGAGCTGTGGCTCAGGCCAGACGCCATCTCGCCGGTCTCGTCGGACTCACGCAGTTCCAGGTTGGTCAGAAAGAATTGGTCGCTCACGGATGGATCGGCTGGCGAGAGTTGATGGAGAGAAGTTGATCGAGACAGCTGCAGCGCCTACCGGCAGGTAGCTGTAGTGCCAGGACGTAGTGTAGCGGCAGGGCCGAAGGAAATAGCCAATTCACTGCTAGCTGCGGCAGATGCCTCTCTCGCCCCAGATCACTCGCAACCTTGGGTCGTTCGCGACTCGCGACCCGGCCGATTGCATCGCAACACAGGCCCCTCGGACTGCGAGAAACACTCACATCAGCAGGCGTCCCAGCCCCTCTCAGCGATTGTACCTATAAAATCTCGGCCCTGGCCGACGGTTCGGGCCACCCGTTGGCCGATAGATTCCTCGCTCCAGCTACTTGGTCTGGACCCTGATTCCGAGACGATTCCCCAATGGTGTTAAAGACAAGACAGCGCGGTGGACGCATGTTTGCAGGACTCTTCGGAGGTCCGCAACTACCCGGCGTACTCACCGCGAGTGAATTCGAGGCCATTTTCCATCGCGAGTGTGCCCTCGTCTATCGCAATCCCCACAGCTTCTCGCTCGTGGTGTTTGTCTCGAAAGACAAGGACGAAGGTGAGCTGCGCAGGCTAGCCAGCATCCTGAGCCAACGCGTTCGTACCGGCGATGCCGTCGGGCAGCTTGATCGCTCTCGCATCGTCTCTCTCCTGCCGTTCACGGACGGCAAGAGCGCATGGCAATTCGCTGATGACCTCGTCCGTCGCCTGGCCGAGGAAGGCCTGAGCTTCGATTGCGTGGTCTATACCTTCCCGCCTGCAGAGGATGATGCACCGAATCTGCGCGAATCAGCCAAAAGGGAAGAGGAGCAGGAGGGCGAGGACTTGACCGAAGATGTCGAGCCGGACGAAGTCGAGAGCCCTACCGGACATGAAGCCCCTGAACGAAAGCCAGAGCCAGCTTTTGCAATGAGCAAGTCGGAGCCGAGCACGCTAGCTGATGTGCGCGCCGACTCGGAGCGTCCGATCGAGGATATGACCGATCTAATGGTCATCCAGACCCCACTTCACAAACGACTGATCGACATCTGCGGCTCGCTCGTTGCGCTTGTGTTGCTCACACCAGTCATGATGATCGTCGCGGCGCTGGTCAAGCTGTCGTCCCCCGGGCCGATCATCTTTACGCAGCTTCGGGCAGGCGCTGCCGGCCACGCGTTCCCGTTCTACAAATTCCGTTCGATGTACATCGATGCGGAAGAGCGTAAGAAGGATCTCGCCGATCAGAACGAGAGGGACGGCCCTGTGTTCAAGATACGCAACGATCCACGCGTCACACCGATCGGGCGCTTCATTCGTCGCTACAGCCTGGATGAGCTACCGCAACTGTACAACGTGCTGAAGGGCGATATGACGCTCGTCGGTCCGCGTCCAGCGACGATGGACGAGGTGCCTGCATACGAAACATGGCAGCGACAGCGTCTGAACCTGAAAGGTGGCATTACTTGCACTTGGCAGGTAAGTGGGCGCAGCGACGTCAGCTTCGAAGACTGGATGCGCATGGACGCTCGTTATGTAGAACAGCAGAGTTTGCTGACGGACCTGGGCTTGCTTGCGCGCACGGCGAAGGCCGTCGTTTCGGGCCGAGGAGCTTATTAGCTCCGGATCATGAATAGTCCGGGCTAGCCCTGCACAGGGTCTGGGGAGTTCGCTGCACGCGGGCTACTTCGCCGCTTTTCATCTGACCCGGCTGCAAGGTCGAGGCTAGCCCGTGACTTCACTTCTTCCGCGCATGTTCCAGGCTAGCAGAACCCGCTCCCACCGGCTCGGATTGCCGCTGCTGCTGTCCTTCGTAACAGTTGCAGGCAGTGCGATCTATCGCGGCAAGCAATCGCCGGCTGGTCCCTCGACTCTACTATTGGAATCGAAGTGTGCGGGCATCCCTCAGCGCGCACGACTGCAATTTGTCTTGGGAGAGCAAGAGGTCGCTTCGCGAACAGCGACCTTTGCACTCTCCATCCCAGCGCTCGCGGGAGGTTCGTGGACGCTGAGTAAAGACCCTCGTTACGAGAACGGCGCACGCAGCGGAAGCTTCGACGTTCAGGGACGATCTCAGGTCAACATCGTATTGTCCGCTGGATGGATCGCGGAGCGGGCCATCGGAGTTCACCATGCAGTTTTCGAACTCGGGTTGAGTTCGGGCTCGAGCGATGCGCCGACTAGCGCGCTATTGACCCTTTCCACGATTGTCGAATCGCCGCGCAGCCTGGGCATCAACTTGGAAGCGCTCGAATACTACTCGAGCCTATTTGCGTTCAACAATGTGTTCCATCAGGCCTCGCGCTGGATTCCACAGGACAAGACTGGAATGACGTGGAACACGGGCGAGGAACTGGATCTGGACGATCAAGGTTGGGTCCGCAGCATGGGATCGGACCAGGCCGCGGCAGTGTTGATCGCACGCGACTTGCAGGGACATTACCCGGCCGGACGTTGGACCCTGGAGTACGAGGGCAAGGGTAAGCTCGAGGCCCGCTTGGATGGTCGTATGAGCAAGCAGCGGGCCGGCCGCGCGACTCTGGAGGTCAAGCCGACGAGTGCCGGGATTCACCTCGTCTTGCTCGAAACCGATGCATCGGATCCTGTGCGCGACATTCGCCTGTATGCACCGGGCCGTTCGAGTGAAAGCCCCCTCTTCGATCCGCGCGCGCTCGAGTTGCTCGAGCCCTTCCGCGCCCTGCGCTTCATGGATTGGCAGCGCACGAACGACTCGGAAGTCCAGCACTGGGAGCAGCGTTCGAGAGCCGACGACGCAGTGCAGACGAATGTCACTGGAGTCGCCCTGGAACACATGCTCGCACTTTCGAACCGGCTGCAGAGCGATGCATGGTTTTGCATGCCGCACTTGGCAACGGACGACTACGTGCGCTCATTCGCGATCGCGGTACGCGACGGCCTCGATCCACAGCGGCGCGTTTACCTCGAGTACTCGAACGAGGTTTGGAACTCGATGTTCGACCAATCCAGGTGGGCCCAGAAGCGCGGCCTAGAGCTCGAACTCGCCAAAGATCCCTTCCAGGCCCAACTGCGGTTTTACTCGCAACGATCTGTCGAAGTCTTTTCGATCTGGTCCGAGGTCTTCTCAGACGAGCCCGCGCGCCTTATGCGTGTGCTGGCCGGCCCTGCAGTCAACTCATGGGCAGGAAGGCAGCTGCTCGACTGGAATGACGCCTGGATTCATGCGGACGCTTACTCGATCGCCCCTTACTTCGGTCACTCGCAAGGGCGCCCGCAGACAGCCGATGCCGTTGCCGGCTTGACGCCCGACGAGTTGCTGAATCGCCTCGAGCAGGAAATGCACAAGAGCTTGCATGCAGTAGTCGAACATGCCTTGCTCGCGCGCGAACGAGGCTTAGAGATGATCGCCTACGAAGGCGGCCAACATATGGTCGGCCAAGGACCGGCAGTCGATAACGAGGCTCTGACAAAGCTCTTCCAAGACTCCAATCGACACGAGCGTATGGGCGCTCTGTATCGGCGCTCCTTGGACTTGTGGCGTCAAAACGGCGGCGGGCTTTACTTCGCGTGGAACGCAGTGGGCCGTTGGTCCAAGTGGGGATCCTGGGGCTCGATGGAGTACATGGATCAAACAGCAGGCGAAGCGCCCAAGTACGAAGCCCTGCGTGACTTCTCACGCGATTCAAAGACTTGGTGGATCGGCCGCTAGGCACATATAGGACGCAGAAGGACCTCAAGCTGAGCCCATTCCAGGTTCGATTCAGAAGTGTGAGAGTTCTCGTATCCATCGTCAATTATCGCACCGCCTCTCTCGTCGTCGACTGCCTGAGATCACTTGCCCCCGAAGTCGCGCGCGCCAGCCAACTCGATGTCGTCGTCGTCGATAACGAGTCGGGCGACAACTCGGTCGAGACGCTCGCAGCCGCAATCCAATCCGAAGGCTGGTCCAGCTGGGCTCGTGTCCAGGCGAGCGGTCACAACGGTGGCTTTTCATTCGGAAACAACATCGCGATCAGGGATGCGCTCGCGAGCGCCTCGCCGCCTGATTACGTGCTGCTCCTCAATCCAGACACGCGCGTGCGCGAGAATGCGATCGAGGAGTTGGTCAAGTTCATGGAGGCGGATCCCAAGGTCGGGCTGGCGGGTAGCCGACTCGAGGACCCCGATGGCACACAACAGCACTCACTCTTTCGCTTCTTCACGCTGCGCGGCGAGCTCGAAGCGGGTGCGCGCTTGGGATTAATCTCGCGCTTCTGCCAGGAGCAGATCGTGGTCTATCCGCTCGACACGAGCCTGGAAGAGGCCGAGCCCTACGAGATCGAGTGGCCGGCGGGCGCCAGCATGTTGATTCGCCGCGAGGTCTTCGAGGATGTCGGCTTGATGGACGAGGATTACTTCCTCTACTTCGAAGAGACCGACTTCTGCCTTGCAGCCCACCGTTCGGGTTGGACGAGCTGGTATGTGCCCAAGAGTCGAGTGATCCACCTAGTTGGCCAAGCGACGGGTGTCACGAGCGATTGCATCTCAACGCGTCGCATGCCGCGCTATTGGTTCGAATCCCGCCGGCGTTTTTTCACGAAGAACCACGGCTTGCTGTACGCACTGATGGCAGATGTCGCCGCGATTGTCGGGTACAGCTTGTACCAATGGAAACGCACGTTCCTACGGCGCCCTAACATCGACCCGCAGCGCTTCGTACGCGACATGATCGCGTACAACCTGAACCCCGCTCCGCGCGACACACCGCGTTTCACTGCAGTGTCCAAAGAGCGCGAAGAGCAGCGTCGGGCCGCCTGAGGCTTGGCCGCTGTTCAGCGCTGGTGCTTTGCCAATACACGCAGCAGCTGCAACCGCGCCCTCGGTGTACGCGGTGCCACGGAGAGGGCACTCCGCGGTCGTAGCCACATGCGCCTGGCTAAGAGCTAAGCGGCGTGATGCCGGTTGGGGCCTAACAGCCTCTTGAAATCGAGCGTTTCGCACAATGCAGGTCATCGACCGCAGATCAAGGCGCATCAAGTCCCTAGCGGCTACGCCACATCCATAACGGGATATTTGAGGCCGTACCGCAAGGCAGAGCTGAGTTCGATCAGCGCTGCTGCGCGGACCGCTGTTTCTAGCGCGGGCTGCTAAAGGCTCAAGCCGACTCACTACTCGCAACAGCGGGCTCCGCAGGCGCAACCTCTTCAAACTTGCGCCCGCCTGCCGCACCCGGCAACTCGCACAGCGGTCGCTTCGAACTTGGCAGCGCCCTCCGAACCTGCATAGCGCGCGGTTGCTTATTGCTCGGCAGGATGCGCTCGCGCATTACGAGCCCGGTAAGTCCGCCAGCAATCAGCGTGTAGACGGGGTTGACCATTGCGTTCAGCAGGTTGTCGACGAAGTAGATCATCAACACAGTGGCCAGGGCCCCGACCGGCGCAAGCTCGGCTCGCGTCCAGAGACGCACATGAATCCTGCGCATCAGCTTTGATATGGGCACCAGAGCGATGCACAAGAGCGAGATCAGACCGATCGCGCCATTCAGGTTGAACGCGATGATCCACAAGCCGTCCGCAACAACCAACCCATTCGGGCCTTTATCCCAAGGCACGAGTCCCCGTCCGAAACCGCCCCATCCAACCAACGCCTGCTCGCGACTCTTCTCGGACAACAGATCCTCGGCCTCCATGCGATAGGCGAGAGACTCGGTCCCTCGCTCGCTGGCAACAGCTGAGACCACATCCAGGATCCCTTCGCCGGACCACAACCCACTTCCGCGAAGGCCTGACCACAGGCTAGGAATCACGAGCAGTGCCACGACCGGCAGAGCCGTTCGCAAACTGCGTGAACTCCACAGGCACGCCAGTCCGAGCACCAGCAGTCCCAGTGCCCCGGACGACTTGCAGAGAACAGCGGTGACTAGCAACAAGAGCGCTAAATACGAGATCCGAACGCCGAACAGGCGTTTCAGCTGACCACTGCGCCACAGCACGATCGCTATCAGAGTCGTAGCACTCATCCACAGACCCAGCATCAGGCCGTGATTCATGAACACGAGCGGTCGAAAACCACCACCGCGCACAGACTGGGCGAAGCCGCCGTGGTGCTGATAAAATCCATACAGGTCGGTGTGCAGCTGTGGACTCATGCGCACCTCCCACAAGCAGAGAGGCACATAGACGAGACCACCAGCGACCATGCCGACAGCAAGTTCCCTCAAGCCAGACAGGTCAGCGAAGTACAGCCGCCCGATGAAGTAAGGAACACCCCAGGTCAGCACGCGTGCGATGCTGTTCGAGAAACCATCGTAGGCGCCCAGGTCATTGGCAACCGATGTCCAGATTGGACATGCACACCAGATGAGAACCGGCAGGTCCATCAGAGACCAGCGCAAGCGCGACATGCGCCCCGCATCGGTCACCAGAAAACCAATGAGAACAGCGAAGGCCGTGATCGCTGCCTTGTCCACATCGATAAAGCCAGGGACATCGATGCGAGCTACCGGCAGGAACAACCAACACGCCAAATAAACGATCAGGCTGGCACGCCTGGCAGGCACCAGCAGAAAGACCAGGACCGAGAGCGGGATCGCACCAAAAAAGGCTATTGAGACCAACGGGCTGTAGTTCAAGTGACTCTCCCCGCTCGAAAGCTCTTACTGGCCGCTATCCCCAAGGGGATCAGCACACACAGCGCGAACCCAAGTTCCAACCACGAGCGTGCCCACAGTCCTTCGAAGCCCAATGCAGGTGCGAGAGTGGTCGGCAACACTGCCGCGGGCAGACCACAGCCGAAGGCCAGGCCCGTCGCGCACAGGTCCTGACGCATGATTCGAATCGAGTGTCGGCGCAGAGCGGCTTGCACAACCAGATGGCCTGCGAGGGTGCCCAAGGTGACGCCGATGATGAATCCCGGAACGCCCCACCCCTGGAATCCGTAGTGACAGCCCACGACCTTCAACGCGAAGGCTGCGAGGTTTGTCAACGCGAGGCTACGCGTGTCCCCCACTGCCAAAAGCGCACGATCTGCGGTCACCTGCAGCAGCAGGAACCAAGCAGAGATCGTCATCAATGGCGTCATCCACTCGCCCGCCGCATAACGATAGTCGTAGGCAATCCTGAAGAATGCGGGCGAGATCAGCGCGACACCGAGTAGCGCAAAAGTCGCCGACTGCAGCAAGCCCTTGCGCAGCTCAAGGACTCGCGCAGGGAGACCCGCGGGGTCTTCACGTGCGTAGCGCGCCAGGACCGGATACTGAACGGTCCCTGTCAACATGCCGCCGACAATCTGCGGCAGAGTCGCCAGGGTGACCGCGATACCGTAGACGCCAAGCATGTCCGTAGGAACGAGCTTGCCCAGCATCAGGCGATCAATCTGCAGTGCGAAGAAGGTCACCATCGTCGAGACGAAGACCCATTTGCCGAAGCCGAACAACTCGCGCGCGGAATCACGGTCCATGCAGAAGCGGTTCTTGATACCCGGCAAGTTGACATGGCTGAGCACCATCAGGCCACCGACTTGCGTCAAGCTGCCCGCAACCAGGGCCCAGACGGAGCGGTCGAGCTGTGCCCAACTGATCATTACAAGCGCGCCCGCCAGCTGACTAGACACCTCGTTCAGCGTCTTGCGCCCCAGAGCCAAGTTACGGGCTGCGCTGAAGATCTTGGTCGAATTGAATCCTGCTAAGACGGCTGCAAAACCGGCAACAGGTATCAGCAGCGCCAATTCAGGCTTCTCGTAGAAATCAGCGTAGTAGGCTGATCCAGCACACGCGCAGCCCCACAGCACAAACCCGCGCACGGCCTGCACGGTCCAGGCCGTGTTTA
This sequence comes from Planctomycetota bacterium, assembly GCA_047611405.1. Taxonomy (GTDB): domain Bacteria; phylum Planctomycetota; class UBA1135; order UBA1135; genus JBLFWN01. Next base: position 30,168 of record JBLFWN010000028.1, on the reverse strand, counting down.
GAAAGCGCGGATCCTCACCACGCGTCGAGTGAATAATGCTGGGTCCGATGCCGACATCGGAGAACATCGCTAGGCCTTGAACAAAGACCGCGACAAGCACCATCAGGCCGAAGGCTTCGGGGAACAACAGATGCGCGAGCAAAATGTTGCTGCCAAGCCGCAATAGGTTACTCGTGCCGTAGCCCACGATCGTGAAGACCGATCCGCGCATCGCAAGGGAACGCACGTTCTTCTTGCCATCGCCGCGCGCAAGGCGCAGCAAGCGCTGCCAGCTCCCGTTGAGTTGCAGACCCATCAGGCAGCCTCCCAGCCAGAGATCAGTTGTTCGAGATGTGCAACGACTTCACCGTTCGAGAGGGTAGCCTGTGCATTGGCGGCTTCGTCCAATTGTGACGTGACAGCCTTGGCGAGATCATTGAGATCGCTGACGCAATGCACGAGCCCCTGCAGATGCAAGCGCTCGGCGAAGTTCAGTTGATGATCATCGACGTGTTCTTGAAACGCCTTGGCGCGCGGAACGACGATGGGTTTGCGTCCACATTGAAGGCAGAGCAAGCTCGAGCCAGCACCCGCATGCGAAATGACCACGCGGGCAGCTCGGATGCGCTCGCGCATTTCATCGAAGGGCAAGAAGCGCTCGAAGCCGGCATGCGTCGGCGCATAGGTGGACGACCCAATCTGCATCCACAGTTCATCCGGACCAAAAGCTCCGGCGCGAGCCAACTCATCAGCACGCTGTACGAGTCGATGGAAGGAGAACTTCTCGGTCCCGACCGTTAAGAAGATCATAGGATCCGTCCCTTGTACTGAGCCTTCGCGTGGCGCACAGCGAGCTCTTTCCATTGGACCAAGAAGCGTGATACGAATGGATACACCAAGCGACCGCTCAGCGAGAGCTCCGTGATGCGTGTGATCGATTCCAAGTAGACAGTCTTCGACCCCAGCAGCCGCGCCAGCAGTAGGAAAGGCACACCGACGCCAGCACCGGTCGAGATGACCACATCAGGACGTTCCTTGCGCAGCAGAGTCCATGCCAGCCACAGGTTCTTGATCAGGTTCTTCAGGTTGCGGTTGGTCGGATAGTGCGCCCAAGTGACGCGCTCGCCCTCAAGCAGCACCTTGGCGTCCGCCGTCGGAAAACAGACCCAACTGTGTTCACGGTTGGCCCAGAGTTCGCGCACACACAAGAGCTCGAACAGATGCCCTCCTGACGAAGCGACAAGAAGCAACTTGGCCGATGTGTCGGTGGTTTGCGCCTGCGCGGATGTGGTCGACTCATGCACTGGCAGAGACTCCCTGAAGAGCGGGGTCGCGGCGGCCCAATTCGGCGATCATGCGAATGTGATCTGTTCGGCGCTGCCACGTGTCTTCGAAGGTGTTGTCCTGCGCAAAGCGGATAGCCGAGCGACTCCAGTTACCGATGATTTCTGGCCGCCACGAGAGCTCACGCACTAGCTCCGACAAACGATTCGAATCATTGCGCGCCACCGTTCGGCCCGCATCGGCCATACCCATCAAGCCTCGCAACGCATCGTTGCTGTAACCGACGACGGGTAAGCCGCAGCCCAATGCCTCGATGTACGCGCAGGAAGGCTCTCCTTGCTTGTGGCAACAGATGAAGAGGTCATAGTCACGCTTCAAGCGTGGAAGCAAGTGCTTGTGAAAGTCGCGCGTGGCCTCTACGCGAACACAGCGGGACAATTCCCACTGCTCGATGCGCTTGCGTAATGTGGCTTCAAGCGGCCCCTCGCCAATGATCGTCAACTCGAATCGAATCTCCTGCTGGATGAGCTCGCGCGCAACGGAGAGCAAGTCCATTACGCCGTTGGCGCGATTCAGTTTGCCGGAGAAGACAAGCCGCAAACCTCGTCCTGGAGCCAAGCGTCGCAAGCGCGCCTCCAGCTGTTCGTCAGTCAAGATCATCTCCGAGCGCATACGGTTGTCGAAGAAGAGCACCGGATAGCGACTCAGACTGGCGTAGGCGTCGAAGGTCGGCGTCCCATTGGCCTGCAAACCGACTGCTGCTCGGACCGCCTTGCGGTACTGCGTCTCCGTGCGGCCTTCTTTCAAGTACCTATGGGCCATCCTGATCGGGTTGTTCTGCTCGGCCACGACCCACTGCCGGCGTGTGCGCAGGTTGTATTCCGAATTGTAAATGCTCGGGACACCGAGTTTATTGCATAGCTCCGCAACGCCAGCCTGACGCGGGCTGAGCCCACACAAGACGACCGCGGAGTCACGCAAGTGGACGGCGAGCCGGGGTGAGTTGTGTTGTTCGATGATCATCTCGAACGGCAGCTCCTTCGGGCCGACCTCGATGCTGTCATACCGTGCAGCAACTGAAGTAGCCGGATCCATGACCACCTTCAGGTCTCCATCCCAAGCCCTCTGATACTCCAGCACGCCGTCTAAAAACTGGCGTGTCATCAGCCACTTGCCGTCCACCTGCCGGACGACGGGCAGCATGGGGAGCAGGGTGAAAATCGGAGGAGTCGGCATGTTTACCCTCGCGTAGGGCTCGCGTCGCAAGCGAATGAGCGCCTCAGGCGACTCGCTTGCGTGAATGATTCATAGAGGGCTGCACGGTGGATGAAGGTGCCGCAGCAGGCGCAGACTGAAAGCGGTGCTTGAGTCGCAAGACTGGAGTCTCGAACCAACGAAAACTCAATTCCGCCACAACCCAGGTGGCCGCCAAGCAGCCCACAAAGGCGAGCTCCGGACTCGAGATCCCCATGCGGTCGAGTGCCGCGCGCACACCATGCAAGGTGAACATGTGATACAGGTACATGCCGTAGCTGACGACGCCGATGCGTTTCAGCGGCGTCCAGGAGAGCGGCACGCGCAGCGTGTGCCGTTCAGCAGCGACACAGCTTGCGAGCAATGCCGTCATCGTCAGCTGGATCACGAGCCGGGGTGTTCCAGAAATGTCGGTGACGCTACTACCCGCAACTACAGCCAGTAACACGGACCAGAAGATCGGCGCGCCACGCCAGCACAATGTGCGCACGACGCGGGCATAGGTCTGCGGAGCATGCAAGAAGTGCGCGAGCACGACTCCGAACAGAATCGGACTGAAGGTTGCCTGGAGGATCTCGAAGTCGTCATGAACGATACCGAAGTTCGACTCCAAGAAGGGATCGAGGGCGCGGTAGTTGATCAACTGTGAGATCACGATGCCGACGATTAAGGCCGGCACGACCACACGCTTCCCATACTTTTCGAGCGGAGGCCAGACCAAGTAGAACTGCTCTTCAGCCGCCAACGACCAGGTCACCGCCAGAATGGAGGTAACGTGAATCCAATTGGAGGTGTAGCTGAGCAGGTACGGCAGCTCGCTGCCAAAGCTCTCACTCATCGGACTGTTCGGGCGCACCACGAACAGCAGCAGGGCCATGGCCGCAATCAACCCGTAGTAGATCGGGAAAATTCGCAGCGTGCGGCGCGCGTAGAACTTCTTGAGTGAGATCTGCCCCGTCCCTTCACGCTCTCGCAACAACAACGTGACAATCAGGAAACCTGAGATCACGAAGAACATGTCAACGCCAAGATAGCCGCGCTCGCTGAGCGGCATACTCGACCAACCGCCATGAGCGTGATGCCAGAGCACTGCTAGGATACTGAGGCTGCGAAAACCGTCGAGTGCACCAAAGGTATGAGTACCTCGAAAATCCTCGTGAGTGGGACGTGTGTGCATGCAGGGGCGCGCCGGGGAGAAGGCGTGAGTAGGGCTAATCGACCGCATAGGCCTCACGGCTTATGCCATTCCTGAGGGCAATATCGCGTTCTGCGCAGCCGTGGGTCGGCTTGCGTTGGCTCACACACAACTCGCCCTGTCCGCGGAAATCTGGCTTTTGCATAGCACCCGGCAACTCTCGGCGATTTCGGCTGAACCCGGAGGGCCGGGCCTGCCGAAAGCAGGACTGAATCTCGTCACCCTTATGAACGAGCCCAGCCCCCCCAGAAGCCCTGCACCGCAGGGAAGCAGCACGAGTGTCAACACCCGGCCCCACTTTCGGAGTCGTCGCCATCGGTCGAAATGAAGGCGAGCGACTCCAGCGATGCCTTCAATCGCTAGGCGAGCAGCTTCGCGGCTCTACGCCTGTCGTGTACGTGGATTCCGGATCCACGGACGGGAGTAGAGAACTTGTGCACGGCATGGGGGTCGATGTCATCCAGCTCGACCTCTCTAAGGCCTTCACAGCAGCGCGAGCGCGAAACGAGGGTTTCAAGCGCCTGATGAAGATCGCGCCGAACTTGCAGTTCGTGCAGTTCGTCGACGGCGATTGCGAGTTCGAGGAAGGTTGGCTTGAGATCGCCGAGTCAACGCTGAAGCAAGACGCAGGCTTAGCCGTCGTCTGTGGGCGCAGGCGCGAACGCTTTCCTCACACGACTCCTTACAATCGCATCTGCGACATGGAGTGGGACACTCCAATTGGTAATGCAGAGGCTTGCGGTGGCGATGCGATGTTCCGCATCTCGGCCTTCCGCCAAGCACGTGGATACAACAAGACGCTGATCGCTGGCGAGGAACCCGAACTTTGCTTTCGGCTGAGGCAGCAGGGGCACCGCGTACTTCGAGTCAACGCCCCGATGACGATACACGATGCGGACATGACCACTTTCCGCCAGTTTTGGCTGCGGGCGAAGCGCAACGGGCATGCGCTCGCCGAGGCCACAGCGATGCATGCGGAAGCACGTCATGTGCATGCGGTCAAGAGCGCGTTGCTATGGGGCGCATTCGGAATGCCCATGACAGCCTTGTCGCTCGTGCTCACGCTCTTCGCACTAAATTCACCGGAAGTAGATGCCTTCTGGATTGGGCCGTGCTGGTTGCTGGCCGCACCTTACCTATACGTACGACTCTTCGGTCGCATCGTCGGTTACCGCATCCGCCACGGTGACCAGCCCGAATTCGCGCGCCTCTATGCTCGCTACACGATGATCGGAAAGCTTGCCGAGAGCACAGGAATCGCACTCTTCCACTGGAATCAATACAGAGGCCGCAAGGGCAAGCTAATCGAGTACAAGGCCGCGAGCGCAGGCCCAAGCGCTGCGCAAACAGACCAAGGCTCCAACGCCCGGCGTCGAGACTCCGCGTAGGGCAAAGCCCTCGACAAAGCATTCATGAAGGTCGCCTACCTGATCAATCAGTACCCCAAGACTAGCCACAGTTGGATCCGTAGAGAAATCGCTGCTGTGGAGTCCGAGGGTATCGAGGTTCATCGTTACTCCTGCCGCCAGGTACAAGAGCCGCTCGTCGACCCTGGAGACTTCCAAGAGCAGAAGGTCACACGCACGCTGCTCTCCGGTGGAGCCTTCGGACTCGCGTTCGCACTGCTCGCGGTCTTGATCACGCGACCGCTGTGCTTTCTAGCTGCGGCTCGCTTGACCTGGAGCATGGGCTGGAGATCGAGCCGAGGCATGCCGGTTCACTTCGCCTACTTGGCCGAGGCCTGTGTTTTGCTGCGCTGTTTCCGGGGCGATCCTGTCGACCACGTGCATGCCCACTTCGGCACGAATTCAGCATCGGTCGCATGCCTGTGCGCCGAGCTAGGTGGACCGAGTTTCAGCTTCACCTTCCATGGTCCCGAGATGTTCGAGTATCCGAACTTCCCGTCGCTGACTGAGAAGATCCACCGCTCGCGCTTCTGCTGCTGTATCAGCCACAACGGACGCAGCCACCTCTATCGTTGGTCCGATCCACGCTTCTGGGACAAGATCGAGCTGATGCGCTGCGGAGTCGATGAGGTATTCCTGAAGGATGAAGAGCATCCGATTCCCGAGACGAACCGCATCGTCTGCGTCGCACGCCTCAGTCCAGTCAAGGGACACTTGTTGTTGCTCGACTCGTGCAAGGAATTGGTCGACGAGGGCTTCGACCCCGAAATCCTGCTTGTTGGTGACGGCGACTTCCGCGCCGAAGTCGAACGACGCGCGCAAGAGCTTGGCCTGCAAGAGCGCGTGATCTTCGGGGGCTGGATGTCAGGCGTCCAAGTGCGCGAAGCGATCCTTTCTTCGCGCGGAATGGTCTTGCCCAGCTTCGACGAAGGCCTGCCAGTCGTCTTCATGGAATCCTACGCACTCTGGCGGCCCGTGCTGAGCACCTATATCGCCGGCATTCCCGAACTCGTCGAGCCAGGCAACAACGGTTGGCTCGTCCCGGCAGGCTCGAGCCAAGAGCTGACGGACGCGCTGCGTGAGCTGTATCAGAAGCCAGTCAGCGAACTGAGCGAGATGGGCCGCCGCGGTGCGGAACGTGTTCGCTTCCAACATGACTCCAAGAAAGAAGGTCGTCGCTTGGCTGGCTTCTTCAAGGGCTATCACAGCCAGCAAGTACCCGAGCTTGACGCGCAGGCTTCGAGCGACAAGAAAAGAGCCGCATGAGCACGCTCTGGATCGTGCTAGGCATCGCACTCGCACTCGTAACCCTACCGGGAACGATCGAGCTATGGGTGCTCTCCATGGCCGGCGCTTTGCAGCCCCGCAAGCGCCCCCAGAAGGCGGCCAGACAACTACACCTCGCCATCGTCGTACCCGCGCATGATGAGGAAGGCGGGATTGAGCGGTGCGTATCCAGCCTGAAAGCCTGCGATGCCCCCCAAGGCCAGGTCGATGTCTTCGTCATCGCCGACAACTGCAGCGACGAGACGGCGCAACGAGCCGAGGCGGCTGGAGCCCAGGTCCTGGTACGCGATGAAGCGGATCTGCGTGGCAAGGGCTATGCGCTGGACTTTGCGTTCACACGCTTACTGGCGGATGAGCGCAACTTTGACGCATTCCTCGTCATCGACGCAGACACGACAGTCGCTCCGAACTTGGTCAAAGTGTTCGAGTCGGCCTTCTCATACGGAACCCGCGCCGCGCAGTGTAGATACACTGCCAGCAATCCCGATGCGAGTCTGCGCACGCGGCTTCAGAACATCGCGCTGCTCGCGTTCAATTTCTTACGTCCGCGTGGCCGCGAGCGGCTGGGCCTGTCAGTTGGAATCGCAGGCAATGGTTTCGGGTTGCGCCGCGATGTACTCGCGCGCTTCCCGTATGAAGCACGCTCCGTCGTCGAGGATCTCGAGTATCACCTGAAGCTGGTCGAGGGCGACGTGCGCGTCGAGTTCCTGGAGTCGACCAGCGTCCTGGGCGAGATGCCCACCGGACAGAAAGCTGCCTCGAGCCAACGCGCACGCTGGGAAGGTGGTCGCATGCGCATGATCCGCGAACATGTGCCAGGCCTCGCGATGCGAGTGATGAGCGGCCAGTGGCGCTTTCTCGAGCCACTCTTCGAGCTCTTGTTGCTGCCGCTTGCCATGCACGTGATGCTGCTCCTCACATGCTTCGCAATCCCGTTCGACGCGACACGATTGTATGCATTGGCGGGCCTCGGCCTCGTCGGAGTGCATGTCAGCATCGCGTTGATTGTTGGTAAAGCCGGTGTGCGTGACTTGCTCGCACTTGCGAGCGCGCCTTTGTACGTGCTCTGGAAGTTGACTCAGCTGCCACGCTTGGTCGGCAGCGCCCGCTCCAATGCTGGCTGGGTGCGCACGGAGCGCGAGAACTGATCACCAACCATGCTGAAACGCCGTATCCGCACCATTTTCGACCATGCCGCTGGCCTGACAGGCCTTCTACATGGCCTCGAATTACGTATGCGAAAGGGTCTGACGGTGTTGATGTATCACCGCGTCTTGCCCGAAGCAGACTGCACGGGATATCCGTTGCCGACGATCGCAATGCCACGCGGGTTGTTCGAGGCTCAGGTCAGGTGGTTGGCATCGAACTGCACGGTCTTGCCTCTAAGCGAGGCCCTCGCTGCTTCCACCACCAAGCATGATCAGCCGATCGTCTCGATCACTTTCGACGATGGCTACAAAGACAACATCCGCATCGCGGCTCCAGTCTTAGAATCCGCCGGCGTTCGCGGAACTTTCTATGTGACAACGGACTTCATCGAAGGCGAAGAGCTATGGTTCGATCGAGCCTGCCGCCTACTAGCTTCGATGAGCACGGTACGACGCGGAGAGTTCTCTCAGACCTTCGCGCTCGCGGGAATGCCGTCCACCCAGTTCGTGCAGTCAGAGGATCCAGGCCCATGGCTTGAGTTGATGAAGCAGCTCTCCGCCACCGAGCGCAAGCAGTGCCTCGACACGCTGGAAGATTGTCTCAACCCAGCGCCGCGTCGGCCCCTGTCGGCAGCCATGACTCCTGCCGACTTGGCCAGCTTGGAAGCTCGCGGGCATGAGATAGGTTCGCATACCTGCTCGCACCCGATCTTGCCCCAGCTCAACGATGAAGAGCTCGAGCACGAATTGGCGGCTTCGCAAGAGAAGCTCCTCGCTTGGTGCAAGAATCCGAAACCCGCGCTGGCCTATCCGAACGGCGATCACGACGAGCGCGTGCGTCGGCGAGCCGACCAATTGGGGTATTCATCTGCCGTGACAACCCGCGCTGGTCGCTTCGACGGCAAGGAAGCCTTCTCGATTCCTCGCCGCGACATTACTCCCGGGAGCGTCAGCGATCACCGAGGACGCTTCCACGAGTCGAGTTTTCGCGCCGAACTCTCGGCCCTACACGAGCTGCTACGATGAGAGTTCTCTATCTAGTCAACTTGTATCCCAAGGTCAGCCACACTTTCATTCGACGGGAGATCGAGGGTGTCGAGGCGAGCGGAATCGAAGTCGAGCGCGTTTCGCTACGCCGCGTGCACGAACCTCTGGTCGATCCTGCGGATCGCGCAGAGGAACAACATACCTGGGTCGTTCTTGATCAGAGCCCGCTGGTCCTGTTGTTGGCGACGCTCTCGACTGCGCTGCGCTCTCCGCTGCGATGGCTTGTGGCATTACGCGATGCGAGACGACTGGGCCGACCCTCCGAGCGCGGAATTCTGGTTCATCTGGCCTACTTGGCTGAAGCCTGTTCGCTTCAACAGCGCTATGGCAACACGATCGACCACGTACATGCGCACTTCGCCACCAACCCCGCCGCGGTCGCGTTGTTGTGGAACCGCCTGGGAGGTCCCGACTACAGTTTCACGGCGCACGGCACGCTCGACTTCGACGATCCGCCCGCTGTCAGCTTGGCCGAGAAGATTCGCCGCTCGGCCTTCACTGTCGCAGTCTGCCAATTCGGCCGGGGTCAACTGATGCGCTGGGCCGCAGAGGACTGCTGGGACAAACTGCACGTCGTTCGTTGCGGCGTCGAGAAGAGCTTCCTCGAGCACGAACCTGTACCCGTCCCTACCGCAGCACGTATCGTCTGCGTCGCTCGCTTCAGTCCAGAGAAAGCTTTGCCCGTGCTGTTGCGTGCCGTGCGCGCCGTCGTCGACAGCGGCCGTGACATCGAACTCGTACTGGCCGGAGATGGTCCCGACCACGATTCCGTCGTCCGCTTAATCCAGGAACTCGAGATCGAAGAGCAGGTAAAGCTTCCCGGTCTGCTCAGTGGACAGCAAGTGCGTGAAGCGATCTTGGATGCTCGCGCCATGGTTCTCCCAAGCTTCTCCGAAGGCTTGCCCGTGGTAATCATGGAAGCGCTAGCGTTGCGGCGCCCGGTCATTGCGTCGGCAATCACAGGCATACCGGAACTCGTCAAGCCAGGCCAGACGGGCTGGCTAGTTCCTGTCGGCAGCATCGACCAGCTGGCGAGCGCCATGTGCGAAGCGTTGGATGCGAGCACCGCCGACTTGACGAGCCTAGGTGAGCGCGGCGCCAAACTCGTAGCCAAGCTACACGACGCGCGTAGCGAAGCTGCGCGTTTGGCGGACTTGTTTCGTAAGACCAAGATGCACGCAGGTTCAGGCTCGCCGACTGAGATCGAAGCGATCAAGGCCACCCGACCGGCGAGCTCGCGCGTGGCCTGAGGCGTAGGCTCGCCTTACGCGGCGTCCGTCATCCGTGGCGGCCCCAGTTAGCTCCTCGCTGTAGCCTCAATTCGTAGGTCGCACTCGACTGTCAGCACCCGAGTGGTGTGACAGAACTCGCGAAGATTGACGTACGGGCCACGGAGACTCTGACGCGCACGGCATCACCGAAGCCAGGCCGGCGTGACAACAATCACGTCAATGTAGGTGATTCGTTAGTGACGAGTTGAAACTGCGTCATCGTCCGCGCGTTACTGCATCCGTACCTCCCTTTCAGGCGTTCCGCATTCACCCTCAGAGCCATGTGGGCCGAATGTGAGACCGTCCCTCCATGTATTCCTTCCGCATGGAACCAACCATCGCTCCCCCCCCATGGCTTCGAAACCTAGCTTCAGCTGTTACCTGATCGGTGCGGATTCATTGTTGATCGAGTGTGGTGAAACGCTCGTCACTCAAGAAGTAGATATCCGAGGAGTCATCACCGCGACAGACCGCCTGGCACGCTGGGCCGAACGGCGCGGCATACCGGTGCTCGACCCGAGTTCGGACTATGCCGCAGAGTTGGCGAAGGAGCCCTTCGATGCCCTGTTCAGCATCACGCACCTTTCGATCATCCCGGATGACGTGCTCGCACTGCCTCGCCAGTGGGCGATCAACTTCCACGATGGCCCGCTGCCACGCTACGCCGGCCTGAATACACCGGTCTGGGCCTTGATCGAGGGCGAACCGCGCTATGGGATCAGTTGGCACATGATGGCTACCGGTGCCGACAAGGGCGACCTGCTGGTTCAGAAGCACTTTGATGTCGCTCCTGACGAAACTAGCTTGAGCATCAACACGCGCTGTTTCGAAGTCGCGTTGGAAGGCTTCAATGAACTCGTCCCGCGACTTCTAGCTGGTACCGTAAACCGCACAGCCCAGGACTTTAGCCAGCGCACGGTCTTCAAGCGCTACGACCGGCCAGACGCTGCCTGCACATTGGATTGGCGGCGCCCCGCGGTCGCTTTGGACCGACTCGTCCGTGCACTTGACTTCGGAACCTACCCCAACCCGATCGGGCTAGCCAAGGTGTTCGTTGGCGATCATGTCTTTGGCGTGACCAAGCTCGAAGCCCATCCCGAGCAGGACTGCGGCGGTGCAACTCCAGGCACAGTCCTCGCCTGTGATGGAGATGGCGTGCAAGTCGCGACCGGCATGGGCGTGCTAGCCCTGAGTGGCTTTTGCACATTGGCAGGTATCTCGGTGCCGCCCGCGGAATTTCGTTCGCGAACTGGATTGAGTGTAGGCTCATGTCTCGGATTGCTGAGCGAGGAGCAGGCAACCTCGCTAACGACGCTCAATGCGACGCTGTGCCGCGCGGAGACCTTCTGGACCAACCGTCTCAGCGGCTTGTCTCCCTTCGAACTGCCCTACGCGGACTCTACGCAACCCACTAGCGCAGAGATTGGAATGGCACCGCTCGCCATCCCCGCCAGCTTCCAGTCGCAATTCAGCGAGGACACCAATCGTGCCTTGCTGTCCGCACTGTGGATCTACTTCGGCCGTATCGGCAACAAGGAGGAGTTCGACCTCGCCTGGACATCGAACCAGCGCAATGCCGCCTGCTCAGGCTTCGCAAGCTGGACCAATCCCCAGTCCTTGATGCGCTGCACCCCGCAGCTCGATGCACCCTTTTCGGACACCATCGAACAAACATCCAAAGAGCTCACGCAGCTCGACAAGCGCGTGGGGTGGCTGCGCGACATGTGTGGCCGCCGACCGGAGCTGCGCGACATGCCAGAGCTGAAGGCGGACTGCCTTCTGCCGATTGTTGTCTGCTCCCAAGCGGTACCGGACGAAGTCGGACATCAAGCGGGTGCAACGCTAACGATTGCGCTTACGGAGAGCGCCAACTCGATTCAGTTCTTCTACGACCGTGCGCAAGTCTCGAACGAGGCCGCGCAGGCCCTTGTCAGCCAATTCACGCAGCTCCTGCAGTCCATTGGCGATGCGCCCGAGACCCCCGTTGGGCAACACGACATCATGACGCCTGAGCAGCGCGAACAAGTGCTGTTTGGTTGGAACAACACGCAGAAGGACTATCAGCGCGACGCGTGCATTCATCACCTGTTCGAAGCACAGGCTGATGCTCACCCCGAGGCACCGTGTGTTGCCTTTGAAGGCACACAGTGGACCTATGCCGAGATCGATGAGCGAGCCAACAAGCTCGCAGCTCGGCTGCGCGAGATGGGCTCGGGTTCTGACTGTCTGGTCGGCATTCACCTGAATCGTTCGCACGAGTTGCTGATCGCCATCTTGGCAGTTCAGAAATCCGGCGCGGCCTACTTGCCGCTCGATCCGGCCTTCCCGCCGGAGCGGGTCGCCTACATGCTGCTGGACGCCAAGAGTCCGATCCTGATCACCGACGAGGACTTGGCGGACAAACTGCCGAAACACGGCGCGCAGCTCGTTTGCATCGATCGCGACCGAGCCGCTATCGCGGAGCAATCAGGAGCGCGAGTACGCACCGAGCAGAGTGCGAGCGATCTAGCCTATGTGATTTACACATCAGGTTCGACCGGCAACCCCAAGGGCGTGATGGTCGAGCACCGCAACGCGGTGAACTTCTTTGCGGGTATGGACGACCGCATCGAGCACGAGACACCTGGCGTGTGGATGGCAGTCACCAGCTTATCCTTTGACATCTCCGTTCTGGAGCTGCTGTGGACCGTTACGCGCGGCTTCAAGGTCGTCGTCTTCCATGACTCAGTCAAGGACACCAGTGCGGACAAGAGCAGTAAAGCGATCGACTTCGGCTTCTTCATGTGGGGCAATGACGATGGTCAAGGCCCGGAGAAGTATCGTCTGATGTTGGAAGCTGCGCGCTTTGGAGACACGCACGGCTTTTCCTCGATCTGGACTCCCGAGCGTCACTTCCACGCCTTCGGCGGCCCCTTCCCAAACCCAGCGGTCACGAGCGCAGCCATTGCAGCCATCACCGAGAACATCCATGTTCGCTCGGGTTCCTGCGTGCTTCCCTTGCACCATTCCTTGCGCGTCGCCGAAGAGTGGGCCGTTGTCGACAACCTCTCCAACGGTCGCGTCGGCATGGCTTTTGCCTCCGGCTGGCAGCCCGACGATTTCGTCCTGCGGCCTGAGAACTATCCGAACAACAAGGCGCGCATGTTCGAGATGATCGAAGAGGTGACGAAGCTCTGGCGCGGTGAGAGTGTGACCTTCGAGAATCCTCTGGGCGACATTGTGAAGCCCATCTCTCAACCTCGCCCGGTCCAGCCAGAACTCCCGATCTGGATCACGACCGCGGGCAACCCAGACACTTACCGCCAGGCTGGGGAAATCGGCGCGAATATCCTGACGCACCTGCTCGGGCAGTCCATCGATGATGTCGCAGACAAGTTGCGCATCTACCGCGAAGCGCGTGCAGCCAGTGGCTTTGACCCTGCGAGTGGCAGCGTAACTCTGATGTTGCACACATTCATCGGCGAGGATGAGGACGCGGTGCGCGACCTCGTGCGCCAGCCAATGAAGGACTACTTGCTGAGCGCGACCAACTTGGTCAAACACTATGCCTGGTCGTTTCCAGCATTCCGCAAACCGAATGGTGCGGACATCCAGCCCGGCGACATCGACCTCGGAAGCCTAACCGAGGAAGAGACCGACGCGATGATGGATCACGCCTTCGAGCGTTACTACCAGACCAGCGGCTTATTCGGCACGCCCGAGAGTTGCATGGAGATCATCGAGAAGCTGAAAGATGTCGGCGTCGACGAAATCGGATGCCTGGTTGACTACGGCCTCCCGACGCAAGACGTGCTCGACATGCTGCCGACCCTCGACCGCCTGAGAAAGCTCGCCAATGAGTCGAGTCAGAGCGCAGGCGCACCCAGCGAGGATTGGTCAATTGCGGCACAAATCGAGGCGCACGATGTGACGCACTTCCAGTGCACGCCTTCCATGGCGCGCATGATGTGTGCCGAACCGGCCGCGCGCTCTGCTCTCGCGAGCATTCCCAACGTGATGATCGGTGGCGAGGCCTTCCCGCTTGATCTCGCGAAAGACCTGCGGGATGTGCTACAGCCAAGCGCCAGCCTGACCAACATGTATGGCCCGACCGAGACCACAATCTGGTCGTCGACGCAAAGCCTCGAGAGTGCACCGACCGGCTCGATCTCAATCGGTAAACCGATCGCCAACACACAGTTGTATGTGCTGGACTCGCGCGGCAAGCCGCAACCTCCGGGCGTTCCCGGGGAGCTCTTCATCGCCGGCGACGGCGTCGTGCGCGGCTACCACGAGCGCGAGGAGCTAACTGCGGAGCGCTTCCTGCCCGATCCCTTCCGACGAGAGCGCGGTGAGCCCGATGCACGCATGTATCGCACGGGAGACCTGGCCTTCTGGCAGGCCGACGGCTCTATGGGCTTTCTGGGTCGTACGGATCATCAGGTCAAGATCCGCGGCTACCGCATCGAGTTGGGCGAGATCGAATCCCTTCTCAGCGAGCAAGCCGAGATCAAGCAGAGTGTGGTCATCGCGCGTGAAGACCAGCCCGGAGATCAGCGCCTGGTTGCCTACCTCGTTCCGCGCGGGACGACCGCACCCTCGGCTGCTGTGCTGAAGGACCGGCTGCGTAGCCGGCTCCCCGAGTACATGATCCCGGCGCACATCGTCGTGCTCGAAGCCTTGCCACTGACCCCCAACGGCAAGATCGACCGTAACGCTTTCCCTTCTCCTGAAGAGGTCATCGATACCTCCAGTGCGGAGTACGTCGCGCCGGAAAACGAGTTCGGAACAGTCCTCGCCACACTATGGCAAGAAGTCCTAGGGCGTGAGCAGGTTGGTATAGATGACAACTTCTTCGATATTGGCGGGCACTCGCTACTCGTCGTGCAACTGCACAGACAACTGGCAGAGATGATCGAGAAGCCGATCTCGCTGACCGACCTCTACCGCTTCCCCACGATCCGTTCTTTGACCGAGTTCCTCGGCGCGAGTGGCCCAGCCGAGTCCGTTCAGAAGAGCAGCGATCGTGGCGCGCGCAGGCGCGAACTACGAAAGCGACGCAAAGCTCAGTAGACACCCGCTACGGCTCCCCTTCTCAAATTCATCGCACTCGCACGACGACAATCTGTTCCATGGCTGACCTCGAGAGCAACCGCGACTCCGCTATCGCCATAATCGGGATGTCAGCGCACCTTCCCGGTGCGCGCACCTGGCGTGAGTATTGGCAGAACCTGAGCTCGGGAACCGAGTCTATTGCGTTGCTCGACGATGATGAGTTGACGAAAGCTGGAGTGCCGAGATCCAGCCTGCGCAACCCAAACTACGTCAAGCGAGCTTCGCAGCTCGCCGACATCGAGTTGTTCGATCCTGACTTCTTCGGACTCTCCCCAAAAGAAGCTGGGATCATGGATCCACAGCACCGGCACTTCCTCGAAGTCTGTTGGGAAGCGCTCGAAGATGCAGCCCACACGCCTTCTGGTTTCGATGGCGCGATCGGTGTTTTCGCAGGCTGCGGCATGGGCAGTTATTTGATGTACAACATCATGACGAACCCGAGCCTACTCGACTCGGTCGGCATGTTCCTGTTGCGTCACACAGGTAACGACAAAGACTTCCTGGCCACGCGCGTCTCCTACTGCTTCGACCTGAAGGGCCCCGCGGTCAATGTGCAGACGGCCTGCTCGACTTCACTCGTCGCGGTCCACCAAGCCTGTCAGAGTTTGTTGAACATGGAGAGTGACATGGCCCTAGCAGGCGGTGTCACGATCGAGCTTCCGCAAGGGCAAGGCTATATGTATCAAGAGGGCGAAGTGCTCTCTCCCGATGGGCACTGCCGCGCGTTCGACAAGGATTCCAAGGGCACCGTCTTCGGTAGCGGCGCCGGTGCGGTTGTGCTCAGGCGACTCGAAGACGCCCTGGAGGATGGTGACTCGATCTATGCCGTCATCCGTGGATCTGCGATCAACAATGACGGTGCCGGCAAGGTCGGCTATCTCGCCCCTAGTGTCGACGGGCAGGCTGCCGCCATCGCAGAAGCCCTGGCTGTCGCAGATGTCGAAGCCGACGAGCTGAGCTACATCGAGTGTCATGGAACCGGTACGCCGGTCGGAGATCCGATCGAAGTCTCGGCCATGACGCAAGCCTTCCGCGAGAGCACCGACAAGAACGCTTTCTGTGCGATCGGATCGGTCAAGACGAACATCGGACACCTGGACACGGCAGCTGGTGTCGCGGCTCTGATGAAGGTGGCGCTCGCGCTGGACAATGAGCAGCTGCCCGCAACGCTCAACTATCGCGCAGCCAACCCCAACATCGACTTCGCTAGTACGCCTTTCTTCGTCAACGCTGAGACGACTGACTGGAAGCGTGGCGACAAGGCCCGTATTGCTGGCGTGAACTCACTCGGCGTCGGTGGAACCAACGCTCACGTCGTGCTCGAGGAGGCTCCCGTGCGTGCGCCATCGGGTGAGGTAAAGAGCAGGCGCCAACTAATCTGCCTGTCGGCCAAGAGCAAGTCATCGTTGGACGGGGCCTGCGACAAGCTGGCCGAGTTCCTAAAGCACTCGCCCGAGACAAAACTGGCCGACGTTGCCTTCACTCTGAAAACAGGAAGGACCGACTTCGATCGTCGCCGCGTGCTCGTCGCGAGCAGCCACGAGGAAGCCATCGAGCTGCTCGAGTCGAAGGACCTGTACCGCGTCTTCACTCACACGGCGAAACGCCAGGATAGCGGAGTCGCTTTCCTTTTGCCGGGCGGCGGCGCGCAGCATCCGCTGATGGCGCGGGGTTTGTACGAGACCGAGACGGTCTATCGCGAACAAATGGATCGCGGTCTAGCGCTCCTGGAAACGCTGGAGCTCGGTGGCGCCAAGGTCGACTTCGACCTGCGCGCGCTCTTGTTCGCACCTGAAGCGGAGCTCGACAAGGTCACGCCTGAGTTCGAACGGCCGGCCGTTCAGCTGCCCGCTATTTTCTTGGTCGAGTACGCCCTTGCCAAGCTATGGATGTCATGGGGTATCGAGCCAAAGGCACTGTTGGGTCACAGCATGGGCGAGAACACAGCGGCCTGCCTGGCGGGCGTGATCACCTTCGAAGATGCGCTCGGCCTGGTCACCCTTCGAGGCCGCTTGTTCGAGACCGTCCCGAGCGGCGGCATGCTGAGCGTCAGCTTGCGTCCGGAAGAGCTCGAAGCGATGCTGAGCGGCGAGCTCTGCTTGGCAACGATCAACGCACCGGAGCTATGCGCAGTGTCTGGACCGACCGCAGAGATCGAAGCTTTTGGCAAGCAGCTCGCGGAGCGAGACATCGACTACAAGCGCATTCCGATCGACATCGCCGCACACTCGGCCATGTTGGATCCGATGCTGGGCGCCTTCGGCGACTACCTGCGCAGCATAAAGCTCTCGCCGCCGCAGATTCGCTTCGTCTCGAATCTGACCGGCACTTGGATCACCGAGGCCGAGGCCACAGACCCAGGCTATTGGGTTCGCCACCTGCGCAACACGGTCAAGTTCGCTGACGGTATCGGCACGCTTATGGCCGAGGGCGAGCTCGCACTCCTGGAAGTCGGGCCGGGCAAGACGCTCAGTTCGCTGGCCAAGATGCACAGTAGCGTCACGCCTGAACATTGCGTGCTCTCTTCGCTACGCCACCCGGATCAACAGATCGACGACACGGACTACTTCCTTGGTGTCTACGGCCGGCTGTGGGCGGCTGGCTTCGAGATCGATGACGGGCGATTGTGGACAGGCAAGAACCGGCAACGCATTTCCCTCCCGACTTATGCCTTCCAACGCCAACGCTACTGGATCGAACCCGGTCAAGCACGTGCGAAGGAAGTCGAGATCGAGGAGCTCGAACGCGTCGCCGACGCCTCGGACTTCTTCTGGCGTCCAAGCTGGAGCGAACAGCGCGCTGAGCTGCAGACCGCCGGGACCGAGACTAAGCGTTGGCTTGTCTTCATCGACGAGTCGGGTCTCGGCAAGAAGCTGTGCGAGCGTCTGATCCACGCAGGCAATGAAGTGATTCAGGTGCACGCGGGCGATCTTTTCTTCAAGCACTCAGACACCGAATACACGCTGGCTATCGAGCACGGTCGGGTCGGGTACCAGCAGCTGTTCGACGAGCTAGCCGCCATCGACTTGATGCCGGAGCGCATCCTGCATGGTTGGTCGATCACCGCCGATGAGAGTTTCCGGCCCGGTTCGAGCTTCTTTCACCGCACCCAGGAGTGCGGCTTCTACAGCCTGTTGCACTTGGCGCAGGTATTGGGAGACTTTGACTTCGACGAAAGCATGCACATCGTCGTGATGTCGAATGGCATGCAAAGCGTGACGTCTGAGGCGTTGACCTATCCCGAAAAGGCAACCCTTCTCGGCCCGTGTGGTGTCATTCCGCGCGAACTTCCCGGAGTAACCGTCGCAAGCGTTGATATCAATCTGCCTGCGATGCGCGGTTGGCGCTTTGGCTTGCGCCGCAATACGGGTGCTTCCCTGGACAGCCTCGCCGATGAGCTGTGGAACGAGCTCTTGACCGAGCCGAAGACGCAACTTGTCGCATGGCGCGACTCCATGCGCTACGTGCATGCCTACACTCAACGTGGCCCGAGCGACGCTCGCGCGATCGAAGTGGAGCCTGCCTTCGAACGCATTCGTCCGGGTGGCACGTACTTGATTACCGGCGGCCTAGGTGACTTGGGACTCGTCTTGGCAGAGCACCTGGCACGCGAAGCCAAGGCCAACCTGGTTCTGCTCGCCCGAACACCTTTGCCCGAAGAAGACGAGTGGGAAGCTTGGTTGCATCGCAATGGCCCGAGTGAGGCGAGCTCGAAGAAAATCCTAAAAGTGCGCGAGCTACAGACGCTCGGTTCCGAGGTCATGCTCGCCAACACCGATGTCACGGACGTCGACGGTATGCGAGCCGTGCTGGAAGGCGCCAAAAAGCGCTTCGGCAAGATTGATGGAGTATTCCACGCAGCAGGCATGCTGCGCGACGGTTTGATTCCGACCAAGAGCGAGCTCGACATCGAGGAAGTCCTCAGCCCGAAAATCCAGGGCACTCTGGTGTTGGACAACTTGTTCCGCGACGAGCAGCTCGATGTATTTGTGTTGTTCTCATCGACGAGTGCAGCCATCACGCCAGCTGGTCAGGTCGACTACGTCGCCGCTAATGCCTTCCTCAACGCCTACGCGCAAGCACGACACGGCAGCAGCACGACCTATACGGTCGCAGTTGGCTGGGGCGTCTGGAGCGATGTTGGCATGGCCGCCAGGACCTTGCCGAGCGCAGCCGGCCCGGCCCATGGCGACTTGCACGATGCTCAGCATCCGTTGTTCGAGAGCGTCATGCGTTGCCGCGATGGACGCATCTTCGTGAATGGTTGCTGGAACCCCGAGTCGCAGTGGTTCCTGGACGAGCACCGTACCAAGCAGGGACAAGCCCTGATCCCGGGTACGGGCTATTTTGAACTCGCCCGAGTCGCGCTGTCCGCAGCCGGCGAGACAGGCCCCTTCGAGGTGCGCGATCTATTCTTCTTCCAGCCGCTGCAGATCAGCGATGAAGAGAACAAAGATGTCCGCCTGCGTCTAACGCCCGAATCGAGCGGTTACCTGTTCGAAGTGCAGAGCAAGCACAGGCTCGACGATGGCCGCGAAGCCTGGGCCACGCATGGACAAGCTCATCTTGGGCTACGCGGTTTCCCCGCCGCACGCAGCCTTGATTTGGCCGCAGTGACTGATCGTTGCAACGCGATGGTCACGCCCGAGAACGAGAACGGCATCCAGACGGGACAGGAGCAACACCTACGCTTCGGTCCGCGTTGGCGCGTGTTGCGCTCGACCCGTTTCGGCGAGCGAGAAGCTCTGGCGCGCCTCCAGATCCCGGCCGCGTACCAAACCGACCTCGAGCAGTACCACTTGCATCCCGCGCTGCTCGATCTTGCTACGGGCTTTCCGATGGAGTTGATCGAGGGCTACACCGGAAACGAGCTGTGGGTGCCCGTCTCTTATCGCTGTGTCCGCATCCATTCGGCCTTGACGAGCGAGGTCTACGCCTGGGCTCGCAGTTGCGGAACCAACGACAACGACAATGACTTCGCCTCCTTCGATGTAATCCTGACCGATGAGGGCGGGCGTGTGTTGATGGAGGTCGAGGAGTTCTCGATCCACAAGCTAGAGAGCACATTCGACTTTGGCGCAGCCCCGACTATCAACGAGGCCTCGCTTGAATTCGAGGGCGGCTCTGAACAAGAGCGCAGCCTCTCGCCGGCCGAGCAACGCTTCCGAGATACGATATCCCTCGGACTGAAGCCGCACGAAGGCATGGCTGCCCTCGACACGATCTTGCGCAGTGCAACGAGCCCAGAATTGCTGGTCACTTCACTCAATCTCGAAATGCTACAGCGCATGGCTGCTGAAGCGCTCGCCACCCCGGCCCACGACGACGCCAAGTTCGCGCGACCCGAGCTGGATTCCGAGTTCGTCGAGGCACGTGATGATGTCGAGCGCACCTTGGTCGGATTCTGGGAACAACTCCTGGGTGTCGACCAAGTCGGCGTCCAAGACAGCTTCTTCGATCTGGGTGGACACTCGCTGATCGCAGTACGACTCTTTTCGAAGATCAAGAAGGCCTTCGAGGTCGACTATCCTATCTCGGTCCTGTTCGAAGCTCCGACGATCGAGACATGCGCGACAATGATCCGCGAGAGCTGCGGTATCGACGCCAGTGACGACGCGGGCTCTTCGAAGGCCAGCTTAGGCCAGCGCTTCACGCACTTGGTCGCAATGCATCCGGGAGATCCAGCCGAGGAGACGACGCCTTTCTTCTTGGTGGCCGGCATGTTCGGCAACGTGCTGAACCTGCGTCACTTGGCGCACATGATTGGTGCGGACCGCGCCATCTACGGCATGCAAGCACGTGGTTTGCTAGGCGACGAAGAGCCGCATCGGACCTTCGAGGAGATGGCTACGGACTACATCGAAGAGCTCCGTCAAGTCCAACCAAGCGGGCCTTACATGATTGGGGGCTTCTCGGGTGGCGGCATCGTAGCCTATGAGATGGCCCAGCAGCTGCGTGCCAGCGGTGAGCAGATCGACTTGCTCGTCATGCTTGACACACCGCTTCCGTTCGATCCGCCGCTAAGTCGGCACGACAAGATCCTGATGCACAAGAACGCGATCCAGAAGAAAGGCGCCAGCTACTTCGTGGATTGGGCCAAGGATCGCTTCGATTGGGAGCTGAAGCGTTTGCAGGAACGCTTCTTCAAGCAACCCGAAGCGCCGCGCACGCTCAGTTTCCACGACCAAGAGATCGAAGCCGCTTTCCGAGGTGCCTGTGACCTGTACGACCTGAAGGCCTACGAAGGCGTCGTCTCGCTCTACCGTCCGAAGCTCGACATCGCGCACGAAATTGCTCCGGGACGCATCCTGAACTCGCAGCGAAGACTGATATTTCACGACAACGGCTGGACCGACTTCGTCGAAGGTGTCGAGGTCAACGAGGTCCCCGGCGACCACGATTCGATGGTGCTCGAGCCTAATGTTCGAGCCTTGGCGACTCGCTTGCGGGCGCGCTTGCGTGAAGCAGAGCAAAAATCGAATTTGAACTCAGATAATCGGCGCCTATCAGCCTGACGAATCGTATGCCTGAACGCCCCCTATTGACCGGCCTCTTTGGCGAAGGAGTCTTGACTCGACTTGCTCCGATCTCGGAACAAGTCGAAGATCTCCATCCCGAGGAATGGCGCGCAGTTGCCCACACGGTCCCTGCTCGGCAGCGTGAGTTCGCAACCGGGAGACGGCTCGCCCATGAATTGATACGCGAGATCGGCGTCCCGGATGTGCCGCTCGTGCCGCGAGAAGATCGCGTACCGTGCTGGCCCGATGGAATCGTCGGGTCGATCTCTCACTCGGCCGACCACTGTGCGGTGGCCGTCGCGCGCAGCGACAGCTGGAAGAGTCTGGCAGTCGATGTCGAACCGCATCTCCCGCTCGAACCCGAGCTTTGGGACCTGATTTGTACACCTGCGGAGCGCAGTTGGCTCTCGCGCGCACCCGACCGCTGGCGCGGCTCATTGGCACGCGTGATCTTCAGTGCCAAGGAATCGGTCTACAAGGCGATCTATCCAATGTTGCGACGCATGCTCGAGTTCCATGATGTGCAACTCGAGCTCCAGGTGTCCTTCGCAGAGCGAGAAGGCAGGTTCACCGCTGCCCTTCCGCACGGTGCGAGCGTACCTGGCGCATTGCAGTGGTCCGAGGACTTGATCGTCACGAGCTGTTGGGTCGAGGGCGTGGGGTAACTGGAGCGAAGCCCCAGTTCATTGCTTTACGGTTCGGCGGCGGACACCGTAGAGACGATGCCTGATAAGCAACGGCGGGTTGTTGAGTTTTGATGCTGCTACTGCGCTGATCTCGCACGGATCCCGGTTGCCGAGAGCTACGCAAGGGCAGGCGTTTGAGGCCGGAATAGTCCTACGCTGAGATCGTTCGGAGGCGCGAGTGTTGAAGAGCTCGCGCGAGTTGCTTGCCGAAAGGCGAAGATTGGACTCTCCTGCTCCGTAGATTGGTGCAGCGGGGGTGGATTCTGTTGAGGCTGTGCGACTCTATCGAGAGGGAGTGGATAGACTGCGCGCATCGTGCGTGTTGGATTTGATTGCTCACCGCTGACTCACCCGCATCCACCTGGTGTGGTGCGTGTGGTTGAACAGACGCTCGCGAGCCTGGAGGCGAGTGGGAAATTGGAGGTCGTTCGGATCTTGCCTCCGCCGAAGGTGAAGCTCAGGTCGTGGCGACAGCGCGTGCTCCCGCAGGAGGTCGCGGCTCAGAAGCTAATTGGGCTGCACTCCTTCGTCTCTGCCTTCGCATGGCGCGGGCCTGGGCGCCGGGTGCATACGCTACATGAGTTGCCGTGGAAACATGGTGTGGCGGAGAACGCGGGCTGGCGGCATCGCTTCTGGGCCGGCTTCGGTCGCAGACGGGCTGATGCGACCATCACACCGACTCACCACGTTGCGCGTGACACGGGTGGCCGCTTGTTTGGGGAAGGTGGCAAGCTTCATGTCGTCCCATGGGGAGTGGATGGAGTCTTCAGTGAGTTCCCGCCGGCCGGTGTGGTCGACGAAGTCGTAGGCGGCCGGTATCGCTTGCCCGAGAACGGTTACGCGCTCTGCTTGGGAGCCAACCGGGCCAAGAAGAACGTAGCCGCAGTACTGCATGGACTCGCGCGCTTGATCGAGCGCGGCGGACCGGCGCTGCACCTTGTCATCAGCGGCAAAGACACGCCGGACCTGAGGCGCGATCTTGGCTTGGTCTCCAAGCTCGGCTTGAACCGACACGTCTCGACACCAGGCGAAATTGAGGAACAAGACTTGCCCTCTCTGCTGCGCCTCGCGACCGTCGTACCTGTCTTGTCGCACTCAGAGGGATTCGGACTGCCCGTGCTCGAAGCGCTCGCGTGCGGTACTCCAGTGATTGTGCCGCGAGACAGCGCGCAAGCCGAGGTCGCCGGCGATGCAGGCTTTGTGGTCGACTCCGAGGATCCCGATGCGGTCGCTGATGCGCTCGAACGTGCACGGCAAGAGCGCGAGGAGCTGCGCTACAGCCTGCCCATGCGGTCCGAAGCCTTCCGTTGGCAACGAACGGCCGAACAGATAGAAAACCTGTGGGAGTCCTTGGGATGAGCGCGACTCACAGGGCGCCGCGCGTCTTGTTGTCAGGTGTCGTGTTAGCCCAACCCATGGGCGGCGTCCGAAGGCACAACGCGCAGCTGCTGCCGCGCGTCGCACAAGCCTTGCGCGCGGGCGGTGGCGAGCTGTGTATTCTGGCTCCGAGCGAAGGGCTACCCTTTGCCGTGCCGGAGGCTCGCATCGAGGCAGGCAGCGTGCATGCGACCTCTCCGATTCGACGCGCCATGGGCGAAGGTCGCGCCTTACGGCAGCTGTTGGATGAAGCGAAACAGGCAGGCAACCCATTCGACTGGGTACATACAGCCCACTTCCCGGTACCACGTGGATTGGGCCGGATGAGCGTGACCATCCACGACTTGCGCAGCCTAACCCTCGAACACACACCGCTCTCGCGACGTTTGATGTCGCGCGGAATCTTGGGCAGTGCATTCACTCGTGCCGAGCTCGTGTTCACGGTCAGTGAAGATGTGCGCTCGCAATTGCAGCAAGTGTTCAGGGTCCAGCCGCACAAGATTCGATGTCTGCCCAATGCTGCGGATCACATCAGCGTGCTGCCGCGCTGTGATCGGCCCGACTCCCCGCTGCTTCACGTTGGACATTTGGAGCCGCGCAAGAACCTCGAGTTGCTGCTCGAGGCGCTCGCACTTGATACCGGTTTGCCGCAGCTTGTGCTGGCTGGGGCGGACAAGCCCGGCGAAGGCGCGCGCTTACTGCGGCGTGCGCACGAACTGGGGATCGAAGATCGAGTGGAGTGGATCGGCAGCTTCGACGACGCGGATCTACCTGCTTTGTACAGCCGCGCCGCCTGCGTCGTAATTCCGTCTCGGCTCGAGGGTTTCTGCATCCCTGTCTTGGAGGCTCAACGCGCTGGCGTTCCGGTAGCAGTCGCAAGGGCCGGGGCTCTGCTCGAGACTGCGGGCTCGGACACGCCGAGCTTCGACCCGGATAGTCCCGCTGAGTGCGTTGCTGCGATTCGACAAGCGCTGGATTACCCCGCCGCAGCGCTCGAGAATGCAGCCCTTCGCGCCAGCAAGACGAGTTGGCAGACGAGTGCGGATGCCTGGGTTTCGGCCTGGAGCGAAGCCATCAGCTGACGGAATCGAAGCTCCGCCTTCGCCTGGACTTCTTCATTCATTTAGCCGCACGCCTTCGCACTCGATCAACCCGAGAGCCGGCTCGACAAAGTTCATACATCCGAGGCGTGGTCTGTGCCAAGTCCACTGTTGCGGTTGCGTTGCTCGCTCAAGCTGAGATTAATGGGTCACCGATCGCCCAATCGTTCCCTCCCTGCATGCACCTCCCCACAAGCTCCTGCTCGGATCAGTCACTCCTGCCGCTTCGATCGTCCTGATCGGCAACCACTACGCGGGTGTGTCCTCTCAGTCACTACGCAATTCGATCGAGCACGAGTTGACCGCGCGTGCGACGACTGTTGCCGAAGAATGGGGGGGGCATAATCAGCACGCGCGTCGCCGAGTGTCGGCCTCTCCTCGAACGCAGATCTGCGTTGCATCAAGGCCCCAAGTGCCCTGCTCTTTGAATTAGGGCAACCACTAAAAACCTGATACGCCTTGATCGGCGTCCGCTGTCTGGCACTACGCGAAGCGCTGTCTCTAGGGCGACCTGCTAGAACTCCTCGTCCAGCCCGATCGGCTGATCGCTGCGATTGGCGCGCGTCGTCTGCGTCAGCTTGAACGCGCCGTACGCCATACCACCCATGACCGCGAGCAGCAGCAGCACGATAACGACGCGAAGCCCAAGAGGCTGTTGACCAAAGTCCCCTCCCAGGATCCCCCCACTACTGTTGTCGTGCGTTGCGTACTGCAGAATGCTGCGGCCCGATGTCGTCTCGCGTTCGCCGCGCGGCGCACCGCCGAGAGCTCGTTGTCGTGCAGCAGCTGTGGCTTGCGACTGAGCTTGCCGCTCTTCTGCTGCTTGCTGTTCGGAGTGCGCCCCGACGGAACGCTCGGCCGCCATGCGGCTCGCCGCCGAGGGGCCGTTGGTTTTTTTGGCGGATAGCGGTGCACTCGGAGCAGGCTCCGCATCGTCATCCCAATCGCCCTCGAGTTCGAAGTCGCTATCGTCATCACCCGCGTCGGGAGCCGTTGGCTCCGGTGCACGTGAGCGACCCGCTCCGCCGCCAGTTTGAATTTCAATCTCGGGCTCGCCCTCGGGTTCTGGCGTCGACCGAAATGTTGCGTCGAAGACAGTCTCCTCTTCAAACTCGATCTCGGGCTCGACTGCGGGCTCGACTGCGGGTTCGACTGCGGGCTCGGTCTTGGACTCGAACTTGCCTTCGATCGGAACTTCGACCACGCTCGGCTTGGCCTGCCCCGCCGCAGTGAAGCGAACGCGCAGCTCGACATTCCCGACGAGGAACACCATGCCATTCGTAAGCTCGACGCGCTCGTGCTTGTTGCCGTCGACGCGAATGCCGTTGCGGGAACCGAGGTCTTCGAGTCGCCAACCGTCGCCGTCGGACAAGAGGCGTGCGTGATGTCGACTGACTCCAGTGCCACGCAGCCTAAAGTCAGCATCTTTCCCGCGCCCCAAGATCCCGCCCTCACCGACCTCGAAGCTCTGCCCCAAGTCGTCGCCCGAGAGGACGTACAAGGTTGCCATCAGGCACCCTCCTGCAACATCGCCTCCAACCGGCCCAAGCCAAGCTCGACATTGTCTTTGGGAGGACCGAAGGAGAATCGCATCAGCTGTTCGTAGGGAGATTTACCGCGCCTGCGCTTGCCCGGGTTTACGTCGAAGTACTGACCGGGCACCGTCATGACCTGGCGCTCCAGCGCGTGCCAGAAAAAGCTCATCGCATCATTGAAGGGCGGCTTCAGGTCAGCCAAGGATCCCCAGCAATAGAAGGTGCTGGCCGGCTCCGCCTCGAAGCGGACGCCCATGGCCTTCAGACGCTCGACCATCAAGTTGCGCTTGTCGCAGAAGACTTCACGCAAGGCCTTCGTCTCTTGATCTACCCGCGCCGGCTCGAGCGCTTGCAAGGCGGCGCGTTGAGCGACGCGAGAGGGTCCTCCATCGATTGCACTCGCGGTACGAGCCATGGTCTCAACCAGTTGCGGCGGACCGAGCACCCAACCGATGCGCCAACCCGGGTAGCGGTGGCTCTTCGTCAAACCGTCGAAGATCAAGATCGGATCCTGATTCACATCTTCGACATGCGAGGCCATGCTGACGGGCCCGTCGCCGGGTACCCACGTTGTGCCCTGCTTCTTGTAGATGAAGTGGTTGTAGAACTCGTCGGAGAACAGAGTCGTCCCCTTCTCACGTGCGATCGAAGCGAGCGCGGCCAACTCGTCGCCCTCGAGCAGAGATCCCGTGGGATTCGTGGGGTTCGAGAATAGGTAGGCTCCCAGGCCCTTCTCGTCGATCTCGCGCGCGAGTTGCTTGGCATTCACTTGGAAGGCGCTCGTCTCACCGCGCAACGGAATCGCGGTCATTCGCTCCATGTGCGCGTTAAACATATCCTCGTAGGCCGTGTAGTCAGGCAGCTGGTAGCCAATGTTGACTTCGCCCAGCGCAGCCATCGCGCGCGTCAGTGCCAGCCGGCCGCCCGAAGCGACGGAGACATTGGCCGCGGTGTACTGAGACTTCTTGCCTTTGCGGTACAGGCGGTTGGCGTAGGCCGCGATCGCTTCACGCAACTCAGGCGTCCCCTCCAACGGCCCGTAAGCGGCATCGCTAGCGTCCAACTCCACACTGGTGATGCGCGGCGGAGCTCCGGCCATCGGACCGACTTCGGGCTGACCTTGCCCCAGGTTGCACCAATCGGGGTGGCCGTTATAGAAGCCGCGCTTGACAGCCTCGGCCACGACGAAGATCACGCCCATGTAGGGCACTTCGCGCAATGCTCCGAGGGGCTGGGAATCGGTTGACGAGGTGTCGATCTGCAACGGCATTTGTGTCGAACTCGAGGCTAGCGTCATCGGGGTGGCGAGATCAGTTCGGGGAGATGGAGACCAAGGCAGCTAAGAAGGATAGTGTGTCTGCCGCGTGTGTCGCCTGCTTCTCTCGTGTTGTGCCGGAATCCGCCGCCTCGAGGTGTCGGAGGCAGCAAGCACGCGGGTCGGGACGACCTACGAGCAAGCCATGAGGCCCGGACCGAATCGGATCATGGCAGCGCGCAGTCTCCCAACTCGGGGAGCCGTCCTGGCGGGCGCCGTCCCGAGCAGCCCGTTAAAAACAGTGATCCGCACAGTGCCTGTCCTCGAACGCAGCTCTGCGTTGCATCGAGGCCCCAAATGATGTCAAACCACTAGGGACTTGATGCGCCTTGATCTGCGATCGTTGACCGGCACTGTACGAAGCGCTGATTCCCAATGGCTGCTAGCGCTTTCGGCCTCACGAACCCAGCCATCTCAGTCGCATAATGCGATCCGAGCGACACTCTCCGGATACGAGCTCTCACCCATCTCATGGCATCCAACGCCCCCGCCGTTCCCGCGCTCGACATCAACGCCCTCGAACGCCACTTCCGAGTGGGTCTGTTGCGGCGTGTAAAGCCGGCCCTGCGTGGAGTCGATCTTTCGCTTGAGGCTGGCGAAACGCTGGCTTTGGTCGGCCCGAACGGCTCGGGCAAGTCGACTTTGATGCGCTTGATCGCTGGCATCGACAGACCCACACGCGGAGGCTTGCGAGTGCTCGGCGGACGCCCCGAACACGCTTCAATTCGGGAGCGCATCGCTTACCTGCCCGAGGATTCTCCTTTCCCCCCGGAATTGACCGCCAGCGCGACCATGGATCTGCTGGGCTCGATGCACGGGATCGCTCGCAGGGAGCGACGTGAACGCTCGCAGCGCTTGCTCGAGCAAGTCGGACTCGCCGAGCATCCGAAGACTCCGCTGCGCGCGTATTCACGTGGCATGAAGCGGCGCTTCGGATTGGCGCAAGCCTTCTTGCACGATCCCGATCTTGTGTTGCTCGACGAACCGACGGCAGGTCTGGACGCGCCCGGATTCGCCGTGCTCGAGACGATGCTAGAAGCCGCGCGCGCACGCGGCGCGACGGTCGTGCTAGCATCGCACTTACTGACCGATGTTCATGCGCACGCCGACCGCATGCTGGTGCTGATCGACGGACGCGTAGCCGGTAATGGGTCGCCGCAAGAGCTCCTGGGGATCGACGACCGCGTTCGGCTCGAGCTAAGCGGCTTGGCCACGCCTGAACTCGAAGCACTGCGGCGGTGGGTGCTCGAACACAACGGCAAAGTCGAACTAGAAGAAGCCGCGGGCCGCTCGCTGCTGGAGCTCTATCGCACAGCAGGTGGCGCAGGCTCCAGCCAAGTCGATTCATGATGGAGTCACGAGAGTCCAATTCGCGCGGCTCGCATGTAAGCCGCTTGCCGTTGGGCCTGTGCCTGCTGGAAGCACGGCGTGTGCTACTTGGAAAGTCAGGAGCTGCAATCGCTCTATGGCTGCTGTTCTTGCTTGCTATTGGGCAAAACGAACCTTTGCTGCCCGAAGAAATCGGAGCGTCGGAGCAAGTCGCACGCGGCCTGGAGCGACAGAGCTTCTGGGCCCTTATCCTGTTTCTGTTGCTACCGCTCGCATTCTTGCGCACGGCAAATCTCGCTCATCGCCTGCGCAGCGGCGAGAGTGACTGGATCGGGATGCACGCGTCCAGCAAGTCGGGTGCGATCGCCTGCAGTTTCGGTGGTTCCCTGCTCGCGATCGTGTTGTTGTCGTGGGTCATCTTAGCTTCGATTGAGGGACAACTATCTGGGGACGCCGCTAGCTTCGAACGACTGGCGACACGCTCACAGACACTCGTGCATCGCATTGATAGCGGTGCTGCATTGTCGCTCGACTTGGACATTGCGGAGCCGATCAGAGAGGGCGACGAAATTCGCCTGCGCGTGCTCGCCGCCGTGATGGGAACGCCGCACTCTCCTCTTCCCAAGGAGTCGTCTGCGCGAGTGAGCGAGATTCCGGACGAACTCGAACACGATCCGAAATCGGAGAACGCAGCGGCCAACGAAGACGATGTGCATGAAGACGATGCACACGAGGATGATGCACATCAGCAAGATAAGACTGATCCTAGCGATCCCAGCACATCTTCGGACCACGCCGGACACACGCATAGCGAACGCCCCGACACCTTGGGTCCCGCGACCGATGCACGCCTGGTCTTGGCGCGCGGATCAGCGACCGTCTTTGGCGAGGTCGTTCGCGTCGGCTCGCGCACTTGGTTGTCGGCCCGCGCGCCTGCCGGTACGGGCCGCTTGATGTGCCAAGTCGAATGCATCGCGGGCGCGCCCCTACTCGTGCTGGATGAGGCGAGCCTGGAGATCTGGCGCCCCACCGAATCTGAGCGCGGCGCCTCGATGCGTCTGTTGGGCCATGTTTTGTGGACGCTGGTTGCCGGGATGGCGTTGGCGGCAGGCTTGGGCTTCTGGCTTGGACCGATCACCGCCAGTGCGACCGTGCTGGCAATAGGAGTCGGCTTGTCGACTTTCACCGGCCTCGAAGCCTTGCCCGGGGCCGCGTTACTGTCGAGCCTCGAGACGATTGGTGAGGGACGCGTTCCGGTCGCGCCCAACCTCGGCAGCGCAGCACTCTCGATCATGATCGCCGTGCTGGGTCTGGCCCTTGGACGTTGGGGCTTGCAATCGTGG
>JBLFWN010000027.1:0-65227 GCA_047611405.1 Planctomycetota bacterium | reverse complement strand
CTGCAGCCAGGATCTTGCGCAGGAACATCCAGACGAGCCGCTCTTCTTGATGGTTCGCGTAGCTGTGTTGGCGCGGATGAACGAGAGCAGTGTCGAATGCACAACGTTGATCCGGAGAGCACGCGAAGTCCTGCTCTCGAACTCTGCTCAGTGGAAGAAGGTGCTCGGCGAGCAAAGCGCCGATTGCTGGATCGGCAAATTCCTATTCGATGTCGGATGTTATCCCGCAGCGATCACGGCCTTCGAAGCGGCAGTGGTGCAGGGCTCGGGCGTCGAGAGCCGTATGTTCCTCGCGCGTTCCCTGATCAAGACGGGCGATCGTAGAGCGGCGATCGAGCACTACAAGCAAGCTCGCGAGTTGTCGGTCGGCAACCTTGCGCTCGAGCTTGACCTTGCGCGTTGCCTGATCTCTACAGGTGAATACGACGAGGCGCGTATGGCCTTCGAGCGCGCCGTTGAGCTCGATCCAAACTCTCACGATGCGCACTATCACCTCGGCCGCATGCGCATGCGTGCGCAGGACTCGGCCGGTGCAGTCGCGAGCTTTGAACGTGCACTCGAGCTGAGGCCGAAGGCGCCTGCAACGCAGCACGAGGCAGGTCGCGGATACATGCAGGCGCGCCGCTTCGACGAAGCTGAATCTGCGTTGCAGCAAGCTCTGAAGCTTGATCCGACGCGCAGTGTGAGCCGCCACGAACTTGGTCGCGTGTACGCGATGTCCGGGCGACTCGAATTGGCGCGCGACACTTTTCGCCTGACGCTGAAGGAAATACCCGGCAATGTCGCGACTTGGTGGGAGCTGGGTCGCGTGGCAAATCGCTTGGGCGAAGGGGATGAAGCGGAACGCATGTTCGAACGCGCGGTTGAGATGCGCCCGGATCATTCGCAGAGCCTCTATGAGTTGTCTCTCGTCGCGCTGCAGAAACGAGAGCGCGATACGGGTGCGCAACTGCTCGATCGCGCGATTCGCTATGCGCCGGACCGCGTGCCGTACCTCTTGCGCCGAGCTCGTTTACGCTTCGAGGACGGTGATCTTCGAACAGCGCTCGAGGACTGCCGTCACGCTAACGAGATAGAGCCAGAGCATGAGCGCGTCTCGCAGCTGATCACGATACTTGAGGCCTTCTCGGGAACGAACGAGGCTACGGGACGTGTGGCCGTGATTGTGGATCCCGCAATGTCGGGCGAGGGGCGTGGCCGAATCGAGGCTGGGCTCGAGGAGGATTCAGAGCTCGAGATTCTGCGCGATGTGACAACGAGTGATCTGAGTTCATGGCACAAGATAGCCGACTCGGTCGAGCACGATTGGGTCATGTGGGTGGGGGCGCAGGTGCCGATTGACGAGTCTCTCTTCGCCGATCTGCTTGGGGCTCGGACTTCGCGTAACGGCTATGCGATGGCCACTGGCGATGCGGAGCGTATGCAGCCAGGCACGTCCATCTTGTTGATGCGCAGCGATCTCGCGCATCCGCTGGGTGCGCCTACAGTAGGTGCGAGTGCCATAAGCGAAGAGGGCTTCGGCTCGCTTTGCCGTGAGCTCCAAAAACACGTTCGCGGGCCCAAGTATGTAATCGATAAGGGTCGACGAGAGCGCTTGCGGCAGCCGCTGCCGACTCCGCTCACTTCCGTCGCTAGTGAGGGCGGACGTCCGCATGCGTTGCTGGTCTCGACTTCCGGCAGCCGACTCTTCGGCGGGGTCGAGCACTTCTTGCGCGGGATGGCCGAGATCTATAGCTCGCTCGGTTTCGAGCCGGTCATTGTCGGAATGAGTCGCGGTGTAGATGAGGAAGAGGTCATCGACGGCTTGCGGTGCGTGCATCTTCCCGGCGGCCAGTCGCACTTCAGGTCTTTTGTGCTGCGCGAGCGGCCGGCCTTGATCCACTCGACCACAGGCACGGGCTACTCGATTCTACAAGCGGTGCAGGACCTCAAGGTTGGGACGATCTATGGAACGCACTTCTGGCGTGACATGTTCCAGGGCGATGGTTGGTTTGCGGATATCGATCTGCACGGAGTTCCGAACATCGATTTCCGCTTCCTCTTGCAGCGTGCGACGGCGGTGTACTCGAACTCCATGTTTACGCGCGATATCACTGAGCGCCACTTCGGTGCCTACACGCCCGTTGTGTACTCCCTACCGCCTGATTCCAAGGCCGTTGAAGAGACGGGCTCCGCCATCGAAGGCGTGCCGCAGGACCACGCTCTCCTCGTTAATTCGCGCGTGGAGAAAGGATTTGACCTCTTGCTCGAATTGGCGTCCGCGTTGCCGCAGATTCCGTTCGTTGCGATAGCCAGTCAATCTCCGATCGAAGAGGCGCGCGCCGCGATAGAAGCACGCGGGTTGGCCAACGTGACGCTACTCGAGCAGGTCGACGACATGGCGCCGCTCTATCGAAGTGCGCGTGTCGTTCTCGTTCCGAGTTACTCCTTCGTCGAGTCCTTCTCGCGCGTGGTGATCGAAGCGCATCGTCACGCTGTACCGGTCATTGGTAGTGATCGTGGCAACGTGCCCGTCTTATTGCGTGAGGCCGGCGTCAGCCTGCCAAGGGAAGTAAACGCGTGGCGTACTGAGCTCAAGCGCTTGTGGAGTGATTCTGGGTATCGCGAGGAGCGGCGCATACAGGCGCGAGCAAACTCGGACCGCTACGCCTTTTCGCAGCAGTTCAAACGAATCGGCCGCCTTGTCGAGTCCGTGAGGCAGAGGGTGCTGGTTGCGGTCGGATCCGGTATCGGGAACATCCTGCAGGTGACCCCTGCGATCCGAAAGCTGAGCGAACATCTGGGTCATCCCGTTGATGTCGTGATCTCGCAGGACTTCCCCGGTTGCGGAACCTTGCTTGCGGGCTCACCCTACGTCGGCATGGTCATGCCGCTCGGCCCAGATATCGTGCAGCGCGAGTACGACTTTGTCTTTGTGACGGACAGCTTCGGCGAGAACATTCCGCCGCTTCTCTCCGATCAGATATTCGTCACCCGCCGGCAGTTTCCGTTCAGCTTGTGCATGACAATGCATGAGGCGCACTTCAACTTGCGCTGCTTAGCGGGAGCCGGGCTCGGCATCGAATTGGAGGCGGAGGATTATCGCCGGACCTTCATCGGGGCCTATGACTACTCGCGGCCAGACGGGCAGCGCATCGGGCTCCACGCTGGCGGCAAGGCAGGGGTCTGGTCGAACAAGCGTTGGCCGTACTTCGATCGGCTGATTGCCGATCTCGAGAGCCGGGGATTCGAGGTCGTGTCTTTTGGAGGGCCGGATGAGTTCGTCGAGGGCACGATCAACTTGACGGGTACACCTCTGGATGAGACGATTCGCAACATGATGTCTTGTGACTACTTTGTCGCGAACGACAGTGGCCTGATGCACATTGCGGACGTTCTGACGATTCCGTTGACGACCATCTTCGGCCCGACCTCTGTCATCAAAAACGGACCTCTGTCAGGCACGAGCCGTGTTGTGGAACTGAAGAAGGACTGTGCACCCTGCCAGTTCGACGCGCGCTTCCAGACATGCTCTTGCATAGCGGACGTCACGCTCGAAGAAGTACGTGACTCAGTGCTGACGCACTGGGACGAAATGAACCTAGGCCCGGCTTCGACGCCGACACTTGAGAGCTGAAGCCTTGAGACGACTCGACAAAACTCTGATTCACGTTGGTCTCGCGAAGACTGGCACAACGCTGATCCAACAGGCACTCTTCCAGCGGCATCCGCAGGTCGGTTTCCTTGGGAAGCCGTTCTGCAGCGTGGATATGCGCCGGGCGACGATGAGTCTGAACCGGGACGACTCGTTGACCTACGATGCCGACGAGATCAGTGCCACCTTCCACCGCGAGATCGAGCGCAACTTCAAGGAGGATCAGGCGCTGGTCATCTCCGAGGAAGATCTCTCGAACGTTACCGGGATCGACCGCTACCTGAAGGCGATCCGGCTGAAGGCGATCTTCGACGGAGGCCGAGTTCTGGTAGTGCTTAGGCGTCCGGAAGAGTTGTTCGTTTCGACCTATTACCAGTGGGTCCGCAGCGTTCCCAACCGGCGTGCACGATTCCTGGAGATCGACCAATGGGCACAGCTGACTTGGAAGAAGCTCGACAACGACAACCTGTCCAAGCTCAAGTACGCGAAGCTGATCAAGCTCTACGAGAACGTCTTCGGTCGTGAGAATGTGCACGTGATGCTGTTCGAAAAGCTGCGCACGGACGTGCAGAGCTTCGCGCACGAGATCTGCGAGATCACCGGGGTGGATGGCGATGTAGGATACGAGCTATTGAACGGCGAGCGACGCCACGATCGCGTGACCGATCGCCAGGTCGAATTTTCACGCACCTTGAAGCCAAGGCTGTTCGCGGATATGTCAGATTTCGAGTCCTGCCTCGAGACCTACGTCGACACCTTGCCTGATGAAGTGGTCGACAAAATGGCGTCCGCACGCGCTGCCTTCTGCATCAACAAGGCCAAGCGCATCGACATCGACGGGCAAATCGAGGCGATGTACAAATCTATTGCGGGTTGGATGAGCGAGGGCAGCAAGCCGCCGAGCAAGCTGTCCGCCGAGTGGCAGAAAACTGTCGAAGACTTCACGCGTGCTGGGAATCAGCATCTCGCACAGGAGTACGGTCTTCCGCTCGCGGATAACGGCTACCCCGTGTAGCGAAGGATTGGTGGGGTCGACGTGATCAGCATGCAA
This sequence comes from Planctomycetota bacterium, assembly GCA_047611405.1. Taxonomy (GTDB): domain Bacteria; phylum Planctomycetota; class UBA1135; order UBA1135; genus JBLFWN01. The sequence continues at coordinate 60,542 of JBLFWN010000027.1, read as the reverse complement.
GACAAAGAAGCGATGTTCCGGCCTGCCAACGTCCGCTCGACCCGTGGAAGGGGTCTAGCAACGGTAATAGCCAGTGCTCTCTCGTTGGGCATCGCCTCGGGTCCGGGCTGTAGCTCCGAGGCCGAGGTGCGCGCGAGTGGACCGCCCGAGATCCCGCTCGTGCTTCTGATCTCAATCGACTGCGCGCGCGCCGATCACTTCTCCTGCTATGGCTACGATATCGAAACCACGCCAGCGGTGGACCTACTTGCGCAGGACGGTATTCGCTTCGAGCGCTGCTACTCGCAGTGCAACTGGACCAAACCCTCTGTGGCTTCTCTGTTCACCGGGCAGCACGTACGTGGCCACGGAGTCACGGTTGGCTCGCAGGCCTTGAATGCAATTGGTGAGTTCGAGCGGGTCGATAAGAGTTTGGGCGCTTATCCGCTGCCGTCAGATATTCCGCTCTTGGCTGAGAGCATGCGGGCTCGCGGCTACAGGACGGTTGGCGTCGTCGAGAACACTCACATCAGTGCGGTCCAGGGCTTTGGGCGCGGCTTTGATCAATACACGGTCGCTAAACCCGCTCTGCCAACTACGCTCGTGCAGTTCGAAGGAGTCGTGAATGCTACGGCTCCGCAAGCGCTCTACTCCTATGTGCACTTCATCGGTCCGCACGACCCTTATGACAATGATTTGTCACCCCACAAAGACAAGGGGAATGCCAAGGCCTTTGCTCGCTATCGTGCACGACTCGCGACCTTTGACTCGCAGATTGACTTCACGCGCTTCGACTACAAGAAGCAGAAGGCGCTAAGCGAGCAGGATTTGCGCCAAGCACGGGCTCTCTATGACACCGAACTCGCCTACTTCGACGGCGAGTATGTGGGACCCTTGCTCGATTGGCTGCGTGAAGAGGGGCTCTATGACGAGGCCCTGATCGTGCTGACGGCCGACCACGGGGAAGAGCTCGGCGAGCATGGTTCGTGGGCCCATGGCCACGCGTTGCATGAGTCGTTAATTCACATCCCGCTAATCATAAAGCTGCCGGCGAGCGTCGATGGTCTTCCCGCCGGATCGGCGGTTTCCGAGTTGGTCGAGAGCATCGATCTCTTTCCCACCCTGTGCGAGTTCGTCGGCGCACCGGTGCCGCGCGAGTGTCACGGCGAGAGCTTGCGCAGCTTATTGCTGGGTAAGCGTGAGGTCGATCCGAACGCGATCGCAGTTTCCGAGCACGCGAAAGGTTCGAGCAAGCAAGTCCTGGCCGCGACTGTGATTCAGGGAAACGAGAAGTACCTGACGCGCTACGAGGGCGAGACGATTCGACCGCTCGTACTCAACGTCGAAGGCGACAAGGCGCTCTTTGATCTCAGCACGGATGCGATGGAGCGCAAGGACCTGAAGGAACAGGATCCTGACCGAGTGCGCGAGATGCTCAAACTGCTCGAGGGGCGCGTCGGTTCTTCGCCACGTCTCTTCCGGCAACAGGGCGAGATGATCCTGCTCGATGCTGAGGAAGTCGACGACCTGCGGTCACTCGGCTACATCGGCGAAGAAGAGTGAGGCTCGCGCGATCGCGTGGTCTCCAACTGAGTCGATAGGCAGGGGCTGCAGGACCGGCGCTCGTCGCCGATGATGCTTGTTCATGTATGGCGCACGGACGCGTCCCGCTTGCGTCCTTCTACCTGCAGAGCGTCGATACCTATTAGGGCGTCGTCACTTTTCAGCACTATCGTCGTCGCCCAACCTATTATCTTCGCTCGTGGGATCCGTAGTGCCTTCATCCGCACTCGCGTCGGCTCGCTTGGAAGCCTTCTTCTTGGAGGCTTTCTTGCCCGATTTTTTCGAGGCCTTCTTCTTCTTGCCCTTGGCGGGCGGATACATCTCGTCGTACATCTCGAGCACTTCCTCCGCCTCACCAAAAGCCTTCACGCGACCTTTGTCGATCCACAGGCAATGCGTGCACGTTCGGCGCAGGAATTGGCTCGAGTGTGAGACGATCATGATCAGCTTGCTGCGCTCCATCATCTCCTGGATGCGCACTTGGCTCTTCTGCCGGAAGCCGCGGTCACCGACACCGAGGACTTCGTCCAGGATCATGATCTCCGGTTCGATCATCGCGGCGACGGAAAAACCGAGGCGCGCGCGCATACCGGACGAGTAGGTGTAGATGGGCTCTTCGATGAAGCTCCCGAGTTCACTGAACTCGACGATATCATGGATCTTCTCTTCGATCAGTTCTCGAGAGATACCCAGGAAGGCCGCGTTCAAAAAGATGTTGTCGCGACCCGTCATCTCGGTGTGGAAACCACTGCCGAGGCTCAAGAGTGGGGTGACCTTGCCGCGGATATTCGCGACACCCTCGTCGGGTTCAAGAATGCGAGCGACTATCATGCAGAGCGTGCTCTTGCCCGCTCCGTTGTGTCCGAGCACGCCCACGACTTGGCCTTCTTGGCAGGTTAGGTCGATGTGGCGTAGCGCCCAGAATTGTGTCGAATCGGATTTGACACGGCCCGAGAGCAGTACCTGCTTCAGCGACTGCGTTTGCCTGTTGCGCAAGCGGTACCAGATCCCGACATCCCGTAATTCGACCAGCGGCGGGGGTTCAATGATCCCACCCCCGTGATCCGAGGCTTGGTCTTGAGCATCAGCTGCGCCGTCTTCAGATTCGGAAGTCACGTGGGATTCAGAGGAACTTGATGACACGTCGGTCAAAGTGCTGATAGATGCGGTAGCCCACCCACAGGAAGATCGTGGCTTGCAACACGAGCTGAAGCCAGAACACGGGCGGCATATAGCGTCCGTAGTAGAGCGCGTCGCGATAGCCGGTGATCAGGACCGCGAAGGGGTTCAGCATGTACAGGTGGTAGGCGATCATCCCACCGCTATCGCCAAATTTTTTGATCAGGCCTTCTTGGATCAGATCGGCGCCATACAAGGCTGGCGTCAGATAGAAGCCAATCTTGAGCACATGCGGTACCAGTCCGGCGAAGTCCCGGTACACGACACCCAGGCAGGCGATAGGCAACGAGAGTGCCGCGACAATCAAGAGCTGGAGCAGCATCAGGAACGGGATCTGCAGCATTGGAAGCAGATCGCCCGTGTGCTGTGCCGGCGTCACGAAGGCCGCCATCACCATCAGCATCGCAAAGCCGAACAGGAAGAAGGCAAAGTTCGTGATCGAGGATGCCAGCGGCAAGATGAGCGTCGGGAAGGCGACGGCCTTGATCAGACCCTTCTTCGACTTGAGCAGGTTGGCTGCTTTCGCGCTCGCGGTCGAGACGTGCTTCCAAGTGATGAGCCCGAAGAACAAGAACAGCCAGTAGGGCGTATAGCGATCATTGCCGCGTCCGAAGAGCTCGACGACGATCATCCAGTAGATCATCATCATCAGCAGCGGATCGAGCAGCCACCATAGCCAGCCCAACTTGGTGTGCGCCGTCGAGGCCTTGACCTCGGTGGCAATCAACTCTCGCAGGAGAGTCTTGCGGGCCACCAGATTCTTCCAATTGGAGTTCATTCCGGGTGCGAGGCGCAAGGGGCCCTGGCCGTTTGTTGAGCGAGAGCGGTGCTGTGCAGATCGCTGTTTTTCAACGGGGCTGCTAGATCGGGCCGATGGGTGCCCAGCATAGCCCTGCGACGGTGGGGGATCCAGGTCGGTGGAGCACGCAAGCGGCAAGCGGCTTGCTTATCTCTCGAGCGCTGAAGCTGAGATTGGATGGCGGGCTCCGGCGCATAAGGCTGAAGTGGTCCTCTTCTGCTGGGCATCTAGTCGTCGATTCCGAATGGGCGAGGGCCTTCCCGCGACCCGCGCAAGAGATCCTCTTCGTTCAACGAGCCTGGCTTGAACTCCCGAGCATGCACGCGAAAAGCTCTCGATCGCAGACATCTCGCATCAGCTGGTCAGCACGAACTGCTTGCGCCGGATCGCCAAGCCGCCGATCACCATGCTGATCGACAGTAAGAGCAAGAGCCGGATCGTCGCCTGGGTCGGTGTCAGGTACTCAACAGCCATCACCATATTGCCCATCTCACGCCAGCTCTCATCGCTCTGATCGACCAGGATGGAACGCAGGTAATACTGCACCGAGAGGCTCTGGGTCGAACCGGGTAGGTTCGAAAGAACGCCCTCAACTGCGAAGGCATAGCCGAGCGCGACAATCATCGGCCGACGCAGAAAGATGCCCAGGATCGCAGCGATCATCGTGTAGACGGCACCACCCAAGCAGCCCGCCAGCACGAGCCGTGAAGCAAGTCCTTCGGAGAGCTCTCCTTCCGCAGTCGAAGCGGCCCAAAGCAGACCGAGGTTCGATGCAGCCAAGAGTGTGCAGACGAGCACGAGCGTTGACAGCCAGCGGCCGTACAACAAGGCCGGGCGCGGCACAGGACGAGTGAAGACATAGGTGATCGTGCGGTTCTCGACCTCTTCCGTGATCACTGCGGAGCCCGCGATCAACGCCATTACGGGAACGATGACCTGCAGGTTGAGGGCGAAGGAAATGACTCGGACGATTTGTTGTGCTCCGGGGCCGTCGTGCTCACCGGCACCGCCGAACTTGATCGCCAAGAACGCGAGTAGGGGCGCGATGGCAGCCAGCAAGATTGCGATCAACGCCCGGCGCGATCGCAGCACGGTGCTGATGTGCAGGCGGAACAGTAGGAAGGTCGTTCGGATGAGGTCTTTCATGGTGATCACCCGATCAGGTAGTCGAACACGGCTTCGAGGCCAGCATCGCTGCTGACCAGCCTGCGGATTCCGGGATTGATGCGCGCGCTCAAGTCGGGCAAGGCGTCGAAGAAAGCGTCGACCTCGAAGGTATCGACCACCAGTGTCTCGCCGTCCTCTTCGACACTAACCCCGCGAACGGTCGGCATCGCGATCAAGGCCGAGGCCAAGTCACGACCCTTGCGCGCGGTGATATGCACTTGGCGAGGATGGCGCGAGATCAACCGCCGCACGTCAGCGACTGGTCCTTGCGCGAGCAAGCGTCCCCGATGAATCAAGACGATGTCCTCCGTCATGCTCTGCACTTCGTGCAGCACGTGACTCGAGACCAGGATGCTGGTTCCGGCTTGGGCGAGCCCGTTGAATAGCTCGATAACTTGACGACGAGCAACGGGGTCCAATCCGGTCAAGGGTTCGTCCGCGATCAAAATGACAGGGTCGTGCGCGATGGCCTGGGCGATCTTCGTTCGTTGCCGCATGCCCTTGGAATAGCCACTGACACGGTTGTCCATGCGCGGCTCCAGGTGCACGCGCTGCATCGCGCGCACCGCTCGCTCGTCTGCTTCCGCGCGCGAATAGCCCGCCAGGCGCAGTACTTCGCGCACGAATTCACGCCCACTCAAATGCTCATAGAGCGCATCTTGCTGTGGGCAGAATCCGATCTTTGCGTACAGATCCAGGTTGGCGAAGGGGTCTTGGCCGAGCACACGAATGACTCCGCGTGACGGACGTATCTCGCCCACCAAGAGCTTCATGAAGGTCGACTTGCCAGCGCCGTTCGGGCCGACCAAGCCAGTGATGCCTTCGCCGATGTTGACGGTCAGATCACCAAGTCCGACGACTTCTCCGTACCAGCGCCCCAATTCGCGTGCCTCGACAATGAAACTCATGCGACCACCTCCATGCGACGCAAACGCAATCCGAGAACGAGCAGACTCAACCCGCACCAGGCGCCTGCGGCTTTCAACGCAGCGCCGTAGCCGATCTCCAAATCGGTCTGTTGGTCGAACATGCCATCGGCGATGCGCTCGAACACCTGGAACAGGCTCAACAGTTGCCACTGTCGTTCATCCGTGAGTTCAATCAAGACTTCGGCTCCTGCTTGCGTCAGCAAGATCACCGCGAACACGCCGATCAGAGCCCATGTCTTGCGCTCGACCAGGCTCGACATCGCGAGCACGATCAACGCGAGCGTCGTGATCCAGAGGCTGCAGTACAGAATCGTCTCCAGGATCACGTCCCATTTATCTGTCAGGAAAGACCACTCGGGAGACGAGAAGCATGCTGTCAGGCAGATCAATAAGGCCGGCGAGAGAATCGCCCAGGCTCCGTAGAAGGCGGCCGCGGTCAGCTTGCCCAGTAAGTAGTCGAGCCTGGTGATCGGCCGTGAGAAATACAACAAGTGCGCACCGACTCGCCGATCTTCGGCTATCAAGCCCGAGCCGTACCATGCGATCGCCAGCAGCGCAAAGAAGCGCACGTTGACGATGTACTCGGTGATCATCGAAGCTACTTCCGACAGTTGGCCGGAGAGAGCAGCGATCATTGCGATGCCGCGAGCCTCATCACCGAGCGAGCCGGCTTCGGCCGTGAACTTCAGGTGCACGAATACGCAGGCGATGATGCCGCTAATCGTAGTCGGAGCGAACAGCAGCAGCAGTGGCAGCTTGCGCTTGAAGCCGTGTCGGATGCCTGACCAGCCGATCGTCAAGAAGCGGAAGGGGGAGGTGCGCAGTTCGCCCTTGAAGGGGCGGTACGTCTCGGTGTGTGTGGTGGCCTTCATGCGCTCGCCTCCAGCGCAGCACTGGCCTCACTACCAGTCGGGCCAGAAACGGCTGAGAGGAACGCGTCTTCGAGCGTCGAGCGCGCCATATCGATAGAGGTGATGCGGGTGGCGGTTTTGGCACCGATGCGCAGGATTTCGTCCGCACCGGCCGTCTCCCAATCGAGGTCACGTGTCGTTCCGCCGGAGCCGCCCAGTACGACCGTCAGTTGTTTGGGGCCACTTGTATCGCAAGTGAAGCCTTCCTCGCGCAGGCAGTTGATCAACGGAGTCAGGTCGCCATCGACTCCTATCTCGAGTCGCAAGCCATCGGCTTCTGTCAGTTCCGCGATAGAGCCCTGCAGCACGAAAGTGCCGCGGTTCATCACAATCACATGGTCGCAGGTCTCCTCGACATCGTTCAGCAAGTGCGAACACAGCAGCACGTTCTTCTTTTGCACGCGACCCAGGTTCGAGATGACATCGAGCATATGCCTGCGTCCCTTCGGGTCGAGGCCGTTGGTCGGTTCGTCGAGCAGCAGGATCTTGGGGTCGTGCACGAGTGCTTGAGCCAGTTTCAAACGTTGCTTCATGCCCGTCGAATATTGTTCGAGGCCACGATAGCGCGCCTCCTCCAGTTCGACGTAGTCGAGCACTTCGTGAGCGCGCGTCATCGCATCTTGGCGACTGAGACCGGTGATCCTGCCCAAGGTGCTGACGAGCTCGACGCCGCTCATTTCCGGTAAGAGGCAATCACCCTCGGGCATGTAGCCGACAAGCTTGCGCAGGGCAAAGCGCCCACTTCGCTTCAGTGGATTGCAACCCGCGATGTTGGCCGAGCCAGAGTTCGGTTGCAGCAGCCCGAGCAGTAACTTGATTAGGGTCGTCTTGCCGGCCCCGTTGGGGCCCAGCAGGCCGACAGGACCGAGCGGAACGTCGACGCTAGCGCCAGCGAGCGCGCGCACCTTGCCGTAGCGCTTCTCGAGTTTCTCGAGGGTGATGATGGACTCTGTCATAGGAGGGAGAGGTGAGGCATGTCAAACGCCGCGGCGCAGGACGCCGCGTGCGACTTGAGAGCTGATGTCACCGAGCAAAACGAGCAAGGCTCCGAGTCCGACGAGCAACAGCATCTCGTCGTACATTCCGCGCGCGCGTGCGTCGCTGATCCAGTATCCGAGAGAGACGACGCCCAACATGCCGAGCACCGTAGCCTCGCGCACACAGGTTTCGAAGCGATAGAAGAAGTACAAGAGGTAGCGCGGCAACGCGAGCGGGAAGACTCCGAAGGCCGCTAGCTGGGTGCGGTCCGCGCCCAACATGCGCAGGGAGCGCAAAGGCGAGCGGTCCAAGTTCTCGATCGTATCCGAGCCTAGCCGGCCCAAGATGCCAGCGTTGTGGATCGCGAGCGCAAGCACAGCTGGCCAAGCTGAAGATCCGAGCATTGCCAGGAAGAGGTAGGCCCAGATGTATTCCGGGATAGCTCGCAATGCGATGAAGAAGATCCGCACCGTTCCACTGATGATGCTTCCGAAACCGTGCGCCTCGCGTCGTCCCGGCGATTCGGACTCCAGCAAATAGGGATCGCGGCTCGAGAGGGACATGGCGCCGAGTGGCGCTAACACGAGGCCAATGATGCCGGCCAGCACGATTGCGAGTAGCGCGATCCAGAGTGTCGCACTCATCGCCTCCCAACCCCGATCCACGAAAATCTCGCGGGCCCATGCAGCCAATTCGCCCAGACTCCAATCGCGGTCGCGTAGCGGATAGGGTGTCAGTTCGTTGTCTATAAAGCGCGTCAGGTTGCGAGCTCGCTGCTCGGTGAACATCTCGCCCACACCGATCACACCGGAAGACCAGGCGACGACGATCGCAAGGCCGATGATCCAAAGACTGACCTGCAGGAAGCGACTGCACGGACGCTCTCTCCACAATTCCTCGAGGCGAGTCTTCGTGTTTGTATCGCGGCGGTCGCTCATGTGACGAATCGCCTCCGCAGCAACGAGCTCCAGCCTTCCAGCAGCAGCACGGCTGCCAGCAAGGCGTAGAGGTAGGACCACACTTCGTTGTAGTGCAGGTTCTCGAACGAAGCTTTGATGAAGAAACCAAGCGTCGGAAGACCGAAAAAACCCAAGATGGCCGAAGAGCGAACGGCGCACTCGAAGCGATAGAAGCTGTAGGCCGCGATGTCGGGTAGGGCTCGTGGCAGCCGCCCGCATAGGAAGATCACGGGTGGGGTTGCGCCGGTGGCCCGTACCGCCGCTGCTGTATGACGCGGCGCCTCGTCGAGCATTTCCGAGAACACCTTGGCCAAGGTACCTGTGAACGGGATCGCGATTGCTACTACTGCTGAAGCCGTCGTCAGGCCCATCGTGACGAGGAATATTACGGCCCACAGCAACTCGTGCACGCTGCGCATGCACGCGATCAAGAGTCGCGTCGAGCCGTAGGCCAGCAGCCCGAGGCGCGCGCTAGTACGCGAGGTCGCTGTCGGGTCGCCTTCCCAAGTCGTCGCGGCGGCGAGGTAACCCAGGAAGAGGCCAGCGGGGACCGAGATGCTCATGGCGGCCACCGCGAAGATTAGGGTCTTCCACAGCGCGACGCCGATGTTGAACAGGAAGGGCGGCGCACCGACGGGTGTGAAATGCCCTTGGTAGTCAAAGGCGGGTGTGAGCGCTGCCGCGAAGAAGCGCTGTGCTATGCCGGCGCCTCCGGTGCCTGGCAAGAGCCCTCCAACCTCCAAGCCCAGACGCATGTAGGCAAGCACGCCCAGCACACCCAAGACAATCAAAACGAGAGCGCGTGTGCCGAGCAGCCTGGGTTGCGGGATGGCGGCACTCTTCATCAGCGGGCGCGCAGGTGCGCTTTATTTTCGAGCCTATAGAGTTCGCTGAAGTCAGCTGTCGTCAAGCTCGCGGTTGGGCAGTCGAACACGAGTTGTCCGTTCCGCAGACCAATCGTGCGCGGGAAGAACTCGCGCGCGATCTCGATGTCATGCAAGCTCACGATCAACGGCAGACCACGCTCGGATGCGAGCCTGACGAGCAGCTTCATCAGGTCTCGTGCGCGTGCTGGATCGACCGAAGCGACTGGTTCGTCAGCCAGCAGGGCCGACGGCTCTTGGAAGAGTGCACGCGCGATCGCCACGCGCTGCTGCTGTCCGCCGCTGAGTCTGTCGGTACGCTCGAACAGCTTATCGCCGATTCCGACCGCCTCGAGCAGCTCGAGCGCATGCTCCAGATCCGCTTGATTAGGTCGGACCATGGCGCGCAATGCGCCGAAGAATCCGAGCTGACCGAGCTTGCCAGAGATCACGTTTTGGCTGACGCGCAGGTTCGGAACCAGCGAATGATCCTGATGAACGAAGCCAATGCGAGCACGGTGAGCACGCAGTTCGCGTGTCGACAGCGTCGACAATTCGGTTCCTGAGGCGAGTACTTTGCCGCTCGTCGGCCGCACCGTTCCGTTCAGAAGGCGCAGCAGGGTCGTTTTTCCTGACCCACTAGGCCCGACAATCGAGAGCGCTTCGCCGTCCTCGATACTGAGGTTCAGATCTGAAAGAACCGGGGTGCCCGTAAAGGAGACCCCGGCCTGGCTGAGTTCGAAGCTGGTGTTCGCGATCGGAATGTATCCGTCGTTCGGGCTCAGCGTATGAAGCCGAGCTCGGTAGCCAGATCGTGAATGGACTGGAAGTCTTCGTTGGTCGCCGTGATCAGGCCTTCCGGCCGCGTCATGGCGTTCAGCAGATCGACGTCTTTCATTCCGATAAGCGTCTTTTGAAGCTTGTCGGTGAAGCCTTCCCCGAAGTTTTCGTCCAGGCTCGGGTGTGCGGTGAAGTTGTAGTCCGGGTAGGTGGGCGTGGTCCAGATGATGCGCGCGACGGAAGCGTCAATCGTGCCTTTGTCGACGAGCTTGTCGTATGTCTTGTAGCTCAGGGCGCCTGCTTGGAAAGTGCCTGCCTGAACTAGCTCGGCTGTCTTGTCGTGCGCGCCAGAAAAGCTGTTCTCTTTGCCGAAGAACTCGGACGGTGCCTTGTCCGTGTTCTGGCGAATGAAGTACTCGGGCATCAAGCGGCCCGAAGTCGAGGACTCCGATCCGAAGGTGAAGCTGACATCAGCGAGCCCTATCGGGAAGTCATCGCCAGGCTCGAGGCCCGAGTCCTTGTGGGCGATGAAGTAGCTCTTGTAATTGGGGTCCACGACGCCTTGCGCAATGGCTCGGGCGCCATCGACGGCGGCGCGAGCCTGGGCACCGGTCAGGCCGCCAAACCAGGCGAGTTGCACGTCACCATTCTTGAAAGCCTCGACGGAAGCCGAGTAGCTATCGACCGGGACGTATTCGACCGCGACTCCGAGCTGATCGGAGAGGTAGGCCGCGACCGGATTGAACTTGGCGATCAATTCAGTCGAGTTCTCGTCGGGGATGGCCGTGAAGCGCAGCGTCTTGCTGGTGGCGTTCGTGTCTCCGCAGGAGCTGAGGAGGGCGGAAGCGGCCAGCGTTGCGCTGAGCAAGAGGAGGGTGAGGGATGTACTGTTGTGCATGAAAAAGTGATTGGACGGTTCGCAAGCAGGATACACCGACTGTGGTCGGGGGAACATCGCTTATTGCCTAGTGTCGCTCTCGGGAGTGATGCTCTCCAACTCGATCGGATCTACCGGCTTGATAGGCCGATCTAATGGTTGCGGGCCGTACGAGCGAAGTCAAGTTGTGGGACATCCCGATACATATTGATTTGGGAGTTGCGGCTGCGAACTCGTCTGGGAGTCCGCAGTCTCTCCGGAGGGCAGTACCAGATTCACAAGCACAATGACCTGCAGGGAAGAGATTCGCAGGCTCGTGGTGCAGGTAGCACCTGTCAGCCAAGAGCTGCGCGTGTACCGGTGCCTTACACGAAGTGCTGTCTTCCCCAGCAGCTCCCATTCGAGCCCACGTGGGAATCTGAGCGTCTGATGGCTACAATCAGCGCCCTTCCCGAGCGTCTACCCACGCATTGGGAATCCTTCCGCACTCCCCGCAGCGCAAGCCAGGCAAGCCGATCGACGGATCGGCGCTGATGCACAACGGCGTGACCATGTCCGATGAACCCAAAGGTCCCGAGCAGCTTTCTCGGCGTTCCTTCCTCAAGAGTGCCGGTGGCGTTGCCGCCGGCGGAGTTCTCACCCACGGTGCGATCGCCGAAACAGGTGTCGTGCCCGTCGCCGAGCCCACGCAGGATTCTGCCAAGCTCAGTGGCGAAGTTCGCATCGAGTTGAAGCTGAACGGAGCGGTGCAGAAGCTGACGGTGGAGCCGCGAACGACCCTGCTGTCCGCGCTTCGCAACAAGCTCGTCTCGCCCGACACAGGCGAGGCGATGACCGGCACCAAGGAAGTGTGCGACCGCGGCAACTGTGGCGCGTGCACGGTCATGCTCGACGGTCGCTTGGCCTACGCGTGCATGAGCCTCGCAATTGATTGCGTCGGACGCGAGATCCGAACGGTCGAGGGGCTGGGCACTCCGGACGAGATGTCCGATGTGCAGCAGGCCTTCTGCCAACACGACGCGATGATGTGCGGCTTCTGCACGCCCGGCTTCGTCGTTTCGACTACAGCATTATTGGAGGGCAATCCGGATCCTTCCCTGGACGAGATCAAGAGCGGGCTCTCCGGCAACATCTGCCGCTGCGGAACTTACCCGCACATCTTTAAAGCGGCCGAAACGGTCGCTGCGAGCCGCAGTAGCGAAGGAGGAAGCCGATGAGCCCCTCGTCAAAGAACAGCCTCGCTGGTCCGGTTTGGAAGCCGCGCGAGGAGATGGAAGTCCTGAACAAGGACATCCCCAGATTGGACGGACCCGACAAGGTCACGGGCCGTGCGCGCTACACCGCGGACATACGCCTGCCTGATATGGTTTTTGTGCGCTTGCTCGTGAGCGAGTTCCCGCGCGCGATCATTCATGCGATGGATGTCGGACCGGCGCGCGATGTGCCGGGTGTCCTTTATGCCGAAGAGAACGAGCGGCGCGAGAACGAGGTGCGCTATCACGGATCGGACTCGGTGCTCGCAATTGTTGCGGCGACCTCTCCCGAAGCTGCCGAAGACGGGATTCGTGCAATCGAAGCTGATCTCGAGGAGCTGTATCCGCCGGTCGTAACGCCCGAACAGTCGAAAGCGGCGGACGCACCGGAGATCTCGAGCCGCGGTAACGTGGGTGGTGAAGGCGGGAGCGGCAACTTGGAGGATGCGGAGCGTGAGCTCGGCTTCTCGGATGCCGTCGTCGAAGCGACCTACACCTTGCCGGTCCAGCACCACGTCTGCTTGGAGACGCACGCGATCACCTGCGACTATCGCGGCGGCGACGAGGCGACGGTCTACGCATCGACGCAAACGGTCAGTGGCGCTAACCGTGAGGCTGCTCGTTGGCTCGAGATGGATGCGGACAAAGTGCGCGTTGTCACACACCACATGGGCGGAGGATTCGGTTCCAAGTTCGGCTTGGGCATCGAAGGTAAATTCGCCTGTCAGGTGTCGCGTGCTCTCGAGCGCCCGGCGCACCTGCTACTGACACGTCGTGACGAATTCATTATGGCCGGCAACCGCAGCGGTTCGCGCCAGAGCATGAAGGGCGGCGCGACCAAGGACGGCAAGATCACGGCGCTGATCACGGACGCCGACAAGTATGGCGGTATGGGAGGCGGCGCTCTGCCGACCACCGGCCGGCCGTACATCTACTCCGTGCCTGTGCACTACACGCAGACGCGTACCGTTCGCACTGCGACCGACCCGAATCGCGCGATGCGTGCGCCGGGGCACCCACAGGCGTCCTTTGCGATGGAGTCGATGGTTGACGAGTTGGCCTATGCCGTCGGCGTCGACCCGCTTACTTTTCGCAAGAACAACCTCGAGCATCCGGCCTATCAGCGCCAACTCGATCGAGTGGCGGCTGAGATAGGTTGGGAAGAGCACCCGCACAAGACGACGCACGCGCCAGCCGACGGTAGCGTGCAGATCGGAATCGGATTCGGAGTCTCCGTCTGGAGTTCTGGTTCACGGCCCGGCTCGCACTGTGAAGTGCGCGTCTTCCCTGACGGTAGCGTCACCTCGACAACGGGTACGCAGGACTTGGGCACAGGTTCGCGCACCTACGTGGCCGCCATCGTCGCCGAAGAGTTCGGGCTGCCGCTCGAGGCTGTGACGGCACGCATCGGTGAAAGTACCTATCCGAATTCTGCCGGTTCGGGCGGAAGTGTCACGACCGGTTGTTCAGCTCCGGCGATCAAAGACGCGGCTCACAAGGCGCGCGTCGCCTTCGAAGAGAAGATCGCGCAGGCGCTCGGCGCGGATGGGGGTGACTTCGTCTGGCGCGGCGGTCGCGTTCATGTCGCCGGTGATGCTTCACGAAGTTTGGATTGGAAGCAGGCCTGTGCGCTGCTCGGGACTGACGCCATCGTCGCGATGGGGGAATGGCAAGAGAGCTTGCGCGACACGGGCGTGCAGGGTGCGCAAGCCGTCAAGGTCTCTGTCGATACCCTGACCGGCGAGATTCGCGCGTTGAAGATGGTCTTCATCCAGAACTGCGGCTTGGTGTTGAACCGCATGGCGGCTCGCAGCCAGATCAATGGCGGTCAGATCCAGGCGCTCTCCTATGGGCTCTTGGAGGAACGCATCTACGATCCCGAGTTGGGACTGCTGCTGACCGGCAACCTGGAGACCTACAAAATTGCGGGCTCGAAAGAAATGCCCGAGATCGTCTCGATCCTCGACGACGGAGACGATCGTTTGGCGGTGATGGGCATGGCGGAAGCCAACTGCATCCCCGGTCACGGAGCACTCGCGTGCGCCGTCTACAACGCCTGCGGCGTGCGCATGCGTGACATGCCGTTGACGCCGGACAAACTCGTGATGGCCTTGCACGGAGCATGAGGATGCGGCAAATGAAACGAACCGATCAACAACAGCATCCGCGGCACGCGAGTGACGCAAGCAAGCTGGCTCTTAGCCAGCGAGGAGTGCCCGCATGAAGGCCTTTGATTACATCAACGCGAAGAGCGTGGAAGAGGCGACGGGACTGTTGCCCAAGCACGAAGGCGATGAGCGTACACGCTTGATCGCCGGCGGGCAGGACATCCTGACCGAGCTCAAAGAGCACCTGATCGAACCGGATACGCTTGTCAACTTGAAGCAGATCGAGGGCCTGGATGGTCTCGAGTGGGCGGCAGATGGTTCGCTGACGATCGGCGCGCTGACCCGTCTCGAAGATCTGGCGCAGGATGAGCGTCTGCGCGCCTCAATGACGCTCGTCGCGGAAGCGGCCGAGTCAATCGCAAGCCCGCAGATTCGCTCGCAAGCGACGATCGGTGGCAACTTGAACCAGCGCCCTCGTTGCTGGTACTACCGCAATGAATCGACGCCTTGCCTGAAGAAGGGCGGCGACGAGTGCTTCGCCTATGAGGGTCGCAATAAGTACAACGCGATCCTTGGCGGGGGACCCTCGTACATTGTTCACCCGTCGGACCTCGCTCCGGCTCTTGTTGCCGTCGGTGCGACAGTGAGCCTGAGCGGACCGAAGGGCGAGCGTACGCTGCCGCTGGCCGACTTCTTCACCTTGCCGGCGACCGGCAACATTCTGCGCGAGACCGTGCTGGCACCGAACGAGATCCTGACGCGTGTTCATGTGCCAGCGCCTGCATCTGGCATGCGCAGTACCTACCTGAAGTTTAAGGAACGCAGTTCCTATGACTTCGCATTGTCGGCTGTCGCGATCTGCCTCTGGCAAACCGACGGCAAGATCGATGATGCTCGCATCGTGCTCGGCGGCGTTGCGCCGAAGCCGTGGGACTGCCAGGACGCGGCGGCGGCGATCACAGGCCGTAAGAACGACATGGAAACCCGCAAGCTTGCTGGCGAAGCTGCGCTGAAGGGGGCTGAGCCGCTCGGCGAAAACGCATTCAAGGTTCCGCTCACCAAGGGATTGATCGCGCGCGCCATGGAGGGCCTCTCCTGATGAAATCACCGATTCGAGTCAGCCCGTACTGCCAAGAACTGTGCAGTAAGAAAATCATGATCTCTGATGGCCTGCCGCAAACGGACGCAGATGTCCTGGACACGTCTGGTGCTGTCTGGTGTGCGGTCACGCAACAGATCCTCGGCCCTGATCGGGACGAAGCCGATCCGCAGACCTGTCGCAAGGGCCGCGAGTGTTTCCGGTCTCCTTTCGAAGATTTGCTGTAGTTGGGTGTCGAAAAGACAACGATCCGCACATTCTCGATCCTCGAACGCAGTTGCTGCGTTGCAGCAAGGATCCAAGGCCCCCAATACCCGGTATTGGGGGGCGGGGAAAACATCAGGGACTTGATGTGTCTTGATCTGCATTCGATGACGGGTACGGCGCGGACCCTTCTTTTTCAACAGTCTGCTCGCAGACGAAAGCGCAGCAATCGCACGACAGCGGAGCCCAGACCGATGGTCTTGGCTCTACTGTGTCATCTCCGGAGGTCCTTCCGGGATGATGGCTTGAGATCGATGCGTGGGCTGCCCATACTCCAAACCTTTCTGGAGATACGGTGACGCGCGCAAAGAGCAACAAACGACCGGCAGGCACGAGGTCGAAGAAGACCGAGACGGTCGGGGAACAACCCGAGCCGAAGCCGGAGGTCAAGCCCGCCCTTGATGTCACCCCCTTAGTCACGGACGCCAATGAGTTGGCGGACAGCGTGATCGAGGACCTTGTCGTCGGGGACCGCGCGATCAAGGACCGCGCGGTCAAGGACCGCTCGATCAAGGACGGCGCGATCAAGGACCGCGCGATCAAGGACGGCGGGGTGAGCGAGCTGATCGTGGTCCCTGTGCGTAACCTGATCTTGTTCCCGGGCGTCGCGATGCCGCTGATGATCGGTCGCGCGGGTTCGATCCGAGCCGTGCAAGCCGCGGTCGAGGCCTCGAAGCCGGTCGCTCTCTTGCTTCAGAAGGAAGAGTCGATCGAAGAGCCGGGCCCGGATGATCTGTACGAGATCGGAACGATTGCCGAGATCCCGCGCTACTGGACCGGGGACGAAGGCCGTCATCAGGCGGTTTGTCATGGCTTGGCTCGCTTCCGCATCCTCGAGTACACGCGGACCACACCGCTGTTGATTGCTCGTGTCGAGCAGATCGATCTGGACGAGACCCCTGATCGCAAGACCGAGGCGCACGTCTTCGCCTTGAGGCAGAGTGTCGAGGAATTATTGACCCTCGCTCCGGGCGCACCGCCCGAGGGCTTTGTTGACGAAGTCAAAGCCATGTCGGCTTCCGCGCTGGTCGACACCGTCGCCTGTTTGATGCTGGATGTTCCGCCGAACGTCAAGCAAGAGATCCTGGCGACCTTCGAGCTGGACCGCCGGCTCGATAAAGTGCAACGGCACCTCGCGGATCACATCGAAGTGCTGCGCTTGTCGGCCAAGATTAGAAACGACACGCGCGGAAGTTTGGACAAGGCGCAGCGCGAGTACTATTTGCGCGAACAGTTGCGCGCGATTCAACGCGAACTCGGTGACGAGCAAGGCGGAGAGCTAGCAGAGTTGCGCGCGAGTGTCGAGGCGCTGCCACTGTCCGAGGTCAACCGGCGCGATGTTGAACGTAGCCTGACGCGCTTGGAGCGCATGCCCGAACAGTCAGCCGAGCACCCGATGCTGCGCACCTGGGTCGAGACCGTGATCGAGTTACCGTGGGTTAAAGAGAGCCAGGATCAATTCGATCTGGAGCGCGCCGGGCGCATTCTGGATGAAGATCACTACGGCCTCGATAAGGTCAAGAAGCGCATTCTGGAGACGCTTGCGGTTCGCAAGCTGCGCAAGGAAGGCGGCGGCACGACTTTGTGTTTCGTCGGCCCGCCCGGTGTTGGCAAGACATCTCTGGGGAAGAGCATCGCACGTGCGCTAGGTCGTGAGTTCATCCGCATCAGCCTGGGCGGTGTGCACGACGAGGGCGAGATCCGCGGACACCGGCGAACGTATGTCGGATCGATGCCGGGCAAGATCCTGATGGGCTTCCGCCGAGCCGGGACTTCGAATCCGGTATTCATGCTGGACGAGATGGACAAGCTCGGAACCGGCATTCACGGGGACCCGTCATCGGCTCTGCTTGAGGTCCTCGATCCGGCCCAGAATCACAGCTTCCGCGATCACTACCTCGATTTGGATTTCGATCTGTCGAAGGCCATGTTCATCGCCACCGCCAATGTGCTCGATTCAGTGCCGCGCGCACTGCGCGACAGGCTGGAGGTCATCGAGATTTCTGGGTACACCGAGCGCGAGAAGCTCGAGATCGCGAAGCGCTATCTGGTCGCGCGCCAACAGGAAATGGCCGGGCTGCGCAAGAAAGACTGCGTCATCAACGCGGCTGCGCTGCGTGAGATCATTCGGCACGATACGCGTGAAGCTGGGGTTCGAGAGCTCGAGCGCCGCATCGGCGCCTTGTGTCGACATGCTGCCACCCGCATCGCGGGCCGCAAGCGGCGACCTAAGAAGGGCATGAGCATCGATGGCGCTGTCGCGCGCGAAATCCTGGGTGCGCGTAGATATGAGGCTGATGTCGCGCTACGAACACGAGTCCCCGGAGTATCAACGGGACTGGCTTGGACGCCGGTTGGTGGCGAAGTGCTGTTTATCGAAGCGACCCGCATGCCCGGCACCGGGCAGTTGCTCCTGACGGGTCAGCTCGGGGACGTGATGAAGGAGAGCGCGCGCACCGCCCTGTCATTGATTCAATCCAATCGCGAGCTCCTGGGTGTGCCCGAGATGGACTTCTCGAAGCAGGACATCCATGTTCACGTCCCTGCCGGAGCCGTGCCCAAGGATGGGCCCAGTGCTGGAGTGGCGATGGTGGCTGCCTTGGTCTCGTTGTTCACCAATCGCTGCGTGCGCAAAGAGATGGCGATGACAGGCGAGATCAGCCTGCGTGGTCTCGTGATGCCGGTCGGTGGCATCAAGGAGAAGGTGCTAGGTGCGCTGGCGGCCGGCATCAAGACCGTCATCTTGCCGCACGCTAACCGCAAGGACATCGAGGAAGTGCCGTCCGAAGCGCGCAAAGGCTTGAAGTTCGAAACGGTCGAGCGAGTCGAGGATGCGATCGAACTCTGTCTCCAGCGCGCGCCCATTGGCAAGACGCGCTCGTAGCGTAGATTTACGAACTGCACCCTTTGCGCGGGAGAGCACGCGGGGGACTCCAGCTGCGGTCGTTGCAAGAGCCGTGACGAAGCTCCTTCCTTCCTGCCTGCGTGACAAGAACGCTAGCGTAGCGCCAACGTCCCCGAGCGGAGTGAATCAGGAAGCTTGCGCGCTTCCGCTATCCACATCGTCGGGCATGCCCATCAAGCGCTGCGTGAACATCACAGCTTCCGCATACGCGCGCGCGACTCGCTGGCTTTCAACTCCAAGCTCTTCCGAGATTGAGTCGAACTCGTCTTTGTCTCCCAGCTCAGTAGCACGCACGAGCGAGTAGATCCGGCTCAGGTCGGTGTCATCTCCGACGATGGCGCTCAGCACTTTGTCAGGCAAGCCGATCTCGGTGAGCACTTCCTCGAGCGGCCGATCGACCAAGGCGTCGACCGCAGAGAACATGCCTGTCAGGAAGAGGTCGAGCTCGTTCGTCGAGGTGCCAGTGGGGGACGCCATGGCCTCGCAGAAGTGAGCGCGAATCAGGCAGGTCGAGACAATTTCGGGCGGCTTGTCATCGCCTAGTCCCGTCAGCGCTACCAGGGTGGCCCAGCGCTTGAGCGGTCTCTCTCCAAGATAAGTGAGGGCCTGCTTGATCGAGTGCATCTGGTTCTTCAAGCCGAAGTGGGCCGAGTTCAGATAGCGCAGCAGCTTGGCGGCAAGCGAAGGCTCGGCCTTGATGACTTGCTCGAGTCGCTCGAGGTCGATGTTGGGTCGACTCATTTCGCGCAAGAACTCGAGGTAACGCGCTTTGGTGCGCGGCATCTCGCGACGCGAGAGGGTCTCAGGCTTGCAGAAGAAGAAGCCTTGAAATAGTTCGTAGCCAGCGTCCTGAGCTTCGATGAATTCTTCGCGCGTCTCGAGCTTTTCGGCCAAGAAGGTCAGACCCTCACGCCGGTACTTGGTGACAATAGCCCGTCGTGAATCGGCGTCCGTCAGCATGTAGTCGACTTTGACGATGTCGGCTAGCTGGATCAGTGGCGCGAAGTTCGGGTCGCCCGCGAAGTCGTCCAGTGCAATGCGATATCCGGCCTTCTTCAGTCTCCGTACGGCACCGATCACGCCTGGTGTGGGGCGGATGGTCTCGAGCAGCTCGATCACACAATTCTCTGGCGGCAGCACCTCGAGGAGATCTTGTAACAACAGCCCTTCTGAGACGTTGATGAAGGCTGGCAATCCGCCTGTTAGTTCTCGCAAGTAGTTGACCAGCAGACTGTTGCTGATCAACTTTACCGTGGCCTGATCGGGATCCGTGCCGTCGTAGACGCCGGTGTCGCTGCCTCGATACAGAAGCTCATAGCCACGAACCGCAAGATCAGCCGAAAGGATCGGTTGCCTTGCAAGGAAGGTCTCGGTTCCTGCGTATTCGCTCGAGTTGGACATGGGGTGGGACGATCCCGCTTCGGGGTGATCCGTAGGAGCGAGTTTCGTCTCTGTGGGGAAGCAAGGTTGAGGCGATTTGGACGCTGCCTTAACGTCCCCGTAAGGATTAGAGTTGGGCGCCGAAGAGAATATGGAATCAACCCCCTATTTACGTTGCCTGACAAGGGCCTGCACCTGCCTCATTGGGCTGCTAATGCTGTTTCCAGTGGCGCGTGCCGCCGCAAGGCCGCATGCGGGCTCGATCAGTCAATCCAAGATCATCGTAAGCGAGAGTGGTACGACGCTTCAGATTCGCTGCCAGGTGCTCTCCTTGGTCGAGGTCATTCCCGGTCTTATTGGCGCGACGACAGAGCCGGAGTTGCAACAAGCCATCGCGGACGAGCGAATCGCAATCGGGACTTATTTGGCAGCCCATTTTCGGCTGACCGCTCATGAGGTGAGCCAGAGGTTCGCGATTCAAGCGCTTGTCGACCAGGCGCAGACTCGGCTGATTCCGGCCGAGATGGGTGTGCTAGGGGGCTTCGACTTGGTCGATATCTTGCTGCCATTCGATACGGAGGGGCGTGAATTCCATGCGCTCGGGATGGAAGTCGATCTGTTCTTGGAGACGAGTCCCGATCACCGCGATCTGTGTCAAATCGAATGGCGCGACGAGTCCGCGGAAGGCTTCCTATTCAGCGCCTACGATCCGATTTGGCGTTGGCCGCCCGCCCCGCTTGACCGCGGAAGCCAGCTCGCGAATTTTTTCCGCTTGGGTCTCTCGAACTTTTGGTTTGGCGTTTGGAGCCTTGTCATGACCATCGGCTTGGTCGCCGGGCCAGCCACTAGCAAGGGGCTCGCGTTGCGTCTCTTCGCTTTGATGCTGACAGTCAGCGCGCTGTACGCTGGCCTTAGCCCGAGTTCGGTCCCTGTTGATTTGCACCTGATCAAGCTCGCGGTCGTCTTATCTGTCGCCTACATCGGTGCGGATCGTTTGCTGCACGCGGATGCGGGGGATCGACCTGTGGAGGCGATCCTATTCGGTGTCGTGCACGGACTTGTACTCGGGTCCGGCTTGGCGCTTGAGTTGCGCGGAGAATACTGGCGCCTGTGGCCGAGCCTTGGTTTTGGAATTGCACTGTGCGCGTCAGCTCTGTTGCTCGGCGGATTGATACGCCTGCTGTTGTCACGTTTGGACTCTGGCGAGCTTGATCGCCGGCGGACGGCAGCGAGCAAGCTACTTGCAGCATCCCTCTTGATTGTGGGCGGGGCTGGCTTCATCCGCTTACTGTGAAGCCGCCTCGCAGTGCTGCGCGTATCCAGTGCCTTGCTTCGAAGTATGGACGCTCGCACGGACGATGAAGGCGGGCTGTGCGCTGGCCTCAGTCTTCTAGCTGGGCTAGGGAACGCTCGAAACGGCCCTTGGACTCCTGCAGTCCTCCGGGGCGACTCGATTGAAGCCACAGGGCCTCGTGCTCGCGAATCAAGCCGGCATACCGTTCGCGCAACTCCGCACGCAGGCCGGCGTCGATCGCGCGCGCAGGAGCATCTTCAGGCAAGCCCAAACGAGCTTCCCCTAGATGGCATGCCAAGCGGCTGATGTCAGCACACCATGCGATCTCGCGCGCTTCCCTACTGTCTTTCCCGGCCATCTCTGCCACATCGCGCGCATCGAGAGCGATGGATTCGAGCTCTATCGCAGCTTCGGCTAGACCGCCTGGTGCCAGGCCTGGTATACGGTCGCTACGCACGGGTTCGTGGATGAACTTCAAAAGGAAGAAGAAGGGCGTGCCATTGAAGCAACGAGTCCCGACGCGTTCGTGAACCGTTCCCAGGCGCCACAACAGGCGCGTCGTATCGGACTCGGGGTCCTCAAAGAGCGCCGCGCCCAAGCGACTCGGTAAGTCCTTAAGCGTCTCGTCGGTGCCCGACCACGCTCGAACCGCTCCCATCGCGAGTCCCGGCCAACTGAGTGCGAAGGGTTGCCAATGCCCGTAGTCACCCCAGTCCGTCATCAGGTAGCCACGAGCGCCCCCGGCGATTCCTGCGCGCGCGGCTTCTTCCGTGTTCAGAAGCGCGTTGTTCACGCGACCCGTCATGCTTTGCCACGAACTGGTTCCTGGGCAGACATGAAACGGAAGGCCGGACTTGGCATAGCGCGCCGCATGTTCCTCGAAGGGATGGCCGGCTTCATAGCCCCACTCCAGCGCGATCGCATCTCCCGGCAACTCGGGAACGAGTTCTGGGCACGTGACGATGACATCGCCCCAGAACTGCATGCGCTTTCCGCGCGCCGTAATGCGCGCATGTACCTGCTTCAGGAACTCAAGATAGACGCGACCCCTGCCTCGTTCCGCACACAATTCCTTCGAGCGGCCGAGACCGATGTCGAAGGTCTCGTCCAAGCCGACATTGAATTCCTGGCTCGAGAAATTCGGAAGCAGCTCGTCGTACAGCTGCTCCAGCAACTCGAGGCTACCGTCTTCAGTCGGACATAAGCTGAAGGGCTCGTGGTCCAGCGAGAAGGCATGCTCGACACCATCCGGACACTCGGCCAGGTGCTTGTACTCAGGCAGACGCAGCCAGCGGTGCCAATGACCCAGGCTGTTTTGGTTCGGTACGAGATCGATCCCGCGCGCGCCGCACAGCGCATCCAGTTCTTGAATCTCCGCAGCCGTGATCGGGCTGGAGTTGTGCCACACGAGAGCATGTCGCGCATAGGCGAAGGTGTGCTCGATGTAGAGCTGCAGTTCGTTGAACTTCCACAACGCGAGTCGTTCGATTAAGTCGCGCAGCCGCGCCATAGTCGGTACTCGGTCGCGGCTGACATCGAGCATGAATCCGCGCCGTTCGAAGCTGGGCCAGTCTTCAATTTGGGCTTGCGGCAGGGCTGACTCCGCTCGGCGATCTAGCTCTGCCAGCAAGCCGACCAAGGTTGCAACCGCGGCGAAGGCGCCGTCAGTCCCTGAGGCCTCAACTCGGATGCTCGCGCCGATCACGAGCCTGTACCCGAGCCCGAGTGTGTCACCCGCGATGGGGGCTTCGAGGGCCACAAAATGCACGACAGAGGGATCTAGGCTCGCATTGCCGTCGGCAGCCTTCCGCGCACGCAGACTCCCGTCGAGCCACGCTGCTGCTGAGCGATGCCGATCATCACTACCTTCTACATCGACGACGAATCCTCGAGCCGAATCGATGTCCCCATTGCCGCACTCGACCCGTCGCAGCTGAGGCAACAGACCTTCGAAGAGCTGACGCGCGTGATCGGAAGAAAAGCTATTCATATGAGCTCCATAATTGACAGGGGCTCACCGTACACTCATGCCGCGATCGAGACGAGCAACGACAGCGCCTCGTCTGCATGGAATCCGC
Organism: Planctomycetota bacterium; assembly: GCA_047611405.1. Lineage (GTDB taxonomy): Bacteria > Planctomycetota > UBA1135 > UBA1135 > JBLFWN01. Next base: position 37,177 of record JBLFWN010000027.1, on the reverse strand, counting down.
GCTCTATCAACGATGCCGCGCCTGGCGGCGTCGTCTGCAGAGCCGTTCTGATCTCCATGCGGCGAGGACCGAGTTGCGATTCACTGGGTCGCCAGCGCTCGGCTCCCGCTGAGCAAAGCTGTCTGCGCGTTGCAGCTCATGACCTCCGCCTCGAAACGATCTGACTCCGAGCAAAGGCCTTTGCTGGACATGCTGTCGAAGCATGCCGGCTTGTGGATATTTGCCTTGGCGCTTGCGCTTCGCGTCGCCCACGTGCTGTTCATGCGCTCGAGCCCGGCCTTCGAGCGGCCTAGTATGGATGCGCTTTACCACTGGCAGTGGGCGCAAGCATTTGCTGAGGGCACGGATTTTCAATTAGGCCCCTTCTTTCGAGCGCCGCTTTACATCTGGTTTCTGGGCTTGTGCCACACGCTGTTCGGCGCCAGCTTCTTGATTCCACGTCTGCTTCAGGCCGTGTTGGGGGCCTGTGCTGCCTACTTCGCCTACCGCTTGGGCCGGCGCACTTTTGATTTCCGCGTCGGGGTGATCACTGGTTTGTTGGTGGCGTGTTCGTGGGTGCTGATCTACTTCGACGGTGAGCTGCTGATTCCGACCCTGATCCTGCCCTTGAATCTGGCGGCACTCTGGTTGACCGTCGGCTTGGCCCGTTCGGATGAAGGCGGTGCGCGCACGCGGCGCGCGTTCGCAGCCGGCTTGTGTTGGGGACTCTCAGCGATCGCACGACCCAATGTGTTGCTGGTGCAGCCCGTCTTGGCTCTGTGGTTGATACGTGAGCGCGGGATCAAGCCTGTGTTGCGTAATGAACGAGGTGCGCGTCCCGCTCACTGGGTCGTCTACACGCTTGGCGTCCTTGCACCGATCCTTCCGATTACGGCCTACAATGTGATCGAGGGTGGTGACCGCGTGTTGATCTCCTCGCAGGCGGGAGTGAACTTCTGGATCGGGAACAATCCGGAATCGGACGGTAGCTCCGCGATCGTGCCGGGGACACGTGGCGGATGGTGGGAGGGCTACCACGATGCGATCGCGCAAGCGGAGTCAGCCTTGCGGCCAGGCTTGTTGCCTTCGGAAGTCTCTGGCTGGTATGCGGATCGTACCTGGGACTGGATCTCCCAAAACCCGGGCGACGCAGTTGTTCACGTGCTCTGGAAGTTGCGTTTGTTCTTCACGGATTGGGAGCTGGGCAACAATCAAGAGGTGCGCTTCTTTGCGCATCACTTCAGTCCGGTCGCTCGTATGTCGCCCGTCGGCTTTCCGTTGCTGGTGGGACTTGCCTCGCTCGGGATCGTGTTGTGCTTGTCGGATCGCAAGCGTCGCGGTCGCTGCTTCCCACCGCTCGCTTTCCTGTGCCTATACACTCTGTCGGTCGTCGCTTTCTTCGTGTGTTCGCGCTTTCGCGCACCGGTTCTGCCTGTCCTTGCGCTCTTCTCTGCTGTCGGCTTGGTTTGGCTGTTCGATAAGGCTGCTCAGAGAGCGTGGCCGCGTCTCGGGTTGGGCGCAGCGCTGGCGCTTATTGCGGGCTTCGCGACGACCCTGCGCCCCGCTGCGATCAAGACGACCGACGCCAACGGCTATTTGCAGCTTGGCCATCTTGCGGAGCAGATGGGGCAGGCGCGCGACGCGGAAGGGCACTACCGCTACGCGTCGCAACTCGATCCGGGAAACCCCTTTGCCCAAGTTAGCCTTGCGCGCGTTCAGTTGGCGGACGGCCGTCCGGTTGAAGCTGAAGGTGCGTTGCAAGCCATCTTAGCCATCGACCCATGGCGAGCGGACGCAGTAGATATTTGGTTGCGCGTGTTACTGGAGCGAGGCCGGGATCAAGAGCTGGAGGCGAAAGCAATCGCTTGGAGCGAGCGTTCCTCTCATCTGGCGTCTCCGTGGTTTCATCGCGCTCGCTTGCGCCTGCGGCAAGAACAGTGGGCTGAAGCCATTATCTTCCTGCAACGCGCAATCGAGAGAGATCCGCGTCACTTAGAGGGACTGCTTGAGCTAGCTGCCGTACAGATGCGCCTCTCAATTCCGGAGCCGGCCATCGCAAGCTATGAACGCGCGCTGCCGCTCGCGAGCTTGACGGATGGCTCTTTGGCGAGAGAAATTGCGCAGACCTTGATCGGACTGTATGAGGCACAACCCGGCTCGGCTGCGAGTGCGCGCCTCTCCATCTTGCGGGCACTAGTCGGCAATTGAGTGCAGCCCGATGGGCGCGGGTGGAACTCAATTCCAGCCCACATATCTGTGCATCCGTTCCGCGAGTGAGTGTTCGACACGGGCACCGAGCTGCCTGGCCTTAGCGAGAGATGACTCGCCTACGCTCTGCGCTTGTTGCCCCGACTTGCAGGGGGGGCGGTTTGGTCACTTTACATGCAATGTGGCGGCGCTCTACGAGCGCCGCCTCTGTTCTCAATCGGGAGCCTCGTCCGCTTGTAGCGAGCGGGGCGTCCGTATCAGTTGTTCAACCAGAGCCTATTGGAAGTTTCCGAGTCGGTGTTGCCCGTCACTATGTCGACATCACCGTCGTTGTCGAGGTCCGTTGCCAACACGGACTCGATAAAGCCGTGCCGCAGCACGTGATTCGGGCGGCCATCGATACCAAAGCCGCGCCACGCGCCGAAGCTGCCTTCGGTATCAGTCAAGCCAGCGTTGATCCAGATCTGCAAGCCTTCTTGCTGACCAACACCGCGGTTTGCAACCAGGAGGTCGGGGAAGGCGTCGCCATTGATCTCGACCATCTGCACCTCGTAGGTGTCGCTTTGGGTCAGGATGTTGTTGACCGGGAACTGCCCAGCGTCCTGAAGCCAGAAGGTCTCGCCTTGGGTGTTGCCCGTAATGATGTCGAGCTGGCCGTCGAGGTTGATGTCACCAACCGCGATCGAACGTGAGTCCAAACTCACGGAGCCGGGCAGACCGGTGTAGTTGAATACGCCAGTTCCTGTGCCATACCAGATACCGTGCGCCCGACCCGGTGCGTGAGCCGTCAAGATGTCGATCGCGCCATCATCATTGAGGTCGACCATCACAACATCGGAAGTGTGGAAGTTCTCCGGGCCGCCACCATCAGTGATGGAACCCAAGGTAACGGGCGTTGCCAGGCCATGCCAGCCGTCGACATCGCGACCGTTGTTCAGAATCAACTGATCGGCCTCGAGGTTCATGCCGGCCAGCAGAATGTCCAGGTCGCCGTCCCGATCGATGTCGCCCACGGCGAGAGCACTCGCTTGCGCGCTCGTTCCTTCGATCGAAGCGTCCGTCGGGAATTGGCCCGTGCCGTCTCCCAAGCGAAGCATCATGCCGACTATGCCGTCACCAGCTGAGCCCTGCAGGGCAGCGACCAGGTCGAGTTTACCGTCCATATCGAAGTCGCTGAATTCGATGTCGCGCACTCGCGCGAACGGCAGATCGATCAGGAGCGGGTCGGCAAACTGGCCCGAGCCACTCGCGAGATAGATTTCAATCCCGAAGTTGTTGGCCGTAGCGAAGTCGTTCAGGCCGTCGTTGTTCAAGTCACCCGCGGCAAGACCGAAGGTTTCAATCGAGCCGAGTGCTTGCGTAGTCTCGTCGAAGCTGACGAGACCCCAAGTGCCGCTCAGGCTCGAGGACAAGCGTTGGACGCCGGCTTCAGTCGGAACGAAGAGGTCCATGTCCCCATCGCGATCGCTATCGCCAACACACAGGATGCCTTGCGGTACGAGCTGGTAGTCGTGGCCACTCGGGTCGAAGACACCTGTGCCATCGTTCATCAATAGTTGAATGCCGGTCGTATCAGCCGAAATCAGGTCCAGGCGGCTGTCGCCGTCAATATCTTGCAGCGTCAACGATGTCGGGGCCGCTTTCGGGGCTGCGATGCTGATGCTGGATTCAGCGAACAGGGTGCCATTCCAGCTGAGTGCGCTCGCGACTCCTGGTCCTTCGGTCTCGTCGGGCGCCATGCTCGCAACGAGTTCGGGCAACGCATCACCATTCAGGTCGCCGAAAGCAATCTGTCTGACATTTTGTCCCGACAAGAGCGTTCCGTCGAAGACCATGCCACCGAGGCCATCGCCAAGCAGCAACAGCACGCCGCTGCTCTCTTCATCTGTGTTCGATTTGAGCAGGTCAATGTCGCCATCAGCGTCGACGTCCACGGCCAAGATGGCGTAGCTGACTCCAGCCGTTCCGGCGGCGGAGGAGCTGAAGCTGCCCATGCCGTCACCGAGCCAGAGCCCATCGTTGCCATCCACCGCGGTGGCGACATCGACGTGTCCATCCGTGTTGAAGTCTGCGATAGCAATGTCGTTCACCGGTTCCGCGCCGAAGGCGGGATCAGGCAACTGGAGCTCGGTCGATCCATCTACTTGAGCGACATTCCAAAGCTTGAAACCGGACGCGGTGCCAATCAGCAGGTCCGGCGTTCCGTCGCGCAGGACATCCGCGATGCGGATGCATTGGCCGGCCTCGCCATCGGGGTCAATGGCTGCAATGACCGTAGTGAATTTGTGGTTGCTGTCTCCAAGAGCCAGCATCACCGTCGTTCCAGCGACGATAGCCAAGTCGGGTTGGCCGTCTCCGTTGAAGTCGGCACAGGCGACGGCTGTCGCACCCTCGGTGACTCCAACCAGTTCGTTGGTGTAGCCCGGGACCACGTCGAGGGTGGTCTTGCCGCCGTCCTCATCGATGAAGTCGATGAATGTCGGCGAGTTGAATGTGTCTCGATCTCCGAGGGCAACCTCGCGCGTCTTCAAGGATGGCAGCACACCAAGCGTGATGCGGACCTCGAACTCATCGGAGCCGGCCGTGACGGTCGGATCTTGCCCTAGGGAGGAGCGCAGGACCGGCAGTTCGAGCGTTTCCAAGAATGCCTGGTCGATGACCGGAGCTTTCTTGGTGGGGTCGAATCGCAGGAAGAGCTCATCATTTGCATCGCAAATCCCGTTGTCGTTAGTGTCGACGTAGGTTCCGTACGAGGGCAATACGGGAGTCGAGGGTGGCTCGATAGTTCCCGTCGAGTCACTCACGTGGTGGCAGGCTGCGCCCAAGATGGCGCTTAAGATCACGATTCGCTGCGTCGTTCGCATTGCTGAGCGGATTCCAGTTAGATACGTCAATTGGCCGGTCATCAGTGTCTCCGGGGACTGTGATGCGGTGATGAGCGCTCCCCAGGAATGGAGATCACCCATGCAGTCCAGACAATCATACCGGCCTGGAATCTCGAATGCGTAACGTATGATACGGATCAGGGTTGGGACGGTGGGCAGCTGGCAGCACTTCCCAGCAATGCGATGCGCTCTCTAAGGCCGCCGAGGGGGGTTTCTCGCTCAAGAGTCCTGAGCCAGACTGAGTTGTTTGGCTAAAGATTCATTGCCAGGGAAGCGCTGCACGCCAACTTGCCAAGCCTCGATCGCCTTCGCCTGCTGGCCGAGCTGTTGATACATATTTCCCAACAGGAGGTGGGTCTGAGCGTGCTCCGGAGAACTGGTGCGTTGTCCCTGCAGGTCTACGAGGTGCTCAAATTGTTGGATGGCCTCGGATTGCTTGCCGAAGACAGGCGGCCAGAAGGACAGAGCGACGGCCTTGTTGAAGCGCGCACCCCAATGGCCCTGGTCAATATCGAGGGCGGCGTCGAAGGACTTGTCTGCTTTGCTTGCGAGCACACCGGCCATTGGTCCGTTGCCTACCTCTTGGAGTGACAGTAGATAGATCTCTCCAAGCTGAACCCGCTTATCGGGATCGTTTGGATCGTCATCGACCATCGTCTCGAACCAAGCCAAAGCTTCCTCAGCCAGCCCTGCCTCGGTCAGCTTGTTCCAAGCGAGTTGTCGTTCCGCGGAATCGAGCTGCTTCCCTTCGAGACCCACCCCGAAGATCTCGGCGAAGATCTCCTCTTTCGCGTGCTCGGCGAGCAACTCGACCTCCGGCTGCGCCCCATTCGCGTGCTCGGCAGATTGCGCTTGGGCACGGTGTAGGAAGGCATCGTTCACGAGGCGCTCAATTTCGCCAACGCTCACTCTTTCTGGTGATTGGAGCGCGCCCTGGGATGCGATGCGATCGAGGACTTGTGTCAGTCGGGCCTGTTCTTCACGCAATTTCGACAAGCTGCTTTCGAGCTGTTCGAGGCGGTTCGGCGCGATGGCTTCAGTCGTTTCGGATGCAGCCGAATCGCCCGTTCTTATCGAGCTCGAGATGCCAGCGGCAACTCCGCAAGACAGCAAGACGGACAGCAAAATAGATAGTCCAGGCTTCATAGGGATTCATTAGGGCAGCAGATTCGGAGGTGCGGCCTTGGTTGCACACGACCGTGAATACCTTCGTGGCTCTCGCTAGAATTTCACAAGATCTGGCTCGACGCTCGACGCAAGCCGCATCCCGCCGCACTGCAATCGAAAGCGTGTCATCAAAGCCGCGACAGCACGATACGCACTGAAGCTTGATCGTCTGCCATCGCGCTTTCGCGCGCGCTACTTGGGTGGAAGCCAGGCGGAGCGGCACTAACCGTCCACATGCCGGGCGCTAGACCACTCTGGAGATAGATGCCCGCATCATTCGAAGCGTGCATCTGCATCGAGCGAACTACGAAGCCATCGTCCGATCGGATACTTAGCGGGGCGTTTGCGACAGGATTACCTGCCTCATCTACGACACGAATGAGTAGGGCCCCGGCCCGTTGAAAGCTTGGAGACCAAGAGGCGAGCCCGCCATCGCGTAGTTCAATGAGCGAAGATATCTGCATGGCCCACTCGCCTTCCGTGTCGCGGGCGAGGAAGTAGTAAGGCCCGGGCTCGAGTCCTTCGAAACTCCATTGACCCGTCGCCAAAATCTGGGTGCGGCCTGCATAGGTGGTCTTGCCTCCTTGATGGAGCAGAGCGAGAATCTCAATGTCTTGCAGGCTGTTGTCTGTCGAATCGGAATGGTTGGGATTCGAGCCCCTAAGGACAGTGGCCACTCCTTCGATCGCCGTGCCCGTTAGACGAAAGTCCATGTGGCGCTTTTCACCGGCTTCTATGTGTAGGGTATGGATGCGTGCCATATGCGACTTGAAGTCGTGTCCGGCAAAGACTCCAAAAGTGCCGGACTCGAGATTTTTCAACTCGAAACGCCCCTCGGCATCACACACCACGGCACGCCAACTATGAAAAGCGTCCTGGTCGTCGATTGGATTCAAGCTAAGCCGCATGCCGGGCATGGCGTGACCATTCATGTCGAGCAAGCGGCCTTCGATCCCGGCACCGCGCGCCGCACCTAGGAAGTTCGCTTCCTCGATTGTCTCCGCACGCAGGTCGACCTGCACCATGCGTAGAGTCTCGGGTGCAACGACCCTTCGCTGGATCGGGTTCGTTGTGGCAGAGGGGGAGCGTCGTTCGTCGCTGTGGATCACGACATAGAAACCTGCCGGCAGGTCGTCAATTCGATAGCTTCCGTCACTGTCAGCGATCGCTCGGCCGTAACTGAGGCACGGCGAGGAACGTGTCATTGTCATGTGAGATGCAATAACTTCGGCAGCGGCCCAGGGGCTGCCATCTTCACGCTCGACCCTGCCTTGGATCGTCGAACCCGGCCCGAGTTCGATCGTTGCGAGGATGCTCTCTTCACCAGATTCGGTATCGAATTTACTTGTCCAGGTTGGGGCATAGCCATCCAGAGATGCGCGTAAATGATGACGACCCGGCGACAACTGCGGCAGCCGGAATGCTCCGGAAGCATCCGTCCGTGCGGAGGCTGTTGGTATAGAGCCCAAGTCGCCCTCCAACTTGGAGATCGGCAGGATTGAATGGGGTTGGTCGAGTTCGGCGATTAGGATCGCGTTCGCGAGCGGCGCGCCCGTGTCGCGGTCGACTACGTAACCACTGACGCTTCCGCCTTCGAAAAAGTCGACTGACAACGAGAGTAATCCGCCTGCTTCGACTCTTTGGCTTGGCAGGCGAATCGAGTGATAGGACTCGGCTTCGAGGCAGATGCGGTAATGGCCGGGAGCGATGCCGTCGATGCGGAGATGACCGCCTTCGGACTGAGCGATATGCCGCTCGGCATCGGAGACCTCGGGCAGAGCGACTTCGAGACGCAGCCAAGTCGTGAAGTTCGTGATCACATCACCCGTGACTCCGTCACGAGCCAAGACCTCGATTGAGCCTTCTGCTGCGTGCACTTCGACGGGCTGCGTGTCCTGTAGGGTTTCCAGCGCTGGGTTCGAGATGTCGGCATTGGCCACAGCTTCCCGCTCGTCGCTGGATTCGTGCGCGTCATCTATGGTCTCTGACTGTAAATCGATATTCGCCGGAGCCACCACGACCGCCGAGGGATCGGATACCGGCTCGGTAGGATTCTGGATCAACGATCGAAGCAAGCCAGCTACGAGCAGCAGCGCCGCAGCCCCTAACAGGACGCGCCGCCAGTGCTGCGGAGGGCTTTCTGCGCTCCGTCTCGTCGATCCGTACGAGGCCATGATTCTTTGGCGCAGCAGTGAATCGAGACGCTCGCCAAAGGCTTGCTGCGGAGCCTGTGGTTTCCAGGACCGCTGCAGTAGCTGTGTCAGATTCCGCTCAAGAATAGGATTGGTGCGCTTGGGCGTGCTCACTTTTGCTCTCCTCGTTTGACGGCTAGCAGGGTGAACACTTTCGTGAAGGCGAGTTTTGCGCGGTGCAGCGTCGATTCCGTCGCCTTGACGCCCTTGCCGCGTCGATGCGCCATTTGCGGAACGCTGGCGCCATTGACGTACTTCTCGACTAGAGCCTCACGATAGTTCGGTGGGAGCGAGGACATCGTCGCACCGACGAGCTCGCTCGTCTCGCGCGACTCGATCGCGGTTTCGGGCAGTGGCGTGCGCTCGATCTCTGCCAGGATCGCATCGATCTCCTGATCGGAATTGAGCAGCAAGTCCTCAACAGGGACAGGCCTCAGCTTGCGGCGCTCGGCGCGTAGCTTGTTCTTCGCGATTCCACACAGCCACGTGAACAAGCTCGAGCGACCGTCAAAATCGGGCAGCTTGTCGATCGCAACGAGCATCGTGTCCTGCACGATGTCTTCGGCCACGGGTGCATCTCTGCCGCAGCGGTAGAGTACGAAGGCATACAGCGCATCGAGATGCGCGGTGAGCAGTTGGGAACCGGCCTCGCTTTCGCCGCCGATGATTCGGTTGCGCAGTTCGAGATCGGAGTGATGTCGTGTGGGTCGCATGGCCTCAGAGCGGAAGGGGTGGGCTTCGTGCGGCTGCGCCCTCGATCCCTTCGCGTTAATTCAGGATACTTGACGAAGTTCTCCGGCGCTCCGCCGGGGACCTAGATGGTGGAGATGAGAATGGCGCGAGTCGAACATTTGGGATGGGACCAGCAGCCGGTCGATTTGGCGGCGGATTGGATCGTCCGGGAATACACGGATCAGTTGCCGGACAGCTGGATCGCGCTGCCGGGTGCGCGTAGCGGGCGCATCTTGACCGAGCGGCTTGCCCGCAGGCAATCGGGGCCGACGCGCCCGGCCCGCATTTTGACGGCTGGTAATTTGACGGATGTGCTGCTCGAGATCGAACGCCCAATGGCATCCCGGCTAGCGCGTACGCTGGCCTGGGAGCGCGCGTTACGTGACCTGAGCCCGAAGGAGCTGAGCAGCATTCTGGCTCGCGTGCCCGACGTGGACGGGCCGACGGCAGCCTGGGTTCGCTTGGCAGAGAAAGTGCGCTCCTTGTTTGGCGAACTCGCCGCCGAGGGATTGGTCTTTGGGGATGTCGCCGACTGTGAGCGGCTCTCCGTTTTGGATGGCGAACGTTCGCGCTGGCAGGCGCTGGCAAAAGCTCAGGTCGCGATGCTGGCCCATATTCGTCGCGCGGGTCTCGACGATCCGCATGTTGCACGTCGCGAGGCCATCGAAGCGGGCCGTTTGCGCGAGAATGCACGTGTCCTCTTGGTAGGTGTCGTCGAGTTGAACGGCCTGTCGAAAAGGCTGCTCGCCTTGCCGGGTATCGAAACGACCGCGCTCGTCTTCGCTCCAGAAGATCGTGCCGACGACTTCGATGATTACGGTTGCTTGATTCCCGAGCGAGTTGTTGCGCGCGGGTTGACGAGTCCGATGGACTGCTGGACTGTGGTCGAGGACCCCGAAGCGCAGGCGCAGGCGGCCATCGACGAGATCGCAAAGTGGAATTCGGAGTTTGCCGCCGAGCAGATCACGATCGGTGTTGCCAACGCGGAGGTCACTCCATACTTGAAGCGCCGTCTACATTCATTGGGTGTGTTAGCTCGCGATGCCGCGGGTCGTAGTTTCTCGGGCTCACGCCCCGCGCGATTGTGCGCGGCACTCGCGACACATTTACGCGACGCGAGCTTTCACTCATTCAGTGAACTCGTGCGACATCCAGATGTCGGCGCGCTCCTGGGGTTCGACGATGATCAAGATCCGATTGGCTGGCTGGACAAGTATCAGGCGCGTCATTTACCGGATCGTGTCGATGGCAAGTGGGTCGGAGAGTCGCGCGAACGAGATCGCATGACGATTCTTCATGCAAGGATCGAAGAGGTTATGGGGCTTGGCCAACTCACGGGTGTGCGAGCGCTTCGTCAGTGGGCGGCTGTCTTGCGTGAGATCTTGCTGCGAGTCTACGCAGGTCCCCAGTATGAATCTGACAAGAGCGCTGATGATGATGGCCGGCGCGAGTTGACGCTGGCTTGCGAAGCGCTCGCGGAAGCCATCGATGAATTATCGGCGCTACCCGAGCTTCTGGAGCCGGAGTTGGCCTTTGCGGATGCGATTGACCTTGCGCTACGTTCACTCTCGGGCCGTAGCCTTCCGCCCGCCGGTGAGCGTAAGGGCGAGGCGACCATCGAGTTACTCGGTTGGCTGGAGCTCGCGTTGGACGATGCACCCGCACTTATCGTGACAGGTTACGAAGACGGGCTCGTGCCCGAGACTCTTGGAAGCGATGCGTTCCTGCCTGATAGTCTGCGGCACTCATTGGGTTTGGCTGACAACCGTGGACGGTTGGCACGCGATTTGTATCTGACGGACTGTTTGCTGCAATCACGCTCCAAAGTGCACTTCATCACCGGACGCAAGAGTCGCAGCCTCGATCCGCAGTTGCCGAGCCGCATCTTGTTCCACGGCGATGCCGAGCTGGTGCCGCAGCGTGTGCGCCAGTTCATCCATGCACCGCAGCGAAGTCGCCCCGAGCACAAGGACGACATCAGGCCTTCGAGGCGTTTGCCGATGCGCGAAGGTGTTGCCCAAGGTCTGCCGGAGCGATTCTCCGCGACGTCCTTTCGCACCTATATCGATTCACCTTACTTGTTCTATCTTCGGCACGTGCTGCGTGTGGAAACCCTCCACGATAGGCACCATGAAATGGACCCGCTAGCATTCGGCATCCTTGCGCACGACGCTCTCGAAGCCTACGGCAAATCAGAAGAGATGCAGGGCTGCGCAGACGAGGACCAGATTCGTGCGTACTTGCAGCAGAGCTTGGAACGCCTTGCCTTCAGGAAGTTGGGCAAGTCATCGCTGCCGGCCGCGAAACTGCAGGTCGATCAACTCGCGTGGCGACTCGATCACTTCGCCACGGATCAGGCGAAGCGCGTAGCCGACGGTTGGCGCATAGCGCATGTCGAATGGTCACCAAAGGATGGGGCCGTTGCGTTGGATGTCGATGGCCGAACTGAATGGATCAGTGGCCGCATTGATCGCATCGACTACCACCAGGATGGTCGTTGGGCGATTTGGGATTACAAGACGAGCGAGAAGGTAAAAGATCCCGGGAAGCTACACCGCAACAAGAAGGGGGTCTGGCTGGATCTGCAGCTGCCGTTGTATCGGCGGTTGGCGGCAGAGCTCGGTCGCGCGGGCTTACCGGAACTTGGCTGGATCTCGATTAGTGGCGAACGAAAGAGCCAGAGTTTTCATGCGGTCAATAATTGGGCCGAAGCTGACTTTGAATCTGCTGAAGATGAAGCCCGCGCGATCATCCGCAAGGTGCGCGATGGCTGCTTCGATGATCTTGGCAAATGGAAGCCCAACGAGCCTGTCATGCAAGCAATCGGTGGACTCGGACTCGTATCAGCTTTGCCCGCGGGTGAGCAGGGAGGCGAGGAGTAATCATGCGTTTTCACCAACTCTGGCTCGCGTCGGCCGGGACGGGCAAAACCTTCAAACTGACAGGCCACTTCTTGTCCCTCTTGCTGCGCGGTGTCGAGCCGGCGCAGATCCTGGCCACGACCTTCACGCGAAAGGCCGCGGGTGAGATTCTCGATCGCGTGCTCGAGCGTTTGTTGGAGGCGGCTAGCGGCGGGGCTCAGCTCGAGGAGTTGCGCGACGTTACAGGTCTAAGCTCGTTGACGGTCGAGGACTGCAAACTCCAGCTCGTGCAGCTGGCACGTTCGCTGGACCGCTTCCAGGTGCGAACATTGGACTCCTTCTTCGTTCAGCTCGCGCGCTTGTTTTCCTTGGACCTCGAGTTGCCTCCGGATTGGACCATTGCCGATCAGCTGACCGATGGCGATCTACGCTCGCAAGCTCTGCAGGTTGTGCTCGCATCAGGATCTCGGGCCGATCGCGTCGAGCTGTTGCGCAGACTCAAAGGTGATGCTGCGACGAGGTCTGTGCACGATTCTATGCTGAGCGTGATCGCAAATCGGCGCGAGGTCTACCGCAATTCGACGCCCGGTGCAGTCGACTTTATTCAAGCGCTCTCGCCACCTCAGCCGCAAGAACTGGCACAGGCCGCACGTGCGCTTGCTGAGTTCGAACTGCCCAAGACGAAGGCTGGCAAACCCAACGCGAACTGGACCAAGGCCATGCGCGAGATGCTGGAAGCTCTCGCAGCCAAGCAGTGGACGAGCATCCTAGAGAAGGGCTTCGTGAAGAGCATCTTGGCGGGCAATGCGGCTTACTCGCGAGTCGAAATCGAACCCGAGCTGCGCGACCTCGTCGCGCCCGTCGTGCTAGCAGCCCGAGCGGAATTGCTGGATGGTCTGATCGAACAGACGCATGGAACGAAAGAGCTGCTAGCTCTCTTCGAAACGGAGTATGAGAATCTGAAGCACCAACGCGGGTGCTATCAGTTCTCGGACTTGCCTGCATCACTCGCTCCACCGGGCCGCGAACAGTCCGCCTTTGTCGAACGCGATCTAGATTTGTGGTTCCGCCTGGATGGGCGCTTGAATCACCTGTTGCTCGACGAGTTTCAGGACACGGCGCCAGATCAATGGCGGGTGCTCGAACCGCTCGCAGACGAGATCCTGGCCGACGGTACGGGCGAGCGTTCGTTCTTCTGCGTCGGTGACATCAAACAATCCATCTACGGCTTTCGGCAAGCCGAACCAAGGCTATTGGCAGGGCTCGACCGCCGCTATCCGGGTTTGGAGGCAGAACCGATGTTACGCAGCTACCGCTCCTCGAGCGTGGTGTTGGATACCGTCAATGCGGTCTTCTGTGGCGTTGGATCGAACCGCGTGTTCGAGGGCGATGAGCGAGTGCCTCATCGAGAGGCGGCGCATGCCTTCGAACGAGACTTCGGCGCACACCAGGCTGCGCGCGACATCCGTGGTGTGACGCGCGTGCTTCAGTGCCGCGACAAGTCCGAGACGGAGTCCGGTTTCGAGCCTGCCATTCTGGAGATGGTCGTCGAGCGCACGCGTGCAATTGCACGGGAGGCGCCGCGCGCTTCAATCGGAATCCTGCTGCGTAAAGGCAAATGGATCCCAGCCTTGATTCACGCACTGCGCTGCGCGGGGATCGTCGCGAGCGGCGAAGGTGGTAACCCGCTCACGGACTCGGAAGGTGTGCTGTCAATCCTCTCGCTGCTCTTGCTCGCCGATCACCCCGTGGATAGTGCGGCCGCCTTTCATGTCGAGACTTCAGACCTCGGCCCGATTGCCGGATTGCTTACGGGGCATGACCAAGCCGGGCGCAGTCGACTGGCCGCGGACATCCGGCGTCGCCTGATGGTCGAGGGCTATGGCCCTGTTGTCGCAGGCTGGTGTGACGCTCTAATTGCGTCTGACGCCAGCGAGTGGGATCGACTACGACTCACGCAGCTGATCGACTTGGCTTATGCGTGGGAGGAGCGGGCAGGCTTGCGCCCACATGACTTCGTCTTGTACGTGCGCAACGAGAAGATCGCGACTCCGGTCGCCGCGCGTGTGCGAGTGATGACCATCCACAAGTCGAAGGGGCTAGAGTTCGACGCGGTGTTGCTGCCAGATGTAGGGGAGGCAGTGAAGATCGCACCGGAGGATGTATTGTCGCGTCGGCCGGATCCCTACGGTCCGATCGATGCGGTCTCCGCCTATAACCGCAAGAGCGACTTGATGATTAGCGATGAGCTGGCGCAACTGTACGCGGACGAGCAGCGACGCAATGTGACCGAAATGCTGTGCGTGTTGTACGTCGCGATGACCCGTGCGGCGCGCTGCCTGGAGATGATCGTGCGCCCGCCATCGACTAGCGCCTCGTCAGGGCCGACTCTGAACTTCCAGGGGATCGTGCTCGACGCGCTCTCGCCAGGCGCTCGTGAAGACTCCGGCATCCTTTGGGTTCATCCCGAGTCTCACCCTGACTGGGGCGGAGATTTGTCCGAGGAAGATGTGCCGGTTCAGGAAGCCCTGCCGGTTGACTTTGCTCTGGCACCAACGCGTTCGCGCAGGGCCATGCCGAGGCGCAGCCCCTCGTCGGGTCAAGCGCCGCGTCCGCTCGCGTATGCACTGGCATCGAGCCGACCCGCTGCTGTGGGCACGCTCGTTCACGAAATGCTCGAGGCCATCGAGTGGCTCGACGATGCCAAGGCGGACACCTTCAGCGAAGAGTATCAACGGTCACTCGTGCGCAGCGGTCAAGATGCTGCACTCGTGCAAGAGGCTGCTGGGTTGGCGTGTAGCGCTATGCGAGCGGACGAGATTGTGGCGTGCCTGACAAGGCCGAGCATCGATGCTGGAAACGAGCTTCGCGTGCATGCCGAATACACGTATCAGCAGACTGTGATGGATCCTGCGCAGGAAGAGGCTGGAGGCCAAGAGCAGCTGTGGAGCGGAAGCATCGACAGGCTCGTGCTCGAAATGAAGGGCGGCAGAGCTGTGCACGCCTGGGTGATCGACTACAAGACGGATGATGTCGATAGCGAGGGGATTCGCAGCGCCGCTGAACATCATCGTCCTCAACTCGAAGCCTATGGCGGACTGATAGCAACCGAGTTCAGCCTGGATGCGGATCAGATCGAGTTGCAGTTGATGTTCTTACGACCTGGCCGAGTGGTCACGCTCTGATCCTGTGAGCGCTGAGGCCTGCGGGAGTACTTCTGTCGCAGGTTCAACGAAGGCGATGACAACATCACCTGCTCCCGGCGTCAGGGCCTTCTCGGCTGTATTGACTGACAATATGCCGTCCGCACCGATACGCATCAGCAAGACGGCTGTCTCGCCATAGCGTTCGCGCCAGGCATCGTAGTCGAAGGTTTCAGTCAACGGAGTGCGGCGGATCTCCCAGCCCGCTTGCAGTCGGCGTTCGAGCTCCTCGTAGTACAGGCCTGCCCCGAACAGGGTGCGTCCACGCAGGCCCGAAGCGCCGTCACTCGGGGCCTTGGATCCATGTGGACTGAGTTGAAAGACCTCGGCGCGGCCGAAGGTGTGAACGTGATGGAGGCAGGCCAAGGAGTTGACATCATCGTTCGGAAGTAACGCGAAGAGGCGGCCTATGCCTCCCAGGTCGATCGACTCATCCGCGTGTTCCGAGAGAATGCTCATTGACAGACTCTTCAGTCCCGCCAAGCGCGCGCTGGCCGTACGTGTACGGTTCGTATCGACCAGCACGACGGGCACTCGTTCCACATGCAAGGCTTCCGCGATGCTGCGCGCAAAGGCCGATGCCCCAGCGATCAAAACGCCCTGCGGATCGGAGTCAGCCAAGCCAAGCTTGCGCGCCAATGGGCGCGCGGTCAGGCCGTAGACACTGACGGTGACGGCGATGACCAGGAAAACCAGTGGACCGAGCTGCTCGGCGCCCTCGTATCCGTCGGCGGTCAAGCGCAACGCGAACACGGCCGAGACAGCGGCGGCCACGATTCCACGCGGAGCCATCCAGGACAGAAACAGACGTTCCTTGGTCGATAGGGAGCTGCCAATGAGGCTCAAGAAAATAGAGGCAGGGCGCACTACCAGCACGAGAGCGATTACGAAGAGCCAATTGCCGAGCGGTTGGCCGAAGAGCGTACCGAAATCGAGTCGGGCGGCCAGCACGATGAACAAGACCGAGATGAGCAAGACGCGCAAGTTCTCTTTGAACTCGATGATGTGTGCCACGTTGACGCGCTTTTGATTGGCTAGGACGATGCCCATCAAAGTGACTGCCAAAAGCCCAGACTCGTGCTGCAGCTCTTGGCATATGGCATAGATCGTCAGGACCCAAGCCAGAGTCAACGGGCTCTCGAGGCCATCCGGAATCATGCGCCGCGTCAACGGAAGCGCCAACAAGTAGGCACCCAGACCGCCCATGACTGCGCCAACCAAGAAGGTCTTCATCAGACCCAGCAATACTTCGCTTGCCGCGTTATCCAGCGCTCCGATGCGAACGCCTTCAAACACCAGCACCGCGAGTGTTGCGCCAACGACATCGGCTAGAATGCCTTCCCACTTGGCGATTGCGGCGACTGGCCCAGTGGGGCGCACGTGCCTCAGGAGCGGCCCGACGACAGTGGGGCCTGTCACCGTCAATAGCGCTCCAGTGATCAACGCAATTGGCAGCCCCATCGGCGTCAACCACCATGCCGCGAGAGTCGCGAGCACGAAGGTGATGGGGAGCGCGATAAATACGACGCGGGCCAGGGCACCGCCAATGGCGGGTAGCTCTCGTCGCTCGAGAGTCAAGCCGCCCTCGAACAAGATCACCGCCACGGCCAGCGAGACTCCGGGGAACAGCAGCTCGCCAAATAAAGCATCGGGATCCAGCAGGCCCAGGGTGCCGGCCGTCAAGCCAGCCGCGAGCAAGACCAGGATCGACGGAAGGCGCAAGCGCCATGCGAGCCACTGGGAACCAATTCCTCCCGCGAGGAGGCCAGTCAAAGCGAGCAACGGGGATGCGCCAGGTGAGATCATTGCGAGAGCATAGCGAGCGATTGCGGTGCTAACAGAAGGCGGGCTGCTCCGTGCGATTATGCAATCGCGTACGGCGCCTGTCAGGAAGCCTTCGGCCGGCATACCTCATGCTCTCTTTGACATTCACGCAAGAACGAGTCTTCTGTTCTAGAAACCGATTCCGCCCGCTTTCGTTGTCCGGGATCGGGCGTTGCTCCGTAGCCACGGACCAACAGTGTGTTTCCTGACTCTTACTGCGCTGTTCAGGAAGGCATCAATTCACATGGGATCCCTTGGACCCGACACGCTAGGATTTGCCTTCCTGGCTTCCGCGACGCCTCATTTTTGAGGGGCGAATTTTGTCCGTCACCAGCTACACGATTCAAACTAATGAAGCTCTTTACTCTTGGTCTCTCTTCCGCGTCCCTCGCCGCCGCCTCTCTGTTTTGGTTGACCTCCGCCAGTTCGCCGGCCGCAACGCTTCCGGCAGGTACCGTCGGCTCGGCGGCAGCCGCTGCATCCGCTGCCGTGGTCGAGGACCTGCAATGGGGAACCTTCACCGTCGACACCGGACACTCCGCGATCGGCTTCAAGGTCATGCACATGGGCGTCTGCTGGGCTCGCGGTCGCTTCAACGACTTCACGGGTGAGATCGTGCTGAAGAAGGATCCGAGCGAGTGCGAAGTGATGATCGAGATCGAATCGAAGAGTATCGACACCGCCAGCGAGAACCGCGACCGTCACCTGCGTGCGCCGGACTTCTTTGATGCTGTTGCGCACCCGCTGATCGGTTTCGAGTCCACTTCTGTCAGTTCGGACGGCAAGGGCGGCTATACGCTTGAGGGTACGCTTAGCCTGCATGGCGTCACAAAGGATGTCGAAGTTGATATGGCTCTCGTCGGTGCGAAAGACCTTGGGGCACGCATGGGCTACCGTGCTGGTTTCGAAGGCGAGTTCACGATCGATCGAACGGACTTCGGCATGATGTACGGTGCAGATGGTTCGATCGGCAAAGAGGTAACGGTTTCAATCAGCCTGGAACTGTCGAAAAAATAGAAGAGTCGCGCACGGCGCCCTCTCTGTGATCCGAACAGGGTGGGCGAGATGACAAGAAACTCAGGGAACTTGATCTGGCACCGGTTGCCAGTAGCAGCACTTACACTTCGTGGAATACCCGCCGATTCTTGCAGGGGCCGTCGCCGGTGCCCTGATGTTTCTATTCGTCTGGAGACCTTGGTTAGTCGAGGTCGAATCCAGACATACCGCGCTAATAACGAGCATTGCGGTCGTGCTGGCTGCCTTTGCCGGGAACTGGGCTGTCAGCGGTCCTCCAGCGCTGATGCCCAGCAAGGCACTGCATTGGTTGTTGCATCTGTCAGTGTTGGTAACCGCCGTTAGCTATTTCGAACGCAGGCAAGGGGTATGCGCCGCTAGTCTTGTGCGTATGTTGCTGATCGGCGTTCTGCTCTGGCGCATCATGCCGGCAGTGGTTCGAGACCAGGAGTGGGCGACGCCTGTTGCGGCCGGTTGGTATGTCGGGCTCTTCTTGTCAGGCTGGGTCGTGATGGAGGCAGTAGCTCGCTTTCGAAGCGTACAGGCCGCGAGTGAGTCGAGTGCCTGGCATGCTGGCGCACTCTTTGTGTGGGCGGCGGGTTGCACGGCGGCGATCGGGACGACAAGCGGTGAGATGGCTCTGACTCTTGCCGCTGTTTGTGGAGTCACGGGAGCAGCCCTCGCGGCGTCGATCTGGCGCTCGAGCAGGTCGCCCTGGAAGGACTCGACCGCGACCCTATCTTTCCTGCTCTTCGGAGCCCTGGTGATCACGACTTTCTATGCATCCCTTCCACGAGCGGGTGCGGCCGTGTTGCTACTGGCGCCGCTTCCGGCGGCACTCGCCTCGCTCTTGCCGGGTCGATTCGCGCGACCTCTCGTTCGCTTGATCCTGCTGATCGCGATGGTCGCCCTTGGCACCTGGCTCTCGCAGCCTGAGCCGGATCCCTACGGGTATGGCTATTAGCTCGAATCATTCTCGAGCCTTCCCAGGAGACAGCCTTCGGCCGCCTCTTGCGGTCTGAAAAACTTCTGCATTAACGTAGTCATCGACGGAGCGCACAGGCCCCTGACTGTGGGCGCAAGAACAGTCATGCGCTAGAAGTCAACGGGTTGGGTCTACGGAGCGGCAGTGTTTGTTATGAAGCTGGGCCAGATGGGCGACGATTCGGATCACTCCTTTGCCAGATCCGAACCGTAGGATGTGCGTCACTCCACAACCCGGAATCCGTCCATGCTGCTTACACTCGGTCTCTGCCTGTGTTCTGTCCCGACCTCGAACAGGTTTCAATCGCAAGATGTCATTCCGCGTGACTATCTGACGATCAAGAGTGTCGACAACCGTGGGCGACGGCCGTTTCGACCCGATGCGGTGTTCCGTACGCACATCTGGAACTCTGCCAGTGGCGCACCGAGTGAGGGGCTCGAACTGATCGGCGAGAAGGAAGAAGCGCAGGTTTGGAGCACGGTCGAAGCGAGTGAGTCTGGACAAGTGAGTGGCCGGCTCGGTTACGCCTACACGAACTTTGAAGCGCCTGAAGAGATGGTCATGCTGGCGAAGCTCAGCGGAGCCTCGATCTTGTATGTCAATGGCAATGCCTACGCAGGTGATGTCTACGGTTTCGGATTCGGTGGCGTGCCAGTGCGAATCGAAGCGGGCCTTAACGATGTGTATGTCACAGGCATTCGAGGTGGCTTCAATCTGAAGTTTTTAGCGATCGAGCAAGGCATCCTGCATGGCGGATGGGACGACACGCTGCCGCACTTGGTGGCGGGCCAAGCACCCTCGGGCTTCGCAGGTGTAGAAATCTCGAACGCAAGCTTGTACGCGAGCGGTCCGCTCTCCGTCACAATGGGAGGTGGCGCGTTCACCGAACGAAGCTTCGTCGTCGACGGATTGCCCGCGCTGGGAGTGACGCAGTTGGCGTTGCCGCTTGCGGGTGAGGCACTCGCACAGGATGTCGAGGGCCCGCTATCGATGCGAGTGCGGATCACTGCGAGTCCTCTTTCCGAGGATGCTGGCTTCGCGACTTTCATGCCGCACGCTTGGTCCAAGGATCCGGAAGCGCCCAACGCGAGCGTCGGCCGCCTGCTCGATTTCGAACTCTCGTTCGGGGTTCGCAGGCCGGGCGAGAAGGTTCAGCGCACCTACCTCTCCGGTGTGGATGGGTCCGTGCAGAAGTACGCTCTCGTGCCACCTTCGGCCGGATCCTCCGAAAGTGAATGGACTGGGCTTGTCGTTAGCTGCCATGGTGCTGGCGTCGAGGCTTGGGGCCAGGCGGCTTGCTACAAACAGCGCCCTGACTTTTGGTTGGTGGCGCCTACGAACCGGCGCAAATTCGGTTTTGACTGGCAGGATTGGGGCCGGCGCGATGCGTACGACGTGATCGCTCTTGCACTCGAAGAGAGCGGCGTCGATGAGCGGAATCTGTTCGTAACGGGTCACTCGATGGGCGGCCATGGCACCTGGCACTTGGCGGCAAACGATCTCGACCGCTTCGCAGCCTGTGCGCCAAGTGCGGGGTGGAGTGGCTTCGATTCGTATGGCGGTCGCCCGGAGGGTGCGCGCAGAGAGCTGTGGCATGCGGCAGATTCGACCTCGCTGACACCCGAGTTGATCATCAACCTAAAGCAGCTCCCGACTTATGTGCTGCACGGCACTGCGGACGACAACGTTCCTGCTACGGAAGCGCTCGAGATGATGCGGCTTTTGAGCGAGGCCGGTGGCAGCTTCGATTCACACTTCGAAGGTGGCGCCGGTCACTGGTGGGGGAATCGTTGCGTCGATTGGCCGGGCATCTTTGACTTTTTTCGGGGTCGTTCCGTCCCGCAGCAGCCAAATCGAATTCAATTCCGCAGCGCCGGTCCCGCAATCGATGCCACACATCATTGGCTGCGCGTCGAACAGTCCCTCGACAGCGGTGCGTTCGTGGATGTAGAAGCTGCCTTCGACAAGGATGCCTCGACGGCGACACTGACGACGAACAATATCGCATGGATGGCCGTTCAGCGGACCCTCGCTGGGCTGACGGTCGATGAGCAAGAGCTGGATCTAAGCGGGCGCAAGGCTCCTTACTGGATCCGCAACGATGAAGACACATGGAGCGTTGTGCAGGCACCGCCACCCGCATCGATGAAGAGCTCGAAAGCATCAGGTCCTTTCAAGCTCGCCTTCGACCGTCACTATGTGATGGTCGTCGGGACCGTCGGGACAGCAGAGGAGACGGCCGGCTTGCTTGCGCGTGCTCAATTCGATGCTGGTCAATGGCGCTACCGTGGCAACGGGCGCTCCGTCTTGGTGCGTGACACCGATTTCCTGGCGGGCGGCCGTATGTCATGCAATGTGATTCTGTATGGGAACCGTGACAGCAACTCCGCATGGACATCCTTACTTGGCGAGGACTGCCCAATTGACGCTAGCCGCGGCAAGATTGTGCTGCGAGCCGGCGATCAGAACCATGTGCAAGAGAGCGATCAGCTGGGCTGCGTCTTCATTTATCCGCGCCAAGATGAGAGTGGTTCCTTGGTCGGTGTCTTTGCCGATAGTGGCCTGAAGGGCACACGCATCGGCAGTACCTTGGCGCCCTTCGTCAGTGGCGTCGGTTATCCCGACTTCGCGCTGTATGACGCGAGCATCCTGGAGGTCGGCGACGAAGGCGTCTCTTGCGCCGGTTGGTTTACGAACGATTGGTCGATCACCGACCTCGGTCAGTGACATCGGCGCACCCGCGCGGCCGGGGCTAATAACCGCCGGCCCTGCGACTATCTACGCTGCCCAGCCGTGGAAGCGACCGTTGCGCGCTTGCAGTACGGTACCGATCGTCATCGCCGCATTGATCAAGCCAACGTGTGTGTAGGCCTGCGGGAAGTTGCCGAGCAACTCACCGGTCTTGACATCGACATCCTCGCTGAACAATCCGAGCGGGTTGGATTGAGAGGAGACCTTGTGGAACATCTCGATAGCTTCCTCGAGGCGTCCCGCAAGGGCCAATGCCTCAACCCACCAGAACGAACAAATCGTAAAGGTGCTTGACGGACTTCCGAAGTCGTCCTCATGTACGTAGCGCATCACGCCATTGCCGCGCACTAAGATCTCTTTGTAGTTGTCGAGCGTGGATAGGAAGCGTGGATCGGTCGCTTCGACCAAGCCGATGGACGGCAGCAGCAAGATTGCTGCATCAGCCTGGGTGCCGTTCAGCGTCTGCGTGAACATGCCCAGTTCGTCGTTGTAGCCCTCGGTCAGTACGCGCTCGCGCATACCGTCTGCGATCGACTGCCAATCCTTGGCGATGTCGTCATGACCGAAGTGAGTCGCGAGAGCTGCACCATGATGGACAGCAGCCCAGCACATAGCGCGTGAGAAGGTGTGTAGCATCGGCCCTTCGCGGTATTCCCAGATACCGAGGTCCGGTGTATCGAAGCTCTCGATTGATTCCTTTACCAGACGCTGAATCAACGGGAACCAAGTCTGCGGAGTGGCAAAGTCTGTGCGCTCGTCGATCAGCATCGTGCGTAGACAGAGGATGACTTCACCCATCAAGTCTGTCTGCAGTTGCGACGCCGCTTCGTTGCCGACGCGGACAGGTTTGGTTCCCTTGTATCCAGCCAAATGCTCGAGTTCGATCTCGGGCAGGTCGCGCTCTCCGCCAATTCCGTACAGCGGCTGCAACGGTCCGCTCTCGGCGACATCCATGACGAACTGCATGAAGTTGCGTCCCTCTTGGAAGTGCGCGAGACGGCGCAAGGCCTCGACGGTGAATACGGAATCTCGCAACCAGCAGTAGCGGTAGTCCCAGGTGCGCGGTTCTCCGATCGCTTCCGGAATCGAAGTGGTCGCAGCCGCAATGATCGCGCCCGTTTCCGAGTAGGAGTGCAACTTCAGGCACAATGCCGAGCGCAGCACTAGATCGTCTGCGAATTGCGGTGTCGAGCTTTGCTGGACCCACTGGCGCCAGCCAGCGATTGTCAGGTCGAGTTCGCGATGGACTTCGTCCAGGTGCTGCGGCGCGGGATCGCTCCCACACGTCAACACGAAGTAGCGCTCACGATCGAGCGTGAACGGCTGACCATTGATGACATACGGAGCCGGGATGTTCGAGAACAGCTTGTAGCTGTGAAGTTCGCTCTCGAACGAAATGCAATGTTGCCCCGGGATGATGCGCGGCTTGACCAGCCCGTAATTAGGTCTTGGGTCAAAATCGACGGCAAGCCGTGGTGCGCCTCGGACGGGGCGCAGCAAGCGGATGACTTGCAGTGGAGTCTTGCAGCGTAAGCCGTCCGGCACGCGCGGCATGAAGTCGAAGAGTTCCCACGCATTCTCGCCATCGTCAAAGCGTGTGAACAAGACATTCGTATTGCGAACGTACGAGGTCTTGCCTTTCACCGGTTTACCGTTGCTCGTGAAGCGCCAGGTGCCTCCACGATCTTCATCGAGGATACGGCCAAAGATGGACGGCGAATCAAAGCGTGGCATGCAGAGCCAATCGAAGCCTGTGTCGGGATGGACAAGTGCGATCAGGCATCCATTGCCAATGACACCATGTTCCAAACTCATGATGCGACTCTTGCTGCTCGGGAACTGTACAAGGCGGCTCTCAAAGGGGGATATTGGCGCCACCTGACGGATGGCGACCTTATTCCCTTTCGTCATTGGAGGTGAGTGATCTGGTGGAAACCCTAGTCTCTGTACAGAAACTCTCCGACAGGGCAGAGTTCAGACAGAAACTGGCGGAGCGCGTGCGGCGAGGGAAGCCGATGGGTCGCCGCCGATTCGCGATGGCCGATCAGCAGCGTCTGGGCCCGGTCTCGTAGACGCAGGAACATGCTCTCGTCGGTCGTATCATCGCCTGCTACGAGCACGAAGCTATCCTCGCTCACTCCACGTAGGATGCTGTTCGTCGCCTCTCCTTTTGAAATGCCAGCTGGTCTGACTTCGACGACCTTATTGCCGCGCAATACTTCTAGGCCTTGTCCAGCCAGAAGGTCAGAGAGGTGTTCATCTAACTCGCGCGCCTGGCTGGCAGCCTGACCGGGGCGGCAGCGCCTGTAATGCCAGGCAAGACCGAGTGGCTTTTCCTCGATGAGGCTACCGGGAACGCGGGCTGCGACTTGTTCAAAGATCGTTCTCACCGTGTCACGCCACTCGAGGTTCGGCGCTTCCAGCAGGGGAGTGAATTCTGTCTGATTGGGCGCGCGCATAAACGCTCCGTGTTCGGACACCAAGCCGGCTCCGGTATCACCCAACCAATTGGCTAGGGTCGAGGATGAGCGGCCCGAGATAATCCACAGCTCGACGCCCTCCTGTGACGCTAGTGTGCGCAGGAGTTCAATCGTCTCACATGTCGGCACGGCCGCTTCCGGCGTCTCGGTGAACTCGCGCAGGGTCCCGTCGTAGTCGAGAAATATTTTCCGGCTCGCGGATTCACGGAAACGCTTAATCCAACGCGCGCGCAGAGGGTCATCCAACAGTTCTGGGGCTTGCGTGGCCCGAGCATCGCGGATCGCGCTGATCAGACGCATCGTCCAACGGTGGACATCACCCTCGATTACGCGCCGTCGCATCGGACGCATGCGCCTATGCTGTTCACCTGGCGACATTGCGAGAGCTTGCACCAGCGCGTCTTTCATACGCTCAGGATCGAAGGGATTCACTTGAACCGCTTCTCCCAGTTCCCATGCGGCTCCGCAGAATTCGCCCAGCACAAGGACTCCGTCGTTGTTACCGCGTGATGCTACGTATTCTTTGGCTACTAAGTTCAAACCATCCCGCAAGGGCGTGACGAGCGCGACATCCGCCAGTTGGTAGAGGGCGGCCAATCGTTCGAAGGGGATGGAACGGAAGTGGTACTGAAGCGGCTGAAGGCCGGTCTGCCCGAACTCGGAGTTGATCGATCCGGCCAGGCGATCGACCTCATCCTTCAAGTCGCGGTACTCCTCGACTTCTACGCGCGAGGGGACGGCGATTTGGACCATCAACAGATCTTTGGCGCGACTTGGGTCTTCGGCCAAGAGCGCACGATACGCCTCGAGGCGCTCTGGAATGCCCTTTGTGTAGTCCAGGCGTTCAACACCGAGGATGAGCCGTCTGCCAGCCAAAGCGCGTTGCACTTCCTCCCGCTCAACTGCAATGAGTCGAGCCATATCGTCGCGTTCGATCGTGACTGAGTCAGCATCGAAGGCAGCTTCATTGGCAGTCTCAGATACTGGCAGCCACTGCTTGGTATCGATCCCAAGCGGCTCGGTGATGATGTGTACCGAACGGCCCTGATATTCGACGGCACCTGCAACGGTGTCTGCTCCGAGGACGCGCCTGGCTGAGGATCGGAAGTGACGAGCATAATCGTGCGTGTGAAAACCGATCACATCAGCACCCAACAGCCCCGCCATAATCTCCTCACGCCTTGGGAAGGTACGCAGGATTTCCGAGGACGGAAAGGGGATGTGCAAGAAGAAGCCGATGCGCAAGTCCGGCATCGCATCGCGCAACATGCCCGGTACGAGCATCAGATGGAAGTCTTGCACGAATACCAGATCGTTGGGCTGTGCCAGCTCGAGCACGGCGTCCGCGAAGCGGCGATTAACCGTGCGGTACACATCCCAGTCGACTGCTTTGAAAGTTGCGCGGTCGGTGAAGTAGTGAAACAGCGGCCAGATGCAACGATTCGAGATGCGCGTGTAGTAGGCGTCGTACTCGTCTTGGCTAAGCGGTACACCATTCATCTGGTGTTGTTCCAGAAGGCCTGTGACCTCCGGATCCAACTCATCGCCGTCGCTGATTGTTCCCGCCCATCCAATCCAGCGTCCACCGGAGTCCCGGTGTGGCTTGGAGAGACCAGTCGCAAGGCCGCCAGCTGTGCTGCGGCTCTGCAGGCCATCTTCACTCTCGACGATCTTGACGGGCAACCGGTTGCTAACGAGTAGCAAGCGGCCTTCTGATGAGTCGGAAGCTCGTTGGGCTTGTGACATGAAGCAGAGCGGGCGGTGGCCCGGGTTCGCGCTGCTCGACTCGTGTGTGTTCGAGTAGCTTCTGTGAAGAGTCGGCTCTGGACCGCTCCCGAGCTTCCAAATCGACTGAACACGTCGTGGCGTGGAGCTTTGGCCTCACCTCTCCTGGGGAGAATTGTCCACTCTCCTGTGATTGGGAACCGATGCCGTGCCCCTAGGGGCCCCCATTTCGGTAGGATCCGGCCATGGAGCTGGTTCGCATGCTCTCGCAGTTGGGACTTCCGCCTGATGCTTCCGAAGGGGAGCTTCGAGCGGCTTGGAGACTGCTGCGGTTGCGTTTGGGCGAGATGCAGCCTGGTCATGCGGACCAGCCGAAACTACGCGAGCTGGAGATGGGCCTACGGCACGAGCTGTCAGCGTCCTTCGGCGCACCCTTGGTGCCTTCGAGCCTCGATCCAGATCCAGCGGCTGAGGCTGCTGCCGATCTACAAGCGAGGCAGGCTTTGGTGCTGGCGGCCTTCGTTCATGCCGCCAAACAGCCACTGATTGCCGCACCCAGGCTCGAAGGCAGCTCGCAGTCAGCGCGAGTGCCCAATGGAGAACGGGGGCGAGTTCCGAGCAGCGCTGCAGGTATCAGAACAGCGCACGCGGAGCGCGACGACGAGAATTACGAGCTGAGGATCGATGAAGCGACTCTGCTTGGCGTCCAGCTTGAGACTGAGAGTGCGACTGCGCTGTCGACACGAGCAGGCCCAATTTCAGCATTGCGCCTAATGGCTTTGGCCGCGGCATCGATCCTGGTTGCGGTCGTCTTTTTTCGTGGTCCGAGAGAAGAGGAGCCGCAGGCTCGCGTCGATCTAGAAACTGTAAGCACGACGACCCTCGACGAGTTGGGGGTTTGGCACGTCCGAGCAGCCAGTGTCGATTTGCGTGGCCAGTGGCACGATGTGCGTGACGCGCGCGAATTGATCGTGCGTAAGGCCGATGGTTCGTTGGCAGCTTGCGTCGTGCCGGATGAAGAGGGACACTTCGAGCTGAATCTGCCGATCAGCGACGACGGGAATTTGTTCCGTATTCACCTCGGCGATGCCGAAACCAGTGTTCGCGAACTACGTGTGCACCGCGACCCTCGCGCACCGCTGATCGTCAAGACCTATCCCGATGGAGCTAAGCCGACGCGCGAGCGCCGGATCGACTTCGAAGTGTGGGTGCAAGAGGAGAACCTCTCGCGTCTCGTGCTCGATGGTCGACCCTTGCGACGGCATGCCGACGGACACTTTATTGCCGAGGATGTGCAGTTGACGCGAGACGGCCATAGTCGTTTCACGCTCGAAGCCTCGGATGATGCGGGCAATCAGACGCGCCGCGTCATTTCGCTCGAACACGATGCGCGCGCACCGCGCCTGGCCGGTTGTGCCCCGCAGGCGGGCAGCATGATCGAACGCGCTCAGCCAATCGAGTTGATGCTTGCCTTCGACGAGCCAATCCAGGCGGCTCATCTGGATGGCATACCCATGTCTGTCGACCCGGATGGGCGTAGTGCACGGCGTGTCCTAGTTGCGCATGAACTCGGCCCGCAAGCGTGGGCGTGGCGCGCTGACGATCTGGCCGGAAATCGAGCCGAAGGCATACTCCGTTTCGAGAGCCTTGATCCCGTCTCAGTCGAGTGGAACGCACTGGCCTTCGCGCCGAGTGCCGAGGGAGTGCACTACACGACCGATCAGGAGCTGCACATCGCAGGGCGCGTTCAAGCGGCGCGTAGCGCCTCGGTCGCGGCAGTCGATCCAGGTGGTCAAGAGCTTGCGCGCGCCTCCCTGGATCAGGAAGGACGCTTCGACCTTGCACTTCCTCTGCGTACCGATGAGCTGGTGCAGTGGCGACTTCAGACACAAGGATTGCCAGAACAAGGCTGGCAGCATTCGATCTGTGATGAACGCGAGCCGCACATTGAATGGCTCGAACCG
Source organism: Planctomycetota bacterium (assembly GCA_047611405.1). Taxonomy (GTDB): domain Bacteria; phylum Planctomycetota; class UBA1135; order UBA1135; genus JBLFWN01. The sequence goes on along the minus strand of JBLFWN010000027.1, from coordinate 9,207 downwards.
GCACTCAATCAGCCTCTTGCTGCCGAGCTCGTTGCGCTAGGAGAGATCGATTTGCGCATCCGCCTCGACGAGAGCTATCCGGCTTGGGTTCGCTGTGGATCGCACTCCTTCGTCTTTGATCACGACGACGAATGGATTGCACGCGGTGTCAGCATTCCGAACGACGGAGTGCTGCAGATCGAGGCTTCCGATCTGGCTGGTAGTCACGTGAGTCAGCTTCGACAGCTCGACATCGATCGTGTCGCGCCGACGCTTTTGGCTGCGCTCGATACGGGGGGGGCCTCTAGCTATGCTGCACGCAATGAATTCGATGGACTGGGCTATGCGGATCGATTGGCGGGAGGCCCAGATGGCGGATCGTCAGCGGCAGGCCTTGAGTTGCGCTTTGACGAGCCCCTGATCTCGCTGAGCATTGGAGGACACCACATGGCGTTGGCGAAGGACGGTGATACTGATTCCGAGACAGAAGTGATCAACGTCGCTCTCGAAGTATTCAGTGGTGCACCGGCGGTCGACCTGCCGTGGCACGCAACGGACCGATTTGGAAATGCCAGTGCCGGTACCTTGACCCTGCCCGAGGGCTGGACGTTGGCTTCGGATGCTGCGCATCAAGATGCAAAGAGCGGCTACGGAGAGTTACCCGCGCACATGACCCGCGAATGCTTGCTGCTCGACGCAAGTCCGGCTGCACACCCAACACGACAGCTACCGCAGCGTCTGTTGCACCGCAGGACTGGCGTCGAGTTCGTATACGTTCCACCGGGCAGCTTTGGTCTTGGGGATGATCGCAGCGCCAGCGCGGACGAGGGACCCGAGCGAGAGGTCGAGATCACCGGCTTCTACATGGCGCTTCACGAGGTGTCGCGTATCGCGTACGAGCGCGGAGGTGGCTTGCTTTCCACAGCCAGCGGGGCTTCAGACTCTGTGCCCGCGACAGAAGTGTCGTGGCACGAGGCGGATGCTTGGTGCCGTGGGCTGGGCTTGCGGTTGCCAAGCGAAGCGCAGTGGGAATACGCAGCGGCGGGCCCGCAAGAGCTGCGCTTTCCTTGGGGAGATGAGTGGCGTGCTCGGGCCTGCAATGCCGGCGCGGCCAGCGAAGACGACTTCGATCAATGTGCCCCTATCGGGAGTTTCGTAGAGGACCGCTCGTGGTGTGGCATCGTAGACTTGGCCGGTAATGTCTCCGAGTGGTGCTCGGATGTGTACAGGCCTTACGAAGAGTGGGTGCATGAGGGGCAAATCGATCCGCGCCAAGGCGAAGGTGAAGAGCACTTTGTCGAGCGCGGTGGATCCTTCATGGACGAAGTCCCGACACGCAACAGCTACCGATTCGGCTATTCCTCCGAGGGCACGCACGCGCTCGGGTTCCGTCCCGTGCTGCTGCCGTGACGGGCACCGCCATCCACGACCTTTCAACTGAGCGATCCTGCAGCGTAAGCTGTAGCGACCATCCGCCGCACCGCGCCATTGGCGATCCCTCATGATCACGCGAAGCCATCTTTTCATTCTCCTGTTGTTGGCCTCGAGTGGATGCAAAGGGCTCTTGCACGAGCCTTGGGATATGTTCCAGGCGCGACAACACACCGTGGGTGTCGGGACGGGCTGGGCCTGGGTTCAATCCGACGTGCTGCTCGAGCCCGACGGGAGCGGTGATGGTCCTGTCGACAACGCGGATCAGGCGAATCTCGAATGGGATACGACGTACACCGCGTCGGCGAGGTACGAGTACTTCCTGACGGACAACTGGTTGCTCGGAACGCGCATCGATTGGCGCGGCTATCACTCCAAGTCCTTTCAGCTAGCCGATCGCAACATTGCGTTGCACGACCATGGCACGATGCATTTCGTCGAGTCGCTGCGCTATCTATTCGACCCGATCGGGGACACTGTGCGTTGGCGCCCTTTCGCAGGTGGCGAACTGTCGTATGTTCCCGGAGTCAACTTCCGCGCGGATGTGACCGGGCCAGCAGGTGACTCTGGCTCGGAGCAGATTCGCTATCGAGGCAACGGTTTCTATAACCTTGGAGTGAGCACTGGCCTCTCCTACCTTTGGGCGGATGACACGCTGCTCGAATTCGGCGCGTTGTACGAGTTCCCCTTGGGTAGTTCCGAGGACCGTGTCGAGTTCGGTGATCCAGAGGATTTGCAGGACTCACGAACGAAGTGGGATATCGAGCCCGAGGGTTTGTTTTTCTTCGTGTCGTTGATGGTCTCGTACTGAGACCCGTCCTGTCCATAAACTCGGTCGTGGCCCAACTACTGCAACGGCGACTGTTTAACGAGCACTACAATGGGGTGATGAGAGCCGAGCTTCATCCGCTACACGCCCTGCTTCTGACGGTTTTGGGCTGGGTCAACCGCCAACAGCAGCACCTCATCGGCTACCTCATCGAGGAGAACCGCGTGTTGAAGGAACAGCTTCGCGGACGACCCCGCCGCCGTTGACGAGTCAAGCTGATGGTCGTTGTTGCCTTCCCTACGGGCGACCCTCTGCGGGCACGAAGGTGGAAACTCAGACATGGTCAAGGACGGTCTTACGGGCCACCGGGCCAGTCTTCGACCCTAACGGGCGCTGGGAGGAGAGCTGAACGCTGTTCAAGTTCGGCCCGGTCGGAGCGAAAGGGCATGACGTAGATCACCGTTCTCTGCCATGCCAAGCCCGATTTCGGGCTCGGCGGAGTCTATGGATAGGACGGCAATGTCGTGCCTTTCACTGCCATATCAGGACTCGAAGACAGATAACGGTCGCAGGGATCCCATCTTTTTTAGAACTCGAAGACTTCGGTAGAGAGCCGGTCGGGTCCCTCCACTAGAATCCACACCATGGTGTCGCCCTCGAGTAGCGTGAAGGGGGAAATTCGGGTCCGGCTCTTGCCGTCCGCGGTTGGTGGGCGGCCCGAGTTGCAGTACGCGAACACATTCCTGATCAACGATGCGGTTGCGATCGATGCCGGTTCCCTCGGTTTCAATGGCAGCCCCGGTCAGCAGTCGGAGGTGCGCGAGATCCTGCTGACTCACTCGCATGCGGATCACATCGCTTCCTTACCGATGTTGTTGATCAACGACTACGAGCCCGGCCGCGTGCCGATTCGAGTCTGGGCCAGTGAGGCCTGCGAAGCATCGCTGCGTAAACATGTCTTCAACGACGAAATCTGGCCGGATCTGGATCGCATTAGCACTCCCGAAGAGCCCTTTATCCGTTGGGCCCGAATCGAGCCCGATGTTCCTATCGAAGTCGGAGGGCTGCGCTTCACTCCGATCGCTGTCGAACATACGGTTCCGACGGTAGCCTTCCTGGTCGAGGCCGAGGGAGTCAGCATCGTTATCGGCGGGGATAGTGGCCCGACGACACGCTTGTGGGAGCGGGCCAGAGAGCTGAGTGCATTGCGCGCCGTCTTCCTGGAGACCTCCTTCTCGGATGAAGACGCTGAGCTCGCACGGGTTTCGGGTCATTTGCGGCCAAAAACCTTCGCCGCTGAAGTCGCGAAGATGCCTGCGGGTACGCCTTTCTACTCGGTGCACGCCAAACCGACGCATGTCGATCTGATACGCGAGCAACTCATGGCATTGCAACTGCCGAACCTGCACATCGTGACACCCGGGCAGGAGTACGTGTTTTGAACTGCGCTCGAGATTCGTTCGTGCAGGATTCCGCGGATTCGAAACAGCGTACCCAGTCTGTCGCATGACGAGCGCCAAGCCTTCTGCCACCGAAGTCGGTACGCCAGAACCGAAACGCCTCAGCCGGGTCGGTCGAATCGGCGCAGGATTGATCTTGTGGCTGCGCGACTTATTGTACGAAGCCGGTGTCGTCGGCCGCCTGACGCGCATCTGCTTGTCGCTACGGGCATGGCCGCGCACGACACGCAATGTCTTGGCGCGCCAGGTGTTCTTCACCGGCGTCGGTGCCGTTCGCTTCACACTGTTGATCGCCTTCTTGGTCGGCATCTCGATCGTGCTGCAAGCCGACTTGTGGTTGAAGCAAGCGGGGCAGGGTGAATTACTTGGCCCCGTGCTGGTGGCTGTGGTCGTGCGTGAACTCGGACCCTTGCTGGTCAACATCGTGATTTTGGTGCGATCGGGCAGTGCTATCGTGACCGAACTCGCGACGATGACGGTCGGAGGCGAAGTGCGGCTCTTGGAGTCGCAGGGGGTCGATCCACTCGAGTACTTGGTCTTGCCGCGCGTGCTGGGAGTCACTGTATCGGTGGCTTGCCTGACGGTGCTCTTCATCATCGCATCGCTCGCCAGCGGCTTCGTCGCATCGCTCGGGCTACAATCCCATGGGGACGTGTCCTTCGAGTTCTTGGATAGCGTCTTGTCCGCGGTCAAGCGCTCGGACCTGTTCCATGTCACTGCCAAAACGGTGCTTCCAGCTCTGCTGACATCGACGATCTGTTGCATCGAAGGTATGGGGGCAGGAAGCGCTCGCACCGAAATCCCGCGTGCAGCTACACGCGCATTGAGTCGCGCTATCGGTGCTCTATTCATTTCATCCGCCACGGTCTCGATCTTCAGCTACCTGTAATGCATAGCGACGAGACTCAGCTACCGCTCGAGGCAAACGCCATCCTCGAGTTCAAAGCGACGAAGCTTCGCTCGGAGAGTGAGGCTGGAGTTCATCTTGAGGGCATCGATCTGCGCCTCAGAGCCGGTGAATTGGCTCTCATCGAAGCGCGGCGTGGTCTGGCAGATTTGCTGGTGCCTGCAGCAAGTTGTGGAATGCTGCGTCCGCAGTCTGGCCGCGTGTTGTACGAAGGCGTTGACTGGTCGGAGCGCAGCGCCGCAAACGCCGTGAGTACGCGGCATGGAATCGGTCAGGTCTTCGAGGGCACGGAATGGCTCTCGAACCTGAACGTCGACGAGAACATTCTGCTGTCCGCCTGCCATCACACCGATCGAGCCGAGGCAGATCTCATTGCAGAGGCGCATGCCATCGCGGCCCGTTTTGGCATACAACAGCTGACAAGCCTGCGTCCGAACCTGGTCACTCCCGAAGAGCTGCGCGTCTATGCGATCGTACGTGCCTTTCTGGATACGCCGAAATTGGTCGTGCTAGCTCGCCCTCTGCGCGGTGTCGTTCGAGCGTACTCAGGTGCACTGATGGACCTCGTTCGTGAGAGTTGTCAGTCAGGTACTGCCGTGTTGTGGATCAGCTCGGAGCAGAACATCCTTGGCTCGGATCAACTAGATCCGGACTGCCGTCACGTCATCGAGCCACCGCACTTGCGTGAAACGCAAGGAGCCCGATCATGAAGAGTCGATTCGACTTCAACTCGGTCAGTGAGATCACTGGCATTTTCGTCGTCTTGACGGCATTGACGGTCGTCGCCTTACTGACGATGACCGCTCGCGTGCAGCGCTGGTTCGAACCTGTGTTCGAGCTGATGGTCGAACTGCCCAACGAGAAGGATCTTCCAGCCGGTGCGTCGGCGCTTCAGGATGCATCTGTACTGATCGATGCGACAACAGTCGGGACTGTCACTGAGGTGCACGTCAGTGACAGTGGAGACGTGACGGCGACACTCGAAATGCAGAGTGATCTCGTTTCCGAGCTGCGGACTGACGCCTCGGCTCACTTGACGATGCCCTTCTTACCTTTCCTGGGAGTCCCGAGTATCAAGATCACCAAGGGGACACGCGGCGGGCCGCCGCTCTATACAGAAAATCTGCGCAAGGCGAGCCTGACGAGTGTCGCGAACACAGACACGGACTTGCAGAAGCAGTTGCGTGGTTGGATGGCGCTTGCAGATCAATGGGAACGAAGGGCGGTGAAGTGGGAAGGCTACTTCGAGGAGTGGAACAGTCGCATGCTGGCCTGGGAGGAACGCATGGTCACGCTCTATGACCGGCTGGATAAGGAACTCGAAGAGCCAAACGGTCGCGTGATCGTCTTCCTGGATCGCTTGAATCTGCTTATGGATCGCCTCGCGAACGAGGGGCTTCTGGAATGGGCGACACGCGATCCTGATTGGAACGCAAAGACGCAAGCGATTGTCGATAACATGAGCCTCTTGTTGAGCGATACGAGCGAGTTCGTGGATCTGGCGCAGGCTCTGCTGGCGGGGGAGCACAGTTTCCCGCCGCCCTTCGACGAAGCACTTGCTGAGCTGCCAGAGATGGCAAAGAGAATCACGCAGATGCTCAAGCGCGTCGAAGGCATTGTCACGCAAGTCGAACTCGCGTCGGCCAGCTTCCCGGTCATCGCCACCTCGATCGAAGAAGAGGTGCGTTCGATTCCTGGCTTCCTGATCGAGAGCCAAGAGGCACTGCGCCAGATCGAGATCCTGGTGCGCGGTATTCAGAAGCACTGGTTGTTGCGTAGCTATGTGGATCCTCGGCCATCGAAGGGACGCATACCTATCGAGGAAGTGGTCGGACCTATGGGGGTGCGAGAGTGATGGTGATGACGAAGCGTCCCGGATTCCTCGCGCTCTTGTCACGCGGCAGTTGCGTACTGTTGCTGGCTCTGGCGTCTTGCAGTGGGCCGGAAAGGCGCCCACTGACGCCAGTGGACGAAGAGTTCGCGCGACTCGAAGGTGGAGCCAGGCAGGCGCACTCGCGCGGTGAAGTCTCCTATGCGCGTGATCTGTATCAGGCCCTGTTGATCGAGGCCGAGCGTAGCGACGATCCATCGAAGATCGGAGATACGGCTTTCAACTTGGCCGTCTGTCAGCTGGCTCTTGGCGAGTTTGAGGAAGCGCGCGACCTTTTCTTGATCGCCGAACATGAGTTGGGCCGAGCTCGTGAACCGCTGGCGCAAGTCTTCTTGGCGCGAGCCCGCCTGGCATTATTTGACGGCAAGGCGGAGGAGTGCCGGTCATCCGCAGAGATGGCGTTGCTGGACAAGCGCAGCCGCGCGCGCGCTCGCGAACGCGCGGAATCCCATGTGCTGATCGGCCTAGCGTCGATTGAACTCAGGCAGCTGGATGCAGCTCAAGCCGCGTTGGAGGGGGCGCACGAAGAAGCGGATGATGATGAAGCCGCTCCTTCGACCTATCGTTTGGAAGCCAGGCTGCATCAGGCCAATGGGCGACCGACTGAAGCGGCGCTTTCCTTTGACAGCGAGGCCGAGCGAGCCGGGCAATGGTCACTGTACGAGACCATGGCCGACGCTCACGAGCTGGCCGGTGACGCGTGGCACGACGTTGGCGACATGGACCGTGCTCGCGACCGCTGGTTGCGAGCAGCACGCTGCCGCTTTGCACGTGCGGTGCGCCGCGGAAGTTCGCCGCAAGTAGAGCTGCGAGAATTGCAGGCTGCCACTGAGTTGTGCGCAAGGGTCGACGATGCGGATGCGCTTGCTGCAGATCCGATGTTGGAAGCACGGCTCCGATATCTGGTGCAACGCATTGAAGTCGAGCGTGAGCGAATCGCAGGAGTCGTGCAAGTGTTAGAAGCAGAGCGTCAGGCACGCGAGCTGGCCGAGGAAGTCAGCGAGTGATAGCGCTGTGCAGCGGTTCCGGACTCACTCGGCCGTGTAGCGCATGACGCGGTAGGGCGGAGCGGCCTCATCTGCGACTAGGCTGAGCAGATGATTGGCGGGTGCTTCCGGACTTGCCAAATCACCGTCGCGGTGCAGAGCTACGAAGCGCTCTAGGCGCGGGAAGTCGGCTTGATCCGCGGCTCGAATTTCGGCCTGCATCGCGGTTGCGACAACGCCAGGCGAATAGCTGAGGATGTGGATGTGCCGGTCCTGCAGCGCGGGCAGTTCCTTCAGTTCCTCCGCGAGTACTTGGCCCGCCATCTCGAGCGCAGCCTTTCCGGGACAGTAGCTGCCCCAACCCGGATAGGGCGAAGTCGCCGCTCCGCTCGAGATGTTGACGATCGTGGTCTTAGGCCGTTCTTGGCGCAGTGCGAAGCCCATCAGCCAGATGGGCACTGTGGCGTTGACGGTCATTGCATCGCTTAGCTCGCTGGCCCGCGTGTGTTCGATTGAGCGGTTACCACCGAGCTGGCCCGCGTTGTTGATGAGCAACAACTGTTCGCAGGAAGCTGCGCGCTCGTCTTTCCATTCTTGCTCGAACCAGTTGGTGGCGGATTCAACGCGCGTAAGATCGAGCTGCGCATGATGGTACAACGCGTGCTCAGCGAGAGTCGCCGCGGCCTCGCTGCGCGCGATTCCGAGAACGCTCGCCCCTGAACGAAGCAGGCCGCTGGCGATGGCTTCTCCAATGCCGCGGCTGGTTCCGGTGACGATTGCATAGGTCTTGGAAAACATCTGCATCTTGCTCATGGGCTCGGTGTCTCGGGTGGGCTTTGGCGCGCACTATACGTACCAGGCCTCGGGCTGAGAGTCTCATCTGATGTTCGGCATCCAGAAGCCCCGCTCATACCTCTTCGCTGTCGACGGAATCGCTGACCGCGCGCGCGCTATGCTGTAGGATCCACTCGCCATGGTTGACAAGAACAAGAAACGAGTTCAGAAAGACAAGAAGCGCCGCGAAGCTCTACGTAAGGCGAAGACTGTCGTGCGCATGAGTCCGCAGGAGCTCGAGTTTGAGAGTAAGCGCGCATACCAGGCCCTGCGAGATAATGCTCCGCTGCGTGCCGAGAAGATCGCCCGCAAGGCATTGCGTGCAAAGCCTGATCATCCACAACTCCTCGCGACGTTGACGACTGCCCTCGATCAGCTCGACCGCATAGAAGAGGCCGTTTTGACCGCGAAACGCCTGGTGGAGGTCCAACCCGGGAATCCCGATGCGCACGATATTCTGGGCGCGACCTATAAATTCAATGGCCGGCTGGACGATGCCGCGGCCAGTTTTTTGCGCGCGACCGAGCTTAACCCGCAGCACGCCGCGGCTTGGCGCAACTTTGCCTCGGTTCATCGTTTCGATGATCCCGGAGCTGCGGTTCTGACAGCGATGCGTGAAGCGCTTGATCGTGCGCCCGCGCGTGGTCCTGCGCGCATCTCGCTCGAGTTCGCACTTGGCAAGGCACTTTCTGATCTCGGTCAAGTCGACGAGTCATTCAAGTTCTATCACCAAGCCAACTACCACAAGCGCATCGGGATCCCGTTCAGTAGTGATGCTCAGTCGAGGTCGATCGATTCGCTGATCGGATCCATCGGCGAAGAGTTTCTGGGGCATGGCCCGGCTCCCGCGGCCAGTAAGGACGCGCCGATTTTGGTGGTTGGCATGCCGCGCAGCGGAAGCACCTTGGTCGAGCAGATCCTTGCCAGCCATCCCTCGGTCGTAGGCGTCG
>JBLFWN010000026.1:0-65427 GCA_047611405.1 Planctomycetota bacterium | reverse complement strand
ATGCCAATCACTTGAACCCGCCTTCGGCGGGGAGGGGAAGTGTGCTCTTTGCTCATGGTTCCAGGAGGGTGTCGTGGCCGATGTGATCGTGCGATCTTTGTGGTCAGCTCGCAAGTGACAGTGGATGCGCGGCACCGCTTCACAATCAATAGTTTCTTTCTCCGACTGAACTCTGCCACTCGCGCGGATTCATGACGCCCGCGTTGTTTGTGGCACCCGGTGGCCTAGGATGGCTGCCACCCCCCCCTCTCCTTGATGAGCTCACTACCCTACCTCAACGGCTACCCTTCGGACCTGATCGCAAAGGTAGAGGCAGGCATGCGCAATGGACAGATCGCAGGTCGGCTCGCGGATCGCTACGGCGATCGACATGAGGTCAAGAGCAACAAGGATCTCAATCGCTACGTCCAGCAGCTGAAGGCGCAATACCTGAAGACGGCGCCGCCGCTAGGCCGGGTAACTTTCGATAATCGATTGCATGTGACACAAAATGCACTCGGCATCAATGCGACAACAACGCGGGTCCAGGGTCGCAAGTTGCGCAAGAGCTGTGAAATTCGCGTCGCTAGTCTGTTCAAAGACACGGCTCCTGATTTCTTGCGCATGATCGTTGTACACGAGTTGGCGCATATCCGTCACTTCGACCACGATCGGAAGTTCTATAAGCTGTGCACCTACATGGAGCCTGACTACCACCAGCTCGAGTTCGACCTGCGGTTGTACCTAACGCTTCAGGAATCCGAGGGGCTCTAGGATGGTTACTGAAGCGCTCGATGCTTGCAGACTCACCGAAAGAAGTTTTCGGATTCAATTAGCAGCTGAGCCCGTTCGATAAATAGAAGCAGATCGCGCAGCTGCGTGCTCAACATTGCATTCCTAAGGCTTGGCTTCGAACGTCCCTCCGGAGGGATGCACAACTAGCTGCCCGGCCGCGATATTTCGATCCAATTTTCGGGTCCTCTGAATCGCCTGACAGCGTTGCCGGAAATCACGAAGCTGGCTTGTGTCCACAGCAGAGTGGCCAGATTGAATTGGCGACGGATGACTTTGCGATGACGCGCGAGTTTGTGTCATTGCCGACTTTGCTGCGCTGCTCGACGTGGCAGTGGGCATGGTTCTCGTTGAGCTTGCAGAGGTTCGTCCTTCGGTGGCCTGGTCGAATTGCTAAGGCGACGGTCGAGAATCGCCTAGTGTTCTCGCCGGCGCAGGTCATCGATCAGGAACTCGGGTCCCTTACCCGGGAGTATCAAGCGCTCGAACGCAAGCCACCGTTCTTGCTCGTGCTACCCGTGCTGCAGGTTTCAAACCCGAAAGACCAAGCAATGCTGAAAGCCGCCGGCCGGAATTGGCGGATCTTGCCGGAATCGAGTGCGTTGATCTCAAGGCGGTTAGCACTATAGGATTCGATGAGATGAGCTCCGCTGACGAGGGCGCCTGGCTTGAGTTCTAGTGCAGCGTGCCAGATCCCTAGCGATCGAAGCTGGTACAGCCGATCAGTGAGCTGCGGTAACGCGCCTGATCAGGCATACTACGCCCGGAATGAATTCTGACCCTAATCAATCTTCCGTGCCGCCCGCCGTCGTGAACATCGCCGTCACCAATGTGCGTGACATTCTCACGTCCGCAGTCGAGTTTACATCGGACGCTAGGGCAGTCATCGTTGCGGATCGGTGCTGCGACCTCGCGATCTCATTGAGTGAAGCCTACAGGCGGTGCTTGCCGGACGCTGAGTTCATTGATTTTGAGAGCGTTGATCCAGCACAAGTTCTGGCCGCATTCGAAGGACTCGTAGCAAGCGACCTCGTCGTACTCATCCAATCGACTAGCTTCCGCCTGGACAAATTTCGCATCCGCCTCGAGTTGTTCAAACGTTCCTTGAAGGTCATCGAGCACCCACACCTCGCGCGCCTGACGGAGGATGAGGCTGTCATTTACATCGATTCACTCGCGTATGACAAAAGCTACTACCGCGGAGTAGGTGGCGCATTGAAGAGACTGATTGATGGCGCCGATGAGATCGTCGTAGACAGTGGGGGAGAACAACTCGTTTTCCCAGGTGGTCTTGAACCAGCGAAGCTTAATGTGGGCGACTATCGCCAGCTGAAGAATGTCGGTGGGCAGTATCCGATAGGAGAAGTGTTCACCGAGTCCAAGGACCTCGAGACGGTGAACGGCAAGGTACGCATTGGGTTCTTCGGTGACCGTAGCTTCTCTGTCAACAAACCTGCCAAGCCCATCACGCTGAAGGTCGAGGGCGGACAGGTTGTGTCAGCAACGGACTCGACAATGGAATTCGATCAGGTACTGGACGACATTCGCAACGACGAGAGTGTGGTCTGGCTACGCGAGCTCGGCTTCGGAATGAACCGAGCCTTCACTTGTGACCGCGTCGTCAATGATGTCGGGAGCTTTGAGCGGATGTGTGGCGTTCATCTCTCACTGGGCGCCAAGCATGCGAGCTACAACAAGGCCAACATTCGCAAGAAGTCGGCTTGGTACCACGTCGACGTCTTTGTGATTACGGAGTCCGTGATGGTTGATGGGCGAGTGATCTACCGCGACGGGGGCTGGACGGTCGAAGCCTGATCCATCGACATTGACACTCAAAGGCGAGCAACGCCGCGTGAGGAATATGGAACTAGAAGATGTCCGTCATCATGTCCATCACGCGCACGGGTTCGGCGCAAAGGAAGACATCCTCCTGGAAGGACTCGAGATGCGCGAAGTTGGCAACAAGTTTGCGATAGTGCGTGTCCTTGGCACCGGCCCAGTTCAGGCGATAGTTGATCAGGAAGCGTGCACGACAACCGGGCTCGAGCACGAAGAGGGTGTTGTCCATGCCCTCCGTGTAGCGTGATGGAGCACCGGCTCCCGGACTCTCGCGATAGTAGATGCAGAGCGAAGTTTGCTGCCAACGAACCGCAAAGGGCGTGTGCTGGCCCAGTAGTTGGGGTGATTCGTGGGCGCTGAGCCTGTGCTTTAGCTCGAAGCTGGACGCTTCTTGGGCCTCGACCTGATGTATCAACAAGCCCGTAGAAGCGACCGTGGCGTGAGGAAGCACGAGGGCTTCGGCGACAGCATTGCGCGCCTCTGCGCCGGGCATGCCACGCGAGGCTTTGGTCCACCAAGTTGTGATCGTCTGCAGAAGGAGCATGATTCGAGATCTTGGCTGAAGGGCGACTCCGGCTCACAATGAGGGGGAGTACATCGGTAACGCAGCCACCGCTTCGAGCACGTTTACACGCGCCCGCCCACATGCGAACATAGCACTGTGGTTGGAAACTCACCTCATCCCATGCGCCGACTGCTGATCCGGGGCGTCCTCGTTCTCGTGTCGAGCGCGATCGCAATCCTCGTGGCGGAACTAGCGTTCCGAGTGCATCACTTCGGATGGAAGGCCGTCTCTTTAGCCCAAATGCGCAGCGTTCACCCCCTGGGTCAATCCGGCATGCTGCGTCCCTTGGACTACGACCGACCTCGATACGGCTTGAAACCGGGTCTGAAGACGATCTTCAAAATGGCCGATTTCGAGACGAACTCGCGAGGATTGCGGGATCGAGAATACGCGCTCCAAAAGCCCGATGGCGTCTATCGCATCGCGGTTATCGGCGACTCTTTCACGATGGGGTCTGGTGTGCCCATCGAGCAGGTGTTTCATTCCGTCGTAGAGACGGAGTTGAACCGGGGCGCTGGAGAGCGACAGTACGAGGTCCTGAATTTTGGTGTCGGCGGCTATGGCATTCGCGACTACATAGGTGTCCTGCAGCACCAGCTGCCGGCCTACGATCCTGACTTGGTCCTGATCTGCCTATGCGGCAACGATCGGACACGCGAACGCAAGGCGCCACCCAAGTATCGCGAGAAGCCAGAAGACGACTACTCCCTTCGCTTCAATTTGATCGACTTCCTGCGCAGGACGCATGGCGCCGAGGCTCTTGATGAGGGCGCGCTTGGGAAGGGCTTGCCGCTGATAGATGACGAGACGACTGCAGGGCAGCGGGCATTGCGCACCGCACTTCCGCTTGGGGTTGCCGCGATCCCTCCAAGCATCAGACAAGACGCTGCCAAAGGTAAGCCAGTGCGAGCGGACGGGCAGCCGAAAGAGGAGAGCAAGGCGCGCCCCAAGGATGCTCCTATCCCGGGTCACCTGCAGCAGTTCTTCGCAGAGCTACACAGCGCGATCCAATCCGCAGGCGTGCCGGCCATCATGGTTGGTCTCGCGCCACACCGGCAATTCGAACAGGCCTGTCGCGACTTGGGGCTCGAGTACACGCCAGTCGGGAAGGCCCTCGAGGGTGGGATGACGGAACAGTACTGGATCTTCAAGGATGACAAACACCCCAATGCGGCCGCGAATGAGCTCTATGCGCAAGCTCTACTCAAGCATCTGAAAGCTAGTGAGCACCTCTTGAGTGACTAGTCGTCGCCCGCGTATCCGAGCTCTTGCAGCGTCTCTTGCTCTTGTTTGGAGAGCTTGACCCTCTTGCCGACGCCAAAGTCCGTGGCCTTGCGCTTGCCGTTCATCTTTAGCGCGTCGAGTGCTTCGCTCATTGATGCGACTTGCTCGGTACGTGTCGCCGCTAAGTCGTGCGCCTCCCCAGGATCGGAATCCAGGTCGTACAAGTAGTAACTCTCGCCACCATTATGGCGCAGTAGTTTCCAATTGTCCTCGATCAAGGAATCCCAGCGACTCTTACCGAGCTCACTAAGGATGGCGCGACTCGCCAGCGTCTGACCATTCATGCCGTCGACTAAGCTGCGGCCCTCCAGCGCTGGCGGAGCTGCCACATCGACGAGCTGGAGCATGGTCGGCAAGAAGTCTACGCAGGAGACGGACTCACGCACGCGCCTGGGCTCGATGCCTGGAGCACGAATGATCAAGGGCACACGCACGACCTCGTTGTAGAGCGTCTTGCGATGGCCGGTCCCGCCATGGTCACCGAACTCCTCGCCATGATCAGCCGTCAGAACGACCACGGTATCTTCCTCGAGTCCCAATTCTTCGAGCGTATTCAGAACACGCGCAATGTGGCCATCTGTGAACGCGATCTCACAATCGTAGCGGTCCAACGGTGTCTTGCGTCCGAACTCGGAAATGAAATCGTCGTGTGGAACGTAAACATTGTGGGGGTCGAAATAGTGCAGCCACAGGAACCACGGTGTCTCCTCGTCCTGCGCATGCTCGCGCATCATTGCAATGCCACGATCAGAGATACGCTGAGATGTGACGGCCTTGTGAGACTCCGACAGAGTGTCCGCGACCAGACTGTCGTCATAGACGCTGAATCCCTGATCCAAGCCGTACTTGCTTGCTAGAAAGATATGCGTCGTGATCGCCCCGGACCAATAGCCAGCTGATGCGAGCTGCTCGGCCAGCGTGTCGAAGCCAGGCGAGAGCTGCGCATCGTTGGTGTTGCAGGCGTGCGTGGACACGAGCTGCGATGTCATGATGCTGCTCAGGCTGGGCAAGGTCCACGAGGAGGTCGAGATGGCCCGCTCAAACACCACGGATTCTTCGGCCAAGCGGTCGATGCCGGGTGAAGTGTTGCGCTCGTAACCGTAAGTGCCCAGGTGATCCGCGCGTAGCGTGTCGACCGTGATCAGCAATAGATTCTTGCGCCGTGGTCGGGTCGCATCTTGACAGCTGAGCGTCAGGCAAGTTGCTGCACAGATCACGACGAGGCCCCTCAGCCCAGACAGGAAAGCACGTGACTGACTCGCGTCAGACTTGTCTGCTCCGGAATCTGTGTTGGCGTGAGTCAAAACCATGTGATGCCCCATGTTACTGGGGCCGAGGACCGTCAGAGATAGAAAGCAGGACTGGCTGCGCGAGGGAACGAAGTGAGGAAGTGTTCCGAGTCTAGAGTCCATTGATGATGGTGAGCGTCACCAGCTTGGCAAAGTCCTTTTTTCCCTTGAGCGTGAAGTGACAAGGGTCGCGATACACGGTGTGCTTCACATCGCGGAAGCACTGAGTCATGTCATAGAAGGCGATGCCCTTTTCGCGCAGCTTTTCTCCGGCTCGAACCAATTGTGGGTAGCCCTGCACCGCGCCGGGTCCGAACCTTCGATGCTTGCTCGCTGTCTTGATCTCTTCCTTGGTCAAGGGCTTGCTTCCCTCCAGTAGCGCGGTCGGCTGTAGGAAATGAAGGTACGGGATCGAACGCGCGGAGCACAATGCTGCGATCGACTCGGACGACTCGGCCCAGATCGTGACACTGAGTTCGACAAGTGCGCTGTCGCTTTCCTCATACACCGGGCCACACCACTCGGGGTTGTAAGTTCCCTCCTCGCGTTCGGGGATCCTGATTTTGTCTGCCAATTTGATCAATGCTTGCCGTTGATGAGAGAGGCTTCGCAATTCATGTCGGGCCAACAATGTGTAGAGGCTGCTGATCGGACCCCAGCGCCTGAGCCCATGCCACTTCTGTTTCATGCGCTCTTGCATGTCATAGCTAGCGCGATACATGCGAGCCGTGGTCGTTGTGATTTTCCCACGTGACTCAAGCACGGTCCCCCAGGTCGCGCGGCTTGGATAGATGGGGTGCAGTTTCTTCTTTTCGTTGGCGAAAGTGGCAGCAACCTCATTGAAGCCATCGATGTTCACGACGACGTCTGGCCTGAATCCGAGGCTGAACAAGTACATGAGCCGCATCAGTTGCTGCGGCTGTTTGTACGCACTGTGCGCGTAGTTCAGAACAACAGCTTTTGGCCCCTTCTTGCCAGTGACTTGCACGAGCCCTCGCTTGATGACTGCAAAGGAATCTAGGGCATAGGAGGCGGCCACAGAACCACCGATGATGAGCACCTCATAGGCCTCATCGGCGGGAGTATTGCGAAAGTGCTCCAAGACACCACCGATGTCGTGCCGGATTTCCGCCGCATGGTACGGATGCAGGGCTCGCGTCGAGTAAATGCCAGCATCTGACTCTGCTTCAATGCCTTCGACAGAAGACCCCTTCATGAAGGCTCCCATCGGATCTACCAAGACATTCATATCGTCCAGAACTGCCTGATGATCGAAGGGGACCCCCGTGATCCGCAAGTAGAGCCTGCTACCAATTTCACCGCACAGCAGCGCGAGTCCGGTGCTTGCGAGCAGCAGTGCCAAGCGCAACGCGATTCGGTTGAACCGGCTATCACTGCGCGCGTGGGCCTGTTCGGGTGACTCGCTGCTGACGGTCATGGTCCTGGCGGAAGTGTGCTTTTCACCTGAGTCTGTCGCCGGAATTGGATCGGACCCTGAGGCAGCGGCATCCACTTTGTCAGGACCAATGAGTCCGAGAACCCGGGTTTGGCCGATACGGGAAGACTAGACCTCATTCCACAACGATACCCCCTCGGAAGGTTTGAGGCTTGCACTCGCTGGTGGGGGAGTCGCTTCAATTCCCCCGCATAGGCCCGTCGGGCGCAGCCGATGGGCAGCGAGGAGCAGTGCGACGCAATCATGCCAGCGGATTCCCTTGTTGAGTTTCTGGCCCCAAAACCCCTCTTCATGAGCTCGGGTCGCCACCTGAGCGATCTCGTGCGATACTTAGGTACTCGATCCCCCCGCACAGCTGCACCATGCTCGCTCACAGACCCTTACGCTCAATTCTGCTCGCTTCGTCAGTCCTCGGCTCGACCGCTCTCGTGACGGCTCAATGTCCTTGGGAGCCGGTTCCCGACACGCCTCTGCCGCGTATCGAGGCAGCTTCGATGGTCGTTGACGATCAGATGTGGCTTCTTGGCGGCTTTTGGACTGGCAGCCTGAACACATCCGACCGCGTCGATGTGCTGGACCCCACGACACAGATCTGGAGCTCGCGCACCAACATGCCGACTGCGCTGACACACCACGGTGTTGCGCAAGTTGGACGCACGATCTATGTGGCTGGTGGATTCGTTGGTGATCATCCGGGTCCCGTCACCGATGAAGTCTGGCTGTACGACATTGATGCGGACACATGGTCTGCCGGACCTGATCTGCCGTTCATTCGAGGTGCGGGAGCGTTGATCGCGGTTGGGAACGACTTGCACTTCTTCGGTGGCGTCGGGAATGACAAGGATGTCAGTGAGGCTGATCACTGGGTCTATGACACAGCGTCTCCCAGCGGTTGGAATCCACTTGCCCCGATGCCGAACGAGCGCAACCACTTCTCGGCGACTCTGTTCAACGGGAAGATCTATGCCTTCGGCGGCCAGTATCGGCATGACAAGAATTCTGAAGATCTGACCATGGTGCATGCCTACGAAGTGGGTACGGACACGTGGACACAAGTCGCTGATATGCCGTACGAGTTGTCTCACGTTGAGCCCGGTACCTTCACGGATGGAACAGGACCCGTTCTGGCTGGTGGACGCTCAAACGTCACGCCGCCCTTTTCCGTCAACAGGATCATCCGATATGACCCGACCGAGGATGCATGGTCGGATCTCCCGCCCTTGCCGCGCAGGCTGTTGGCACCTGCAGTCCAATTGATTCAGGGCGTGCTGCATTTGTCGGGCGGTGGACAGACGGCTCTCACTCCGGAGTCCCGCGCCTACAAGCGCCCGCATCAAGACTACGTCAGTCTGCCGTTGCTGCTGAATTGCGGAGGTGCAGGCTATGACGGTCCGGTGCAACACTGGTGCGAAGATAGCTTCAACCTGAATGGTCGCTCCGTCATCAACCCGGGCATTGTGAATGTCAACAACACTACCAACGACGAGTTGTATCGAAGTGAGCGGCAAGGCTCCAACAGCGACACGCAGCACGCGGAGTATCGCATTTTGGTCGGTAATGGCGCAGTACACGTGCGCTTGCACTTCGCCGAGACCTATTGGAACTCGAATAACCGGCGCAAGTTCGATGTGGCGATCGAAGGCGTGCAAGTGATCGATGACTTGGATGTGCATTCCGAGGTCGGCCACGATTCGGCTTTGATGTACGAGTTCGATGCGTTGGTCAATGACGAGTATCTGGACATCGCGTTCGAGTCCAGCCTTGATCGTCCAACCATTGCAGGGATCGAAGTCGAGGCGATTGCTCCGGCGCTTCTGTCGAACTACTGCATCGCAGCTAGCAACTCGGTCGGAGACGGAGCATTGATCTCGTGCGTCGGTAGCCTCAGCGTCGCGGCGAATGACTTCACATTGCGAGTCCAGGCGGCTCCGATAGGGGAGCCTGGACTCTTTATCCAGGGAGAGAACCAACTGCAGCAGCCTTTCGGCGCCGGACATCGCTGCGTGGGTGGCAACGTCACGCGTCTGGGACCAGCTTCGACGGTCGCCGCGGATGGCAGCGCCGACCGAACCGTTGACTTGTTGAACCCGCCGACGGCTATGTCACAGATTCTTCCGGGGTCGAGTTGGAACTTCCAGTTTTGGTATCGCGACAGCGCGCAAGCGACCTTCAATCTTTCGAATGGCTTGAACGCGACCTTCGCGCCCTGACATCCCGCGCACGCTCAATGCGTAGCGGTCTGCGGAGATTCGCAGGCGTAAGCCCATGGGGCACCCTGAAGCTCAGCCGAGCTCCAGATGCAGACCGCCGTCCTCTTCGCTGAAGCTGGCCCCTAGCTCCCGGGCAGCTTCTTCGAGGGCGAGCCGTACCATCGTGCGCACATCGGGTCCATTCTCGATGCGTCGCAGCAAGCCTGTACCGCTCTCAGAGCCGATCTTCATCGTCAGCTTCAAACCACGCCGCTTGCAGCTAATCTTGCGGCCATCTTCGAGTGTCCACTTGAATGACTTCAGGTAGAGGTCTGTGTAGTTGACGCCAACACCCGACCCATCCGCCTTATGATCAGGCAGCGCGGCTGCGGCCTTGGGATTGATGTCTGTGATCCGGATCTTCAACGGGCGAGCTCCTGCAGCGTGCGCGCAAAGGCACGGATGTGGTCCGGAGTACTCCCGCAGCATCCGCCGATGATACCGACGCCGACCTCGATCAAGCCGGCCACTCCGGCCGACATCTCTTCGGGCGTCTCTTTATAGACAGTCTTGAAGTCTTCGAGCACGGGTTGACCAGCGTTGGGTTGGGCCATGATGGGCAGATCGGAGATAGCACGATAGCGTGCAACCACCTCGCGAGCCATGGACATATCGACGCCGGTACCACAGTTCAGGGCCAGGATGTCGACCTTCATTTCGCTCATGAAGCGCGCGGCATCCTCTGGACCGATCCCCATCATCGTCCGCACGTCTTCGCCATCATAAGTGCGGTCGAATGCCATCGATCCGGCGACGACCTCTGCTCCAGCCGCACGCGCCGCTTCAATGCCGATGCGTAGTTCCTCCAGCGACGTCTGCGTCTCGATCAGGATCGCGTCTACGCCCGCTTCGACCAGCGCTTTGGCTTGTTCAGCAAAGGCTGCTTCCACAGCTGCGATCGGTACATCGCCTAGCGGCTCTAGCAAACCACCGAAAGGCCCCATGTCGCCAAAGACATAACCCCGCTTGTCACCAAATGCGCGTCGTGCGATCTCGACTCCGGCGCGATTGATGGCTTCGGAGCGATCGCCTTGGCCATGACGCTCAAGCATCACGCGTGAGGCACCGAAGGTGTTCGACAGCAGTACCTGCGAGCCAGCTTCGACATAGCGCGACTGAATGGCTTCAATCGCGTCGGGAGCATCCAAGTTCCAGGCTTCGCCACAGCCCCCGGGCTCGAGCCCGGCGAACTGAAGTTGAGTGCCCATCGCACCGTCGCCAAGCAAGGGGCCCGCGCGGAGCGCTTCAAGTAGTGTCATCAATCAACTCCTGCGATAGTCACATTCGATCATGGGGCAGGTCGTGCATGGTGAAATAGACGCTCTCGTACTTTCGTTGGAAGGCACGCTTCCTGCAGCTGCCGGTGGACTGAGTGTATACGCCGCCAACATGGATATCTTGGGTGCCAGCATGCCAGATTGCATCAACCCGATCGGACCTTGGGTATGTGCCGCCTCGCTTCCGTTTTCGTCTCCCGTTGCCGGCTTCGAGGTCAGTAGGGAGTGCAACGCGGCAAGGTCCGCGATTGGCCATCCCGGGTGGCCGGGTGCGTGCAGGTCAGTAGGCGTTGTCGGGCCGTCAGTCGAGTCGATGCTCGCTTGGGATTCGTTCGAGAGCGCGAGCCACTCTGCGGATGGTTCATGGCGCGAGTCGATCTTCCATTGCAGGCCGTGACGAATGCCGTGTTCGACAGCAGCAACTGCGAAGCGCTCTCGAAACCATGCGCGATCCGGCCTGCCCTTCCAATCCCGGGCGATGTCCCGCTCGATTGCGCTGCCAGCCGTGACTCCGATGGCCATCAACGTGCACACCTTGTTGTGCCGGACACGGCGTGCAAGAGCTGGGCTCGCCAACCATATAACTGTCGCTGGCGTCCCAACGGCAACTTGCAGTCGAGCGTCATCGACCTGAACGACGCGTGCGACTCGCAGCAGCAGGCTCGGGTTGGAGTTTTCTTCGAAGAAAGTACGACTCTGTCGCGCCAACTCGAGCAGTCTTGCATCTGCACCGCCGTCAAGTCCGCCGGATGGCAGGCCCAAGAGCCGTTCGAATTCGCAGTCGCTTACCGAGCTTGCAAGCCAGCTCGCGAGTTCGGAATGCGGTGCCGCAGCAGCGGTATTCGGAGACAGAGTGCCGGCCTCGACGCGCGGCTCGATCCGCAGCGCAGGTTCAGGCGAGAGGCCACGAGCTATATTGACTCCATCACGCAGCGCCTTGTCACGATTGCTCCCGCCAATAGGTATAGAGGGCAGCATGGTCACGAGCCGAAACTCATCGGTGTGAATTGACAAGCTTGAACGAAGTGCTCGAAGAAGTCGGGGTGAGTCTCGAGACTGATGTGCTCGACCTGCTGCGCCCGTAGTTCCAACGCCATGCGAGCGGGAAGTGATGTGAGCGCTATCGAAGCGCCCTGCAGCGCAGCGTTTCCTATGCGCTCGAGGCGGTCATCACTCAAATCGGGAATTAGTCCAATCCTACGCGCTGCGTCCAGATCGATGTGGCGCGCGAAACCGCCGGCAAGGTAGAAGCGATCGATGTCCTCGGCTCGCAATCCGATCATCTCCATGACGATGCTCAATCCCGCGGCATTGGCCCCCTTGGCCTGCGCGAGCTCGCCGATGTCGGCTTCTGCAATGTGAAGGCCGCGGGCTTCGTCGACGATAAATGACAGGCCATCCTCTTCAATGCCCTCGGACTCATCCTCCAGGGTCAGCCTGCCGCGCTCGTTCATGCGATCCGTTCGCAGCAGCTCGCTCATCAGGTCAACCAAAGCCGAGCCACAGATACCGGTCGCTGATCCGCCACCGATGACAGACATCACTCTGCCTCCGGCGTCATCGAAACGGAAGGATTCGATCGCGCCATCGAGCGCCGGCATGCCGCATTGAATGGCGCCGCCTTCAAAGGCGGGACCCGCGGGGCAAGATGCCGCCCAAAGTTTGCCCTCGTGCGCGACGATCAGCTCCGAGTTGGTCCCGATGTCCATCATCACGACGGTTCCTGCCTCGTCGAGCAACCCAGTCGCGAGCATCGCGGTGGCGGCGTCCGAACCAACGTGTCCACTAATTAGAGGTGGCGAGTAGATGGTGGCAGCCGAGTTCGATGGCAAACGCATACTGCGGGTCTGTCTGCTCAGCGTCGTGCCCGCGCTCCGACCCTCACGCCACTCACTCTCCGTTTGTGACCAATAAGGGAACTGGCCGATGGGCTGAACCGACAGGCCGAACAGCAAGTCACGCATCGTCGTATTGCCGCATACCACGATTTCGAAGATGTTCTCGCTCTCACATGGGAGCTCTTCGATCGCATGACTGAGGTAGCCAAGCAGCGTGCGGCGCAGCAGTTTGCCCTTGTTGTCGCCGTCAAAGCGAATGCGCGCCATCACATCCGATCCACCAAAGCGCTGCGGATTCTCGAGAGCTCGCGTAGCGAGCAGTCGTCCATCGCTCAAGTCGTGAAGCCGAATGGCGATGGTTGTCGTTCCAAGATCAACCGCGAGTCCCAGGAGGGGACGGTCACCGTCATGGAGACCAGGTTCAAGATCGAACCAGATGTGATCACCGGATGCTTGCTCGGGTTCAGCCGTGGCATCGGCCGTGATGGAATCGCTGCGACGCCACTGTTGGAGTTGGCCGTCCACGCGTCGCACACTGGCCTCGATGGCATAATGATCACCCGCTGGAGTCGTTTGCGCTGCCTCCGTCACGATGCGCATTTGGCCCCGATGAAGGCTGCGGCAATTTAGCTCGCCATCGGTGCCGACGATCTTGGCTCGACAGGCCAAGCGTAGTGCATCGACGATCGAGCGCTCTTCGTCAGCCCGTGGGCTGAGGAGTTCGGCACCGGTATCCACTTCGAGCCAACACTCGCGGCACTTGCCTTGGCCTGCGCACGAGGTTGGAACATACACACCCAGCTGCGCTGCACAATCGAACAAGCGCTGGCCCGCTTCGGCCTGCATCTCTCGACCATCGATCGAAAGTGAGATGCTCAAGCGTACCCTCCGTTCCGCTGACGCCCTTGCAACTAGCTTGCTCGCTCGGCGATCAAGCGCTTAAAGAGCTCTGTTGCAGCAACCGCATCCGCGGCATAGCCATCGGCACCGATCAGGTCGCGAAACTCCGGTCCGATCGGAGCGCCACCGATGCAGATCTTCACATCGAGCCCAGCTGCGCGTACTTCGTCGACAACGGTCTTCATATAGACCATCGTCGTGGTCAAGAGTGCGCTCATACCCAGAATGGCGGCCTTATGTTCGACCACGGCGGCAATGAACTCTTCGGCCGAGGTGTTGGTGCCCAAGTCGATGACTTCGAAACCTGCGCCTTCGGCCATCATCCCGACCAGGTTCTTTCCGATGTCGTGCAAGTCACCCTTGACGGTGCCCATTACGACGACTTCAGCTGCCTGCACGTCCGACATCTCCGTCAACAGCGGCCGCAGCACTTCCATGCCCGACTTCATGGCCCGCGCGGCAAGCAGTACTTCCGGCACGAAGATGCGATTGTGTTTGAAGTCCTCCCCGACCACATTCATGCCCGCGATCAAGCCTTCTTCAAGCACCTCACGAACCGGCAGCTCCTGCGCGAGGGCGGCTCGCGTCATGGCCTCTACTTCATGGTGGCTGCCCTCGAAGAGCAGCTGGTTCATCAATGCGTAATCGATCATGTGCAGAGCAAATACAGAACTAGTAGGCGGGCAGGTCTAGGGTGGGCTCGCCACTGTAACGAGTGAAGAGTTTTGCGGCCTCTCGGTGGAGAAGCGGATCCAAAGCGGGCAGTTCGTAGTCTTCCAAGACCTCCTCGATGACTTCGTTCGCGAGCTCGGTGCCTTCCTTCTCGCCGCGGTCGGCCCACTGATCCCAATTGGTTCGGTCGATCAAGGGTCCCGGAAGGTACAGCTCTTTCGGCCAGTGCTCCAAGGTGTGTTCGGACATCAGCAGGTGCTTCTCCTCAATTAGCTCATCGATCAAAGCACGCGTCGGCAGGTCTTCTTTGACAGTTACTGGACGGATGAAGTGCAACGCATGGGCCGCAACCTCGTCATCGAATACGAGCTTCTCGAGGCTGAAGCAGTTGACGTAGTCAAGCATTCCAGGCCCAGATACCGAATTGACACCAGCCATCGCAGCCAGGAATGCGCCGACGCCGGTCTCCATCCCTGACTGCGCGTCGTGTCTCTTGGAATCCGAGAGGGCCATGTACGCTTGGGTCGGCAGACTCAGCGACTTCGCAACCTGCGTGTAGCCGCAATAAACCTGCAGCGCCTCGACCGCCGTCATCGGATTGGTCATGAGGCGCATGTGAAAGGACGCGGGCGCCCCGCCGAAGATCACCGGCGCTCCCGGCTTGACCGCCTGAGCAATGGTCAGTCCGCTCAAGACCTCTGCCGTGTGCAGCACGATTGCTCCCACGGTTGTCGAGGGCGATATCATGCCCAGGAGCAACACCGGCACGATCTCGGTCGGAATCCCGAGGCGTGCGCAATCCATCAGGTTGCGCACCGGATCCTCTCCCCAACGCATCGGCGTATTCGGACAGCAAGTCAGAATCGACAGCGGTTTCTGCGCCAGCTCTTCGTCGCTGGATCGGAAGAGCCGCAGGACATCGGCGATTCGTTCGACCCCATCGGCAGTAAACGCGCCAGATACGACCGGCTTTTTCGAGTGCGAGAGGGACAGGAATAAGCGCCAAGCATCGGCGATACCAGCAGGCACATCCATCGGGACAAAGGCTGTCGATAGATAGGCGATGTTCTTCAAGCCGTCCGCGACACGCACGTAGCGCGTGAAGTCAAGGGAGGTCGGATCGCGCATCTCGCCCGTCTGGTCATCCAGAAACTTCAGGGCGGAGGAGGCAGGAACAAAATGCACACGATCTTCGCCAAGCGAAGCGTGCAGATTGCCCTCCCGATCGTAGAGCTCGATTGACTTCGGGGCCTGCCCGATCGCCTCGCGCACTTGCTCGCGCGACATGCGGATGCGCATCGTGCTCTCATCGCCCTCGAAACCGCGTTCGCGCAGGAAACGGAAGGCCGGTTCGTAGTCGACGATGACGCCTGTCTCGGCCAAGATCGTCAGGCTCTCCTCGATGATGTCCGTAACCAATTCGGGTTCGAGGACGTGGGCAGTGGCTCTCATGATGATTGCATCATTCCGAAGGCTTCAGTCTCACGCAAACAAGAAGTGAGTCAACCCCCGCCCCTCGTGTCCCGCAAGCCTGTGGGCATCTGGGCGATGCAGCATCTGAGTCACGCAGACCTCGCCAGCGAAAAACGTGTCTAGCGACAGACTGACCCGTTTTGGTAGAAGCCGAGTGAGGAAAGCCTGTGGGGGAGATCTCGCATGCTGAATTAGGGTTGTGCCGCAAGTGTGTAGGATAGGAAGCGTCCTATTATCTCGCGCGAATCGGCTCAAGAAGGACGCAGCATGAATTTCGTCCCCGCACACTTCGGACTGTACTTCTCTGGACTGGCGCCACATAGCCGCCCTTTGGTGCAGCCTTATGGTGTGTCGAAAGGCCTTATGTTGGCATCGGACCTGCGCGTGCGGTCAATGCGAAGGGGCGTGCGGTGAAAGTGATCGATGTCGCGCTGGCTCCCTTCAATGCCGGACCGGGTGCACTAGTCGTGGGTGCCACCTGGTACTTCCAATTCGGCTACCGCGCTGTGCCGGCCGGCGCGCCCCTCTTCAACTTGAGCGATTCGCTCAGCGTTCACTTCTGCTCATGACTTCTATGCATCAAGCTTGTGAACGAGAGGTCATTGCGCTGCATCGTTTCTTCCAGGAGTGGTTCGCTGGACGACTGCCCGACACTCCGCAAGCCTTCACGCGCTTTGCGAATGTCCTGGCCAGCGATTTCGAGATCATTGTGCCCGACGGTATGCGCATTGACCGCGCCACCTTGCTTGGTCGATTGCAAACAGCGCACGGATCCGACCCGGAGTCTCGCATTTGGATAGAAAACTTCGTCTGTCGCAGCATCCGTGTAGACCTGGTGCAGACCACCTACGAAGAGTGGCAGATGAGTGATGGGCTTCCGCGTGGACGCTTGAGCAGCGCGCTCTTTCGCCAGCAAAGCGAGCTTCCCGAAGGTGTGGAGTGGATTCACTTGCATGAGTGCTGGCTGGCCTAGATCCTGAGCCGTAATCGAACGGCGGGAACTGATTAAGTGTCATGAGCATCACCCAAACTACTACGTCCTTGCTGACCCACCTCGAGTGTGGGGCTTGCGATACGAGTCACGATGCGTTCGCAGTGCACAACGTCTGCGTCGAATGTGGCGGACCTTTGCTGGCACGCTATGACTTGTCTGATGACACGCCGAGTCTGCAGGAAGTGTTGACTCGTCCACCCGGACAGAACCGAGTACCTGAAGTCGGGCCCTGCCAAGCCGGAGCTCAGACGCCAAGCTTGGGAGAAGGAGCGACACCGATCGTGCCTGCAGGGCGATTGGCTGACGCCTTGGGCCTGCCTGCTTTATGGATTAAGGACGAAGCGCAGAACCCAACGGCATCCTTCAAGGCACGTGGGATGGCGGCTGCGCTCGGGCGAGCTGCTGAGCTGGGGATCTCAGCCGTCTGCCTGCCTTCGGCGGGCAACGCAGGCGGTGCCGCTGCCGCCTTTGGTGCGCTGCATGGTCTCGATGTTCATGTGTTTGTGCCAGAGAGCACACCGTCGCCCATTATCGAGGAGACGCGTGCTCTGGGTGCGCACGTTGAATTGGTACCGGGCTCCATCGCCGACGCGGGATCTTTGCTGGCAAAGGTGGCCGCGGAGCAGGGCTGGTTCTCCTTGGCGACTCTGAAGGAACCGTACCGCCTAGAGGGCAAGAAGGTCATGGGGTACGAGCTGTTGTATGACTTTGGCTCGCTACCGGACGTGATTCTGTACCCAACAGGTGGAGGCACCGGATTGATCGGTATGTGGAAGGCCTTCGACGAGATGGAACAGATGGGTTGGATCGGGTCAGAGCGACCACGCATGGTCAGTGTTCAGAGTGCGGGTTGTGCGCCTATCGTGCGTGCATTCGAGGAAGGTCTGGATCACGCTCCTCATTGGGCTGATCCCGAGCGGACCGAGGCTTTCGGCTTGCGCGTTCCCGGAGCACTGGGGGACTTCTTGATCCTGCGCGCGCTGCGTGAAAGCAGTGGAACTGCGCTGGCGATAGGCGAGGCTGACCTAATCCGGGAGACTCGGGCGATGGGGCGCATGCTCGGCCTACAATGTTCGCCGGAAGGCGGAGCTTGCGTCGCGGCTGCCAAACAACTCGTCGAGCGCGGTTGGTTGCAACCCGAAGAGCGAGTTGTGTTGTTCAACACTGGGCACGGACTGAAGTACGGTCCGCTTCCGGCACAGGCGGAGTGAGTGCTTGAGGCGCCGCAGAAGTGCCGCCATTCAGCCCGCTGACGCCGTACGGAAGAGCGAGCGGATCTGATCTGGCTCGGACAGGACGCATGCGTTGAGTGCCACGAGGATCAATGCCAGCGGCGTTCCTTCAGGCAGCATGGTCATATGAAAGGCCAAGATTCCGAGACTCATCGGGAGCTGTAGCAGTGCGCCGGCAAAGCGTGATCGCGGTACGAGCAATAGGATTCCTATCGCTACGTGACTCAGTGCAATCGGACCCATCAAGCCACCGCCGCGCATAGTCTCGAGCATCGTTGCGCCTACGCTGCCGTCTCCAGGAGGCAGCGCGAAGATACTGACAAAGTGGTTGCCCCCGAAGACGATCATCGGGAAGGCGAGTAAGAGGGCGCATAGCAGACGAGCTTTCTTCATGTCAGCGACTCACAGCGGGGGGGGGGCAGGCTCACAAGCACTCGGCGGCTTGTGGATGAGATGCGGGGGCTGGAGATTATCCGTGACGCTGCGGTGCGTAGGTCGTTTCCGTCCGTCGATCGCGACGATGTGTACCAACCAGCCGCAGTCTGCTAGATTGATGAGCCCATAAGTCACTTATTGACAATGGCTTAAGGTCTATTTATCGGGCGGAGCTAGATGCGTTGACCAATCGGTCCATAATCGCCGGCATAGCTTTTTGATCAATCGGTCTTTATTGACCAGGGCGCCCCCCGACCTCCTCGCCCACGAATCGAATACAGCAATGGTTACGAATTCATCACTGGCCAACGGCTCAGCATCTGCTCAAAGCAATGATATCGCGAGCCACTTGTACCGCTGGCGTTGGCTGCTGAGCAGTCTGGTCATGGCCATCGTGCTGGCCGCATTCGGCCTGGGTATTCAACGGGTAAGTTGGTTCACCGAATCAGTCGCAGGCCTAGGAGGAGATCCGGAAGCAGCAGTAGGTACTCCCCCAATCATCTTCGACCCTACGATGGATGTCTGGTTCGGTGAGGCCGATGCAGCGGTCTCAACCTACTACGGCATCGAAGATCGCTTTGTGGCCGAGGACTATGTGATGGTCACCTTCGAGACTGGTGATTCAGACTACGGAGCTTTCGATCGTTCGAGCCTGGAGACCATCAGCCGCTTGACTGACCAGTTGTTGACGGTCCCTGGCGTACGTCACGTTCGAAGCCTGACGTATAACCCATGGATTCGGTGGGGCACGATCGAGGATTCCTTCGGAAGCGAAGAGGGCTTGATCATCTCGGACCTGGTCCAGGGCGAGGCGTCCGAATTGTCGGACGATGACCTTGTGCAGCGCATGATCGCCGTCTTGGGCGCGCAACGAGTGGCCGATCGACTCGGGGAAGATCGCGTTCGCGCTCTCCTTGGTGTGGACACCAACTTTGATGATCACATTGGAGAACCGTTGTTGCTCGGCACCATTCTGGACGAAAGTGGGACGACAACCGTCATCCAAGTTCAGGTCCTGCGCCCGAGAGTCGACCCTGATCGATTGCAGGTGACTTTTGGAGATGATTTGGGCGCGCTTCAAACAGCTCCGAATCTGTACGCCGTCGCGACCCAACGCAGATCTCTCGAGGGCATCGAGCGCATCCTTCGCATCGAACGCGGACTGACGATGCCATCCGTGCATCAGGACACTCTGCAAGCTTACGTCGCTGGGCTTCCCGAAGGCGCGGACAAGCACATGGCCGCCCAAGAGTTGGCAGATCCGCGCACTTTGATGATGGAGATCGGCGACGGTGAAGAGTTGCCAAAGTACGCCGAGTACGAGCGGGCCGCAGGCGGTTACGTCAACAGGGCAACGGGCGAGTCGGCACCGGCCGGTTTCACGCCGCAAGCGATGTCGACCTACGAGTTCCACCTTGGAGGAACGCCGCTCTTTGAGCGCAACTTCGAGGAAGTCGGTATGGCCGACTCGAAGTTCATCCTTTTGATGTTCTTGGTGATCATCATTGCGCTATTCGCTGTCTTCCGTGGCCTAGCCGGTGTCATCGTGCCGCTAGCAGTGGTCTTCGGATCGATCATGGCGATGGTCGGTGCCAACTTCGCCCAAGGCGACTTGATGAACAACCTGACTATGATGGCGCCTAATATGCTGACGGCGGTTGGCATTGCGGATGCGATTCACCTGGTCGCGGCCTGGGCAGCCTTGCGTCCACGCTATGAAGCCAAACGCGAATTGATCACCGAAGTCATGCGCCGCAACATTCTGCCGGTCTTCTTGACGTCGGTTACGACCGCGGTCGGTTTCTATTCGCTCACGGTCAGCAAGCTTGTGCCTGTGCAAATGCTTGGGGCAATGGCCTGCTTTGGCACCTTGATGGCCTATCTGCTCTCGATGAGCGTCGTGCCCGCACTTCTTTCCCTCGTGCCTCACAAGCGAGCGGGTCAAGGGCAGGAGAGCTCGTTCGCTAGGTTCTTCAGTGTTCCGCGTTCGGCTGCCTTCGTTCACGCGATTTTGGCACGGCGCGGCATAGTTTTGATGGGCGCTGCCGGTCTGCTTGTGACGGCATTCGTCGGTGTCTCGCGCGTCGAAATCGACAGTGACTTCCGTGCGATGTTCCCAAATCACAACAAGACAATGTCAGACTTCCGCTGGATCGAAGCGCGCATGGGCGGTGTCGGTGATGTGGAACTCGTATTCTCCGCTCCCTCTGCCGCTCAGGAATCCGGTTTGGCGGATAGCCTGACGCTCGCCGAGGAGCATGAGTGGAACACACTCCAGAACCGTGACTTCGGTTCCAAGCAAGCTCCGGACGAGTTTACGGTGCTGTCGGTAGCGGAACGCGAGCGCTTGGAACATCTGAGCGACAAGCTCAGCAGTTGGGAGGCAGACCGAATTGGCATTTCGACTGAGTTTCTGGGCGCTCTCGACGGTTTCGAGCGCAGGCTGCGCGAAGAGATGGAGACAGAGGGTTCCGTACTATCGGTCGTGACCGACTTCATCAGCCCGCTCGATACCTTGCGCAAGATTCATCAAGTGCAACACGAAAACTCCGCGCGCTTCTATCGCGTTCCGAGTGAGGCTGATGTTCCCGAAGAGCTACGCGTACCAGAACTCAGCTTTGATGAGTGGAGTGAAGAATGGACGCTGATTCCCGGGCAGTCCGGCACGAGTTTGATTGCTCAGTATTACCTCCAGTATGAAAGCGGCGCACGCCCGGGGGAGAGCTTGACGACACAGCTCAGCGCTGACCGTTCGCACTTCCGCGTGCAGGGGCGCATTGAGCAGGCCAGTTCCTTGGCCCAACTCGCTGCTTTCGATCGCATGAGCGAGATCGCGGGCGAAGAGTTTCCAACGATTGCAGGCGTGATCGGAGAGCCGGATGAGGCGCGTGGCCAAGTGGCCGACATGACCGTCTCGGGCAAGACACTGCTGTTTGCACGCACGACTCAGTTGTTCTCACGTGGCTTCCTAGAGTCCATGAGTATTGCACTCCTCGCCATCACGCTGTTGATTGGTTTCGTGTTCCGCTCCTGGCGCTTGGCCTTGATCAGCTTGATTCCCAACCTGCTGCCGATCCTCTTGCCGTTGAGCGTGTTCGGCCTTCTCGGTTGGTCGCTCGATGGTCCGGCAATCTTGGTCTCCTCGGTTGCGCTCGGCGTCTGTGTCGATGACACCATCCACTTCTTCACGAAATTCGCGCGCGGTCGCCAAGAAGGCAAGACACCCGAAGAATCGCTCAGCTATGCCATCCACGTCAGTGGCGCAGCAATGACGATTACGACAGGGGTGTTGATCATTGGTTTCGGAACGCTGTTGTTGTCTGACTTCTCACCCAACTTCCAGATGGGGGCGTTGGCCGGACTCATGATCGGCCTGGCTTGGTTTTTCGACTTCGTCGTGACGACCGCCGTACTGAGCTTCCCGGGCGCCTACGTTCGCGCGGGTCGTTATCTAGAAGAAGCAACGACCGATCTCGATAATCGAACGATCAGCACCTGATGCACAGCACGCAAGTTAATGCACTCTTTCTGGCCTCGCGCGCAGCGCACGAGGCAGCTTCGCCTAATCAATCGACCCTGAAGAGACTCATCATGTTCAAGACTGCTACATGGGGAATCGTGCTCCTTAGCACTTGCCTCTCGCCCGCCTTCGCCCAAGAAGGCACGAAGAATACGAGTGGGGTCGAGGTCCCAGCAGCACCTGACTTCACGACTGACGACCCGCGCGCGTATGGCCTGCAGATTGCGAGCTATGCCGACATCTATGACCGTGGTTGGACGGACGAGGTCTCGCAGGGTGTGATGACCTTGTTTGGGGCCGATGGTGACTCTGTCCGTCGAACTTTCACGCGCATGGTGTACGAGCGTCCCGCGGACGGCGACAAATTGCTGATCAAGTTCATGAGTCCGGCTGACATTCGAGGGGTCACGGCCCTCACACATGAACATCCCGGCTCATCGGATGACAATTGGTTGTACCTACCAGCAAACAAGAGGGTGCGACGCATCTCCGGCGCGAACAATACGGCCAGTTTTCAGGGCACGGAGTTCACCTACGAAGATCTGTCGAACATCGACCCGAGTGAATACGAGTGGCGTTTCGTTCAGGAGACGGATCTGGCGCGAGGGGACACGCAGATTCCTGTCTACCAACTCGATGCCAACCCGACCTACAAGGACACGGGCTACTCGCGTATCGTGGTCTACTACAACCGCGACAACTTCCGTCAGGAGCGTATCGAGTACTTCGACAAGGCTGGGATCAAGCTGAAGGTGCGTGACGGAAGCGATTGGCATCAACTGCACGGTCGCTTCTGGCGTGCGCACGACATCGAGATGAAAAATATGCAGACTGGGAAGCGCACGACGCTGGTGCAAGAGAAGGAGTACTTGAACCTGTCGCTCTACAAGAGCTCGAAGACAGGCGAGCCGCGCGAGAATCTGACCGAGGAGCGCTTCACGACTCGCGCGATCGAAAAGTGATGAAGTCCATGTGTTGCCTATGCCTCAACATGACGGTCAGACGCGCTTGCACCTTCGCGCTAGGATTCATCCTGCTCAATCACGGTCAAGCGGCCGCCCAACACGGCGACCCCTTGCTCGATGAGCTATTCGGTGAGGGGGCCAACGCGCCGGAGTTGCTCCTTGACGATGACCTGGATTCGCTATTGGATGGAGGCGAGAGCCCGTTGGATAGCCCGGCTGCGAGCGCTGAAAGTTCTGCCTTGCGTAGCTGGAAGGGCTTCTTCGAGTTCGAGCCGCGCTTGTTCTTGCGCGACCGGAACGAAGGTCGTAAGGACGAACAATACCTCCTGCAAGGCGAACTCGAACTGGAGTTCGCCTTGGGGCAAGGTGGCAGTGCCTACTTTCGCCCGCGCGTCTTCTTGGACCTGGCTGACAGCGATGTCAAACGCTTCGAACCCTATGAAGCCTATGTGACCATCGAGCGAGAAGACTGGGATTTACGAATGGGGCAATTCGTCGAGAACTGGGGCATCGCCGACACGTACAACCCAATCGATGTGATCAACCGTCGAGACTTGGCGACGGACTTCCTCGATACGGATCGTCTGGGCGAGCTTGGTTTTCGCTATCGAGCCTTCATGGATGGGGGCGAGACGCTCGGTGAGCCGACTCTCTCGCTGTACGCACTTCCCATCTGGCAGGCGACGCCTTTTCCGACAGAGAATCAGCGCTTCGGTTTCGCAAGCGAATCGCTCTCTTTCGATGAGGACGCTGGTTTCGAACCGGAGGGTCTTGATCGAGCTTTATTTGCGACTCGCTTCCAAAGCACTCTGACGACCGACCCATTGAATGCAGATCTGCAGCTCCTGGTCGCCCATGGTCCAGAACGCATGCCATCGATCGCAGTCGGCCGCGGTGGTGTATTGGCTCCGGCGTATTATGGCGCGACGACTTTTGGCGCCGGATTGCGCGCGGTTCCGAACCAGGATGTGCTTGGTGAGTTCCTCTCAACCCTGACTCTGAAAGCCGAAGTTGTCTTCAAGGATCCCTATGCTTATGACGACTCGCCGATTGCACAGCCACAAGACTACCTCAGCTACGTCGTCGGAGTAGACCGATCGTTTTATGATGTCTTGCGTGAACAGGACACCTTGACGATGACTGTTGAGTACGCGGTCGAGACAGGTGCGGACGATGCTTCATCAGACTTACGCTTGTTTCAGAACGACGTCGTTCTGCGTGGACTTTGGGAAGCGGGTGACTTCGCTCGCACCTCCATCGAGATGCGCGCCATTGTCGATCTCGACGAAAGTGAGTCGATCGCCGAAGCCATTTATCAGCGCCAGCTGCGATCCGTGCACGAGGACTTGAAGTTGACGCTTCAGTTCCAACATTTCAATGCGGGTGACGAGCAGGCGAGTGTGATTGACCTCTTCCCCGATAACACTTCCGTGGCCGTGGGGCTGCGCTGGGATTTTTGATGAAGCGTATCAGTCCAATCGGTTGCCATCCCCGGTTCTCTTCAGCCGCTCCGTTCTGTGCAAGGTGGGTAAGTGTATGACTGGTCGACCGCGTCATTTCGACGAAGGGGAGGTGCTGACTCGAGCCATGGACCTCTTCTGGAAGAAGGGCTACGAGGCGACAGGATTGCGCGATCTGATTGAGGAAATGGAGATCGGCCGCCAAAGTCTCTACAGCACATTTGGAGACAAGCGACAGCTGTTCCTGCGCGCGTTGGAACACTACCTAGCTTCGAGTTTCGAGGAGATACGGACTGAGCTCCAGAAAGCCAAGGGTCCGGTCGATGCACTGCAGCGCTGGCTAGACTTGAGAGTGCTAGGTCTCTGCTCTGCCGGTGATGGCGCCCGCGGTTGTATGGGACTCAACACTATTGTCGAGCTCTGTCCCGACGACACAGAGGTCGCAAACTTGATGCGCGGGCACGCTCAGCTGATGGTCGGGCAGATCGCTGATGTCATTGCACAGGGGCAGGCGAGTGGAGTCTTCAGGACAGACCATGGACCGGCTGAGCTCGCTCACTACCTGATGATGGGCGCCGCTGGCTTATTGGTTAGCTCGAAGCTCCTGATGCCCCCCGAATTGGGACAAGGAACGGTCGCGATGCTGGTCGACAGCATTCGCAAGGCTGGACAAGCGCCCGTTTGAGCTAGCTCGACTTCGCTAGGACGCGTTCGCGTCCGGCATCCACTGGCGCAACTCGTCGTGGATGACCCGCTGCGTCATGCGCAGCTCCTGCAGGTTGCGGGCACCGACTAAAAGCATTGCCATACGGAGTTGGCGCTCGACTTGATCCAAGAAGTCGTGCACGCCTTTGGCGCCCGCTTCTTGCTGGGCCTGAAACACGGGGCGAGCGATGCCTGCGCAAGTCGCGCCGAGAGCTATTGCCTTGGCGACTTCCAAGCCTGTGCGCAACCCACCGGTCGCGACCACAGATTCGAAACCAATGGTGCTCACCGCCAACAGGCTGGCTGCGGTCGGGATGCCCCAGTCGCGAAAGACATGCCCGGTTTCTTGCTCGTCCGGCGCAAGACGAAGCGTTTCGACGGCAACGAATGATGTTCCACCTGCGCCACCGACATCGACGTTTTTGACGCCCACTGCTGCTAATCGGCGGGCGACATCGAGCGACAATCCCGCTCCTGTCTCCTTCGCGAGCACGGGAAGTCCCAACTCATTCGTCAATCGCTGGAACAGCTCGATACCACCACGAAAGTCTCGATCACCCTCAGGTTGCGTCAACTCATGTGCGGGATTCAGGTGAACGCAGAGCGCATCGGCCCCGACATCGGCCACGAGCCTGGCCAAGTCATCCGTGCTCATTGCTATCGCCTGCACCATGCCGATGTTCCCGAGCAACAGCGCACTCGGTGCCTCCTGGCGAACGCGATAGGAATCGACCGCCGCGGGATTTTCGACCATCGCACGCTGACTGCCGAGGCCGAAGCCGTACCCACGCTCTTCAGCGACCGCTGCCAGCACGCGATTGATCGTGCGAGCGCGATCCGAACCACCCGTCATCGATGCGATCAGCAGCGGCGCCCGCAATGGCTTTCCGAACATCGTCGTGCTGGTGTCAATTTCGTCGAGCGACAACTCGGGCAACGAGTTGTGAATCAGACTTACAGCATCGAACAGATTGGTCTTATTTCGGAAGCCAACGTCCTGAGTCGCTGTCAGGTCGAGGTGGGAATCTTTGCGTCGGGGAGTCGAACTCATACTGCACCGCTCCGCTGGAGCGATTCGGTCCTACAGTATACCGGCCACCAACTCTGGCGCGCGCCGGGAGTGAACATCCCCTGGGCCATTGATCTAACGATGTACGGCTGCCTGGCTCCAGCGTGAATATTTTGGATTGAGGCCGAGGGCATTGTTTGCTCTAAGGCTGGGTTTTCGAGGCTTGGAGAGCGTTGTCCTGATGCCGCCAGGCCAGAGCACGACCCGCCCAGTACGGAACGATTGCGGACTCGTCCATGTAGTCCAGGCGGTCCGGCACGGTCCACTCTTCGCGCACGAGCCGGATGGTTTCGGTGTTCCGTGGATAGCGATAGAAGTCCGGCCCGTAATGAGCGGCAAAGGCCTCGAGTCGATTCATCACACCTAGCTCGTCGAAGACTTGGGCATAGAGTTCGATCGCGGCCGGAGCCGAGAAGCAGCCCGCACAGCCGCATGCGCTTTCCTTCGCATTGCGTGCATGCGGCGCAGAGTCTGTTCCCAAGAAGAAGCTCGGGTGCCCACTAGCGACGACACGCCGTAGCTCAGTTTGATGCACATCGCGCTTCAAGACGGGCAAGCAGTAGTGATGCGGCTGCAATCCACCTTGGAACAAATCGTTACGGTTCATAAGCAAGTGCTGCGGCGTTAGCGTTGCCGCAACACATTCACCTGCAGACTCGACGAAGCCTACCGCTTCAGATGTCGTGATGTGCTCAAACACAACCCGTAGCCCAGGGAACTGCTGTGTCAAGGGAGCCAGAATACGATCGATAAAGACGGCTTCACGGTCGAATACATCGACATCCGAATCGGTCACCTCCCCATGCACCAGCAGTGGCAGATCACATGCCTGCATGCGCTCAAGGACTTCCGTGATAGCAGCGAGTGAAGTGACCCCTGCATCAGAGTTGGTCGTCGCACCAGCCGGGTACAGCTTGCACCCCGCGACGAAACCTGAGTCCGCCGCTAGCTCAATCTCTGACGGATCCGTCCTGTCTGTCAGGTACAGCGTCATCAGTGGCTCGAAGGTCTTCGTGTTTGGAACCTGCTCGAGAATGCGATCGCGATACGATCGAGCGCTGGCAACCGTTGTGACAGGCGGCTGCAGGTTTGGCATCACAATTGCGCGCCCGAAACTGCGCGCCGTGGCAGGAACGGTCGTGCACAACGCCTCACCATCGCGGAAGTGCAGATGCCAGTCATCGGGCCGGAGCATCGTCAGGGCTTCGCTCATACGCGCACAATAGCGTGTGTGCGTTGCGGCGTCAGGCTCGACTGCATCAGATACAGCAAGATGCAAGCAAGGATGAGCCGCAGTGGCGTTGAGATGCGAAGGGTGCGGGCTTGCAACCCGCTTGCATCCCATGGGCCCGTCGTCCCGGCACCCACAGCCCCTTCCCCGTAATATGATCTTCCCCAATCCGTTAATGGGTAGATAATCGGGTAGAGGCTTCGCTCCTCTTGAACAGTACTCATGGGCAAGATCGACAATCAAAGTACTCCCCTGCAGCCCAAGGCGCGCTCACAAGGGCTGCCCTGGAGCGCTTCGCCCATTTTGGCACTCCTGTTGTCCGCTTGCGCAACCCCTACCAAAAATCGCCCGATTGCCGAGTCCCGCGCTTCAATCGTCGCGCCATTAGCTGTCGCTGAGGAAGTTCTTATCGAAGCGATTGCTAATCGAGTTCCAGCTTGGGAAAGGGCATCCTCGACCTTCCACTGGTCAGCGACGGAGTTCATTGAGCGTCGCCAAGCCAGGAATAAGCGTGTGAAGAGTGCGCTGACGCACTCGAATGGCGGCGTCAATGGAGCCGCGGATCTCGTTGCCCACACGCTCATGAACTGCGCCCGAGCGTTGGTGCACTAGATAGCCAGGGCCATGCGGGGCGTCCAACGACTCCTCATCCTGAGCATGGGAGGGGACTTTGTATGCCCCGCACAACCTGACCCTGACCTCGTTAACAGCGGTTGAAAGTACTAGGCTGATTCCTCCCCCTCAGCCCCTCCCTTCGACGCCGAACGAGTGGAGGCAGGTAATCACGGACGAGCCACAGACCTGGCTCGACCGTTTGGGAGAGCGGTCTGTGGGAGAGATATTGAGGTCCTCCCCTTCTTTATAGAGCGGGCCTCGCCATCGAACTCCTGCCGATTCCACGCGATCGCGTCCCCGGCTGCTGCGAGGTGCAGCACAGCGGCCTTGCAGCTGAAGCGCGCGTTCGGTTCTAGCTAGAAGCCAGTCGAGATCGTGAAGAAGTACTGCATCCCGACTATATCGATCGCTTGCTCGCCGCCGTTGACGTCGATGCTCGAATCAAACCACCGAGCGCCGAGACCCATCCACGTTCCGCGGCCGACTCGAAGCTCGACTCCGGCGCGCGCGTGATAGCCCGTCTCGTAAGAGTCGTCGCGCACGCTGATGTCATCACCATTTCCGCCCGTGGTGCGTAAGGACACTTGCCCGTACTGCAGCACTGCGCCTGCGGCACCGTAAGCGCGCACGTTCTGGCCCAGATTCAGCGCAGCGAACGGACCGACAAAGACATCGGCGATGATGAGCTCGCTGGTGGCGGTCGACTCGTTTCCAGAGCCCGTCGTGCGAGTACGGCGCCCGCCTTCCCATCCGACGGTGACGCCTCCTTCGACTCCTAGATCGACGACGCCCTGGGAGAGTGGCTGTTGCCACACGGCGCCCAGCGCAGGCATTGTCTCGCGGCCAAACTCTTGAAGGCCCGCTTCGTCACGAGTCAGTTCGACGCCGTTGACCTCGGTCACACCGATCAACGCCTGCGAGTGCAGCGGGGCGCTAGGGGCAGGGCCCCACGTGTCCGGCAAACGTTGAGGAGAACCGACCGCAGCGCAGCTCGCGCAAATCAGCAAGAAAGGAAGGTTTTGGAATCGGAGTTTCACCTGCGCGAGCATACGGAAAGTAATCGAGACCGTCGGTAGGATGGGGGACAATTAACAACTGAGGCGCAAGCCTAGCAGGCATCCCTTAAAACTCCGATCCATGTCTCGGGTCCTCCGAACCGTCTGGCTGCATTCCGATCTGGATCGCTCCAGGCGCTCGTGAAGAGATACGATCGAGTTTCGAGGCAGAGACCGGCCACAAGCATTGAGAGCACGACAGCAATCAACGGCCCATCGCGAGGTCCCAATGCACCGAAATTCAGTCATGCAGATCCAGCGCACAACGCTCTCGCTCTTGTTCTATGTCTCGCCAGTAATGTCAGCTGGCGTTCACGCGCTTCCAGCTGACACACCGAACATCATAGTCCTGTACGCCGACGACCTTGGCTATGGAGATGTCGCTGCACAGAACCCGGAATCCAAAATTCCGACGCCGGGTCTCGATCGACTCGCATCACAAAGCTTGCGCTTCAACGACGGTCATTCCTCCTCAGGCATCTGTTCGCCAAGTCGCTATGCGTTGCTGACTGGCCGGCATCACTGGCGTGATTTCCATGGGATCGTCGGTGTCTTTGGCCCATCCAAGTTTGTGCCGGAGCGTGTGACCTTACCGGAGATGCTACAAGCGAAAAACTACGCGACGGCATGCATCGGTAAATGGCACCTCGGATGGGATTGGCCCGCGATCCACAAGGAAGGTGCCAAGCCTGAGACTGTCGGCAAGCGTCAGGTTTGGGCAGCGGGGAGCTTTGATTGGAGCTTGCCGATTCCGGACGGCCCTCTCGCGCATGGATTCGATCACTACTTCGGCGACACAGTGATCAACTTTCCGCCCTACGCTTGGATTGAGGACGATCGCGTTCTCAAGGCGCCCGATCGAGCAATGGACAGTTCCCAATGGAAGCCGATCAAGGAAGGACAATGGGAGTGTCGCCCGGGTCCCATGGTCACCGGCTGGGATCCTTATGCCGTGCTTCCAACAACTGCAGCCAAGAGCATCGAGTACATCCGCTCGCGCAAAAACAAGCAGCAGCCCTTCTTCCTTTACATCGCATTCCCCTCGCCTCATGCGCCCATTATCCCGAGCGATGCCTTTGACGGTAAGTCCGAGGCCGGTGCTTACGGTGACTTTGTATTCGAGACCGATGATGCCTGCGCTCGTATCTTGAAGGCGCTCGATGAGAGCGGGCAAGCCGAAAATACGATCGTGATTTTTACTGCGGACAATGGCCCCGAACAGTACGCCTATGCACGCGATGAACGCTTCGGTCACTGGTCTGCCGCACCCTTTCGCGGGCTCAAGCGTGATATCTACGAGGGCGGACACCACGTTCCCTTCTTCGTGCGCTGGCCAGGCGTAGTCGAGGCCGGAGTTTCAGATGCTCTTGTCAGTCAGGTCGATTTGATGGCCACGCTAGCCTCCGTTGTCGGAGCGAAGCTGCCCGATGATGCGGCTGAAGATTCGCATGACATGCTTCCGTTATGGCGCGGAGAAGTTGCCACGGTTCGTACGAGCCACGTGCACAACACGTGTCAAGACGAGTACGCACTGCGCAGCGGCGATTGGTTGCTGATCGCAGCGAAGTCCGGCTATGTGTCCCGCCGCAATGCGAAGTGGGAAGAGCGGCACACGACGCCCGCGGACGACGATGGTCTGGTCGAACTCTACAACCTGGCGGAGGATCCGGGGCAGCGCTATGATCTGGCTCAGCACAAGCCAAAGCTCGTGAGTCAGTTACAAAAAGAGTTGCAGCTGATCCGAGAACGCGGTCACTCCGCTCCACGTTTGGCTGACTAAGCACGCGCCTGCCGATGAGTCTGGCCGCCAGTTTGATCCACCAGTTACCCTCTCGCACCAAGGCCGCGCACGAGCCTCAGCTATCTTCAGGCTCAGCGCGCGCCGAGCGCTCACGCAGCCACA
This sequence comes from Planctomycetota bacterium, assembly GCA_047611405.1. Taxonomy (GTDB): domain Bacteria; phylum Planctomycetota; class UBA1135; order UBA1135; genus JBLFWN01. The sequence continues at coordinate 34,630 of JBLFWN010000026.1, read as the reverse complement.
AGATCGACACCACCACGAGGTAGGTTGGCAGGAATTGCGCTATCGATTCGAGACGTGCTTCGAACAACTCTTCGCCCGGCGGAGGCACGGCCTGCTGGTACGCGATCCAGCTCATCAATAACGAAGACACGAGCGCGACCGCACCCAATTCACGCGCCGAAAGCAACACGCTGGCTAGCACCGACACCAGCACGAAGTTCACGACGTTGACGTGCACATCCTCACCGTTCGCCGAAGCCAACCAGCCGACCAAGAGCATCAAGCCGTAGACCAGAATGCGGGCGCATAGCTCGACCTTCCCCGAGCGCAGCTGCTTGAGAAGGACGACACAAAGCAACGCGCAAATTCCGTTAGACGCGAGGACGAGCAAGCTGTGGCTCCGGTCGAATTCCTCGGCGATCAGGAAGACCGGGGCACTGAGAACGGCGGCGGCGAGGATCAGTCGCAGGATTGCCCGAGTGAGTTGGTGGCGGGGAGACATGAGAACGACCATAGCGCCTGAATTGGGCCGGTCACCCTCTGAACGACGAGCGAAGTGCACGGACCGGCGTCTGTACAGGAAGCATGATTCACTCGCATACGGGAGCATCCTGGAGAACCGGCTGCCCCGAATTCTGCGAGGAGCATCGTGAAGAGGCCGCTAGCAGCTCCCAGCGCCAGCGGCTAGACTTCGCGCTTTGCACGCCTCATTCATTCCCAGTTCCACCGTGCTCATCAAGCGAATCGTCCAGTACCCGCGCTCGCTCGCCGTCCTTTCTGCGCTCGCCCTCGTGGCTTGCAGCAGCGTGGAAGTGTCCTCGTCCAACCTGGACGAGATGCACGCTGCCGGCGGTCGCTATCGCTATACGGCCCGTCTGAACACTCCTTTTCGCTATCTGATGCAGCGTCTGCTGGATCCGATCGTGATGCAGGAAGAGCGCTGGGCCTTCGGGAATCCAATCGAGGTGATCGAGGATCCGGCGGATGTCTGCCTTTCGAATCTGCTCGAACTCGCCAGATCCAGTTCGCGCAGTCCGAGTGTGCTTGCGAATCAGGTGCGGACCTACGCCTGGCTAGCCGTGCGCGATCCCTTCGGCCTCGTTCGCGAACGTGCCTTCCTGGAGCTCGCGCCGCATGCGAAGCGCCTGGAGATCGAAAGCATTCCTTTGCCGCCGGCCGCGGGCAGCGTGGTCACGCCGCCGGAATTCCTGGAGGCAGTGCGAGGCCTCTACGAGGTCGCGAAACCGATCCTGGTACGCGGCGAATCGGCCAGCGATACCGAACGCGCCGACTTCATGGCCGCCATCGAGCTGCTCGGGCAATTCCAGTACGACATAGAGGGTGGACGTCGACTGTTGAAGGCGATCGCGATCTTGACAGAGGATGTGAGTTCGGGTTCGCAGAGCTTGCTGCCTCTCTTTGGCCTGTCGGTTCATGTTCAGAGACAGATGGCAGCAGAGGCCTTGCGCGTCGGCTTGCAAGACACAGACGCGCGAGCGCGCTCGGCCGCCTATCAGGCTTCCTATCAAGTCTTCGGCAACGCTTTCTTAATGGAGGCTGTCGAGACAATGACGGCCACGATCAAGGCGCCCTCAGGTGCGAGCGCACTTTTTAGATTGGAACCGCTCGCCAAGGCAGATGTCGAGGTCTACGTCGGCATCTGTGAGTTGCTGCGACAAGACGGTTTGCCGGTCGATGACGGTGCATCCGAAGAAGCGATCGTGAAGGCCAGCATGAAGGCCACCTCGATTCTCCTTTCGATTGGAGTGAACCACACCTTGTTCGAGGAGCGCGCTCAGATCGCTGCTCTGCTCGCACTCGAAGCGATTCACCCAACCGGTCCCGCGTCGCTTCGATCCGAAGAGTGGTGGACTTGGTGGACTGGCTGGACCGACGAACAAGAGAGCCGGTTGCAGACTTTGAGTCCCGCCGATAGGGGCGAAGAGGGTGCCTCAGCAGCGGAGACCGCACCTAGCGAACCGACGATACCGACGGGATCGAAGGGCTTTGCTCCTGATGCTCCCTCTGCTGGCTCGCCCGCAGCGGCGACGAATTCCTAGGGATGGCTACCAAGGGCCAAGGCTCTGGCAGGGCGGCGCTCGTCGGCCGCATCCTTCGCTATGCGTTCGCGATTGGCATCTTGTATCTGGTCGTGACGACTGTCCCATGGATGGACAGGCTCGAGTACCAAGCGGACGCTGCCGAAGATGCGCGCGTGCTTACGGGGCAGATCAGCGGGGACTGGAATACGGCTGAGATCGAGTTCACGGTTCGCTCGTTACCGGAGCTCCCGAGCGACGAATCCAAGTTCAGCGCATTCGACCGCGCGATCACCAGTGGCCAGATCGCGGCCGAGACGCGCCTGCAAGTTGACGCGACTCAGATCACACACAGCTTTGCAGGTGATTTAAAGCGGCATGTCGGTAGCGTCAGTTGGCGTCCCGGGATGCCCAGCGCCTTTCGCCAGCTAGATGTGCGCGACCTGATGCCCGCGCTCGGCTTCTTGATTCTAGGATCGATCTTTGCCGTGACGCGCTGGTGGCGCTTGCTGTTGTTAATCGGCTGCAAGGTGCGCCTGACCGACACGCTGCGACTGACCTACATCGGCTTGTTCTTCAACTTGGTACTTCCGGGTTTGAACGGAGGTGATGTCGCACGCGGCGTTTTGGTCGTGCGCGAGAACCCCGAGCATCGCGCGAATGCGCTGATGTCGGTCTTCGTCGATCGCATGCTGGGCCTGTTGGCGATGATCGCGTTGGCCACTTTGGCGACCTTCATCGTCGGTGAGCCATTGGCCGATCTGCGCTTGCCTGTTTTGGCGACCCTGCTCGCGGTGGTCCTCGGACTCTCCGCCTTCTTGAACAGTGGCGTGCGGCGCTTGACGCGTTTCGACCGAATCGTCGATCGACTGCCTCAGTCCGACCGATTGCGGAAACTGGATCGAGCACTTGTCGAATACGCAGCGCATCCTGGCCCGATCGCTCTGGCGCTGATTCTGTCGGTGGGCAACCATGCGTCGGTCACGGCCGCGATATTCAGTCTTGGCCGAGCTTTCGGTGACACTCTGCAGCCGATTCAATACCTGGCCACGGTCACGGTCACGAATACGCTGACTTCGCTGCCGATCGCGCCAGGCGGCTGGGGAGTGGGGGAGGCCGCCTTCCGCACCTTCTTCGTTCAACTCGGGTCGGTGGCCACGCTCGGTGTCGCCGTCAGCGTCACCTACCGGCTGATGAATGCTGCGCTCGGCTTGGCCGGAGGCATCTTCTTATTGCTGCCCAGCGGGCGAGCGGTCCGTGCCCACCTTTCGGAGGATCCAGCTGCGACGGAGCTGGACCCGGATACGGCTGCAATCGGGCTGGACCAGGATCCAGCTGCAATCGGGCTGGAAGAAAACGGGCCCGAGGGCGGGGATTCTAATTCCGAGAGCAGATCAACTCCGCCGGCTGCCGATTGACCCAGCTGCCAGCAAGCGCTCCAATGGGCGGTTGCGGTTGGCCCGAAGAAAGCCAAACGAGAACACCTGTATTCCTGCCGAGCCCCTCGAGCCGACCTCACCCCAGCCTACGTATGTCACTTCTCGTCATCGGAACCCTCGCCTACGACACCATCGAAACCGTCAACGCCAAGCGTGACAACATTCTCGGCGGGTCTGCTGTCTATTTTGCTGTCGCGTCGGCTCCATTCACTGCCCCGCGCCTGGTTGGCGTCGTCGGCAAAGACTTCGACCAGGCCCATCTGGAAGACTTGAAGGCGCGCAAAGTGGACTGCTCGGGCGTCGAGGAAGCGGACGGTAAGACCTTCCGCTGGGGCGGACGTTACGAGGCCGATTGGAATAAGCGACACACGCTCTTCACCGAATTGAATGTTTTCGAAACCTTCGATCCGAAGGTACCCGAGGACTTCCGCGATTCGCGAATTGTGTTCCTTGCGAACGCTCATCCGGCGATTCAGTTGAAGGGCTTATTGCAGGTAGAGAAGCCGGAATTCGTCGTGGCCGACACGATGAACTTGTGGATCGACATCGCACGCGACGATCTGGACAAGCTGCTGCGCCACGTCGACGGCTTGATCCTGAATGACGAAGAAGCGCGCATGCTGACGGGCGAGTCGAACCTCATCAAAGCCGCTCAGGCCGTGCTCGGAATGGGCCCGCGCTATGTTGTCTTGAAGAAGGGCGAGCACGGAGCCTTCTTGATGAGCGAGGATGTGCACTTCTCGTTGCCGGCCTATCCGGTCGAGACCGTGATCGATCCGACAGGCGCCGGAGACTCCTTCGCGGGCGGATTCATGGGCAGTATCGCGGCGGCAGGCGAGTTGACGCCGGCCGTGATGCGTAAAGCAATGCTCTACGGCACGGTGACAGCCTCGTACTGTGTCCAGGGCTTCAGCATCGAAGACCTCGGCAAGCGTGATATGTCGGATATCGACGAGCGTTTTTCGGACCTTCTGTCGATCGTGACGGTCTGAGTCGGATTGACTTTGGGATCGAGGGCAGGCGGCGGCTGACTGCGTGAGCTCGCATCGAATGACCCGTGCTTGTGGGGCGCGGGTTCATCTTTAAGGGCCGCTTTCTGGCTCCCGTGGCCTGACTAGCTTCCATTCGGGAGTTTTGCAGCAGCAAAGCAGCGGATTGAGCAGGGGATTGGGCCGGCCTCAAGAGGCCGGGCATTTCCTTGATGAACTGCAACTGCTCCGGATTCCGGGGGTCCAAGTATCGGCATCCCCAAACGTCACCGTGCGTGAGCCTGTTCTCCAGGCGAGTCCGGGGCTACGATAGTGCCGGGAAGGCCACCCACCACTCGTGAGTCCGCGGCCGGCGCGCCGCTAGACATCTGAAAAGCAATATGAGCCTCAACCGCTCCAAGAATTCGTCCGACTCCACAGCAGCAAAAGACAAGGCCCTCAAGGCCGCCATCGGTGACATCGAGAAGAGCTACGGCAAGGGCTCTATTATGCGCCTTGGCGATTCTGGCGACCTGATCCGCGAGATTCGCGGCATTTCGACCGGCTCGATCAACCTGGATCTCGCGCTGGGAGGCAAAGGCCTGCCGCGCGGACGTGTCATTGAAATCTATGGCCCGGAGAGTTCGGGTAAGACGACATTGACGCTGCAAGTCATCGCCGCCGCTCAACGCCTGGGCGGTATTTGCGCCTTCGTTGATGCAGAGCACGCACTCGATCCTAGCTATGCCCGCAAGTTGGGCGTCAAACTCGACGACTTGCTGGTCAGCCAGCCGGATACCGGCGAGCAGGGACTCGAAATTGTCGAGACCTTGGTTCGCTCTAATGCCATCGACGTCGTAGTCATCGACTCGGTCGCAGCCCTTGTGCCGCGCGCCGAAATCGAAGGCGAGATGGGCGATAGCTTTGTCGGCCTTCACGCACGCCTGATGAGTCAAGCGCTGCGCAAGCTGACCGGCGCGATCTCGAAGTCGGAATGCATGGTGATCTTCATCAACCAGATCCGTGAGAAGATCGGCGTGATGTTCGGTAGCCCGGAGACCACGACCGGTGGCCGTGCGTTGAAGTTCTACTCCTCAGTCCGTCTCGACATCCGTCGCATCGGACAGCTCAAGGACGGCGATGTGGTCGTTGGCAACCGCACCAAGGTGACGGTGGTCAAGAACAAGATCGCGCCGCCCTTCCGCAAGGTCGAGTTCGACATCCTCTACAACAAGGGCATCAGCCGCGAAGGCGAGTTGATCGACCTCGGTCTGCAGGCCGACATCGTGCTGAAGTCGGGTACTTGGTACTCGTTGAAGCACCCGACCGATGGCGAAATTCGCCTCGGCCAGGGTCTCGAGCGCGCACGGCGCTTCATGGCGGACAATCCGGATCTCGCAAAGTTGGTCGAGACTGCCATTTTTGAAAAATTCGCGCCCAAGCCAGAGTCCAAGACGGGTGATGGCGAAATCCAAGCTGCAGCGCCGCCCGTGCCTGCAGCCCCCCCCAAGCCAGTTTTTAGCAAGCCAGGCTTTGGCAAGGGTGGAGCCTCCAAATCAGGAGCTGGCAAAGGCGGCTGAACGACAGTTTTCAGCCAAACTTGACCAGCTCTGACAACAGAGGCGGCTACCGAGCGGAACTTCATCCACGCGGCAGCCGCCTTTGCTTATTCTCTCCCGCCAACTCACTTCCGGAACGGAGCGACTCATCGAGTCGGCCGTGCTGAACCGAGGCCTTGATCCAAGGCCCCTCTGTCCGAATTCACGCAATGCCTTCTCCCACCGAAATCAGTCGCTTCACGGCCTCCCGCGTCCGTCGGGACTTCCTCGACTTCTTCACGAAGCACGGGCATCGGGAAGTGCCGTCGGCACCGGTGTTTCCGAGTGACGATCCGACCTTGTTGTTTACCAACGCGGGAATGAATCAGTTCAAGGACGTCTTCCTGGGGACGGGCAGCCGTGAGTACTTGCGCGCCGTAGACACGCAAAAGTGCATTCGTGTGTCGGGCAAGCACAACGATCTGGAAGAGGTGGGGCGCGATACCTATCACCACACCTTCTTCGAGATGCTCGGTAATTGGTCCTTTGGCGACTACTTCAAGGAGGAAGCGATTCTGTGGGCGTGGGAGTTGCTCACCGGAGTCTGGGGCCTTCCGAAAGAACGCCTGTGGGTGACGGTCTTCGCCGGTGATGAAGGCGATGGATTGGCAGTCGACGCCGAGGCGGAAGCAATCTGGCTCGAGAAGACGGACATCGATCCGTCGCACGTGTTGCGCTGCGACAAGACCGACAACTTCTGGGAGATGGGGGCGACGGGCCCCTGCGGGCCCTGCAGCGAAATTCACATCGACCGCGGCGGTCCGGGTAGCAATCCGACGGACGGTGCCGATCCGAAGATTGGTGTCAACGCCGGCAACGAGCGTTTCATCGAGCTGTGGAACCTGGTGTTCATGCAGTTCAATCGGCTCGACGATGGCACGCTCGTGAAACTGCCGAAGGGCTGCGTCGATACAGGCATGGGCTTCGAGCGCATATTGTCCGTTCTACAGGGCAAGAACTCGAACTACGACACGGATCTGTTCCAGCCGATCTTCCGACGTTTGGAAGAGTTGAGCGGCAAGAAATATGAAGGCGGCGACGAGGAAGTCGATGTGGCCTTCCGCGTATGCGCGGACCACATTCGCGCGACGAGTTGCGCGTTCGCAGATGGTGCGCTCCCGTCGAACGAAGGCCGTGGCTATGTGTTGCGGCGTTTGATTCGGCGCGCGTCTCGCTTCGGCCGACAGGTGCTCGGCTTGAGCGATCCCTTCTTGTTCGAGCTCGTGCCGACCGTTTCCGAGATCATCGGCGATGCTTTCCCAGAGCTCTCGTCGCGCCTGGATCACGTCCAGCTGCTGGTGCGTTCGGAGGAAGAAGCCTTCGGCAAGACGCTCGATCGTGGATTGGTCCTATTCAGCCAACTGGCCGCTGAAGTTGAAGGTGCTGGCGGAAAGCAACTCGAGGGCGGTCGCGCATTCGAGTTGTACGCGACTTTTGGCTTCCCTCGTGACCTTGTCGAGCTAATGGCGCGTGAGCGCGGCATGGCACTCGACGAAGCGGGTTGGAAGGACGCGGCGGAAGCGCACCGGCAAATTTCGCGCAGTGAAGGCAGCTTCCAGCAACTTCTGTCCGCAGAACAACTGACCGGCCTGCCCGAGACGCAATCGACCTATCACGAAGGCGATGCGCGCTCGACCGAGAACACGGGCAAGATCGCCGGTTTCTGGCAGGCAGAGGGCCGCCCCGACCGACTCGTGCTTGACGTGACTCCTTTCTACGGCGAGTCGGGTGGCCAAGTCGGCGACAAGGGTTTGTTGCGTGACGAGGGCGGGCGCTTCGAGTTCCGCGTCGAAGACACGCAACGCGTTGGCCCTATCGTTGTTCACATCGGCAGCGCAAGTGGCGTGGCCGAGGTCGGCATGAGCGTGACCGCGACTGTCGACAAAGATCGGCGAGACGCGATTCGCGCCAATCACACAGGAACGCACTTGTTGCACAAGGCGCTGCGCGAAGTGTTGGGTGATCACGTCACGCAGCAGGGGTCATACGTCGGCCCGGATCGTTTGCGCTTCGACCTGTCGAATCCGAAGGGGATATCGCCGGAGCAGCTGCTCGAGGTCGAGACAATCGTCAACCGGCAGATAATGTCGGGCAAGACCGTAGCCACCACGGTCGAGCGGACCGCGGACGCGATGAAGCGCGGCGTGACTGCGCTCTTCGGTGAGAAGTATGGCGACGAAGTTCGCGTCGTAGATGTCGAAGGCTGGTCGACAGAGCTCTGCGGCGGAACACACGTTAGGCACTCAGGCGACATTGGTCCTTTCGTCATCATCTCCGAGCGCGCCATCCAAGCCGGTGTGCGACGCATCGAAGCGCTGACGCATGCGAACGCGCTGGATCACATCCAGACACAGCGCGGATACCTGATGCAGGCAGCCGGCATGCTCAAGACCAAGCCCGAAGAAGTGCCCGAGCGTCTCGACGCGCTGCAGAAGCAAGTCAAGGAGGCCAAGAAGGCACAGAAGAAGAGCGCAGGTGAGGGCATTGGCGAGGCTTTCGATGCAGTCAAAGCCGCCCTCAAGGATTGCGGTGGCGTGTCTTCAAGCGTGGTCGATCTGCCGGGGCTCGACGGAGCCGGCTTGCGCGGATTGGGCGAGCGTCTGAAGGGGCTTGGTGGCGACACGGCTATCGCGATCTTCGGTCGCGACAGTGGGAAGGTGCCCTTCATCGTGATTTGCCTAGGTGCCGCTCAGGAAAAAGGACTGGCTGCCGGAAAAGTCGCGAAGAGTGTGGCGGGGCTGCTGGGCGGCGGGGGAGGCGGCAAACCCGACCTCGCTCAGGGCCAAGGAACCAAGGTAGATCAGATAGAAGCTGCTCTCGAAGCGGCCCGATCGACATTCAAAGCGGCCCTAGGCGGCTGATTGTGATCCAGCCCAATCGAGCCGATAGGGGGCAGCAGGACTCGCTGCCCCGGCCATTTTTGGCCATTTCAGGCCTCGAATAGCCAAGAACGGGCTTCCAACCGCAATCGAATTCCAATCCAGTGCTTGCTCGCGTTGACAGCCCCTCTCACCAGAGCTAGCATTCCGCGCTTCCCAGGCCCGAACCGCTTCCGGTCGGGAGGATGACTGCGTACCGTCGCCTTCGCACCTCCCGCGCTAGATGCCGCGCCTGGCTGTCTCAGCCAGTCCCCGTAGCTGGCTGCACAGCGCACTCTCACACAAGCAACCCGTACACTTTCGCCCACCCGGCTCTCGGTCTGGGCTCCCCAATTGGCTCGCCCAACCGGCTGGCACGATTGGCCAGCAGAGCCCCGTAGGGCAATCAGGATCATGGCACACCCCAAGCGTCGCACTTCGAAGTCCGTCAAGAACAAGCGCAGGTCGCACCTCGCTCTCTCTCTTCCGAAGCCGCACCACGACCCGCGCACCGGGCGCGTGACTCGCTCGCACCGTTTGTCCGAGGAGTGCACCCACTATGGCTTCGACAAAGGTGGTAGCGGTGGACAGCAAGTCCTCGAGTCAGACGACGAAAGCGATGTCGCGCTCTAGGTCAAACTGACCAGTCCTTGTGATTCACAAAGCTGGCTCGGCATAGACCTATCTGCCTAGCGCATGAATACCTTGTGGGGCGAAACGCCATATCTAGGTGTCATGTGCACGGCAAGCTCTGAACCCAGCCGAGGAACTTTGCGTTCCTTAGCTCAGCTTCCTTCCGGCCGCGGCGTCATCGTGGTTCGAGACGTACGCCCTCTCACCGACCCGCAGACGGCTCCGGAGATTCATTGATGCTGACGAACCGCATCGCCCTCGACGTGATGGGCGGGGACAACGCGCCCACAGCTACACTTGAGGGTGTGGTTCGCGCGTGTGACCCGAAGAGTCCGGGGGCGCTGTCCCCCGAACGACTGTTACTGGTCGGGGATGAGGACCTGATCCGTGCCTATATGGCGGAGCATGCTCCGGACATGGGCGGATTCGAAATTCTGGCGACGACGGAAGTCATCGGCATGGATGAGAAGCCAGCCAAGGCTTTGCGCGCCAAGCCAAACTCATCGATCGCGGGTTGCGTCGGTGCTGTCAAGAAGCAGCTTGCTGGCTCGCTTGTCAGCATGGGCAATACCGGTGCTGTTGTCGGTGCATCAACACTGGGCCTGGGAACCTTGCCCGGCGTAAGGCGGCCCGGCATCGCAGTCACGATCGAGCTGACAGGCAAGCCAATCACCGTTTTGGACATGGGGGCAAACGTTGCCCCCAAGCCTCAACACTTGCTGCAGTACGGAGTCATGGGCAGCGTGCTGATGCGCGACTGTTTGGATGTACCGTCCCCGCGCGTCGGGCTCTTGAACATCGGTGAGGAAAGCAGCAAGGGCACAGACTTGCTGCGATCCGCACACGAGCTACTGCAGGCCTCTGATTTAGACTTTGTGGGCAATCTCGAAGCTGACGACCTATTTCGCGGCGGCGCCGAGGTCATGGTCACGGACGGATTCACTGGCAATGTCGTGTTGAAGCTGATGGAAGGCATGGCCGGCTTCATGATGCAGCTGGTGCTTGGCGAGCTCAAAGAGCACAAAGTGGCCTGGGGCGCCGAGGCTCTATCGAACGTGCGCCGAAAGATCGATTACTCCGAATATGGCGGGGCACTCTTGCTCGGCGTACAGGGTGTCGTCGTAATCGGTCATGGCCGATCCGATGGCAACGCGGTCTCGAACGCGCTCGGCTTGGCGGCGCGTGCTCTCGACTCCGGAGTCAATGAAGATATTGTGAACGGTCTTGCAGCTTCGATCGCGGATCAACCAACCGAGAGCTGATATTCGCGAGCCAGCAACGCAAGATTACGGTTCGCATCTCCCGCGAGTTTCACAACTGAGCCACGACACAATTCGCCTGCGAGCGGACTGTAGCCGGCGGCTAACGCTCCAATCCAAACCAACACGGATGAACGATCGATGAGCAGCTTAGTGCGAGTCGGAATTGCTGGAACAGGATCCGCTTTGCCTCCGCGCGTCGTAACGAACGACGATTTGGCGAAGACCGTCGACACGAGCGACGAATGGATCGTTCAGCGCACAGGTATCTCTCAGCGGCGCTGGGTCGAAGAGGGGCAGAACTGCTCTCATTTAGCGACCGAGGCGGCACAGAAGGCTATCGAGGCTGCAGGGATCGAGGCCAAGGATCTCGACCTGATCATTGTTGGTACGCTCACGGCGGACTACCTGATGCCTTCCTGCGCGTGCTTGGTGCAGCGTGACCTAGAGGCAACCGGTGCCGGCGCCTTTGACGTGCAGTCCGCGTGTACCGGCTTCCTGACCGCGATGCACACCGGCGAGTCATTCATTCGCGCCGGGCGAGCGAAGAACGTGCTGGTCATCGGAGCGGAGACTCTGTCTCGCTACTTGGACAAGACAGATAGAACAAGCTGCATTTTGTTTGGCGATGGAGCCGGAGCTGCCGTGTTGCGTCCCTGGTCAGAATGCGAACAAGGCGAGGTGCTGACGACCGAGCTGGGAGCAGATGGTTCGGGCTACGACTTCATTCACATCCCAACGGGTGGCGCCCAACATCCGCACGATCATCCCGACTACGACAAAGAGAATCACTTCATTCGTCTCCGCGGACGCGAAGTCTTCCGCTTTGCTGTCACGAAAATGACGGAGATGATCAAGAAGGTGACCGCGGACGTCGACTGCGCCGACAGCGCCTTGATCATCCCGCACCAGGTCAACCAACGCATCATCGACTCCGCACTCGAGCGCCTCGATTGGGATCCTGAGCGTTGCTACGTGAACATCAATAAGTACGGCAACACTTCGGCCGCCAGCGTCCCGATCGCACTGGACGAAGTCGTGCGCGGAGGCAAGCTCGAGAAGGGCCAATACGCCGTACTGGTCGCCTTCGGTGCAGGTCTGACTTGGGGCGGAAGCCTGCTGCGCTGGTAGTCGCAACGCGACCTATTCGATCATGAACGAAGTCATCTTGTTTCCGGGCCAGGGCGCCCAGTTCGAGGGCATGGGCAAGGATTGGTGTGATGCGCACGAGGCTGCGCGCGCGACCTTTGCCGAAGCCGACGAAGCTCTTGGGTTTTCACTCAGCGAGAGCTGTTGGTCCAAGGGTGACGATGTCAACCGAACCGACATCGCTCAGCCGGGTATCTTCACGACAAGCGTCGCGATCATGCGTGTGCTGGAAGCGAACGGCCACGACCGTGGGGCCGCCGGCGCTTGCGCTGGCCTCTCTCTCGGCGAGTACACCGCGCTGTGGGCTGCCGGGGCGATCGATTTCGCCGATGCCTTACGCCTGGTTCGCTTGCGCGGTGAAGCGATGCAGGACGCTTCTGAGAGTATCCCAAGTGGCATGCTCAGTCTGATGGGGGCCGACGAAGAGACGGCCGCCAAGCTGGCCGAGGTTGGATCTTCAGACGGGATCTGCCAAGTCGCGAACCTGAACGCACCGGGTCAGACCATCGTGTCGGGAGAGCTCGCCGCCCTGGACAAGGTCGAAGCATCGGCCAAGGAACACGGAGTGCGGCGCACGCGGCGTTTGGTGGTCGCAGGTGGCTTCCACTCCGAATGCATGCGGCCGGCCGCAGATCGCCTGGCAAGTGCACTGAAAGATGTCGAGATTCGGGCTCCCAAGGTGCCCGTGGTCACCAACGTCACGGCCCGACCTGTCGAGGGGCCGGACGAGATCCGCGAAATGCTCGCGCGTCAGGTTTGCAGCTCGGTGCGCTGGGAAGACAGCATGCGCTACCTGCTGGCTGAGGGCGCCACGAGCTTCCTGGAGCCTGGGCCGGGTGAGGTCTTGGCAGGGCTGATGCGCAAGATCGACCGTGAACTAGTGGTCACTTCCAAGGCGACTCCCGCCAATCTCTGAGCTGCGAAAGCCTTCCGCCTGTCTACGTGCTCGATTCAGGTGTCCTGAGAGCATCTCTGACGAGTCCTTCAGGAAACCTCCCGAGCAAGTCGCGACTTGCGTTGCGACCCCCGAATCCGCTGGATATAGTCCCGCCACCTGACCGGGTGTGTTGCGGGGCAGCCCGTCGCCTTCTTCCTTCCCTCTTGGTCAGCCACCCACCACTGTGAGCACTTCCGAAACGAGCCAGGACCGAGCCCTCGCAGGGCAGACCGCGCTCGTGACTGGCGCCAGCCGTGGCATCGGTCGCGCGATCGCCTTGCGTCTGGCCAAAGCCGGTGCACGCGTCGCCTGTGTGGCATCGAGCGTCGCAAACGTCGAAGAGACCGCTGCGGCATGCTCGGCCTTTGGTGAAGAAGCCCGGCCGTTTGGAATCGATGTCTCCAATTTCGAGGCGGCAGGCGCCTTGGTGACAGAAGTGCACAAGGAGATGGGCGGACTGAATCTGCTCGTCAATAACGCAGGTATCACGCGCGACCAACTGCTGTTGCGCATGAGCGAAGAAGACTTCGATCGCGTCATCGACGTGAACCTGAAGGGCGCATTCAACTTCATCAAAGCTGCCACTCGGCCGTTGATGAAGTGCAGCGGACGCATTATCAACATTGCATCCGTGGTCGGCATTACTGGTAATGCCGGCCAAGCGAACTACGCCGCCAGCAAGGCGGGACTGATTGGTCTGACACGTTCGGTGGCGAAAGAACTCGCTGGCCGTGGCGTCTGCGTCAACGCAGTCGCTCCGGGATTCATCGAAACGGATATGACCGCTGAAATCGACGACATTGCGCGTGATGGGCTCGTGGGATCTATACCCTTGAAGCGCATCGGTGCTGCCGACGAAATCGCCAGAACCGTCGAGTTCCTCGCGGGACCCGGCGGTGCCTATATCACTGGACAAACCCTGGTCGTCGACGGGGGACTCAGCCTATAGCCATCAGTGTGTAGCTGATGCGCCGGCCGTCCTCTCCCGATACCCAAGCTACCCGAGCCTCGGAGCAAGTGTGAGTAACCCCTCCATCGAAGAGCGTGTGAAGAAGATTGTCTGTGACCAAATGGGCACGACATCCGAAAAAATGACGCGCGAGACTTCATTCATCAACGACTTGGGCGCTGATTCGCTCGACACGGTCGAACTCGTCATGGAGTTCGAGGATGAGTTCGAAATTTCGATCCCCGACGAGGACGCTGAAAAGATCCAGACTGTCGGCGCCGCCGTCGACTACATCTCGGCCAAATTGTAAGCGACCTCTGATTCCCGCGAATCGCGCAAAGGCCATGTGCTCCCGCGGACCTAGGTCCGCTGGGAAGTTCATAACCCAGTTCCGGAAGCCTCACGTCGCACGCCTTTTTGGCGGGCGACACTGTTGATGGCTGATGGGATGTCCATCGCGAATCGCTCTCCTGTCACGATCCTTAGACGAGCGCTGCCGGCCAAGGGCTTCCCTTCAGGGATGACTCCTCCGTTCGCTCCATGACTGAGAATACTCCCATGCGTCGAGTGGTGATCACTGGGCTGGGGACCGTCAACTCCCTCGGCTTGAACGTTGAGACGTCCTATCCTCGGATGCTCGAGGGTGAGAACGGAGTCGGTCTTCTGACCCGTTTCGATACCAGCGACATCTCCGCGAAGATTGCGGCGACCGTCGATTGGGATCCGATGGAGCACGGATTCACAAAGGCCGATACGCGTAAGCTCGATCCGTTCACGATGTGGGCCCTGATGGGGGCCGACGAGGCGTTGCGCGATGCGGGCTTGTCCGATTTGAAAGATGACTCGGAAGAGCAACGCGAGCGCTATGGCTGCATCGTCGCGACCGGCATCGGCGGAATCACAGGGATTCTGGAGCAATACGAGACGATGAAGGAACGTGGCGCACGTCGCGTCAGCCCGCACTTCATCCCGCGCATCATGGCCAACGCCGTTAGCGGCCAGGTCGCGATTCGCCACGGCCTGCATGGCACCACCTTCACAACATCGAGCGCATGCGCTTCTGCCGGTCACGCGATCGGCATGGCCTGGCGTGCGATTCAGTGGGGCGATGCGGATCTGATGTTGACCGGTGGTTCCGAATCCGCGACGACGAAGCTATCGATGGCGGGCTTCGCCTCGGCCAAAGCGCTCTCAACCCGCAACGACGATCCCGGCGCCGCCTCGCGTCCTTTCGATGCCGAGCGAGACGGCTTCGTGATGGGGGAAGGCTGCGGGATTTTGGTCTTCGAAGAGTACGAGCGTGCCAAGGCACGTGGCGCTCGCATCTATGCCGAAGTCAAGGGTTACGGCTCGACGGACGATGCGTTCCATATCACGGCCCCGCGCGAAGACGGCTACGGTCCGGCGCGAGCATTCGCCGAGGCGATGCGCCACGCAAAAGTGAATCCCGAAGACGTGCAGTACGTCAATGCACACGGCACGAGTACGAAGTACAACGACGAGATCGAGACACGCGCGCTGAAGCGTACATTTGGCGATCACGCGAAGAAGCTCGCGGTCTCTTCGACCAAGTCGATGATCGGACACCTGCTCGGGGCAGCGACCGGCGTTGAATTGGTCGTGACGGCCCTGGCCGTTCACCGCGGTCTGGTGCATCCGACGCGCAACTACACGACGCCCGACCCCGAGTGCGATCTGGACTACGTTCCGGGAAGCGCGCGTGAGATGACAGTGCGCAACGCACTCTGCAACTCGCTCGGCTTCGGCGGCCACAACGTGTCCGTACTGATCGGTCAGCCCGACTGATCGGTCAGCCCGACTGATCGGTCAGCCCGACTGATCGGTCAGCCCGACTGATCGGTCAGCCCGACTGATCGCGGACCGGGTACGGCCAATCGGCTGGCTCGTTCGGCTGATCCTTCAGTGCAATGCTGACCAAGTATATTCATGTGCGACCCGGATCGAATCGAACCGATGTTGCAGTTGCTGCGCGAGGCATGAACCCGATCACCGGGCCTGCGCCGGACCCAGATCATCGTGAATGCGATCGTGCCAATCGAGCCTGTCCCTGCCGCGTTCTACGCTGAGGATGAGAACGTGACGGCGGGCTTACTTGCCTATGCCGACGTGCTGAAAAAGAACCCTGATAATGACAACAGCGGTCCCCCCTAAGACCTGTGTCGTCGCAGCCGAGCGGCTCCGTCAAGCCCGCCTTCTCGCGCCCTCGAGATCGAAGGAAGCAGCTTCGTTGCGCTGACATCGCACGCGCCGATGGGCTCAAGTGCGTAGCATTCCAGCGCCGCGGATGGCCCCAAGGCAGGATTGATACTTCCTGTACGATGATTGAGCCGCTGATGCGGGCGTAGCCGCCCTCAAAGTCGTACTATAAGCTTGTACCGGCTAGTATTGAGCGCATTCGAAAATGCATCTCTCTCCTTGCCGCGGATCCTTCTCGCCTCGAACGGGCTCATCCCTGACGAGCCCGTGCAACCCGAAGTATTCCATGCAGAAGAAGTTCAAGGCCCTCCTCCATCAGTACAAGCTCGAAGTCTTTCGCCAAGAGCATGACAAGCAGAACGAAGCGGATATCACCGAAGAGTGCCTGCATGTGACAGAGGAGATTCTCAAGGACAAGTATCACTACCACTTCCACAAGCTGCCCGATGCCAATCGCGCCGAGATCATCAACATGATCAACAACTACACGCGCGAAGCCTTGATGCCGCCGATCGTCGAAAAGATCGTCAAGCGACAGATGATTCTGGAGCGCCGCGTCGAAGCACTCGTGCACTTGATGGAAGAGATGTTCGAGCTGCTGCCGTCCAGCGAGACAGCGGCTCCCTGAGCAGCGCAGTCCAGTGAGCGCGAGGAGCATGCGGGCATTGGTGCTCCAATCAGGGCAAGTCCGTGTCGCTCAAGATTGGGCGCGGCCGGAGAGCGTTGCTGATGAGTGCCGAGTGCGTGTCGAATGCGCTGGGGTCTGTGCGACGGACCTGGCGCTGGCGCAGGGGTATATGGGCTACGAAGGCGTGCTCGGTCACGAGTTCGTCGGCACGGCCCTGGAAGGCCCTTATGCAGGGCGCCTGGTCGTGGGCGAGATCAACGCGGGCTGCGGATGTTGCGCGCGTTGCACTGCGGGTGATGCGCGTCACTGCGAGACGCGCAGTGTGCTCGGCATCTTGGGGCGCGATGGCGCCTTTGCCGAGGAGCTGCGACTGCCATCGCGCAACCTGCACCCGCTGCCGTCACAAGTCTCCGCACGAAGCGCCACCTTCGTCGAGCCTCTGGCGGCGGCTTTTCGCATTGCCGAGGACCTGGACCTGAGCTGCATCGATCATGCGCTAGTGCAGGGAGACGGCCGCCTAGGCCTCTTATGCGCGCAAGTGCTGGCAGCCTCCGGCCTTCAAGTCGATCTGCTAGGCCGGCACCCCGAGCGCGCGAGCTTCCTGCCCGATTCCATACGTGTCGTGAACCAAGGCCAGCTGCCAGCGTCGCGACGCTACGAGCTAGTTGTCGAGGCAACCGGAGACCCTAGCGCCCTGCAGGCAGCTCTCGGACGCGTTCGCCCGCGCGGGTACCTGGTCCTGAAGACCACCGCGGCAAGGCCCGCCGAATTGAACCTGGCGCCGCTCGTCGTCGACGAGATTCGGCTGATCGGTTCACGCTGCGGCCCCTTTCAGCCAGCTATCGATGCTCTCGCCAAAGGCCAGATCGCTGTCGAACCGATGATTGATGCATGCTTTCCCCTCTCGCAGGGAGTGCAGGCCCTAGAAGAGGCTGCTCGCCCTGGCGTGCTCAAGGTCCTGATCGAAATGAACCCATGACCGGTAGCTCCACCGAATCTCAGTCCAATTTCACTCCCGCAATGATCGACGCCCTCCGCAAGGCAGCCGAAGCCTATGGCCAAGGTCACGTGTTCGCATTCTGGGACGACCTCGACGAGCCGAGACGCAATGTGCTCGCAGGCCAGGTTTCACAGGTCGATTTCGATTTAACGCGCGAGCTTGGTGAGTTGCTCTCTAAGCCGACGACCGAACAGGCCGTTCCGAGCTTTGAGCCGCCTGAGTTGTTCCCGCTCGTGCGCGACGAGCGCAAGGATCAGGAAGCCCGCGCTGCAATCAAGCAGGGCGAGGCGTTGATGAGCGAGGGTTTGGTCGCGGCGATTTTGGTCGCGGGTGGTCAAGGTTCCCGACTCGGCTTCGACGGTCCGAAGGGGATCTATCCTGTCGGCCCTGTCAGCAATTGCTCGCTCTTCGAGTGGCACGCGCGCCGCCTCATGGCCGCACAGCAGCGCTATGGCGCTGCGATGCCGTGGTACATCATGACGTCGGCATCGAACGATGCCGCGACACGCACCTTCTTTGAAGACAATAACTACTTCGGGCTGCGCGCAGCGGATGTGCAATTTTTCCAGCAGGCCATGCTTCCGGCCTTGGACCTGGAGGGCAAGATTCTGATGGCTAGCAAGGGTGAGCTATTCCTGGCGCCGAATGGCCATGGCGGAACCTTGGCCGCGTTGAAGAGCTCGGGCTGCCTCGCCGATGCGGCGAAGCGCGGCATTGAAGCCTTTAGCTACTTCCAAGTCGACAACCCGTTGGCGATGCCGGCCGACCCGTTGTTCCTGGGTCTGCACGTGACCGAGGGTGCATCCATGTCGAGCAAGATCGTCAAGAAGCGGGACGCTGGCGAGAAGGTCGGTGTTATCGGTATGGCCGATGGCGTGCTTGGTTGTATTGAGTACTCCGACCTGCCCGCAGAGTTGCGCGAGGCAACCGACGAGCAGGGCGAGCTCTTGTTTGGTGCTGGCAATACGGCAGCTCACGCCTTTGAACGTCGCTTCCTGGAAGAGCTAACGGGCGAAGGTGGCATCTCGCTGCCCTGGCACGTCGCCCGCAAGCGTATGAAGGTGCTCGATGAGACGGGCCAGATCGTTGAACGTGATGGCGCCAAGTTCGAGACCTTCATCTTCGACGCACTCGGAAGCGCCGAACGCAGCATTACACTTGAGACGGATCGCGCATTGGAATTCAGCCCAGTCAAGAACGCCGAAGGCAGCGATTCTCCGGCCACGACACGGCGCGATCTGACAGTACTCTTCGCTGGCTGGCTCACGGAAGCCGGCCTAACGCCGCCCAGCCTGGGCGAAGATGGCGCTCATCCGCTCGAGGTCGATCCGCGCTTCGCCGAAGATGCAGCGAGCTTCGCTGAGCGCATGCCCGCCGATCCAAACCGGCGTGATGAGGGCGAGATCTTCGGATAGTCTTCGCGCGAGCTGATTGAATTCATGCCTGAACAGGCATATGGCCACGGTGTCAGGTAAGCCTCGCCTGACGCGGTGCGCTCGTTAATCGCCGGTCTTCACGCTCTCGGATCCATACCACACAGTAATCTGAGCGCAGGCGTCAATGCGCTGTTCTTGAGTTTCGATAGGGGCTGATGTAGCTTCCTCTTTCCTAAGGACTTGATGACTACCGCCGATTTAACAACCCTTCCGAGCTGGACTCGACTCAGCCGTCCGGAGGTGCGCCAAGCACTTGCCAAGACGTCCGTTGTGGTCCTGCATGGTGGCGCGTCCGATGAGCGCGAAGTCTCCAGTCGCTCTGGCGAGAGTGTTCTCGAAGCCCTGACGGCTTTGATCGATGACAATCGCGAGAATCCGCCGCTGCGCAATCTGACCGGCGTCGAGATTGACACCGCGGGTCGCTGGCGCGTCGGTCACCAAAGCATGGCCGCAGAGGACGCGTTACGAGAACTGCCATCCGGTGCGCTGTTCTTTTTGGCGTTGCACGGTGGCGAGGGCGAAGACGGCACGATCCAGGACTTTCTCGGAACGCACGGCCGCCTGTACACGGGTTCGGGCGTCTTGTCCTCTGCGCTTTGCATGGACAAAGGACGTACTCGAGCGGTGCTGCGCAAAGCAGGTCTTGCGACTCCTCCCGGTCGCCTCGTGCGCCGCGCGGACTGGGCTTCACAACGCCGTCGCGTGTTGATGGAGCTTGCGGCGCTCGGCGGCGTAACCGGTTGGTTCGTGAAGCCGAACCGTGGTGGATCCTCACTTGGCGTCACGCACGTTGTGCGCGCGGATGAACTGGCGGCCTCGATAACAGTGATCATCGATGCTGGCGGCGAGGCGCTGGTCGAAGCGGCGGTCCAAGGCTACGAGGCTACGGTCGCGGTCATCGGCTTGCCCGAATCTTCGTTACACTCTTTGCCGGTGGTCGAAGTCTTGCCGCACTCGGGCCGCTTCTACGACTACGAAGAAAAGTACTCGGACGATGGCGCGCGCTCGGTCTGCCCTCCGGAACAGATCCCGGCCAAAGCGCAAGAGCAACTGTCCGTCGCCGCATTGACAGCTTTCCGTGCGCTGGGCTGCGAGGGCTTTGCTCGCATCGATTTTATGGTGCCGCACCGGCGCATGATTCCGTCAGCAGATCAGTACGGTATCCTCGATGTGGTCGTACTCGAGGCGAACACCTTGCCGGGTTTCACCGAGCGGTCGCTATATCCGAAAGCAGCCAGCACGGCAGGCTTGGGCTTCCCGGAACTTTGCCTAGAGCTATGCGCATTGGCAGTCCAGAAGGGTCCGCCCCTGCCTCCCGGTACGCGCGCGATCTGACTGCTGAATCGGCCTTGCAGGGCGCGCCTGTTTCGAAGACTCCTTAGCCTCCAGGATCCATGCGCGATACGAACGACACGGTCTTGCGCATCGCCTGCCTTGGCGCCGCAGGAAAGATGGGCAGCTTCACGCAGCGTCTCGTAGAGAGCGTGCCCGACATCGAAATCGTGGCCGAGATTGGCCGCGGCCAAGACATCGGCGCCGCTCTGCGCGATAGCGGCGCGACAATCGGCGTGGATTTCACGGTCGCAGGCAGCGGAGCCAAGAATGCCCACGTGATGCTCGAAGCTGGTGTGCGCCCGTTGATTGGAACAAGTGGCGTGCAACCCGAAGAGGATCGCGAGCTCGACGCTGCGGCGCGCGAGTTGGGACTCGGCGGCCTCATCGTCCCGAACTTCTGCATGGGTGTTTGGCTGCAACAGAGGCTGGCCATGCAAGCCGCGCGCTTGATGCAGTACGTCGAGATTGTTGAGGAGCACTCGATCACGAAAATCGACGCTCCGTCAGGGACCGCCACCGACACGGCCGCGCAGCTGGCGGCCGTGATGGGGCGTGAAAGCTCGGAAATACCAGTGCACTCGGTGCGTCTACCAGGGCTCCATTCGAACCAGAGCATCCACTTCGGATCGGCGGGAGAGGAGCTACGCATCATTCATCGCACCTATGGACTCGAAGCTTTCGGGCCCGGGATCCTGGCGGGAATTCGTTATGTGGCCACGGCGACAGGAATCGCGCGCGGTGTTGGTGTAGCTTTTGATGCGGCTAGCCATAGCCCCGTTAGCTGAGTGCGTGATGCTTCGTCCCGCGTGCCGAAGGCTTGGCTTGTTCTGCGACTCATCGAAAGTTGACCCGCTTCTCTCCTCGAAGCGATTCCCCGCAAAGATGGACGACATGCGACCTGGCGCAGTGCAAGCACTCGCTTGGGCAGCTTGGGCAACGGCATGCCCATGGTCGACACCATGAGTCAATCGCTCGAGCTCCTCATTTCGACAAGCTGCCATCGGCAAGGTGCAAAGCGTTCAACACTCGCGCCGCAATCGGCAAAGCTCAAACTGCTTCCGAGTAGCCTCAGCATCATGAAGAATCCTGTTGTGGCTCTCTTCTTTGGCTCGATGATCCTCGGTTGTGCGTCGATAGCCACGGGGCAGAGGCTCACGGCCTCGTACACCGTTAGCTTCGTTGAGGACACCGCAGAGGATGTACGCGTCAACCTGTTGTTGAGCGGCTTTCTAAATCCAACCAACTTGCGCCTACCTGTTGGCTCGACATACATCCGCCTAGACGAGCCACGTCTACGTGACGGAGTTCATCTGCAGCACGCAGGAGAAGGCGGCACGAGTTTGGAGCGACTCGAGCCCTATGCCTGGCGCTTGGATCCTGGGACACTTTGCTCTGTTCAACTGTCGTGGGTCGTCCCCCTCGACCACCGGCGTCTTCCCGAAGTCTCGGGTCGAGACGAGTACGAATTCGGCTATCGTGCAGAAGAACACGGCATGCTGTCGGCCTCGGCACTCTTCCTGGCACCATCGTTTCTCGATCAGATCGAAGTCGAGTTCAATATGCCCGCCGATTGGGAAGTACATGCGCCCTGGCCTTCGCTCGATAAACGCAAGTTCTCACCGAGCAGCGTGGAAGCCCTGCAAGACGACTTGATAGCGGTCGGCGACTGGGATGTCGTGCATGCCACCGTCGCTGATCTGAAGCTCACCATCGCCCTCGCCCCCGGTCAGAATGCGTTGCTGCAATCTGCGCCCGCTGTGATCGAAGAGATCGTTGCTGCTGAGCTCGAGTTGTTTGGCACGACGCCGCAGTCCAAGTATCTGTTTGTATTCGGCCGGCCCGACATGCCTGGCTACGGAGGATCGCCCAAGGTCTCGTCGATGACGCTGACCGTCGATCCGAATCTTCCGTTAGACATAGCTATGGACGGGCTGAGCCATCTGATCGCGCACGAGTTTCATCACACTTGGGGCCGAGCGCGCTGCCGCTTGCCGGATGAGCTGCGTTTCTTCACGGAGGGCTTCACGGACTACTATGCATGGGTCGTGCCGTGGCGCACGGGTGCATACGACGATGCGAAGGCGCTGCAGAAGCTGAACCGCGCGCTGGCCGACTACGAGCAGACGCAATCCTCCTTGAGACTCAATCTGATCGAAGCCGGTGGACCTGCCTTCTTCGAGCGGCTCGATGCCAGTGCAGCTGTTTACAACGGCGGGCGCATGATCGCCTTCCTGTGTGATATCCGCATTCGGGCCGCTGGTGAAGGTCTCAATCTTGACGAGTTGATGCGCCGCTTCTACGAAGATCCTCGTTGGCGCGAGGGGCAGGAGCCCGTGTTGGAGGACTTGCTCTTTCTACTAAGCGAGTTCGCTGACGAAGCCTTTAGTGCGCAAGTGCGTGGATGGCTCACGAGTCCAGACGTCTTGGACGTCATTACGGCATTGGAGTCACTCGACATAGCTGCTGAGCGGCATGCTCGTCTGTCTCCGCCAACGCCGCGAGCCACTTGCGAAGGCGCAACCATGGTCGCGTTGGATCCAACCGGTTCAGCCTCCCTGGTCGGTGTGCGTGCCGGCGATCGTCTCATCGAGGTCAATGGCACGCCAGTCGAGACCGAAGGCGAGCTGCGCTTCGCGTGGAAGCCAGGCGAGAACGATCGGATCGACCTGTGGCTGTTGCGCGGCGAGGAGGAACTTCACATCGATGCGGCGTGGCCACAACAGGTCGAGTACCAGCTGCCGGCCGACGTGCTAGATCGATTGCGTTGAACAGGGCTGCGCTCCGATCGGGCTGGCAAAGCCAGTTGCTCGAACGACAACTCGAGAACGTTTGCGGTCCCGCGCCAACGCCTTCGACAACTGGCGGACCAGCTACTAAATTGGCGCGCTAAGCCCAACTAGCGCGTGGGCAAGCTCTCTAGTTCTTCCCAACGCGCATAGGCTGTTGCTAGCTCTTTCTCGAGCTCAGCTAGGCGTATGCTATCGGCCGCGATCTGATCGCCTGGACGCTTGAAAGCATCTGGCTGACTCATGGCTTCCGTGAGTTTGTCACGTGCACTTTCGAGGTCACCGATGCGATCCGGCAGCTTCTCTAACTCGATTTTCTCTTTGTAGGTCAGCTTGCGTGCACGCGCAGCGGATTCCGGTTTCTTGGGGGAGGATGCGGCTGCCTTGCTGGCGCTATTGCCCGACTTGGATGCTTTCGATGCCGCGGCATTGACCGGCAAATCTTCATTGACGCCCAGGCCACCGACCTGCTCGCGCACGCCGCCCTCGCCATCGAAGACCAGCGTCGACGTGACGACGTTGTCCAAGAATTCGCGGTCGTGACTGACGAGCAGCAGAGTGCCGTCGTAGCCAAGCAAGATCTCTTCCAAGAGCTCGAGCGTCTCAATATCGAGGTCGTTGGTTGGCTCGTCAAGCACCAGCAAGTTGCAGGGCTTGGTCAAGATGCGTGCGAGTTGCACGCGGTTGCGCTCACCACCGGACAGCAGTCGTACGGGCCGCTTGATCTGATCCTCGTTGAATAGAAAGTCTCGCAAGTAGCCGATGATGTGGCGCGAGCGGCCACCAACCGTGACGGTGTCAGCGTTGGCGCTGACATTTTCACGTACGGTTGCATCTTCGTCCAAGGTGTCGTGCAATTGATCGAAGCGCGCCAGTTCGAGCTTGGTGCCGCGATCCACAGTTCCCGACTGAGCTTCGAGTTGTCCGAGCAATATCTTGAGCAGCGTAGTTTTGCCGCAACCGTTAGGCCCGACAATACCGAGCCTATCGCCGCGTTGGACTTCCAGATTCAGACCCTTGAACAAGGCTTTGTCGTCATAGGCCTGGGCCAGACCCTTGGCACGCAACACTAAGCGACCCGAGCGCTCGGCTTCGACCAGCTGCCCTTGCGCTCGACCGCTGCGATCGCGACGTTCTCCGAACTGTTCGCGCATCTCGCTCAAGCGCCGCACGCGTCCCATGTCGCGCGTCCTGCGCGCCTTGACGCCGCGCCGCAGCCAGGCTTCTTCCTTGGCTAGCTTCTTGTCGAACTCGGCCGCTTGGTTCTGCTCCGCCTCGAGCCGCTCTTCGCGGCGCTCGATGAAGGTCTCGTAGTCGCAGCGATAGCTCTCGAGTCGCCCTCGATCCAAATCAAGGATGCGAGTGGCGACGCGCCTGAGAAAGCGACGGTCGTGCGTGACCAGCATCAGCGTTCCGCCACGCCGCACCAAGCTTTCCTCCATACTCGTGATGGCTTGTACGTCCAAGTGGTTGGTAGGCTCGTCGAGCAGCAAGAGGTCAGGTTCCGAGACCATTGCGCGCGCTAGTAGCGCGCGCCTCTTCGTGCCTGCGGATTGATCCTCGACGCGTAGCGAGCCCTCCAGGCCAAAGCGCGCCAGCTCGCGTTCAATGCGTTTGTCGACCTCCCAGTCACCGGGCACGCCCAGGTGCGTGACGCCGCTCGCGCACAGATCGATCACAGTCCCATGAAAGTCGCGCGGGACTTCCTGCGGCAGATTGCCGATGACCAGGCCCTGGCGCTTCGACACCTCGCCCGTCTCTGGGTCGAGTTCGCCCGCGATCAAACGCAGTAGACTCGACTTGCCACAGCCATTGCGGCCGACAAGAGCGATGCGTTCGCCCTTCTCGACTTGCAAATCGACCTTGTTCAGAAGCTTCTCGGCCCCGAACGAGAGACTCACTCCACTCAATCCAAGCTCTGCCATACTGCGCCTTCCGTGGCCACTCGCAGATCCGAGTCTGCGCTAGGCCAACGGGACACAGTACCAGATCGGGGCGTGCGCTTCATGGCACGAATGGGGGAGTTGAGCCCGGCTTCTAAAGCGTCAAACTCCATCCACATTTCCTCTTGGCGACAGGAGCCTCTCGGACTACTCTCTGCGTCCTGTTGCCGGGGTGGCGGAATCGGTAGACGCGCTGGATTCAAAATCCAGTTCCCGCAAGGGAGTAAGGGTTCAAGTCCCTTTCCCGGTACCAGTCTTTTCTCTGATCGGTTCGCGTGATGCGACCAGTCTTCATGAGAGAGACCAGAGAGTGCTTCCGACCTGGGATCAGATGGATCCAGGGAGCCTAGCCAATTCGGGACCCTGGTCGTAAAGCCTCAGTTCCACCGTGCTCGCAAGTCTGGATCCCCTGATTCACAGCTGTTGCGATAACAGGATCAGCCCCGCGCCGACGAACAGGAGCACGCACCAAATTACGAGCGCCCGACGCGTTGCTCTGCGTGTCTTCTCGGCCTCCCACCATGTCCTCGGGCCGATTCCTTGCAGCAAGAAGGTCACGACACCTGCCAGGTTGACGCATATTAAGTTGACCGACAGGAGCAGCAGCGCTCTCCAAGCTTCATCAGGGTGCCCCCCCACGAGGAGCATCGCGAAGACTGCCATCGGCGGGAGCAGGGCGACCGCAACCATCACGCCCACGAGTGAGGAGGCTGCGCCGCTTGTGAAGGCCAGAGCTCCGGCTGCACCGGATGCGAGGGCCAGAACGATGTCGCTCAGCGATAGTTGCGTGCGACTCGCGATCTCTGCGTTGGTTGGGTCGAGGGACCAGATCAAGCCCATCGCCATGGCCAACGCGAAGGCCAAGGCCAAGCCAGTGCCGCCAGTCTTTAGGGCTCGCCTGCCCAAGTCACGATCGCCTAGCGTCGTCGCGAGGGCGAGCGCCATATTCGGTCCGAGCAGCGGCGCGATCACCATTGCACCGATCACGATTGCTGAACTGTCTCGCGCCAAGCCGATGCTTGCCACCACGCTCGAGAGCGCGACCATGACCAAGAAGACCCGGTCCAGGCGCGCACCCTTCTCGATGTCGCGCCGCAACTCCTCGCGACTGACCCGCATGGGGGTCCGCTTCTTAGGTTTACCTTCTGCCTCATCGCGACTGAGCTTGTCCGCGGCTGCTTCAGCTTCGGGCAAGCGCGGCAGCGAAGCCTCAGTCGACAACACGACCGCGTAGAAACCGTCAATCTTTGAGCAGCGAGCCTCGAGTGGATCGAGAATGCCCTCGACCTCCCCGGTCTCCGCCAAAACATGAATCGATACGCAGTCCTTCCCGCTGGTCGTCCAACGTCGCTGCGCACCTTGCGCCTTTAGAATTCTCTCGACGAGGTCACGGTTCGGGGCTGGCACACAGATCTCGATCAGTCGTTCCACCATGCTCGTTTCTACTCTCACTACTCCTATGGGGGGTCCTAGAGGGTACGAGGGCTTGCCTTCAAGCACCACCGCATCCAACGCTTCGGCGTCTCCGTTGTGCTGCAGTTATGATTGCTGAAGGAGCGTGGCCTGAGCATGAAGCTGAAAGCCAGGCGCTTGATGTCTCGCACCATGGCTCTTGCTGTCCAAGCGGCGAATGCAGTCGGGGGCTCCGGGCGACCGCGCACTTCGACCGCGGGAACCTTCCCTTGACGACAGGCTTGGCTTGGCGGTTGCTGGATGTCTTTAGAAGCATGGCTCCAGCGCCTGAATGACCGATGAATTCAAGTCGTGGAATTCAGGTGTCGCAAGCGTTACTCTCGAATCATCTTTCTATGCTGGCCTGGTCCGAGCCCCAGTCAAATGATGCGAGTCTCCCCGCGTCAGTGTTGCCCAGCCCAATCCAACGAGTAGCGCTCACAGCTGAATCTGCCATGCAGCCGAGTGAGGAACACGAGACCGACGCTTCGAGCAACGCGATACAAGCGTGCCCCGCGCAAGGTGTGAGTGTCGATCCACTCATTGCGTTGCTGCTGCCTGTGCTGTTGCATAAGCTAAACAACGCGACGCAGCTGTTGACCGGTGTGCACGCATTGATGCAACTCGCCCCAGAGGAGGACAGCCTCACCCGTCATGGCGAAGATCTGGCGCACACTTCGCGCAAGGTCGATGACTTAGGTTGGCTACTTGCACTCGTCGCTTCAATTGGCGGTGCGAACTTGATGTTGGACCGGCGCGAAGAGCGAGGCCTCGATCTGCTGCTCGGTCTCCTAAGTGATGCGCTGCGTCGAGATGGTGTTCGCCTGTCGCCAAGCGAATCGGGACGGCGGATGTCACCTTCTGTGCAATGTGGATGGCAATTGCCCTGGGCCGTGGGCGCCTTCTTGAATGCCGCGGCGCGTGATCTGATCGACAAGCGGCCGCCGCCCGAAGGATGTTTTGAGCAGCTCGACTGGAGCATGACTTCCGGGGATCTCGAAACGCGCTTCGCTGTCGTTGGTGGGGCGCACGTGCGCGAACTCGAGCCTCGCTTACGCGACCGGTTCACTCAAGACGCGGATGATTCGTGGAGGATCGAGTGGGATGGCAGCCGGGCGGAACTCGTTCTTCCAATAAAGCTGCTGCCCCGGACGCATCCTCCGCTGGAAGCTTGAGCGCTAGCCTTGCGTCCTCTTGCGCACCTCTTGCCGAGGAGCGGAGTGGTTTTGCCGCAGCTTCCCAAGCGAAATTTGATGGCGGAGCGCACACTTCGCGAAATCATGCGCGTCGATCAGCGCAGCCAGGCTGCTTACAAAAAGGGCGCAGCCCGAATAATCGGATTGCGCCGCGCTAAAAAGTTCCGCTGGCGCCAGCAAGCCGACGCCACCTAAGCCTGTTTCAGTTCGTGACTGATTCCGTGCTGCCAAGCAGCGCAGCAGTGGGGGACATCACGACCGCCTGGAAGGCCAGCGTGCCGTGCAGGTTGCCCGGATCGAAGTACTGGAAAATCGCCGTTCCGTTGGCGTCCGTCGGCGTCAACAAGGGCTGACGACGAATCCTGTTCATCGCGAAGGATGAGTGGAAGGGAGCGCCCAAGCCTAGGTCGAACTGCAGCTCGGTTGTCTGGTGGTCGCTGATGGAGCCCCAGAAGAGCAGCACTGCGGAATTAGGCTCGGCATTCTCGAAGGTCAGCGTCTTCGCCGCCGGCCCGACGGTCGGTCCGGACAGGGCCGCGCTCGGCCGCTTGCTGTGAATGCTGACGCGATCTTGGGTCGAGTTGCCGAAGTCCGTGTCCGACATGAAAGCGACGACACCCGACGGCTGATACTCGTGGAAGGTTCCTGCGCCAGCGACGCTGAAGAACTCAAGGTTGCCGGGCCAGGTGAAGACTTCAGCGACTTCATCGAAAATCGTTCCATTCAACGGATCGATTTCGAGCAGCTTGTGTGATGCCGCTGCGAAGTTCGCTTCGACCAAGAAGATGTTGCCGACCTTCGGTGACACGCGCAGGGTCGAGGCGCCGTCGAGGTCGGCGAGCACGACGGTCGCATCCAGTTCGCTCAACAAGTTGCCGGAGAGCAAATCACTGCGATCCCAACGCAGCAGGTCCGTGCCGTCGGCGGGTGCGAAGTTCGGGTCGAGCGTCGCGTAATACAAGTCACCCGCAGCGTCGACATCGAGCGGACCGGAGGGGCCAGCAACGTGTGCAACGAAGTCGGTGTTGCCCGTAGCAAGTTCGACTCGAACGATGTCGTTACCGTTGCCAAATCCGCCGGTAGCTGCGCTGACCCAGACGAAGCCGGGATCAATGTCGAAGCGCGCGTCGAAGTTGAATGTCAGTGAAGTCACCAAGCTCGTGCCGCCGCCCGATAAGTCGACCGTATGAAGCTCGCCAGTCGAGTTCTCGCCGATGACCGCGAAGGTCTCACTCGGGTCGATGATCGCGAAGCTAGTGAAGGTCGATACCGGCAGCGAACCCAAGTTGCTTAGGAAGGTTCCATTGGCGGCGTACAGATCGAAGCTCTGGCCGTCGAAGCTGAAGATGTCGCCGTTGGAGAGGCTTGCGTAGGTGCCGAAGGCAGCCGGTGTCGCATTGATCGCGACGACCTCGAAGCCGGGGTTGACGATCGTTTGCGCGATACTCGTTTGTGTGAGGCACGCGAAGGATAAGAGGGGGAGAATCAGTCTCATGTCGATGGTAGGGAAGGGTCGTGCGTGAATCGCACAACGCTGAAGTCCGCAGCAAACCGCACGGATCCCGGACCATCGGCAGGGAGATCCTGCCTATGAACCTGGACCTTGACCCGAAGTCGGTTCTTCCAGAGCTCACAGGGTTTCCTGACTCATCACATTGGGTCGCTCACCAGCCTTCCCAGAGCAAAGTCGCGACAACGACATAGGCTCCAGTGACTCGCTTTGTGCCCGTGTCGGACCCGAAGCGCCTCTCTGACAGTGCCAGCGGGAGGTGATCAACCCGTGCGACTCACAGTGGCGGGACCGCGCAGGAATTTCACCCGACTTCCCCACATGCGCTCTACACGTAGCTTTGAACCACGATATGCGGGCTCAAGGTAACTGTCAAGAGCCTGCTAGGCAGACCCTATCGAGCCTTGGCCGCAGACTGGCCAATTCAGCCCTCGTCCGTCTCTTCATTCGCCGCGTCCTCGGCCCCAGGGATCGAGGGAATGTCCAATACGTTGCCAGCCTTCTTGAGCGGAGCCAGCAGCTTCTCTCCCGCCTCGGTGTCGAGGAAAAGAGGAGCCTTGGTCACCACGAGGCCCAAGAATACCTCGCTGCCCGTGCCCTCTAAGGTGTCTACACAGAACTCCTCCGTCGTCAAAGTCACCATCCCGACCAAGAACGCACCGTGTAGGAGCAAGCCTGTCAGAGCGCCGACGAGAGCACCACCAACCCGGTCGACCATGCCCAACTGCATCGTTTCCAGCGCTTTGCGGCCGAGCATGCCCAGCAGGCTGGCAATCACGAGTCCCGTGAGGAAGAGCGCAAACCACACAATCCCGCGCGTCAGGCCTTCGCCGACCTCGGGGAAGGTTTCCTGGATAGTCGGATAAAAACGCGGCGTCAGGGCGCGCGCGAGCCCGACCGCGGCGATCACGCCCAGCAGCCGAATGACCTGCCACCAGAGGCCGCGCCAGACACCCAAAAGGATGAATAGGCCGGCGAAACCGAGGCCGACCATGTCGATCCAAGCCAAGCCGCTTCCAGATTCTTCGACGGGCAAGTAGTGAAGGAGGAGAGGGAGCTCGAGGGTCATGATAATGGGAGGGGAGGGCCGAGGCGTTCGTTAGCCAGACGAGGGTGCGGAGTGTACCCACTTGTTCGTGCCCAGGAAGCGGAAAGGCAGCGCCTTACCCACGCTGATTCTGGCGTCACGATGGAAGCCACCAAGCGCTGGGGAAGTAGGGCTCGCGAGGGTAGAATGCAGGATTGTCCGAAAGGGAATAATGTCTTCAGTACGCCAATCTATCGACACTGCGCTCGAGCTGTATCTTGAGCTGATCCAAGCCAACGCCGAACTCTCACTCGAGTTCGAGGCGAGCATTACCGAGTTCTACGGGGGGCCGCCGCCAGTGGCCTCAGCGCGTGACACTCTAATGGCCGCGCGACGGCACTTGGAGTGGTTCGTGCTCGAGCGCCACTCGCCGACACTCGCGAGTCGCCCCGCCGAAGCCTTGGTGGAGCAGTGGCAGGAGTTGATCGACAGCCTGGGCGAGGAGATCGAACGCCCGAGTGACGACGAGCTGCGCGCGTTGCATGAGTCGATCGCAGGGCTCTTCGAAGTCGGCAGCGTCGAGCCAGGCAAAGGCGCATGGTTGCGCGACTTGGCTGGCTTGGGCGAGTACCCGATTATCGACGAAGGCGCCGCGCGCGCATTCGTGGTTGGCGATGTCGTAATGGGTCGCTTGTTTCCGGTGGGTGGGGGAGCCTTCCACCTCTCGACGGCGGCTGGTATCCATCGCGATGAACGCCTGCGCGACGCGCTGACGAAAGATCTAGAGCGCACGCGCGAAGACCGCAGCACAGGCAAAGTCTTGCGCGTAAGTCAGCGTGATATCGAAGCGATGTTCTGGCTCGACAAGGACGAGGACAAGGACAAGCGCAAGTATGAGGAGGGCGATTCGAATACCAGCGAGACAGTCGACCCTTGCCCTGCCGCACGTGAGTTCTTTCGCACCGGTGGACTGGATGACGTGAGCATCGACAGTCTGTTCGCAGGACTGCAGCTGGAGCCGATGAACCCAGAACGTTTGGTGGTCGGTGCCGGTGATACGCTCGGCGTGTTACTGGAAGAACTCGCGTTCGAGACGGATGTTGATCTAGGTAAAGCTCGAGGGCACTTGGTTGCCGTCTGGGTTTGGTATAGCACGCATAGTGACGATGACCCAGGCGTAGTAACACCACAGCCGCGGCCCAAGCAGAATGCAAAGTCCGATGCCGGGCCTCTGGGCGAAGGTGATGCGGATCCCGAAGATAAGTCGCCCGCTGCTCTGCGCGCATTCGACAAGCGCCGCAAGTCTGGTGCAAGCCTAGACGAGCTGTTCAATGCTCTCGAGAGCGAACTAGAACTACCACCGGACGAGGATTCAGATGATGAAGATAGCGACGATGATGGCGAGGGTGAAGCGGACGGTTCTGAGTACAGCGGCTTCGAAGAGTCGGAGAACGCGCTAGAAGGTGAACATTTCACCGCGGGCCTCGCAACCGCCGAGAAGGCAGATCCTGCCGAGACGGTTTTGGGCCAGATCGTGGCCGAGTTCCTATGGGAAACAGGTCTCGAGGCTGATGATGATCAGCTACGTAGATATCGCTCACTAGATGTACTCGTCGATTTCGGCAAGCAGTTTGCTGCGCTCGAAGACCTGAAGGCAGATGACTTGCTGCGCTTCAGTTGCTTCTGGATTCCGGAACATCGCAAGCTCGCGGATGCGAAGTCAACGAGCGATCTGATGGACGCACTAGCCGCGTTCTGCGCGTGGTGCGAAGACAGTCACTGCGTCATGCTGCGCAGCGACTTTAGCCAGACACTTGAGTCGTTGCGCGAATCATTGCCGCGCATTGTCGAAGCCAATCATGCACTAGGGCGTGCCGCTTTGGATCCGAATGACACTGGTGAACTTTACTGGGTCAAGACTATCCAAGATGGCAAAGCCAGCATGACTGGACCGGATGGTCAGGAACATCAGATCTTGTTGCCGCTTCACTTGCACGCATGGCTGCGCGACGGTGACGGCTTACGCGGCCGCATCCAGATCGATGACTCCTTGTCAGTCTTCTGCTGTTATCCACCGGAAGCGCGCGGCCTGCTTGGTGGATAAGTGAAAGGACGCGTGCTCGTGCACGCGTCCTTTGATTGTCCTTGCGCACTTGATTCGTCGTGTTGTTACTGACCAACGCGCGCGGCGTGATGTGTCGTCACTATTCCAACGCGACAGGAATTTGAACCTCTGTCACTAATTGTGAGAAGTCGTCGACGGCACTGGGCGGAACCAGATAGGTCTCGCGCAGCGGGCCGTTCTCGGTCCAATCCATGCGGTCCATGAAGGCGTAGAGGCCCGGGTAGGAACGCGCGACATCCGGATAGGGACCGCTCACGAAGGCATAGACAACGGTCACACTTGGCAGCACGTCATAGCCCAAAGGTTCCGCAGGTGAACGCTGACCGGCGACCGGCATGCAGATGCGCGAGCGCAACTGGCTGGTCTCGACCTTGCCGGGGTCGTCAAAGTAGAGCGCAAAGGGCGGACCATCAGGCTCGAGGCCCTGGGCGATCATCTCGCGGTGAACCGTGGCGATGAAGGCTCCTGTTTCGGTGTAGTCGCCGCGGCGCTCCATAAAGACATACGGCTGATCCAAGCGTTGCTTCCAACTGACGTGGACCTGATCGAAGGGTGACTCGGAGATGGGCAAGTCCGGAACGAAACCGCCGAGCGGATCGTTACGTTTGCTGACTTTCGAGCTTCCGGGCTCGACCCCTGTACTAGCTGAGGGGCCTGGCGTGATGACGCATGCAGTGAAGCAGAGCGACAACGAGATGGCTGTGAGTGTGCGCAGCATGGATATCGAAGAGGGATTCCTGGTGGAGATCACTTCATCGGCAGCTTCAGTGGAAAACCCAAGTCAGGCGTCAACCTGGCTGGGGACTGGTCTCTAGCGGCTCCGCGGCTGATCATCCCACGCCACCTCTTATGTCGGATAATGTATGTTATGTTGCACTCGGTATATCTAGAGGGGGCGCCAGGGCCGATTGCGCGCCAGCGCCCCTCGATCCCGCCTTTGGATTCGCTACCGTGTGCCCATGAGCGATCCCTCGTCTCCGGATGCCGATTCCGGTCCTGATATCACGAGCGAGCCTGGCGGACGTTGGTTCGAGGAGTTCGTGCCGGGTCAGGTCTATCTGTCCGCGCGCCGGACCGTGACTGAGACAGACATCGTCAACTTCGCAGGTCTGTCCGGAGATTTCAATCCGTTGCACACCGACGAGGTGCATGCCATTGGAACGCCCTTCCGCGGCCGCGTGGCACATGGGCTTCTCGTGCAATCCATCGCCAGCGGTCTGGCGAATCAGATGGGTATCTTTCACGGAACGATCAGCGCGCTAAAAGGCATGACGATCGACTTCACACGACCGGTCAAACCGGGCGACACGATCCGCATGCGATTGACGGTGACCGAGATCGATCCAAAGCCGGGCGCCCGTCGCGGTGGTATTCAGTTTCGGACCGAGGTCTTGAATGAGCGCGACGAGCTCGTCATCGATGGCAGCTGGTCAACCGTAATCAACCGCAGATCCGCCGCCGGCAAGCGCCGGCGGTCTACTGGCAGTATTCCAACTACCGAGAGCTGAGCGAGACGATGGCTGCAAAGTATTGCTTCATGAACAAGGAGCGCGTGTGCGACCTGACTTGCAAGGCTGCATTCGAGGTCGACGATCCGGTCGACAACGTGGACTGCTATTTCATCTGGTTCTCGTACCAATTCGGCGAGGGTCTGATCGACATGAGGCGCATGATGGAATTCAGCATGGGGATGCCAGGCATGCCGGGCGGCCCGTCGCCGGGAGGCAGTCCAATGGGGGGCTTCGGTGGGGCAGCGCCAGGCGGCAGTCCACCTGGCGGGGGACCCAAAGACCCCAAAGGCTTCTCGAACAACTAACTCCCCCACCAGGGCGTTTTCGATCACGCCAGATAGGGGTGTTTCACGCAACGGAATGCGGGCGAGAAGGTCTCACATATGCGGGCCCGCAGGGCCCGCGTAGCCCGCCTCGCCATGCGCCGGTTGGCGTGGGCTCAATCTCACGAAACTGCGGAATGCGTGCTCTATTCGGCGGGCAAACAACGCAGGCCGAGTCCGCAGAGTTCCGGCAAGTGGGCACCTTGGACGCGTTCCTTGGGCCAGTCCACAGCGACTAAGCCGCTGGTTGGCACATCGACTGTCGCGCATCGATCGAGTGGCAATCCCAGTGCTTCGCATATCGTCACACGCAGCACCCATTTATGCGCGACA